>CAVQLI010000014.1:0-724261 GCA_963713345.1 uncultured Actinomycetota bacterium | reverse complement strand
GAGCTCGTGGACCGCCTGCCGGCTGCGCGCGTCAACCGGCGGGTGGTCTCCAGGCCTTCGAGGTCGCGAACCTGTTGATTTGGCGCGAACGTGCTGGCGGTCGGACAAGGCGTCGGATGATCGGTCGCCGCTGCCCCCGCCAGCGGCAAAGTCGGACTTTGGATCGCAGTCATTCGCCGAAGGCAACTCGGGGATGGACGGGTGCGTTGCTCGGCGCGAGGATCGGAGGGTGAGCGACCAGGCGGAGCTGCTCCGGGAGGCGCACGCGGCTCATTCTGCGCACCGATTCGCCAGGGCCGACGAGGCGTTCTCCCGTGTCGGGCGGCTCGGTGAGCTTTCCGCCGACGACCTCGTTGCCTGGCAGGACTCGACGTGGTGGCTGGGCCAGGCAGACAGGGCGCTGGAGCTTGCCGAGGTCGCTCACGAGCGGCTGGTGGCGGAGGGCCAGACGACTCGAGCTGCGCAGGCTGCCATCGGGCTCGGGTTCTTGTTGATGCTGCGCGGCGACCTCGGGGCGGGCTCCGGCTGGATTCAGCGGGGCCGGTCCCTTCTGGAGCAGTCGCCCAACGAGACGGCCCGCTGGTACGTCGTACACCTCGACGCGGAGAACGCCCTGCACGGCGGCGACCTCGACCTCGCCGTCGACCTCGCCCGGCAGGTCAGTGACGCCGCCCAGCGGGCTTCCGACCCCACGCTGCACTCGCTCGCACTGATGACCGAGGGGACTGCCCGGCTGCGCGGTGGGGCGGTGACCGAGGGCATGGCCCTGCTGGACGAGGCAATGCTCCCGGTCAAGGCCGGACGAGTCCCGCCCGACATGGCCGGCAACCTCTACTGCCAGGTGATCGCGGTTTGTTGGGAGCTGTTCGACCTGCGTCGGGCCCGGGAGTGGACAGCAGCGACCGAACGATGGTGTGAACACTTCGACAGCGCGGTCATGTTCTCCGGCATCTGCCGTATGCACCGGGTCCAGCTGCGACAGGTCGCCGGCGAATGGGACTTAGCAGCGGCTGAGGCTCGGATCGTGTGCACCGAGCTGGTCGGCATGAACTCTCAGGTGGTGGCGGAGGGCTATTACCTGCTGGGTGAGCTGCTGCGTCTGCGCAGCGACTTCGTCGGGGCCGAGGCGGCGTACCTCCGCGCACACGAGCTGGGTCGGGACCCACAGCCGGGTCTGGCCCTTCTGACCGCACAGACCGACCCGGGCGGCGCCGGCCTCGCCTCCTTGCGCACGGCGCTGGCCACCCACAAGGGCGCGGAGTACTCCCGTGCACCCCTTCTCCTCGCCGTAGTCGACCTGGCCGTCGATGTCCCTGACCTCGAAGCGGCCGGCGAGGCCAGCGAGCAGCTCACCGCGATGGCGCACCAATGGCAGTCACCGGGCCTGGACGCCGTGGCGGCCCACGCGCGTGGGGCGGTCCTGGTCGCCGCGGGGGATGCCGGCGAGGCGGTAACCACTCTTCGAGAGGCCGTCCGCCGCTGGCAGGAACTCGAGGCGCCGTACGCCTGTGCCCGGTCCCGGATGTTGTTGGCGCAGGCGTACTCGGCGCTGCGAGACCACAGCGCCGCGACCCGCGAGCTGGACGCCGCCGAGCGGACGCTAGCCGGGCTCGACGCCCTGGTCGACCTTCGACGACTGGAGGGGCTGCGACCAGGTGCCGAGCGCCCCGGGGGCCTGACGATGCGTGAGGCCGAGATCCTTCGACAGGTGGCCAAGGGAGGCACCAACAAGCAGGTCGCCGCCGCGCTGGTGATCAGCGAGAAGACCGTAGCCCGCCATCTCGCAAACATCTACTCCAAGCTTGGTCTCTCGACCAGGACCGCGGCCGCAGCCTGGGCGCGTACCGCCGGGCTGTAGCAGGCAGCCGGTAGAACCGGCCGGCTGAATACATACAACGGTGCACGGGAGGTCCGGAGAGGTTGCACATCTCGGCGGAAGCGAAGACCGCGCCCTGCTTTCTACGGTGAACGCGCCGGGGCTTCCCCGACCTTGAACCGCCAGGAGCAACCATGACCACCACCCAGAGCACCAGCCGAACCACCGGGCAGACCACGACCCCTGAGACCGAGGCGCCCGACCTCGACGTCGCACGTGTGGAGGAGTTCGCCGGCAAGGTGCTGCAGATCATTGCCGACGCATCAGCGGCGTTGTCGCTCAGCATCGGGCACCGCACTGGCCTCTTCGATGGGCTGGCCAGCCTGCCGCCGTCAACGTCCCGGCAGGTCGCCGCCGCGACCGGACTCCAGGAGAGGTACGTGCGTGAGTGGCTTGCGGCCATGCTGGTCGGCGGCATCGTCGAGCACGATCCCGCGACGGATACGTGGTGCCTGCCGCCCGAGCACGGCGCGGTGCTGACCCGGCGGGCGGGGAAGGACAACCTCGCCAAGCTCGCCCAAATGATCGGCCTGATGGCCAATGTCGAGCAGCAGGTCGTCACCTGCTTCCGTAGAGGCGGTGGCGTCCCCTACAGCGCCTACACCGAGTTCCACGCCCTGATGGCGGAGGACAGTAAGGATCTGGCCGAGGCTCTGCTGGTCGACGACGTCGTGCCGCTGGTCGCCGGGCTGTCGGACCGGCTGTCGCGCGGCATCTCGGTCGCCGACGTCGGCTGCGGCAGCGGGCACCACCTCAACGTGCTCGCGTCGACGTATCCCGCCAGCTCTTTCGTGGGGTTCGACTTCTCCGAGGAGGCGGTGGCGAGCGCTCGGTCGGCCGCCGAGTCGAGGAGACTGACCAACGTCCACTTCGAGGTACGCGACGTGACGGACCTGTCAGCGACAGGCCCCTTCGACCTCGTCACCGCTTTCGACGCGATACACGACCAGGCCCACCCCGCCGCAGTGCTTGCCGGCATCGCTGCGTCCCTGGCACTCGACGGCGTGTTCCTCATGTGCGACATCAGCGCCTCCAGCAATCCCCACGAGAACGTCGGTGTGCCGGGCGCAGGCTTCCTCTACGGCGTCTCGCTGATGCACTGCATGACGGTGTCGCTATCCCAGGAGGGCGGGGCCGGGCTCGGCGCCGCGTGGGGTGAGCAGACGGCGGTCAGGATGCTTCACGAGGCCGGGTTCGCTCAGGTCGAGGTCAAGGGCCTGGCTGGCGACTTCATCAACAACTACTACGTCGCCCGCCGGATGTGATCTCAGCGGCCAGATCCACGTCGAGACACACTATGCGCGCCGGCACCGGATCCTGGTCGGTTGCGGACTGCCGAATGCTGCTGGTTGCGGTCACGCGGCGAGGTAACGCGCGGTCCAGGTCGCGCGCATGGTCGATGAATCTGGGGGCTGGTGGGTGTACTCGTCGGTTATTGCGGCGAACGCGAAGCCAGCATCGATGAGCGCGTCGCGGACCTGGACGTCTCCGTGGAAGTACTGACGATGCCGCTCGGCAAACGTGTCACCGTCATGCGCCCGGGTGACATCGATGCGGGTGTCGCAGGTCCGGGCGCCGACATCCACCACGCTGTTGAGGGCGAACCGGTACCCGGCCGCCTCACCCTCGACGACCGGGTGGGACACGGTGAAATCCATCAGCGCGTCAGTGTGCAGGTCGAAGACGAACCAGCCCCCGGGTCGGAGCCGGCGGCCGACCGCCGTGAGCGTTGCGCCCAGGTCAGCCGGCGTCAGGTAGTTCAACGCATCAAACGTGCAGACGGCGGCGTCAAAGACGCCGCCAATCGTCAGGCCGGGAAGGGTTTGTTGCATCAGGACCGTCGCCGGTCCCACTCGCTGGCGAGCCCGGGCCAGCATCGCGGATGAACCGTCAACGCCGACCACCCGATATCCGAGGGCAATCAGCTCGGCGGCCATGAGGCCGGTGCCACAGCAAAGGTCGAGCACGGTACGCACGTCCGCCGCGTCACTGCTCCAAAGTTCGTTGAGATGGGCGGCCCAGCGGTCATGGCAGCCATCCACCACGATCTCGTCGTACACCCCGGCCAGTCGTGAGTACGGCTCGGCGCCGTTCCCGCCGGTGGTGCTCAGATCCCTAGGATCTTGGCCTTGGCCGATGCGAACTCCTCCAACACTGGGAAGTCTTCGACATGTCGTCTCGCCCATTGGCGCAGATGACATTTGCTCACATCTTGCTTCCTCTGTGCAAGGACCACAGACGCAGCGCGCTGGCGACGATGAAGAGGTACGACAGTCAGCAGGGTTGCTCCGGCGACGCCCGCCTCGATCGCGGAGGCGGCTCTTGCTCGCCACGGCGACACAGTGACCGTCTGACAAATCCCGATCGCCCGCTTCAGCTGGCGTCCGACCCCCCCGCGGCGCCGGTCGCCCCGATGCGCCCCTCGGCCGGCCGAAGAACACACGCCAGCGCCCTGCCATGTTGAGGTCGAGCGGTCTGCGGCATGTGCGGATGGCGGCAGCGTCGCACACCCTGGCTGCGACATATCCGAAGGCAACAAGATCCTGCTGCGGGATGCTGAGCACACGGCGGGAGCCGGGCTTATCGCCACTAGGCGCCGTGGTCACCAAGCGTCGCCGGCATGGTGCTCGACGACCAGGTCGACCGGAACGGGTGGCCGGGCGGCTCACCGACGGCTACCGATTCTCCGCTCCTCCGAAGCCGAAGCGGAAGTCGACCGATGAGTTCCCGTGCCGAGGTCGGTCCTACACAGCATGAGCCAATACCTGCTGTCCGTTCCGCACGACTCCGACGAGGAGCCGACAATGGAGACCATGGACCCGGCCGAGCTCGAGGCGGCCATGGCTGCCACCGGTGCGATCATCGAGGAGCTGACGTCGACCGGCGCCTTCGTCTTCGCGGGCGGGCTGATGCCGCCCTCGAGCGCGATCACTGTCGACAACACCGGCGAGTCGCTGAGCACCGTCAACGGCCCCTTCGTCGAGGCTCCCGAGTACCTCGGGGGCTTCTGGGTGATCGACGTAGCTGACGAGGAGGCCGCCCTTGGCTGGGCTGCCCGGGCGTCGAAGGCCCTCGGCGGCCGGATCGAGGTCCGGGCCTTCCAGGTGCCACCGGGCGAGTGAGTTCAGTTCTCGAACGGCTCCCGAGCCGGCCGTCCCGGCAGGCGCGGCTGGTCCGCGCCCTGCTCGGCGGCTCTAGGCGGCCCTCACGCGTGGAGATGACCTCGGTCGCGAAGTCGCGGAGGACGGTGGCCACGTCGCGGACCAAGTGGTGACGATCGTGGCCAGCGTCATGAGCCCCTCCTCGTCACGACTCGCTTCCGGCCGTATTCGAATTCGTCCGCTCATCGGCCGATCCGGTAAGCCTCGTGCGCCCGACAGGCGGCGGTGTGACGCGGGTCTGAGCCGTTCAAATGGCCGAGGGGAGCAGTCCTCGCCCAGGCCACTGCGAGGGCGCACCCTGGAGCCATGGTGGGGCCGCGGCCTTGGCTTTCACCGCTTCGATGGGGTGGCCGAGGCCGGGAGTCGTTTGCTCATCTGCTGTTGTACGAAGCGGATCGCGGGTCGTGGGGCGACCTTGATCGCGATACTCATCAGCTTGGAGTCGGGGCCGACGTAGATGTGCAGCTTGTTCTTCTCGATGCCACGGATCATGATCGTGGCCGCCTTGGCGGGCGACAGGATCGGCATCTTGCCCTGGTCCCCGGTGGCGGGCATCTCGATCCCCGAGTTCTCCGAGATGCCGGTGTTGACCGCGCCGGGAAAGATCACCGACACACCGATGTTGGTGTCCAGCAGCTCCGCGTACAGACCCTCGGTCAGCAGTCTGACCGCCGCCTTGCTCGCGCCGTACAGCGTCTGGCCTGGGAACGGGAAGAACCCGCCCATGCTGGAGACGTTGGCCAGGTGCGCCTCGGGTCGGGTGGCCAGCACGGGGAGGAACGCCTGCACCATGTGCAACGTGCCCATCAGGTTGACGTCGAGGACGCGTTCGATTGTCGCGTCGTCGAGCTCGGCCACCGGGACGAAGGGCTGGATGACCCCGGCGTTGTTGATCAGTCCGTCGACGGTTCCGTGGATGGCAACCACCTCGGCGGGAAGTCCCCGAACGGCGGTCCGGTCGGTGATGTCGACGACGTGGGTCGACAGGCGCGACCTGTTCGTGCCCGCCGCGTCCGCCGTGCCGCCGAGCGCAGCCGGGTTGCGGTCCACCGCCGCGACACGGGCCCCGCGCCCGAGCAGCTGGATGACGAGCTCGCGGCCCATGCCACCGCCGCCGCCGGTGATGACCCAAACTTTGCCGGCGACCCTCATGCCGCAGCCTCCTCTGCGCCTGCCGCGACCTGCCGCGCCATGTGGCGCGCCGCGCGGAGGCCGAAAACCACCGCGGGTCCGATCGTCGAGCCGGGGCCGGGGTAGGTGCGCCCCATCACGGATGCGGCGTTGTTGCCTGCCGAGTACAGGCCGTCAATGACCGAGCCGTCCTCGGACAGGACTCGCCCGTCGACGTCCGTGACCACCCCACCCTTGGTGCCGAGGTCACCGATGACAACCTTGAACGCCGTGAACGGTCCCTTCGCGACGGGGCCGAGGCACGGGTTGGGGTGCACCGTCGGGTCCCCGTAGTAGCGGTCGTACGCGGAGTTGCCCCGACCGTAGTCGCCGTCGACGCCGGCGCGGGCGAAGCCGTTGAAGCGGTCGACGGTCGAGGCCAGGCGTGCGGGTTCCATATCGAGCCTCTTGGCGAGCTCCTCGATGCTGTCGGCCTTGACCATGATGCCGTGTTCGGCCATCAGCTTGGTCTTTCGGGGATCCATCGCGTAGCTGCGCAGGTACCGCCGCGCGTGCCGAGCGTCCGCGACCAACCAGTACGGACCGGTCTTGTCGTGCTCCAGCATGTGGTGGCCGAGGTCGACGTACGACTCGGACTCGTTGGCGAACCGGTCCCCTGCGGCGTCGACCATGATCGAGTACGGGAAGGACCGTTCGCCGACGATGAACCCGGGGCCGTCGCCGGGCAGCGGTGCGACCGACGCGCCCCACCAGGCGTCATCCATCAGCTGGAGAGCGGCACCGGCGTCGGCGGCGATATCGATGGGACCACCGAGGTTGCCCGGGGCGCCAGACGGTGAACCGTCGATTCCGTGGTACTTCTGGCGCCACTCCTTGTTCTGGTCGAACCCACCCCCGGCCAGCATGACCCCGTGCCGAGCACGCACCCCCACGGGGCGGCCTCCGCGGGTGGTCCGCACACCGACCACCCGGTCCTCCTCGAACACGAGCTCCTCGAGGGGCGAATCGAGCCACAGCGATGCGTGCTGCTGCTGGACGACCACGTCGAAGAACGCGGCGGCGAATGCCGCGCCGATCCCGGCAACCCGCTGGCCGCGCGCTACAGCGCCGATCGTGCGGAATACCAGCCGAGCGCCACGTGCGAGACCACCAGGGGTCGACCAGGCCCGTCCCAGGAGCCAGACGTCGTCCGTCTTGATCGGCATGGCCACCGGCGCCTGGCAGGTGTCCCACGCCGTGCCGATCCGCTTGACGTCGAAGGGTTTCACCTCGACGGCGCGGCCGACCTTGCCGCCCGGCAGCTCCGGGTAGTAGTCCGGATAGTCGCCGGCCCGGACCAGCTCGACGCCATACTTCTGAGCGGTTCCGACGAAGTCGGCCACCCCGTCGACGAATGCTTCCTTGCGTTCCCGGGAGCTGGCCGGCCCGACGTCACCGACGGTGGCCTCCAGGTAGGTCAACGCCTCCTCCCGAGAGTCCCCGGCGCCGTCGCGCTGCATCAACGGGTTGTTCGGCAGCCACAGGCCGCCACCGGACATGGCGGTGTTCCCGCCCCACTTGTTGGTGCTCTCCAGCAGCAGGACGCTCAGCCCCTCGTCCCGCGCCCCCATTGCGGTGGCCAGCCCGGCCGCTCCGGTGCCGACGATGACGACGTCGTAGGTGTGCTCGAAGGAATCGGTCATGGGTGTTCTGTCACTCTCTCTGCTTAACCGGACAGCACTGTCCGGATGGGTATGCTGCCAGGATGACGCCACCGCGCGGAAAAAGCAACCGCGGTCCGGCGGCCGCGGCCGACAACCGCGCCGCGATCCTCGAGGCCGCCCGTCGACTGTTCGCCGACCGCGGCTACCGCGTACCGCTCAGCGCCATCGCGCGCGAGGCCGGCGTGGGCCAGGGCGTCCTCTACCGCCACTTCCCGACCAGGCTCGACCTGGCCTTCGCCGTGTTCGACGACAACTTCGACGAGCTCGAGACCATCGCGGCCGACCCGTCCCCCGAAGCCTTCGGGCGGCTCTGGTCCCGACTGCTGGACCTGACGATCGAGGCGTCGGCCTTCGTGGAGATGGTCGTGGATGCCCGCCGCAACCTTCCCGACTACGACGGGGCGGAGCGGCTCCTGCGACTCGTCGAGTCGACCCTGCGACCGGCACAAGCCGCCGGACTCGCCAGCGCCGGCCTCACCGCGGCCGATGTCCTGCTGGCCCAGCGAATGGCATACGGCGTGGTGATCACCGCGGCTGGTGAACCGAGAACAGTGCGGGCGACCGTTGACCGCGCGCTCTCACTCGCCGATCACTGACACCCCTCTCGCTCCGGCGTCGACGCCCACTGTGAGTACGCCTCAGACGGCGGGCGGTCGCCAGGGCTCGTGGGTGTGCGAGAGCCACACCATCTCGGGGTCCATGGCGCGCACCAGCAGCTGGCCCTCGGTCTTCGGCTCGTCCAGCTCGCCGAACCACACCGCCGTGTCGCCGGCGATGACGGTCGGACGCTCGCCCGTCTCGACGACGACCACCTGCGAGCCGTTCGTATGGCCCGGCGTCGGGACGAGCCGAATCCCGGGAAGCAGCTCGAGCTCGCCGTCGACCGGCACGTACTGCACGCCGGGCGCCTCGACCCACTCGCGAATGGTGTAGTCCTCGAGGCTGCGTGCGTCGTCGAGCTCCCGACGTTGGACGTAGGTCGGTGTACCGGCGAACAGGTGGTTGCCGCCGCAGTGGTCGAAATGCAGGTGGGTGTTGACGACGATGTCGATGCCGGCGAGGTCGAGGTCCCATTCGCTGACTGGACGGAGGCGGGGGTCCATGTCGGCCACCGCCGGGTGCAGCTCCGTCAGGCCGGTGTCGACCAGGACGCGCCCGTCGGGATGGTCGATGACGTGCACGCAGACCGGCATCAGCTCGCCCTCGGCGACCAGGTCCGCGACATGGACGGGCGTGACGGTGATCGAGGTTCGCGGGTTCACCGGGCACCTCGGTCGGGGGCGCTCATGTCGCCCGTCTCGGGCGTGCCGTCGGCGATCCCGTAGCGCAGGTACACGGAGCCTTTCGGACTGGCGACCGGCGGCTGGAGGAGGGCGAGGTTGGTGGGCACCGCCCCATTCTCGAACACCTTCTTGCCGACGCCGAGCACGATCGGGTGCACCCAGAGGTCCAGACGGTCGAACAGCTTCTCGCGCAGCAGGGTCTGCACCAGATCCAGGCTGCCGACGACCTTGATGTCCTCGTGCCGGTCACGAATCTCGCGTACGGCGCTCGGCAGATCCGGGCCGAGCTGCGACGACCCGGCCCAGGAGAGGTCCGGCGTACCGCGCGAGGCCACGTACTTCGGGATGCGGTTGAAGAGCGTGGCGATCTCGTCGTCCTCGCCACCCTCCTGGAACGGCCAGAAGCCCGCGAAGATGTCGTACGTCCGCCGGCCGAGCAGGAGCGCGTCCGTGCCCTCGTACGCAGCCCCGATCTGCGCGCCGGCCTCGTCGTCCATGAGCGGCGCCTGCCAGCCACCGAACGGGAACCCCTCCGGGTCCTCGTCGGGGCCGCCGGGCGCCTGCCCGACGAGGTCGAGGGTTGCGAACATCTCGATGGTGATCAGGCCCATGCCTACCTCCCGATGAGCTGGTGGTCTCGGTCGGGAGGTAGACCGGTATGCGCGGGCAGACTCATCGCCCCGTCAGCGAGCAATCGTGAACGTCTGCTGGGGCGTGGTGGTGGTCCCCCGGATCGAGTAGACGTACGGGGTGTTGGGCAGCAGCCCGATGTCGGTGAACGTGGTGCCGGTCACCGACGCGATCCGGACCCCGGAGCGCAGCACGTCGTAGCTCGCGCCGGCTGCCCCGTCCCAGGCCAGGGTGAGGCTGGAGGCGGTACTTCCCGCCAGCCGTAGGTTCGTCGGCGAGCCCGGCCCGCCCGGTGCCGACGTCGTCGTCGCCGTGGTCGGCGGCGTCGTCGGGACTGGCGGGCAGTCGGTGGCGCTGACCGTGACGGTAGAGGTCACCGTTGCCGTCACGGTGACGGTCGGCGTCGGGCCCGACGGGACGGTGGCCGTTCCGGTCCCGGTCGGGCCCGTCGACGTGGGCGTCGGCGTCGGCGTCCCGCTCCCGGGCTTCGAGGAGACCGAGAAGTAGTCGACCAGCAGCGGCACCCCGCTCTTGGTCGCCGCAGTCGGACCGCCGCCGGTCTTGTCGGCCAGGCCACCACCCATCGCGATGTCCATGACGAGGAAGTAGCCATGGTTCGTCGCGTTGGTCCAGACGTCCGCAGGCATGTCCGTGGCCTTCACCGTGTGGTACTGGATTCCGTCGATGTACCAGCGCATCTCCTGGGGCGACGTGCTCTCGTCCCACTCGATGGCATACGTGTGGAACGAGGTCTTGAAGCTCGACAGACCCAGGCTCGCGGCCGTCCGCTCACCGCTGCTACGGCCGTCAGGCTCGTTGCAGACGCCACCCCAGGTGCCGCAGTGGAATGTGCCCCAGTTGGAGTCGCGTCCGTTGGCGGTCTCGAGGAGGTCGGCCTCGCCGATCGACGGCCAGTTGGTGGCGCCGACCCCGCGGGCCGGAGCGCCGAGCATCCACAGCGCGGGCCAGATCCCGGCGGCCTCGGCCCCGCTGACGTCCGGCTGCTTGGCCGACGCCTCGAACTTCAGCACCCCACCCGTCGGCGGACGGAAGTCGGTACGGACCGTCTCCAGCCGCGCCGAGGTCCAGTGCCCGTCGGGCTCACGGATCGCCCGTATCGCGGCGTGTCCGGCGCCGTCGGTCGAGGCGTTGGCCGGGTTGTCGGTGGCGGTCTCCACCTCGCCGGTGCCCCAGTTCGGGGCGCCACCCGGATAGCTCGTACCGATCTGTGGGGTCCAGTTCGCCGGGTCCAGGCGCTGGCCGGCCGGTCCGTTGAACTGGTCGCTCCACACCTCGGTCCAGTCGTTGGCAGCCGCTTGGCTGGTGGGCACCGCGTGCCACATGAGAGCGGCTGCCACCAGAACGATGGGGGCAGCCGCGATCAGCCGCAGGGGACGGGTCATCGAGTCCTCATTTCATGGCCATGTCGACGCTGACAGGTCAAGGCGCATGGAGGACCAAGCCGTATGCGGTGAGTCCGATGCCCCAAGCGGTCATCGACGCGGCGCTGGGCACCTTCAGCACGCCCAGCGAGCGCCGTGATCGGCGATGTCCGGGGCCTGGGATGACCACGTCCCCGAACTACGGCGAGCCTTTCGACGTCTAGGCGTTTTGTCAACCATTGCCCCCGTTTGGGCACGTTCGCTGACCGCTCGTTTGCCCGCCTCCGATCCGGGTATGAAGCCTGCGGGTCGGCGCGCGGGGGCGCAGTCGCCGGGCGGGACGACGAACTGGTGTCAGGAGGAGCGGGTGACGCGGCGAGCCATGCCCTCCGAGCCGGGCCCCTACGCCGTCGGGCCGGGACGCCCCCTTCGGGTCCTGCCCGTCCCAAGTGCCCACCCGTACCCGCTGCGGCTACGGCCGGAGCCAGGACATGGGTCGGCCGTAGTCCACCTGCCGGACCCGGACGTGCCCGGCGCTCCCGCCGGACAGTGGTGGCCGCCGCCGGCGCTGGAGAGCGAGTGGGTCCGGGAGCACGGCGACGAGGTGGACGTCGTGCACGTCCACTTCGGGTTCGACGCCAGTGAACCGACCGAGCTGGAGCGGTGGTGCGACACCCTCGACGCCGCGGGCATCCCGCTCGTCCTCACCGTGCACGACCTCGTCAACCCGCACTTCGTCCGACCAGCGCGACCATCTGGCCCGGCTCGACGTCCTGGTCCGTCGGGCGGCGGCGGTCGTCACGCTGACCGAGGGTGCTGCACGGCGGATCGCCACCCGCTGGGGTCGGGACGCGAGCGTGCTGCCGCATCCGCACGTCGCCCCGCTGGAGGAGCTCGACCTCGGTCACGAGCGCTCCCGCGACGAGTTCGTCGTCGGCGTCCACCTCAAGAGCCTCCGGGCGAACGTCGTGGTCGAGGACCTGCTCCACATCCTCAGCGAGGTGGTCGCGGCGATGCCGGACGGCCGGCTGCTGGTCCACCTGCACCGAGAGGTGCTCGACGCCTCGCACCCCCGCCACGACCGGGCACTCCTGGCTCAGCTCGAGACGTGGTCCGCCCGAGGCCTGTTGGAGCTGAATCTCCATGCGCCGCATACCGATGCCGAGCTCTGGGCGTACCTCCGCTCGATCGACCTGTCGGTGATCCCGTATGCGTTCGGCACCCACTCCGGATGGGTCGAGGCCTGCTACGACCTGGGCACGGCCGTGCTGGCTCCCCGCACCGGGTACTGGACCGAGCAACAGCGGTGCCACACCTTCGGATGGCGCCCGGGCGAGGGACCCGTCCGCAAGGACGTCATCAGGGCGGTGGCGGAGGCGTATGCGGCCCGACCGGTCACGCCGGCCAGTCGCGTCGAGCGTGAGACCCAGCGACAAGCGGCTCTCAGCCGCCCACGAGCAGATCTACCGCGCGGTCTTCGCGGCCGGCACCCGCCTACCCGCGGCGTCGGCGTGAGCCCGGTCATCGGGTGGTACGCCCACCATGTGGGCGCCGGACACGTCGCCAGGGCGTGCCTCGTCGGCCGGCAGATGCGTACACCAGTCGTCATCCTCAGCTCGGCGCCGCGCCCACCCGACTGGCCGGCGGAGCGGTGGGTGGCCCTTCCGCCGGACGACGCGCCGGGAGGCGACGACCATGAGGCCGGCGGCGTGCTGCACTGGGCACCGTTGGGGCACAGGGGTTATGGGGACCGGATGGCCGCCGTGGCCGCCTGGGTCGGCCGGGCACGGCCCGCCATGCTGGTGTCCGACGTCTCGGTCGAGATCACCATGCTCGTGCGGGCACTGGGCGTCCCCGTCGCCGCCGTCCTCATGGCCGGCGACCGGCGGGACCGTCCGCACCAGACCGGGTACGACGCAGCGACCAGCCTCTTCGCCGCGTGGCCCGCTGACGTGCAGCCCGTCGTCGGGTGGCGCACCGAGTGGAACGCGAAGACCGTCCATCTCGGCGGGTTCTCGCGCTTCGACCCGTGTGCCGTCTCGCCCCCACCGGGAGATCGTCGCGTCACCGTGCTGTGGGGCCGCGGCGGGACCACCGTCGCCGCCGCCGACGTCGCCTCCGCCGCTGCGGCCACGCCCACCTGGTCCTGGTCGGTCTGCGACGAGACCGACGCGCAGCGGGTCCTGGCCCAGATCCAGGGTGCCGACGTCGTCGTGTGCCACGCGGGTCAGAACGTCCTCGCCGAGGTCGCCGCGGCCCGGCGCCGCGCGGTCATCGTTCCGGAGGCTCGGCCCCACGACGAGCAGCAGCACCTGGTAGCGGCCCTCCAGTCTCTAGGGCTGGCAACGGGGCTCACCACCTGGCCGCAGCCCGATGAGTGGGAGGGCCTGCTGGAGAACGCGCTCCCGTCCCCACCCGAGCACTGGTCGCGGTGGAACGACGGTCACGGAGCGACGCGGTTCGCCCAGGCCCTCGACCGGGCGGTGGCGGAGGTCGCGTCGTGACGCGTTCAGTGGTCGCCGTGGTGACGTTGGCCCACGGTCGGCACGCCCACCTGCGGGCCCAGCTCGCCGCGCTGGCCGCGGGCACGCGCCTCCCGGACATCTGGGTGGGGGCGGCGATGGACGACGAGCACCTCGAGAGCGTCGTCCGGCACCAGGCATCCTCATCGCGACCAGCCGACAAGATCGAGGTCGTCCACCTGCCCCGGCGCCACGGGCACCTTCCGCTCGCGGCCGCTCGCAACGCCGCCGCAGCGCGCGCGATTGCTCTGGGGGCCGACGTGCTCGTCTTCCTCGACGTCGACTGCCTCCCCTCGGAGCGACTCGTGGAGCGGTACGCGGAGGCGTGCCAGTCGATGGCGGGCACGTCGTCCGGACCAAGGCCCCCGGCGGTCGTCTCCGGTGCGGTCCACTACCTGCCGCCGCTCCCGCCGGGCCGCGGAACCTACGACCCGGCCGACCTCCGCCGGTCGGAACCCCATCCAGCGCGACCGGTGGCGCCGGAGCTCGACATCGTCCCGGAGGAGGACCTACGGCTGTTCTGGTCGCTGTCGTTCGGGCTCAGCAGCGCCCACTGGGACGAGCTCGGCGGGTTCGACGAGACCTTTGTGGGCTACGGCGGCGAGGACACCGACTTCGCGATGCGCCTGGGGCGCAACGGTGGACGGCTCTACTGGCTGGGTGGCGCGACCGCGTACCACCAGTACCACGAGGTCGAGGACCCGCCCCGGCGTCACCTGGCCGACATCGTGCGCAACAGCAACCTGTTCCACGACCGATGGGGCGAGTTCCCCATGGGTGGCTGGCTCGACGCGTTCGCCGCCGAGGGACTGATCACGCTGTCCGGTCGGCCTCCGCGATGGACCCTGACGCCAGCCGCCGGTACGCCCGCTCGTACGCCGTGACCATCCGGTCGACGGACAGATAGCGCTCGGCGTACTCCCGCACGGCGACTCGGTCCAGGCCCACCACGGCCGAGGTCGCGTCGGCCATCGCCTGGACGTCCCCGGGGCGCACGAGGCGGCCGACCGACGGATCCGCAATGACCTCAGGGATTCCGCCGCGCTCGAAGGCCACGACAGGCGTGCCGCTGGCGAGGGCCTCGGCGACGACCAGGCCGTAGGGCTCGTCCCAGAGCGGCGTGACGAGGACGGCCGCGGACGACCCCACGAGGGTGGAGAGCTCGGGCACGAGGAGGTGACCGGCATACTCCACGTCGCGACCCAGGTGGGGTCGGACGGCCTGCTCGAAGTACGGGAGGTCGCTCATCGGCCCGGCGATGACCAGCCGCATTCCGGCCAGCCGGGCCGCCCGGATCGCCAGGTGCGGCGCCTTCTCGGGCACGATCCGGCCCGACCAGGTGAGCACGTCGCCACCCGGACCGGCGGGCCACGCCGACACGTCGACGCCGTTCGCCACCACCGACGGGGCGGAGTGCGACCGGAGCACCCGCCACTCGCGTGCGATGTAGGCGCTCACCGCAGCGAACGGGCCCGGCGGGCGCGTGCTCGCGGGAGTGGCCTGAACGGCGGACTCGAGCCACGGCGTAGGTGGGGTGTGCAGCGTGGTCAGCATCGGGATGGGCAGCAGTGGCGCCATCGCCACCGGCAGGTGATGCAGGGAGTGGTTGTGGATGACGTCGAACCGGTCGCCCAGCGGCCCGGCGAAGGCCATGAGCAGCCGGAGGTAGGCGTGGTGGTCGCTCATGAACGACCGGGCGGGCATCGACTGGTCACGGGCCGCGGTACCGCTGGGCAACCAGCCCGGTGACGGGAAGGTGTACTCCGCGAACTCCTTGTCGTCGAGGCCGTCCGACCCTTCGCCGGCGAAGAGCGTCACCTCGTGCCCACGCGCACGGAGCCGGGAGACGAGGATCCAGACGAGCGCCTCGAGTCCCCCCGCAAAAGGTTGCCGGATGGGGTATCTCGACGTTCCGACCACGGCGATCCGCAGCGGATGGCCGCTGAGGCGCGTCGGTGTCAGTGGCCTGAGCGAAGCGATGCTGGGGAGCTGCGCGCGGTGGGTGCTTCTCACCTGTCTCGCCCCGGGGTTGTGGGCTGTCACGGAGAGGTCATACCCACTCTCGGCCGTTTCGCACGTAATGCGAGGAGGGGGGTTGCGCCGTACGGTGACGACGTGAGGCCGACGAATCCGGACTTGCCGCCGGTCGCGCTCGCCGATCTGCCGCGAGCGATGCACTACGGCGAGTTCTACGGCCTGAAACCGATGCCCGCCAGTGACAAGCCCTTGCTGGTGGTGCACGGTAACTGCCAGGCCGAGTCGATGCGGCTGCTCCTGCAGGACGCCGACGACGCGCCGTGCGTCAGTGTGCGGGTGCCGGCCGTCCACGAGCTCACGCCCGACGAGGTCCCCTTTCTGCAGCGGCTGTTGGACCGCGCGGCTGTGGTGCTCACGCAGCCGGTCACCGCCGGTTACCACGACCTGCCGCTCGGTGCGTCCGAGGTGCAGGAGGCGGCGCCCGGCGCCCGCGTCGTTCGCTGGCCCGTTGTCTGGTACGCCGGTCTGCTTCCGTGGCAGGTCGTGTTCACCCACCCCGACGAGGGCGACCCACCGGTCGTGCCGTACCACGACGTGCGCACCGTGATGCTCGCCCTCGGGGAGCCGCTGCCGACGGCGGGCCCGGAGGGCTTCCGGGCGGTCGCCCGCTGGTCGCTCGCCGAGCTTCGCGACCGTGAGGCTCGGGCAGGCGCGGTACCGGTGAGTCCGTTCGTCGTCGACTCCGGTGCGCGGGCGTCGAACACGGTCAACCACCCCGGCAACCCGGTCCTCGTGTCGCTGGCCCGGGCGATCCAGCAGCGGCTGGGCTGGCCGGTGACGGCCACCGATCCCGGATACGAGCTGCTCGAGAGTGTTCAGACCCCCTGCGAGGGCAAGGTTCTCGAAGCGCTGGGTATCGAGCTGAGCGACGGTCGCGACGTGTCCGAGGAGAGTTGGGTCGTGGGCGGCCGGGAGGTGCCGGACGCCGAGGTGGTCGACGCCCAGCTCGGCTGGTACCGGCAGCATCCCGAGGTGCTCGCCGCCGTGGCGAACCGTAGCGCCGAGCGATGGCGCCTGCTCGAGACGACGGCCGCATGACGGTGCGCTACGTGGTGGCCGGTCCCACCCGTCACGGTGTCGTGCGGCACGCGCTGCGGCTGGGGGCGTCCGACCCGTTCCTCTCGCGAGCCCTGGTGCGGGTGCCGACCGAGGTCAGCGGACACGAACCCCCCGGACTTCGCGATGCGCTTCCATCGGGTTCGACCGCCTTCCTCCACATCACCGACCGGCTCTTCGGGGCAAGCCCCGAGGAGGCGGCCGCCACGGTCCGTGCCCTCGCCGTGGGAAGTACCCTCGCGCTCTCGCTGCACGATGTCCCCCAGGCCTCGGAGGGGAAGGAGTGGTACGAGAGGCGGCGCGGCGCATACGCCGAGTTCGCCTCCGCAGCAACGCAGCTCGTCGTCGCGAGCGAGTTCGAGAAGGCCTTGCTCGCTGCGTGCGTGGACGACCCCGAGGGCGCCGGCGCGGTCATGCGGAAGACCACGGTGGTGCCCCTACCGCTCGAAACCGCCGCTTCTCGACATCCCGTTCCGGACGGCGCTTCGGCCGAGATCGCGGTGCTGGGCTACCTCTACCCCGGCAAGGGGGTGGAGGACGTGATCGATGCCGCGGCATCCATGGCCGCGGACGGTCGCGTCGTGTCGGTGGTGAACTACGGCGCTGCTGCGGAGGGCCACGAGGACCTCGTGGGCCAGCTGAAGGATCGCGCCGGCCGGGCCGGGGTCCGCTTCCGGGTCACCGGATACCTCGGGGACGACGAGCTAGCGGTGGCGCTGGCCGGCGCCGGCGTCCCGGTCGCCCCCCACCGGCACATCTCCGCCTCGGGCTCGGTGAACAGCTGGATCGCCGCCGGACGGCGTCCGATCGTGCGCCGCGGCGGGTACAGCGTCGAGGTCGCCGAGCGGCTGCCGGGCGCGCTGGTCCTCGCCGACTCCCTCCACGACGCCATCACCGCCGCCGTCGACGACCCCGGCTCGACGCGTCTGGACCCCGCCACCCGGGTAGGACCGACCTGGGCGCACGCCGCGAGGATGCACGCCGACATCCTGCGGGGCCTGCCGTGACGAGCAGCCTTCTCGTCAGCGTCGTCGTGCCGTACTACCAACGTCAGGACCAGCTGGACCGTCTGCTGGCGGGCCTCGATGCCCAGACGCTGACCCCTGACTCGTTCGAGGTGGTCGTCGCCGACGACGGATCGAGGGTCGCTCCTACCCTGAGCCGTCACGACTTCCGCGTCGTGGTGGTCCGCCAGGAGGACGCGGGCTTCCGGTTGGCCGCGGCCCGCAACCTCGGCGCCGCGGCGGCCTCGGCTCCCGTTCTCGCCTTCCTCGACCAGGACTGCATCCCCGCCCCCGGGTACCTGGCCGAGATGGTCCGGGCGGCGGACTCGCCGTGGGCGATGGTCCTCGGCCATCGGCGGCACGCCGAGCTGGGAGGGTGGTCGGCCGCCATGGTCCAGCACTGGCTCCAATGCCGTGGCCCAGGTCCGGTCGAGCTGACGGAACCCCAGTGGCTCCTCGACGGGTATGCGCGGACCGCCGATCTGACCGAACCGGACCCCCGGGCATACCAGCTCGTCATCGGCGCGGCCCTGACCCTGCACGCCGAGCTGTTCACTCGCCTCGGCGGCTTCGACGAGTCGTTCCGGTCGTACGGCGGCGAGGACTGGGAGCTGGGCCATCGAGCGCTCGTCGCGGGCGCGGACACCCGGTGGCTTCCCGACGCGGTCGTCTGGCACGACGGTCCCGATCTGGCCGGTCGCGGAGCCGACCTCGTGTCGATGAAGAACGCCGAGACCCTCGCGCTCGCCTCACGCATTCCGGACCGCGACCTGCGCGGCGAGAACCTGGTCTGGACCGTTCCGGACATCGTCGTCCGGCTGCGGTCGTCGGGCGCCGGCACCGCCGTCCTGCTGGCCAGCATCGAGAGCCTCCTGGCCGGCTCGGACGCGCACGTGTGGATCGACGACGTCGAGGCGGCCGCAGCGGTCCTCTCGGTGGTCAACGACGCGCGGATCCACGGCGGACCGCCTCCGTCCCGGATCCTCGAACGCGCTCGCTACCGCGTCGCGGCTGATCCGGTGCTGCTCAGCGGCACGACCCTGAGAAGGCTGTCCGGTCAGGCGCCGACGGCGACGGACGGACTGCAGGTCTCGGCCGCGCGGGACCTCAACCGCGCTGCCCGTGGGCTGCCGTCCCCGGTGGGTACGCCCTGGCCCACGGATGCCGTGGTCGAGCGCCTCCGGGACGAGCCTCTCCTCGAGCGACTGTGGCAGGGCCGGGCGGTCTAAGGTCATCGCCCATGAAGCTGCGGGAGGACGAGGTGCGGATCACCGCGCCGGACTGTGAGATCCGTTCGATCCTGATCCGCCCGGTCGGCGAGGGCCCGTGGCCCGGCGTGCTGTTCTACAGCGACATCTTCCAGCTCACCGAGTCCACGCTTCGCACCGCTCGACGGCTGGCGTCGCACGGGTTCGCCGTCTGCGCGCCGGAGATCTACCCGCGCGACCTGGCCGGACAGGCCCTGGAGTTCGACGACGCCGGCAAGGCGTCCGGGCTGGCCGGGGCCGCGGCGACGACGACGGCGCAGTTCGACTCCGACCGCGTCGCGGTGCTGGACCACCTCGCCGGCCGCCCGGACATCACGGAGGTCTACGGCGTCGGGTTCTGCATCGGCGGTCACCTCGCGTTCCGGGCGGCGTTCGACGAGCGGGTGGCGGCGACGGTCTGCTTCTACCCGACCGGCCTGCACGACGGGAAGCTCGGCGGGGACGCCGACAGCGGCACGCTGGCTCGGGCCGCGGACGTCGCCGGCCGGATGATGGTCGTCTTCGGCTCGAACGACCCGCACGTCCCGGCCGACGCGCGGCTCCAGATCCTGTCGACCCTGTATGCGGCGGGTGCGGAACACCTTGAGCTGCACATCTACGCCGGTGGCGAGCACGCCTTCATGCGCGACATCGGCCCTCGGCACGACCCGGACATCACCGACGCGGCACTGGCCGAGGCCGTTTCCTTCCTCACCCGGCGCTGACATCCGGTTCCGCGATCGAACAGGTGTTCGATATCCTCACCGAGGTGACCGACGTACCGAGACGCGCACCACGACAGCCTCGGTCCCTGACCTCGGAGCAGCTGACCCACTCCAGCACCACCTCCGCGGGCGAGCCGGTGCGCGTCACCGCCTGGATCCTCTGGGAGGACGGCGTCGAGGAGCTCGTCGTCGGCCATGCGGTCGCCTGGACTCCCCGCGCCGTCCAGGTCCGGTTCGGCGTCCCGCCCCACCAGCACGAGGCCTGGGTCTGGGCGGGCGCCGTCAGCCGCGCCTGACCACTCCTCGGTCGGCAGCCGGTTCCCGTGCCGCCCCAGCGGACCTGCCGCTTCGACGCGCGTGCCACCGTTGCCGCATCCCGCCGGCACGGGCCACGCACTGCCTTCAGGCCCCGGCGTCCGACCGGACCCGGTCGGCGCCGCGGGTGGAGAACGCCGGCCAACGCCTCTCGACGGCCACCAGCCCGAAGAGCGCGGCGGCCAGCAGGGCGGTGGCGACGATCCCCGGGACCAACAGCGAGACGTAGAGCAGCACCAGCAGGACTCCGACCGCCGCTATCCGCGCCACCCGCCAGACCTTCGACATGGCATACCGCATGTAGACCATCGACACGAGCAGCAGGATCGCCCCGCCGTACAGCAGGTTGAGGTGGGTGAAGGTCATCGAGACGTCAACGGCCTGGTCACCATCTGCTCGAACCCCACGGCGATGCAGACGATCCCGCCGACGACGCCGAAGTGCCCGTAGGTGAGCTGCCGGGACATGACCACGTGTCTCCCGGCTGCCCGCGATCGCCAACGTGATGGCCGCGTTCGAGTGGTCGAAGTAGGTCCACCACAGCGTGCAGACGACGACGAAACACTTACCCCGACGGCCAACAGCTCGAGCGGAGCGGATGTTGTCGGGCTGTCGGGCCAACGGCAGGCTCAGGTCGACGATCTGCTCCCCGAGAGCGATGAGCACGAACGACCCGAACCGCTCCATGAGGTGGCTCCTGGTCGTAGCGGATGAACCGGTGCATCCGACCCATGACCGCCACGCTGCCCAGGCCGCAGAGCGCCGCCACCAACCAGCACGACCTCACGCCACGTGTCGGGCAACAGCGCTCCGACGACGAGCATCGGCCCGATCACGGTGGCGCTCAGTCCCAGTGAGGTGACCACGCGCGGTCGGTGACTGCGGGAAGTACCGCAGCCACAGCAGGATCCGCGCCACCCAGTAGGCCAGGGCGAACTGCATCCCGCCGCCGTCGTACACGTGCGGGATCGCGATCGCCATGACCAGACCGCAGAAACCCACGCCGAAGAGGGTGATGCGGTCCCGCGTCGAGTCGCGGCTCAGCCGGTTCGTCTGGAGCGACGTGGTGACCGCACGTGCGGTAGACGGCGGGCCAGGACGATGAACGCGCGGCCCAGCCCCCACCACTGGTGGTGCTCGCCGAGCAGTGTGGCGACCTGGGTGACCGCGAGCACGAAGACGAGGTCGAAGAACCCCTCCGCCCACGTGACGCGCTTGCCTTCGACGACCTCCCCCACGTTCCGCAGGGTAGGAAGCCACGGGCGCGTATTCTCGTCGCACCTGGTGCGGCCAGGCCCGCGACCACGCACAGCCCGGCGAACAACGCTGAGATCACGGACCGAACTGAACCACGTCTCGGTCGAGAGGGAGCTCGTTGGTGTGCGGCGATGTCGGGGTGGCCGCGGTGAACGGCAGGGTGCCGGTCGGCTCGAGGGCCATGTTGTCGTCCCAGATCCGATCGGGGACCCGTCCGAGCAACGTGAACGAGTCGAACGCGAACGGCTTGCTGTCCGCTGGGAAGTACGTCGGCAAGGTGAGGATCTGGAAGTGCAGGTGCGGGGTGGTCGAGTTGCCGCTGCTGCCGATGAGGCCGAGCTGCTGCCCCCTCGTCACCTGGTCACCGACGCGCACCGCCACCGAGCCCGGGTCCATGTGGGCGTAGAGGACGTAGACGCCGTCGGCGACCTTCACGATGACGTGGTTGCCGACCGTCTCGTTGATCGGCGGCGGCTTCGGCGGGTTGGGCAGGGCGGTGGTGTTGGCGAAACCGTCCAGGGCCGCGACGACCGTGCCGGCGGCCGCCGACAGGATCGGCACCCGGTAGGTCAGGAAGCTCTCCAGCTTGGACGGGTCGCCCACCCAGGTCCGGTGCTGCTCGTCCAGCTTGTAGAAGTCGATCGCGAAGCGCTGCGGCACGGAGAGTTCGCCGTTGATGGGTCCGAGTCCGCGCCGGTGATGGGTGTCGTCGGCGCAGCAGCCCTCGCTCATGTACCAGATCCCGGGCGGCACCGGCGCCCCGAGGACCACCGGCCCGTCGGTCGCCGTGTCGGTCCGGCCGATCCGGAGCTCGGCGGGGACGGGCGCTCCGTTCGGCGGCAGGACGGCGCCCGTCACGACGTGCTCGATGGTCGTCGGCACCGCGGAGCGCTGGGGGAACACGACGTCCACCCAGGCGACATAGGTCGTCCCCGGCGGGATGGTGGCCGAGGTGTTGCCGGCGCCGGGGTCCGTCGTCCCCTCCGCCTCGGTGCCGCCGGCGAGCGGGGTGATGTCGACGCGCCCGGTCGTGTTCGGCACCAGGGCCGACGTGGCGGCGTCGTGCATCTCGATCTTGTCGACCCGGAACGGGATCGGCGCCGCGTTCGTCAGGACGAGCTCGTACGTGAGGTGCACCTTCCCGTCGGTCATCTCGACCGGGGACGGTGTCGTCAGAAACATCGCCGTGAGCTGGGTGAACTTCGTCGAGGGGTCGTACCCGCCCTTGAAGCCCCCGGATCCGGCCACCGCACCGGTCGCTGCCGCGCTACCGGTCGTCGGGCCTGGACCACCACCGGTCTCCGTACACGCCGCGCAGGCGATGACGACGCCGACCGCCAGGCCGGTCACGAGTGCGCGCAGTGCGCGTCTGTCCCCCATGGTGGTCCAGGCTAGGCGCCGGTATGTCGACGGGCTAGTGACCCAGGTCCAGTCTCGACGGGGCCTAGGCCCAGGGCTCGCGCCAGCCGCCGACGCCCTCGGCCAGGCGGTCCGCGGCCGCCGGACCCCAGCTGCCCTGCGCATACGGCTCGGGTGCCGACGGCAGGTCGAGGAGCGGGGTGAGCACGCGCCAGGTCTCCTCGACGACGTCCTCGCGGGTGAACAGCGTTGCGTCGCCGACGATCGCGGCGTGCAGCAGCTCCTCGTAGGGCGTGGGCACGTTCGGTCCGCCGAGGTCGACGTCGAGGTCGACGGTGCGGACCGAGGTGGAGGTCTGGCTCTGCGCCTGCAGGACGAGCCGAGCGCCGGCCGCCGGATCGACCCGCAGGACGAGCTGGTTGGGCTCCTGAACCCCGTCGTCGTCGGCGAAGCCCAGGGGCGGCGGCGCCTGGAACACGATGCGCACCTCGGTGGTCCGCACGGGCAGCGACTTGCCGGCGCGGATGAGGAACGGGACACCCGACCACCGCCAGTTGTCGATCCACAGCCGCAACGCCGCATACGTCTCGGTCGTCGACCCGGCGGCAACGCCCTCGACCGACTGGTACCCCTCGTACTGGCCGCGGACGTAGGCAGCGGGGTCGGCGGCCGGCATGGCCGCGAAGACGTCCCGCTTCCGGTCGGAGAGCGCGTCGAGGCCGCCCAGGGCCGGCGGCTCCATGGCGACCATGGCGAGGACCTGCATGAGGTGGTTCTGCACGACGTCGCGCAGGGCCCCGACCTTGTCGTAGAAGCCGCCGCGGTCCGAGACGTCGAAGTTCTCCGCCATGGTGATCTGGACCGACTGGACGTAGCGGCGGTTCCACACCGGTTCGAGCACGGTGTTGGCGAACCGCAGCCGCAGGATCTGCTGGACCGACATCTTCCCGAGGAAGTGGTCGATCCGGTACAGCTGCGACTCGCGCAGCATCGCGCGAAGGGACGCACTCAACGCCTCGGCGGACGGGAGGTCGTGGCCGAACGGCTTCTCGACGACGACCCGTGCCCGGTCGATGAGGTTCGCGCCGGCGAGACCCTTGACCGCCATCTCGAACAGTGAGGGCGGGATCTCGAGATAGAAGACCGGGACCTTGGCGTCGCCCAATGCCTCGGCGAGCTTCGTGTAGGTCGCCGGGTCGGCGAAGTCGCCTCCCACGTAACGCATTCGAGCGACCAGACGCTCCAGGACGGCGTCGTCGACGGTGTCGTCCGCACCCAGCGCGGTGTGCACCGACTCGCGCACGTGGTCCCGCAGCTGTTCGTCGGTCCAGTCGTTGACGGCCACGCCGAAGACCGGCACGTCCAGTCGGCCGGCCCGTTCGAGCCGGTACAGGGCGACGAAGGTCATCTTCTTGGCCAGGTCCCCGGTGACACCGAACGAGACGAACGCGTCCGCGGGCTGCTGGTCCTGGGCGTGCTCCTGGATGGCCACCACGTCGTGCACCCTAGCGGGCCGACCTCGGGGCGACCTCCCGTCGCGTCCCCCTCGTTTTCATGCGCGCAACACGGTGGACACACGCCGGGAGGACGCTGGCATGGTGACCACGCTCTCGGAGCTGCAGGTGCCACGCCTCGGCGAGTGCCGGTTCGACTCGCCGCTGGGGAAGTACGTCGCGGGGCGCCGCACCAACGAGCACTACGTCGACGAGGACGACCGGGTCCTCTTCGACGACACGGTGGAGCTGCTGCGCGCGCGGCAGCTGCCCCTCGACGAGCTCCCGACCTTCGAACCGGGCGGCCCCCGGCGTCGGATCTTCTTCGAGCCCGGCGCCACGCGGGTCGGCATCGTCACCTGCGGCGGCCTCTGCCCCGGCCTCAACGACGTCATCCGCGGGCTCGTCCTCGAGCTCCACGCGCACTACGCCGTCGACGACGTCGTCGGGTTCCGGCACGGCTTCGCCGGTCTCGTGCCCGGCCTCGGGCCGGCCCCGGTCGCGCTCACTCCCGACACGGTCGCGACGATCAACGAGCAGGGCGGAACCATCCTCGGTAGCTCGCGGGGCGCCCAGGACCCCGAGGTGATGGCCGACTGCCTCGTCGACCTCGGCGTCGACATCCTGTTCGTCATCGGCGGCGACGGGTCGATGCGCGGCGCGGCCGGCCTCGCCGACGTCCTGCTGTCGCGCGGTCTCGACGTCGCCGTCGTCGGCATCCCGAAGACCATCGACAACGACATCCCGTTCATCGGCCAGAGCTTCGGCTTCCAGACCGCGTACACGACCGCGGCGCAGGCGATCCAGGCCGCGCGGGTCGAGGCCCAGTCCGCGATCAACGGTGTCGGCCTGGTGCGGGTCATGGGCCGGCACAGCGGCTTCATCGCCTGCTACGCCTCGCTGTCCGTGCACCACGCCGACTTCGTCCTCGTCCCGGAGGTGCCGTTCGCCATGGACGGACCGGGCGGGTTCCTCGCGTGCCTCCATCGGGCGGTGCTCGAGAACGGGTGCGCCGTCGTCGTCGTCGCGGAGGGCGCCGGGCAGGACTTCCTGTATGCGGAGGGTTCCGACCCGAGCGGCAACTCGGCTCTGGGGGACATCGGGCTCCACCTCAAACGTGCGATCACCGACCACTTCGCGGCGGCCGGAACCGAGCTGACCCTCAAGTACATCGACCCCGGCTACACGATCCGCTCCGTACCGGCCAGCGCCCACGACTCGGTCTACTGCGTACGGCTCGCCCAGGCGGCGGTCCACGCCGGGATGGCCGGGCGGACCAAGCTGGTCGTCGGCCGGCGACACAACCGCTTCATCCACGTACCGATCGCCCAGGCGGTGTCCTACCGGAACCAGGTCGCGCCCGACGGCGACCTGTGGCTGTCGGTCCTGGAGTCGACCGCCCAGCCCGCCGAGATGCGCTGAGCACCTCGAAACCCGACACCGGTCGTCAGACCAGCGCGATCGCCGGCGCGACCTCGCGAACGAAGTCGGACGGGACGACGACCTCGTCGACGCCGAACCGCTCGGCGTGCTCACGGGCCTGGTCGGCGATCGCGGCCGGGTCGCCGGGAAGCATGACGACCGAGCCCGCCTCCCGAAGAGCACTGCCCGAGTAGCCCTGACGCGCGAGGTACTCGGGCACGCGGTCGCCGACGCCGAAGGCCTGGAGGCTCAACGACACGTCGGGCGCGGACTCGCGGACCCGGGACACCGCGGCCTCGAGCTCGGCCGGGCTCGCCTCGGCGCTGAGGGCCACCGCGACCCGGTCGGCGACGCGACCGGCCACGGCCAGCGACCTCGCCCCGCTCGCTGCCATGACCACGGGCGGTCGCGGCTCGACCTCCTCGCGCACAGCGGTCACCACCGTCTCGAGCTGGGCGATCCGCTCGGACGCACTCCCCCACGGCATACCCAGCCGCGCCGCCTCGTCGTCGGCGCCGGGGCGGCCGGTGCCGATCCCCAGCTCGAACCGGCCGTCACTCAGCTGCTGCAGCGCCTTGGCCTCGCGAACCACGGCCGCCGGGCTGCGCATCGGCGCCGCGAGGACCCAGGTGCGCAAGCGGATCCGCGGTGCCGCCACCGCCGCGGCGGCGAGCGCCGGGAACGGCGACACCGTCCACAGGGTGTCGGGAACCAGCACGGAGGCATACCCGAGGTCCTCGATCATCCGTACCTGCTCGACCCACGACTCCTGGGTCGGCCCGGGGGTGGCGACGACGGCAAAGGTGACGGTCATCCCTCCACGCTAGGTCGGTCGTCCGCCCCCGGATATCGGGGAACACCCCCAGGAACCCCGTTCACGGTCTCAGGGGTGTCCCTGGCGAACGACGCAGTACGCGCGCGGTCGCGGCGTCCGCCGGGTAGAACGTCTCGATCGCGATCTCCGACACGGTGACCTCGTGCGGGGTACCGAAGACCGTCGTCATGCTGACGAGCGAGAGCACGTCGTCACCCGCGCGAAGGCGCAGGGGGACGACCAACCCTCCCCCGGCGACGGCCGGTTCGCGGGCTCCGACGGGGTAGGCGGCGACCTCCTCCCGCAGAGCGGCGAGCTCCTCGTCGGCCGACGACGCATACTCTCGGCCGAGCCGGTCGAGCAGGTGCGCGCGCCACTCGGAAAGGTTGACGATCCGAGGCGCGAGCCCGTCCGGGTGCAGCGTGAGTCGGATGACGTTGACCGGCGGCTCGAGCAGCGCCGGCGACGCGCCGGACACGAGCCGATAGATCGCCGCGTTGGCCGCCACGAGGTTCCACTGCCGATCGACCACGAGCGCTGGAAACGGTTGGTGTGCTTCGAGAACCGCGTTGACAGCGTCGTTCACGACGGCCATCGACGGGGCGGTGAGGGGCTGCTCGGGGTACGCCGGGGCGAACCCACCCGACACGAGCAAGGCGTTGCGGTCCCGGAGCGGGACGTCGAGGTGCTCGGCCAGGCGAAGGATCATCGCGGGCGTCGGACGCGAACGCCCGGTCTCGACGAAGCTGACGTGACGGGTCGATACGTCCGCACGCGAGGCGAGCTCGAGCTGGCTGAGCCGGCGTCGCTCCCGCCATCGCCGCAGCTGCGGACCCACGGCACTGGCGCTCATCCCCGGACGGTATGCCCCTTCGCGCGCGCCGGCCGTTACCTCCGAGGTCATCGACGCCATTCCCTCGGTGGCTCGAGGATCGGGCGACGGGCCGGCCAACCAGGCCGCCCACCACCCGAAGGAGTCACCGTGACCGACTACCAGCAGATGGCCCGCGACTACCTGGCCGCCTGGAACGAGACCGACCCGGCGGCGCGCCGCGCCGCAGTCGGACGCGTCTGGACCGACGACGCCCGTTATGCCGACCCGCTCGCTGACGTGACCGGCCACGACCAGATCGACGGCCTCATCGCTGCCGCCCAGGGCCAGTTCCCGGGCTTCGCCTTCACCCAGGTCGGCGAGGTCGACGGGCACCACGACCAGGCCCGCTTCACCTGGGGCCTCGGCCCCGCCGGCGCCGAGCCGGTCGTCATCGGCTCGGACGTCGTGACGCTCGCCGAGGACGGCCGGATCAGCCTCGTGCTGGGGTTCCTCGACCAGGTACCGGCTGCGGCCTGACCCGGTCGGCCGAGGGCCAGGCGGCCGGAACGACCACCACGGATGGCGGTGAGTTCTGCCCGTCAGAGGGGGAGAGCTCACCGCCGTGGCGGTTCGGGTCAGCCGAACCGGAAGGTCGTCTGCCCGTGCGGGTCCTTGGCGAAGGCGATCACCTTGTCGGCCTCGACCCGGAACACGTCGGTCACGGTGCCGTCTCCCTGGTCGAACCCGTCCTCGAGGACGGCGAACGCCCACGACTCGCCGTACTTCGCCGTGTAGGTCTCGGCGATCCGTTGCAGCGCAGCAGGTTCCGTGACCCGCTGCACCTGACCTTCGAGGACCACGTCCAGGCCCTCGTTCCAGGTGTTGGTGCCCGTGGTGACGGCGACCCGGTCGTTCGAGGCCATGTTCTTCCACTTCTGCTCGCGCGAGGCGGTCGAGAAGTGGAACGCACCGTCGTGCCACACCCCCACCATCGGCGCGACGTGCGGTCGCCCGTCGGAGCGGACGGACGTGAACCAGTAGAGCTCGGCATCGACCAGGGCCCGCTCGGCGTCCGCCCAGTCCGAGGGCGGCCGCTCCGCGTCGCTGTACCGCCGGTCGATCCGCCCTTCGCTTCGAGTGTCACTCATGCCAGGTCTGACCGCGCGTCGCGGCCGAACTCATCGGCCGAGGACCGACGAGCGGATCTCGGCCGCTTCCTGGTCGAAGCGGTCGGCCAGCACGCCGTAGGTGAACGCGTTCTCGACCTGCCCGGA
Organism: uncultured Actinomycetota bacterium; assembly: GCA_963713345.1. Lineage (GTDB taxonomy): Bacteria > Actinomycetota > Actinomycetes > Actinomycetales > Dermatophilaceae > Lapillicoccus. The sequence goes on along the minus strand of CAVQLI010000014.1, from coordinate 695,756 downwards.
CTCGGCCATGGAACGGACGAACTCCGACGCCACCGCGAGGTCCTGGTGGTCGCCGAGGGTGGTCTGCAGCTTCTTGGCGCGCTTGGCGACCTTGCCCGCGCGCGGCAGTGCCGGCTCGAGCAGGTCGCTCGCGTAGCGCAACCGCTTGGCGGCCTTGCGGGTCTGGTGGAGTCCGTGCGCGTCGGTCGCGTCCGCCAGCCGACGTCGGACCTTCCGCCGCGCCTTAAGCAGGGTTTTCTTGGGTCGGACCCGCGCCTCGTCGAGAACCGGAACCGCGGCATACCAGCGCACCAACGTGGCCAGGATGCCCCGGTACCGCGGCTCGTCAACGGCGCGTCGCCACTCCTCCAGGGCGGTATGGCGCGCCGTCCGCAACGCACGTCGGATCTCCGCCCGGACCGGCCCCACGATGTCTTTCGGCTCCAGCTCGTCGAGGGCGTCGGTGAACCGGCGACCGAGGATGTCGGCGTCCCGGATCGGGGAGAGCAGCCCGGCCAGCCAGCCGAGGTCCTCGTCGAACGACTCTGGTACCGCGTCGACCACGTGATCGAAGAGGCGCAGGGTGCTCCGCAGCCGCCGGACTCCCACCCTGGTGGCGTGCACCGCCTCCGGTGTCGGGTCGTCACGCACGCCCACGTCGCCGAGGAGGATGGCCGCGCACTGGTCGCGCAGGTAGGCCGCGACGAGGGCGGCCATTCCCTCCGCCTCGGCTCGAGGCGCCTCGCCCAGGACATGGGTGATCTTGCGGGTCACGACCGCCGGGCGAGCGCCGTCGAGGAGTGCGGTGACCCGGTCGAGGTCGTCCTCGTCGCCGGCCGAGCCGAGCTCGACCTCCACTTCACGCCAGACGACGGGGTACGCGTCGGCGCCGGCGGCCGTGCCGGTCACCCGGTCGTCGGCCAGCTCGACGACCAGCTCATCGGTGGCGTCGAGGATCTGGGTCGTCTGTCTGGTCGTCCGGATCGTCGCCACCGGACGGACGGTGTCGTCCCCCAGGACCCCAGCCAGCCGTCGGCGCAGCGCCACGGGCAGGGACCCGGCCGCCGCGTGGCTCTGCACCTCGGTCCGCGCGTCGCCCGCCGGGATCTTCAGATGCCACCCCGCATCCGCGCCTCCCTCCCGGTGGCGCAGTGTCATGCCGAGCAGCCGCAGGGTCGAGCTCTCGGTGTCGTAGTACGTCGCCGCCAGCTCCTGCTCGGCCGTCTCCACCCGGCCGCCCTTCGGCGCCACGGCGGAGAGGTCGGGGACCGCCCAGTCGTCGTCGACGTCGAAGGTCAGCTCCCGCTCCCGGTGGTGCTCGACGCTCACGCCACCCCGATCAGCGCAGCGAGAGCGTGAGCCGGGCGACCCGGCCCTGCGCTCCGGACGCCCAGCAGGCGAGGTCCGAGGTGCACTCGACGCTGTCGAAGCTCCCGGTGTCGAACGACCGCCAGGTCCGTCCGGAGTCGATGGTGACGTCGGACCCGCTCGGTCCGACGGCGAGCGCCACGGTCGGGAGGTGGGGTACCCAGGCCGACCCCGACCGGTACCCCGAGGGGCGGGCCGTCGCGGGCCGCCACGTCAGGCCGCCGTCGCTGCTCCAGGCCGCGTTGCCCAGCGAGCTGGTGGGGTTGGAGAAGTCGCCGCCGACCGCGATGCCGTTGTGCCGATCGCGGAACTGCACCGAGAAGACGCCAGCCGACGGGCCGCCGATGAGCGGCACCGTCGTGGCCGTCCAGGTGTGGCCGCGGTCCTGGCTGACGAAGATGCGCGGCGGGTCGATACCGCCCGAGGCGAGGTAGGTGGACTGCCCTTGGCCGGCGGTGAGGCAGGTGCCGCTGGCCGCGAAGGCGAACTCCGTGGCTTGTGCGGGTGGCATCCCGGAGGGGTCGACGAGCGACCACGTGTGCCCGCCGTCCTTCGTCTCCTGGAGCCGGAAGACCCCGTCGACCGGGTCGCTGAGTGCGAGCCCGCGCTGCGGCGTACTGAACGCCAGGCAGTCGTAGAACGCCAGCGGGTCGGTGTTCTGGAAGGCCATGGTCCAGGAGGCACCGCCGTCGTCCGTCACGTAGATCCGCGAGTCCGTGCCGTTCCCGATCGAGAGGATCACGGCGTGGCGGTCCGACGTGGCCTCGATGTCCCGGAACTGCAGGGCCGCGTCGGCGGGCGCCAGTGGGGGCCCGACCGACTGCCAGGTCTGCCCGCCGTCGGTCGTCCGCAGCACGGTGCCGTGGGTGCCGCTCACCCAGGCCACCTTCCCGGAGACCGGTGCCAAGCCCCGGAACTGCTCGGTGCTGCCGGTCGGCGTCAGCCGCCAGGCCAGGGCCGGCCTGAGGTTCTGAGCGGAGGATCCCGTCGCCGCCGGCTCGGCGACGGAGACGGCTCCGGTCCCAACAAGGAGGAGTCCGGCGGTGACGGCAACGGCCAGGAGACGGCGCAGGGGTCGGCGCATGCTCCGAACGTAGCCCTCCGCCCGGGTCCGTGGCACCTGCAGCGTTACAGGTCTGCGAAGGTTCCGGCCGACTCGCTACCGAAAGGGCGCATTGTTTGACACGCTCACCGGCATGAAGAGCACCATGCAGACAACACCGTTGTTGATCTCGCAGCTCCTGCGCTACGGGACCACCCTCCACGCCGACCAGGAGGTCGTGACGTGGACCGCCGAAGGTGGCCGCCGGCTCAGCTTCGCCGATCTCGGCACCCAGGCCGCCCAGCTGGCGCACGCCCTGCGCGGCCTCGGCATCACCGGTGACCAGCGCGTCGCCACGTTCATGTGGAACAACGCCGAGCACCTGACCGCCTACCTCGCCGTCCCGTCGATGGGCGCGGTACTCCACGCCCTCAACATCCGGCTGTTCCCCGAACAGCTGATCTACGTCACGACCCACGGCGGCAGCGAGGTCGTCATCGTCGACAACACCCTCGCGGCGCCGTTCGCGAAGCTGCTCGCCCACCTGGGAACGATCCGCCAGGTCATCGTCAACGGTCCGATCGACGCCGAGACCCGGGCGGCGCTGGAGGCCGTCGAGCACGTCGAGGGCGTCCACGACTACACCGACCTGATCAGTGGTCAGCCGGAGACCTTCGACTGGCCCGAGGACATGGACGAGAACGCCGCATCGTCGATGTGCTACACCTCCGGCACCACCGGCAACCCCAAGGGCGTCGCGTACTCGCACCGGAGCAACTACCTGCACGCCCTCTCCGACGCCTACAGCCTCGGGGTCCGCCAGGGCGACCGCAGCCTCGTCGTCGTACCGCTCTTCCACGCCAACGCGTGGGGGTTCCCCTATATCGCCATGCTGGCCGGCACCTCGTTGATCATGCCGGACCGGTTCCTCCAGGCCGAGCCGCTCGCGGCCATGATGGAGGCCGAGAAGGTCTCCACCGGCGCCGGCGTCCCGACCATCTGGAACGACCTGCTGCGCTACCTCGACGAGCACCCGGAGAAGGCCGACACCTGCTACCGGCTCATGGTCGGCGGCTCGGCGGCTCCCCCGGCGATGATCAGGGCGTACCAGGAGCGCCACGACATCGAGATCATCCACGGCTGGGGCATGACCGAGATGTCCCCGGTCGGGACCCTCGCGATCCCACCGGTCGCGGCCGAGAAGGGCAGCGACGAGTACTGGCGCTACCGCGCGGCCCAGGGACGGTTCCTCGTCGGCGTCGAGGGCCGGCTCATCGGCCCGGACGGCGAGGAGCAGCCGTGGGACAGCGAGTCGGTCGGCGAGCTCGAGGTCCGAGGTCCGTGGATCACCGCGTCCTACTTCATGAACGGCACCGAGAACGACACCGACCGGCGGGAGATGGCGGCCAAGTTCAGCGACGACGGGTGGCTGCGCACCGGTGACGTCGGCGCCCTGAGCAAGGACGGGTTCCTCTACCTCACCGACCGCTCCAAGGACGTCATCAAGTCCGGCGGCGAGTGGATCTCCTCCGTCGATCTCGAGAACGCCCTGATGGGCCACCCCTCGATCCAGGAGGCCACGGTGGTCGGGGTTCCCGACGAGAAGTGGGGCGAGCGCCCGCTCGCCTCGGTGGTCGTCGTCGAGGGACAGTCCGTCACCCCGGACGAGCTCGCCGACTACCTCGAGGGCAAGGTGGCGCACTGGCAGGTACCGGAACGCTGGGCGTTCATCGAGGAGGTCCCGAAGACCTCGGTCGGCAAGTTCGACAAGAAGGTGATCCGCAAGCGGTACGCGGACGGCGAGCTCGACGTCAAACAGCTGGGTTAGGGGCTGACCGGCGCGGATGCCTGAGCTGCCCGACCCCGCCCTCGTCGTCCTCGTCGGGGCGTCGGGGTCGGGCAAGTCCCACTGGGCGTCGTCCCGCTTCCGCACTGCGGAGGTGGTGTCCTCCGACGCGCTGCGCGAGGTGGTCGGCAGCGGCCCGGCGGACCTCGACGCGTCGGCGGACTCGTTCGACCTGCTGGACCGGATCGTCGCCGCGCGGGCCGGCCGCCGACTGACCGTCGTCGTCGACACCCTGGGGCTCGACCCGTCGAGACGAGCGGCATACCTCGCGGTCGCCCGGTCCGCGGGGCTCCCGGCGGTCGCCGTGGTGCTGGACACCCCCGCGTCCGTATGCCGCGCCCGCAACACCCAGCGCGACCGGCCGGTCCCGGCCGCCGTGCTCACCACCCAGCTGCGCCGGATGCGAACCGTCGTGGGCGAGCTCGAGGACGAGGGCTGGGACCTCGTCCACGTCGTCACGGACACGCCGGCGCCCGAACCACAACGCACGAGCGCCGTGGCACCGCCGTCCCACGGGCGGCTGCTCGAGGGCGTGTTCCTCCAGGTGAGCACCTTCCCCTGGGGCGGGGACCCCTCGGCGTGGCTGCGCGACATCGCCCTGCGCGCGGCGGAGGTCGGCTTCGCCGGGCTGTCCCTCATGGACCACCTCGTCCAGATTCCTCAGGTGGCCCGGGCGTGGGACCCGATCCCCGAGCCGTGGGTGACGCTCGGCCACCTCGCGGCGCTCGACACGGACCTGCGGCTGGGGACGCTGGTGTCGCCGGTGACGCTCCATCACGCGGGGGTCCTCGCCAAGCAGGCCGCAACGCTGGACGTGCTCTCCGGCGGGCGGGCGTTCTGCGGGGTGGGCGCGGGCTGGTTCGAGCGGGAACACCTGGGGTCCGGCGTGGCGTTCCCGCCGCCACGGGAGCGGCTCGACATGCTGGCCACGGCGATCGAGACCATGCGCGCCCTCTGGGCGCCTGGCACGAAAGCGTATGCGGGTGAGCGGGTTTCGCTCCCAGAGACCACCTTCTACCCGCGTCCGGTCGGCGACCTCCCCGTTCTCGTGGGCGGTGCCGGCGCCCGGACGCTGCGCATCGCCGGTGCTCTCGGCGACGCGTGCAACGTCTCGGCCGACGAGGCGCTGCTCCCGGGGCGGATCGCCGCGGTGCGTGGCGCCGCGCAGCGCGCCGGGCGGGACCCGGACACCGTCGCGATCACCGTCCTCGACGTCGCCGTGGTCGGCGGCTCGCGCGACGACACGGCTCGCCGCGTGGAGCGGCTGCGCGGGCGAACACCGGCCGCGACGTACGCGGCTCGTCACCACGCCGGAGAACCGGCCGCGCACGTCGAGCGCTACGCCCGGCTGCGCGAGATGGGGGTCAGCGCGATGTTCCTGGCCCTCCCGGACCTCATGACGTCCGACGATCTCGACCGGTGCGCGCCCTTGACGCGCTAGTTTCTTCCGCATGCAGACACGCACCGTGGGCACGACGATGCCCGTCCTCGAGGTCACCCTCGCACCGGGCGAGCGCATCATCGCCGAGGGCGACGAGATCGGCTGGCTGACCCCCGGGCTCGGCATGGAGACCTCCACCCGCTTCGGCTCCGGCGGCAAGGGCGGCTTCATGAGTGGCCTGAAGCGGGTCCTCGGTGGCGGGCAGCTCTTCCTCACCGAGTACACAGCGCCGGCCAACGGTGGCGGCTTCGTCGCCTTCACCGCGAAGCTGCCCGGAGTGATCCGCGAGCTGCAGATCGACCCGGCCGACCACTACATGGTCCAGTCCGACTCCTACACGTGCAGCACTCCGGAGGTCGAGATCTCGGTGGGCCTGCAGAAGAAGCTCGGCGCCGGCATCTTCGGCGGCGCCGGCCTGGTCTTCCAGAAGCTGTCCGGCAACGGCACGGCGTGGGTGCAGCTGTCCGGCGAGATCGTCGAGTACGACCTCGTCGCCGGCCAGTCCCTCCTCGTCCACCCCGGACACCTGGCGCTCTACCGCGCCGAGATGGAGCTGTCGTTCGCGTCGATGAAGGGCGTGAAGAACAAGCTGTTCGGCGACTCGATGATGCTCGCGCAGATCCACGGTCCCGGTCACGTCTGGCTGCAGTCGATGACGCCGCAGAAGCTCGCGTCGGCCATCGAGCCCTACCTCCCGGACAAGACGACCACGACGTCGTCGTCCGACGGATAGCCGGACCCGGGACCCAAGGCGGTGGGACTCCTCAGCTGGTGACGTCCTTACCGGAGAACCGGGCCCACGCCAGCAGCCAGAACACCGCCGCATACGCGGCGTCGACCCCCAGCCCGCGCAGCACGTTGTCCCAGAACGGTGGGTCGCGCAGCAGGTCGGAGAAGGACAGCCACTCGTGGACGATCAGCCACGGGTGCAGCCACTCCAGCTGAGGGACCGCGTCGAGGATCCAGGACAGGATCGTGAAGATCATCAAGGCGATCGTCGCGGCGATGGGTTGCTCGGTGAGCGTCGAGATGAACAGGCCCACGGCCCCCAGGGCCGCGATGCAGGCGCTGAGGTAGAGGACCACGAGCAGGACCCGGCCGACCGCGGCACCGAAGTCCAGCTGTGACCCGGACAGGGTGGTCAGCGGCCCGGCGCCGAACAGGGCGATGCCGATGATCGCGCCGGCGACGGCGACCGTCGCCACGCCCCAGAGCGCTCCGATGCACAGCGACGCGAACTTGACGGCGAGCAACCGGGTCCGGCTCACGGGGACGGTGAGCAGGTAGCGCAAGCGTGCCGAGGTTCGCCTCCCCCGCGACCGCGTCGCCCGCGAGCATCGAGATGGCGAGCGGCAGGAAGATCCCCATCTCGACGGTCAGCGCCGCCAGGGGCACGAACAACCCGTTCGAGGTCACCGAGTCGAGGAAGTCGGGTCCGCCGCCGGAGGAGCTGCTGGACAGCCGGACCGAGATCGCCAGGACGATCGGTACCGCGGCGAGGACGAGCAGTCCCATCTGGTTGCGGCGGCGGCCGCCGATGAGCCGGACCTCGGAGCGCAGGAGCCGGGTCGACACCAGGCGCTTCCGCGATGCCGTGCTCCCTGCCGCGTTCGACGGCTCGGGCACCGTCGTCGTCTCAGCCACTGACATCGAAGCCCTCCCCCGTCAGGCTGACGAACAGGTCCTCGAGGCTCGGCGTCGTCACCGCGAACCCCCGCACGGGAACGTCGGCGTGCACGAGCGCCGCCACGATCGTCTTCGGGCGCGACCGGTCCCGGGTGGCCGCGGACCTCGTCGCCGACGACCTCGACGTCGGTGACGCCGAGCCGACCGAGGACGGACGCGGCGTCCGACGGTCGCGACGTCGTCACGCCCACCGTCGTCACTCCGGCCCCGCGCAGCTCGTGGACGGTGCCCTGGGCGACGAGCCGGCCGTCGCTCATGATCCCCAGATGGCTACAGATCTGCTCCACCTCGGAGAGCAGGTGGCTCGAGATGAGGACCGTCGCGCCGTCCTCGGCGAGCGAGGCGACGAGGTGCCGAACCTCTCGAGTCCCTTGGGGGTCAAGGCCGTTCGTCGGTTCGTCGAGGACGAGAAGCTCGCGCGGCGTGAGCAGGGAGGCCGCGATGGCGAGCCGCTGCCGCATACCGAGCGAGTAGGCGCGGTAGCGCTTGCCGGCGGTCGCGAGCAGGCCGACCCGGTCGAGCGCGGCGTCGATCCGGGTGCGCGCGGTACGGGGGTCGCTCCAGAGGTCGGCCGCGTCGAGGCGCGCGAGGTTCGACCGGCCCGACAGGTAGGGATGGAACGCCGGCCCTTCGACCAGGGCACCGACCTGAGGCAGCGCCCGCGACGCTTCCCGCGGGATCGCGTGCCCGAGCAGCGACCGCGTCCCCGAGGTGGGCTCGACGAGCCCGAGCAGCATCCGGATCGTCGTCGTCTTGCCGGAGCCGTTGGGTCCGAGGAAGCCGTAGACCGCGCCGCGGGGGACGACCATGTCCAGTCCGTCGACGGCCAGCCGCGAGCCGAACCGCTTGCTCAGGCCTCGGGTCTCGACCGCGGGGTCCGCAGCGGGCACGGAGGTGTCCGGAGCCGCAGCTGGTGGCGACACCTGCGTGACCGGCAGGGTCACGAGGCCTTCAGCGCCGCGAACAAGGCCTCCGGCGCGACCGCCCCGACGGCGATCCGGCCGTCGTCGGTGAGCACGGCGGAGAACAGCGTCCCGTCGATCACGCGACCCTTACCCCACGTCCCGGAGACCTCCGGGATGGAGCTGAGCAGGCCCTGGAGCTCACCGGACTGTCCGGACCGGCCCGACTGACCCGGCTGACCGCCGGTACCACCTGCGCCGAGGCCGGGGGCGGTGGCGACGAGCACCCGCTCCCACCCGGTGCCGACGACCTTGGGCTCGGGCGGCTGCGGAGCCCGCCGGTGGCGTTGCCGGGTTCGCGGCCTTCGCCGGGTTCGGGACGGTGACCTTGCCGCCCGTGGTGTCGCCGCCCTCGGTGACCGTCGTCCCGGGCGGCGGCGTGAAGGCGAACTGGCGGGCTTCCGGGGTGGCGAAGTCGATGGAGGTGAAGCCGACCTCGACCGCGGGGTTGGCCAGCTTGGTCGAGTAGACCTGCACCCGGAGCGGGATGTGCGTGTCGGCGTCGACGGCGATCCGAACCTGGGCGACGCGAGTGGCCGTGGAACGCGGGTCGAGGACGAGCTCGTAGGCCTGCCGCCCGGCGACGACGGCGGTGCCGGCCGTGGAGACCTGCGTGGTGGGGTCGATCGCCGCCAGCGCCTGACGGGCGGCCTCGTCCGGGGTCTTCGGCAGGTCGGTCGGAGACAGCGACGGCGTGCCGTTCGGGGCGCTCTTCGCGTCGAGGGTGTGGTGCGTGGCGCTCTTGTCCTGACTGGACCAGACCCAGACATCGGAGCCGTTGCGGATGATGTCGGACTCGCCGGACCCGCCGATGAGCGCGACCCGGGCCTTGGTCGGACCGTCGGCCCAGACGCGCCAGGTATGCGTGCCGGCCAGCACCGAGATGAGGTCCGCGCCGCCCGAAGGGGCGAACGGCCCACCGCTGGCCTGTCCCGAGATGCCCGGGATCTGCGGAAGCCCGAGGTTGGCCGTCTGGACGACAGTCCCCGACAGACTGCGCTCGGTCGCCGTGCGGACGTCGACGAGCAGCTGGGCGGCGCTACGCGGCTGTAGGCCGGCGTCGGCGCTGGCCGTGCGGGTGGCGACGAGGCTGCCGGCTGCGATGAGGACGACGGCGCCCGCGGGCAGGGCCCAGCGGGCGATGGGATGGTCGGCGAACGGGCTCACCGGACCATTGTCCGACGTGGGACCTGTGACCGTCCTGAGAGCGTCAGCGGTGCGGCGTGAGGCGGAGCGTGGCCGCGCGTGCAGCAGCGGTGAGGACGCTGCCCACGACCGAGCCCGCGTAGCGCCGGTACTTCTCGCGGTATGCGGCGTCGAGCCGGCCGGCGAGGGTCGGGTCGGCACTGGCGTCCTCCACCACGACGTCGGCCGTGACGCCTCGGGCGGTGACGAGAGCGTGGTCCGTGGCCCGGACGTGGCGGTACCAGGGGCCGTCGACGCCCTTGACCGCGCGGACATAGACCGAGCCAGCGTCGGTGACCATCCACATGGTGACCGGCGGTCGGGCCGAGCCGTCGCGCCGGATGCTCGAGACGTGGATCTCGTCCTCGTCGGTCAGGGCGGCGACCTCGTCGTCGGTCCAGTCGTCGGTCGGGGTCACACGGGCCAGCCTCTCAGGCGACGCCGCTCAGCGGCGACGCGGGCCGGAAGGGAGCGGGGCGTCGGCGATGCTGCCCAGCTCGGCGAGGCCGCGGGCCGCGTTGGCCCGTAGGTCGGCGAACCGCCACGCGCGGAGCGGAAGGCGTTCCCGACGCGGGAAGGACGAGCGGCCCACCAGTGCTACGAGCAGGAGCCAGCCGCCGAGGATGGCGGCACCGAGGAGCAGCAGCGCGAGCACGACCATGACGAACCTCCGACGGTCACACGCCGGTGTGCAACCTGTCCGGCGAACGTACCATCGGCGACGAATGGCCCATTCAGATGTTCCGGAAGTGGCCCGATCACCGGTCCGCTCGGACCCTAGCGTGGAACCCATGACCTCCACCGACACGGCAATCGACACCGCAACCGACACCGCAACCGGCACCGCAGCCCCGCGTGACCGTGCCCGTCCGTCTCGACGTCGACGCCCACGCCGCCGCCTTCAGCAAGGCCATGAGCCACCTCGACAACGTGGCCACGGCCCAGCTGGACAAGGTCGGGATCGACCCCGGTCTGCGCGACCTGCTGCGGCTGCGCGCGTCCCAGCTCAACGGCTGCGCCTACTGCGTCGACACGCATCACCACGACGCTCGCGCCGCCGGCGAGAGCGAGCAGCGGGTCGCCTCCGTGGCCGTCTGGAAGGAGTCGCCGTTCTTCACCGCTCGCGAGCGCGCGGCGTTCGCCTTCACCGAGTCGGTCACGCTGGTCGCCCAGACCCACGTCCCCGCCGCCGACTACGACGAGGTCGCCGAGCACTTCAGCCCGGACGAGATCGGCGCTCTCCTGTCCCTCATCGTGACGATCAACGCCTGGAACGCGCTGTCGGTCGCCTCCCGAGCGTGGGAGCCGGAACGGCGCGATGCCTGAGCCCAACGGCGTCGCCTCGTGACAGGGTGACCCCGTGCGACTGCTCCTGGTCGAGGACGAGCCCGGCATGGCGGCGGCCCTGGGCCGCGGCCTCAGCGCCGAGGGGTATGTCGTCGACCACGTCGCTGACGGCCCGGCCGGGCTGGACGCGGCGCGCTTCGGCGCATACGACGTCGTGGTGCTCGACATCATGCTCCCGGGCATGTCCGGCTACTCCGTGGTCCGGACGCTCCGCGAGGAGGAGAACTGGGTCCCGGTGCTCCTGCTGTCCGCCAAGGACGGCGAGCACGACGTGGCCGACGGGCTCGACTACGGCGCGGACGACTACCTCACCAAGCCGTTCTCGTTCGTGGTGCTGCTCGCTCGGCTGCGGTCGCTGGTCCGGCGCGACACCGGCCCACGCCCCACCGTGCTCGAGGCCGGCGGTCTCAGCCTCGACCCGGCCACGCACCGTGTCCAGGTGGACGGCGCCGACGTCGAGCTGTCACCGCGCGAGTTCCGCCTGCTCGAGCACCTGCTCCGCGCCGCCCCGGCGGTCATCAGCAAGGACGAGCTGCTCGACCAGGTGTGGGCGTCGGGGGACGACGCGAACGTCGTCGAGGTCTACGTCGGGTACCTCCGGCGCAAGCTCGGCCGCGAGCGGATCGAGACGGTCCGCGGTGTGGGCTACCGGGTCGCCGACTGATGCCCACGCGGTTCGAGCGGATCGGCCTGCGCGGGCGGCTGATGACCATCGGGGTGCTCGGCGTGGCCGGCGCGCTCATCCTCGGCGGGGTGATCCTGTACGCGGTCCTCGAGTCCTCGTTGACCCGCACCGTGCAGTCCACGGCCCTCGCCAGCGCGCAGGAGGTGGCCCTGCTGGTCAGCTCCGGTCGCATCCCCGACCCGGTGCCGGCGTCCGGGGCGCAGGTCGTCCAGGTGCTGTCGGCCGACAACCGGGTGCTCACCGGCTCGCTGACCGCGGACCGGTTGACGGCGCTGGTGACGCCGGAGGAGAAGGCGCGGGCGTTGGCCGGTGACGTCGTGGTCGTGGCCGGCAACCGGTCCGGCCTGTCGGGTGGCCTTCAGGTCAGCGCGGTGGAAGCCGGGTCGGGCGCCGACCGGGTCACCGTGGTCGCGGCCCTGCCGACCGCGGACCTCGAGTCGGCCACGAGGACGCTGCGGAACCTCCTGCTCGTCGTCTTTCCCCTGTTGCTGCTGGTCTGCGCCCTCATCGCGTGGCGGGTCATCGGCGCGGCGCTGAAGCCGGTCGAGGAGCTGCGCAGCGGAGCGGCGAGCATCGACGGGTCGTCCACGGACGAACGGCTTCCCGTTCCGCCGACCCGCGACGAGATCGCAGCGCTGGCAACGACATTGAACGAGATGCTCGACCGCGTCGCCGGGGCGCGCCGGACCCAGCGCGCGTTCGTCGCCGACGCCGCTCACGAGCTGCGCAGCCCCCTCGCGACGATGCGGACTCAGCTCGAGGTCGCGACGCGACTCGGTGAGGGCGGCCGGCTGCCCGAGGACCTGCTCCCGGAGGTCGCCCGGTTGTCCGGGCTCGTCGAGGACCTGTTGCTCCTCGCACGCGCCGACGACGGGGGCACCTCGTCGGCACGAGTCACCGGAGCGGTCGAGCTCGGTGAGCTCGTCGACGAGGTGGCGGCCCGGTATGCGACGGCCCGGGTGCCCGTGCACCGCGCGGTCGCGAACGGCCTGGGACCGGTGTCGGTCGACGCGTCCTACGACGACCTGTACCGCGCGCTGACCAACCTCGTCGACAACGCCGTCCGACACGCGTCCTCCGAGGTCGAGCTTTCCCTCGAGGTGGTCGGCGGCACGGCCCGGATCGGTGTGACGGACGACGGGCACGGCATCCCGGAGCAGGACCGCGAGCGCGTGTTCGACCGGTTCACCCGGCTGGACGAGGCGCGGGACCGTGACAGCGGCGGTACCGGCCTCGGTCTGGCCATCGCCCGAGAGCTGTTGCGGCGCAATGGTTCCCGGGTATCCCTCGAGGACGCGAGACCAGGTGTGCGGGCCGTCGTCACGCTACCGACCGCCCAGGACCTCAGGCGGTCGTGAGCTCCTTCGCCACCAGCTCGGCGATCTGCGCGGTGTTGAGGGCCGCCCCCTTGCGGAGGTTGTCGCCGCAGACGAACAGCTCGAGCGTGTTGGGGAAGTCCAGGGCCTGACGGAGCCGGCCGACGAAGGTGGGGTCGGCGCCGACGACGTCGGCAGGAGTGGGGAACTCGCCCGCGGCAGGGTCGTCGAGGACCACCACGCTCGGGGCCTCCTCGAGGGCCTGACGGGCCGCCTCGACGGTGATGTCCTGGGCGAACACGGCGTGCACGGCCAGCGAGTGTGTCGTGATCACCGGAACCCGGACGCAGGTGGCCGAGACCTTGAGGTCGGGGATGTCGAGGATCTTGCGCGACTCGTTGCGGACCTTGAGCTCCTCGGACGACCAGCCGTCGTCCTTGAGCGAACCGGCCCAGGGCACGACGTTCATCGCCAGCGGTGCCGGGAACGGTGACTCCGGTCCGAGCTTGTCGAGGATCTCCCGACGGACGTCGCCGGCCCGCGAGCCCAGCTCGCGGTTGCCGCCGACGACCTGGAGCTCGTCGTGGAGACGGTCGATGCCGGGCTGCCCGGCGCCGGAGGCGGCCTGGTACGACGAGACGACGAGCTCGGTGAGCTGCCACTTGCGGTGCAGTGCGCCGAGGGCGTCCATCATCGTCAGGGTCGTGCAGTTGGGGTTGGCGATGATCCCCTTCGGGCGGTTCCGGACGGCGTCCGGGTTGACCTCGGGGACGACGAGCGGAACGTCGGGGTCCATCCGGAACGATCCCGAGTTGTCGACGACGACGACGCCTTTGGCCGCGGCGATCGGCGCCCACTCGGCCGAGACCTCGTCGGGGACGTCGAACATCGCGACGTCGACGCCGTCGAAGACCTCGGGGGCGAGGGCCTGGACCTCGACCTGCTCGCCGCGGACGTCGAGCAGCTTGCCCGCGGACCGCGCCGAGGCGACGAGGCGGATCTCGCCCCAGACGTCCTCGCGGGTCGAGAGGATCTGACGCATCACGGTGCCGACCGCGCCGGTGGCGCCGACCAGCGCGAGCGTGGGTTTACGCATACTCACGGGGTTGCTCATCTCCCACTACCTCCGTAGACCACGGCCTCACCGTCGGTCGAGTCGAGGCCGAACGCCGTGTGGACCGCCCGGACCGCGTCGTCCAGCTGGTCGTCACGGGTGACCACCGAGACGCGGATCTCGGACGTCGAGATCATCTCGATGTTGATGCCGGCGTCGGCCAGCGCCTGGAACAGCGTGGCCGAGACACCGGGGTGCGACCGCATACCGGCCCCGATCAGCGACAGCTTCCCGATGTGGTCGTCGTAGAGCAGGGTCGCGAACCCGACCTGCTGCTGGATCTGGGCGAGGGCCTGCATACCGGTCTGGCCGTCGGTCTTCGGCAACGTGAACGAGATGTCGGTGAGTCCGGTCTCCGACGCGGAGACGTTCTGGACGATCATGTCGATGTTGATCTCGGCGCGGGCGACCGCCTGGAAGATCTCGGCGGCCATGCCGGCGCGGTCCGGGACGCCGACCACCGTGATCTTGGCCTCGTTGCGGTCGTGCGCGACGCCGGCGATGATCGGGGCTTCCACGGACTCTCCTTCCGGGCCGTGCTGGGGCTTGTCGGTGATCCAGGTTCCCTCGTGCGGGGAGAACGACGAGCGGACGTGGATCGGCATGTCGAAGCGTCTGGCGTACTCGACGCAGCGCAGGTGCAGGATCTTGGCACCGCACGCGGCCATCTCCAGCATCTCCTCGTTGCTGAGGTGATGGATCTTGCGGGCGCTCGCGACGATCCGTGGGTCGGCGGTGAAGACGCCGTCGACGTCGCTGTAGATCTCGCAGACGTCGGCGTTGAGCGCGGCGGCCAGGGCCACGGCGGTGGTGTCGGAGCCGCCGCGGCCGAGGGTGGTGATGTCCTTGGTGTCCTGGCTGACGCCCTGGAACCCGGCGACGATCGCGATGTGGCCGGCGTTGAGGGCGGTCTGGATCCGGCCCGGGGTGACGTCGATGATGCGCGCCTTGCCGTGGACGGCGTCGGTGATGACCCCGGCCTGGCTGCCCGTGAAGGAGCGTGCCTCGTGGCCGAGGTTCGCGATGGCCATGGCGAGCAGGGCCATCGAGATGCGCTCGCCGCTGGTCAGCAGCATGTCCAGCTCACGGCCCGGTGGGAGCGGGGTGACCTGGTTCGCGAGGTCGAGGAGCTCGTCGGTCGTATCGCCCATGGCGGAGACGACCACACATACCGCGCTGCCGGCCTTGCGGGTCTCGACGATCCGGCGAGCGACGCGCTTGATGCTCTCCGCGTCCGCCACGGAGGAGCCGCCGTACTTCTGCACCACCAGGCTCACGGCGACACTTGCTCTCTCGACGGCACGGACATTGATCGGCTCGGAAGAGACAGTTTATCGGGGGTCCCGTGACACCTCGACGGGCTCCGGACAGTGAGATGGGCGGCTCAGGGTCCGGACCCACCGGCGCTGAGCCGCCACGCGCCGGTCGGCTGGCGGCGCAGCGTGTAGAACCACAGGTGGTCGCCGTCCTGAAGGCTCTGGTCGCCACCTTTGATGGTGAGCGTGGCCGCGAGCTCGACCTGGTCGGCGCTGGGCTTGGACGTGTAGGCGTCGCTCCGGTAGGAGAGCACGTTGACGTGGCCGCACAGCTCGCCGTCGGTGAGGAACCGGTCGACTGCGTACGCCTGGGTCGTCGCACAGTCGCCGGCCTGCAACGCCAGCAGGTATGCGTCGAGCACCTGGCGTGGCGTCGCGCCGTCCTCCGGCAGGGCCCCGGCGGCGTGAGTGCAGGCTCCCAGTGCCAACGCTGCCGCCAGGCCCACGGCGGCCACGGCGGAGCCCCGAGCAGCCGCACCAGGAGCAGGAGCGGTGCCCCGAGCGGCGGTGCCCCGAGGAGCGGCGGCGCGCCAAGCAGCGCGCTCGGCCCGCTCTCGCCGCGTGGCTCCGACTGCTGGTACCGCCCGCATGGAGCCACCGTCGCACGACTACCTGAACCTCACCTCAGTGCGCCGGTGGGTCCTCAGTGCGCCGGTGGGTCCTCAGTACGGCGGTGGGTCCTCAGTACGGCGGAGGGTCCTCGAACGTCGTCGCGCCGGCGGCGGCCGTCGCCGCCGCCGTCGAGCTCGGCGTCGGTGACCGGCGCGCCGAGTGGGTCGTCGTAGTTGTGCCGCCCGGTCAGATAGCTCCGCGCCGAGCAGGTCCGCCAGAGCGTGACGCCGTCGCTGTCGGTGGTCGCGGTCCAGGTACGGCGGGTCTTGTGGTTGTGGTGCCGACGGTCCCTGGCCGACAGGTTGGCGATTGTCGTCGGTCCCGCCGGCCACGGCCGGTTGTGGTCGACGTCGCATCGGTGCGCCGCGGTCGTGCAGCCGGGTGCCGTGCACACCCCGTCAAGCGCCGCGACGGCGCTCGCCATGGCCGGTGTCGGCCGATACCGATGGGTCGTCAGGTCCAGCGCCGCGCCCGTGACCGGGTCGCTGACCAACCGTCGCCACACCGAGCCGCGGGCCGTAGCCAGGTGTCGGGCGTGCTCGCCCGACACGTACCCATAGCCGGGGATCTCGCCGACGCCGCGCTCCTCGCCCAGCAGCGTCCCCAGCGAGACGACCACCGTCACGCGTGCGGCCGGCGCCTGCCCGACGAAGGTCGCTGCTGCGGACGCCGCGGCACCCGCAGGGGTGATGGATGCCGAAGACGCCGAGCACGCCACAGAGCGCGCCTCGAGGTCACCGGGATTGGCCCAGCCGTAGAGCAGCAGGTCCAGGGCGACGTCGCTGCGCAGCTGCGTCAACGTTCGCGCGTCGCCATCGCCGCGCAGACGCCGGGCCACGTCCTCGACGCGCTCCATCGCCGCCGCGACCCGCCCGGCCTCCCCGGTCACCGTCAGGCAACCAGTGCCGTCCGGGTCCAGCGACGCGTGAGCGCTACGCGCGGCCACGGCATCCGCTCGCGCTGAGTCGGGGTCGGGCGTGTGCACCGCTATCTGGCGACGCAGCTCGCGGCGGAAGGAGCGGTCGGTGCGAACGCTGCCGTCGCGGTTCGGCGCGAGCAGCCGCTCGCAGATCGCGTGGACCTCCTCCGCCCCGAGCCCGCGAGTGTCGTGATGGATCCGGATCGCCCGATCGAGCGACACGCGTCCCTCCGCCAACGCCGCGGGCAACAGCCGACCTCGACCGTCGGCATCCACGGCCAGGTCGAGCCGGCGTTCGACCTGCCACTGGGGCAGTCCGGTCGCCAGCACCACCTCGTCGACCGTGGCGGTGTCGGACTCCCATCGCAGCGCGCTCGGCCGCATACCCCGACCAACTCGACCCGCCAGGTCGTCGGTCATGCGCACCTGCTCGCCGACGGCCTCCCGCAGCCGGCGCAACGCCGCGAGCCCTTGGAGGTCGGCCCACGCCTTGACCCGCTCCACCGCCTCGAGGACCTGTAGCTCCTCTTCCACCCACTGCTGTGACTCGTCATCGTCGACGCGCCGGTCGTGCAGGACCGCGGACCGGACGGCCCAACCGGCCTCACACACCTCGTGCGGCCGCGTCAGCCGGTCAAGGGCGGCGACGACTGGAGGCGCCATCCCTACGCGGTCGACCATTGTCGCCGTCATGTCGCACCCCCGCACCTCACGCTGTCGAACGTCTGTTCGATTCTACGTCAACGCCGCATCCCACACAAGGCCACATCATGCCGAGTTTCGTTGCCGCACAACGGAACTCATCCACAGGGTGCGTTCACCTCACCCCAGGCGTCCCGCCAGCACCAAGGCCCACAACAGGGCGGCGAACGCCACCACGCTGAGCACGACGCGCACGAGATTCCACCGGGTCCACCGACCCTCGTCGAACTCCGCCCGCGCCGCCGCCACGTCGATCGCGTCCGCGTCCCCGGCCGCCTTGAGCCGGTTGTTGGCCGGCACGTTGATCCCCGCCGTGATCCCCACCGCGACGAGGTCGAGCACCAGCGACACCACCACCCACAGCAGCACTCCGCGCGCCGACTCGCCGAGGTGAAGCAGCGCCGCCACCGCCGTCAGCACCGGCGCACCCAGGAACGCACTCACCATGAACCACGGGTTCACGATCGCTCGGTCCAGCGCCTGGAACCCCGCCACGAACGTCCGGTCCCCGGCCCGCCCCAACCCCGGCATGACGGTATGCGCGTAGAAGACGTAGACGCCGGCGACGAGGCCGCTGGTCAGGGTCGCGAGAATCAGGACGATCGTCGGCACGCCAACATTGTGGCGGCCCCCACCGTCACGGCGACGCCGCCAGCTCCGGGAACGGGATCGGACACTCCGGCGACCCCGCACACTCGTCCAGGTCGCGGCACCCTGCCGTCAGCGCGGCCGCCAGGGAAGCTTCGACCACCCGAAGGTCCTCGAGCCGGGACCGCACCTCGGCGAGCTTTCCCTCGATGCGCGTATGCAGGTGCGCATCGCCGGTCCCTCGGAGGCGGGAACCGTGCCGGTGGACGCCGACGTCCAGGAGCTCGGCGATCTCCGCGAGCGTGAACCCCAACCGCGCGGCCGCCCTGATGACCCGCAGCCGGGTCACGTCGCTGTCCGAGTACACACGATGACCGCCGAGCGAACGGTCCGGAACCGGCATCAGCCCACGTCTCTCGTAGTACCTCAGGCTCTCCACTCCGACGTCCGCCGCCCGCGCGACCTCGCCTGCCCGCATACCCGTCATCGACTCGACCCCAGAAGTGAACCGGCCCGCCCCGCCAGCATGGCCACCACGTCGCCGTGCTCGTCGTCAGCCGTCACCGCGAGGACGAGCGTCGACGACGTCACGGCGAGGTCGAAGGACAGGAACGCACAGCACTGAGCCTCCCGTTCGGCGAGATCGGCCACCACCGAGGCCCGTCCCGGAGCCGGAGCGAGCAGCAGGTGTACTCCGCCGTCCACGGGCAGGACCGATCGCACCGCTGTCGCGAAGAGCGAGTCCCACTCCGCCACCCGGCCCGGCTGCTCGGCCGGCTCCAGAGAGCACGCCGACGGAACGCACCAGTCGTTGTCGATATCCATGAAACCGACGGTAAACCCGTACCTCGGTACGGGATTCAAGCCCTTAGGGGTGCAGTGCGTCGAACTCCGCGGACGAGACGGTGTCCTCGTCGGCGTCGAGGCGCAGGTGGGCCAGCACCGACTGGAGGACCCGCAGCGAGCTGGCCGCGCGGTCACCCCACGTGGACAGGTACGAGAACTGCCACCACCACAGCGCCTCGATGGGACGGCCGTCGTCGTAGTGCTTGAGGCCGTGGTCCAGCGCCACGACGATCTCCATGACGTCGTTCGAGAGCGAGCCGCGGGTGAGCTCGACGCGGGTCACCGGGTCGACGACGTCCGCGTACTCGTCGAGTCCCTCCAGCAGGTTGAGCAGGCTGGCCCGCAGCGGGTCGACGTCGGGGTCGGGACCAGGGTCGGACTCGAACCGCTCGACCGGCACGACGTCCTGGATGGCCCCGAGGCGGGACCCGGTCAGGAGCAGCTGGGCCGTGGCCAGGAGCAGCAACGGGATCGCCGTGTCGGCCGCCTGCCCCGAGGCGACCTCGGTGACCGTCGTGATGTAGTTCCGCGCGTCGAGAGCCGACTCGGCCGCGATCGCGCGCAGCTCCTCGCGCTCGGTCACGTCACCGGCGGTCACGTCGGGTGTGTCGTCACTCATGCATCGGCCGCCGTCCCTCGAACGCCCTGCCCAGAGTCACCTCGTCAGCGTATTCAAGATCGCCGCCGACCGGCAGCCCGGAGGCCAGCCGGGTGATATTCAGGCCGGTGCCACGCAGGGACCGGGAGATGTAGGTCGCCGTGGCCTCGCCCTGGATGTTGGGGTCGGTGGCGATGATGAGCTCGGTGACGGTGTCGTCGGCCAGGCGCTGCAGGAGCTCGCGGATCGACAGGTCCTCCGGCCCGACCCCGTCCATCGGAGAGATCGCGCCGCCGAGCACGTGGTAGGTCCCCCGGAACTCGCGGGTCCGCTCGACCGCCACGACGTCCTTGGGCTCCTCGACGACGCAGATCTTCGTCTGGTCGCGTCGAGGGTCGGAGCAGATCCGGCAGAGCTCCGCCTGGGCGACGTTGCCGCAGCGCGCACAGAAGCGGATCGTCGCCTTGACCTCCGTGAGGACGGTCGTCAGCCGGGCGACCTCCTCCGGGTCGGCGCGCAGCAGATGGAACGCGATCCGCTGGGCCGACTTCGGGCCGATCCCCGGAAGTCGCCCCAGCTCGTCGATGAGGTCCTGGACCACGCCCTCGTACACGGCCGTCAGCCTAAGTCACCGACTAGGTGGCGCAGGTGTCGCTCCCGAGCAGGTGGGTCACTCCGCCGGCTGGAGGTTCTCCGACCAGCGCTCCTCGATCCGGCCCACCCGCCAGATGAGCAGGGCCACGACCCACGTCACGACGAAGAGCCCGACGATCCAGTACCCCACATACTCGAGGTCGACCGAGGCGATCGTGGCGGCCGGTCCCGAGGTGATGTCGAGCTTCTCGGTGAGAATCGACAGCAGCTCGATGACGCCGATGACCAGCGCCACCGCGACGGACAGCGCCGTGACCGTGATGTTGTAGTAGATCTTCCGGACCGGCTTGGCGAACGCCCACCCGTAGGCGAAGTTCATGAACGACCCGTCGATCGAGTCGAGGAGCGACATCCCGGCCGCGAACAGCACGGGCAGGGTGAGGATCGCCCACCAGGGCAGCCCCGACGCGGCGGCGCCACCGGCGACGACGAGCAGCCCGACCTCGGTCACCGTGTCGAACCCGAGCCCGAACAGCAGGCCCACGGGGTACATGTGCCACGGCTTGGTGACGGTCCTGGTGACCCGGCCGAGGATCCGGTTCATGAAGCCCCGCTTGTCGAGCTGCTCCTCGAGCTCGGCCTCCGCGTAGTGACCGGAACGCATCTTGCGGAAGACCTTGAGGATGCCGACCAGCGCCACCAGGTTGATGAGCCCGATCGCGACCAGGAACGCCCCGGACACCAGGGTTCCCCACACGCCGGTGACCTGCTGCAGCGTGGACTGGTCGTCCTCGATCGCGCCGGCCAGCGCGCGGATCCCCAGGGCCAGCAGCGCCACCATGATGAACACCACCGAGCTGTGGCCGAGGCTGAACCAGAACCCCACGCTCAGCGGCCGCTGGCCCTCCGTCATCAGCTTGCGGGTCGTGTTGTCGATGGCCGCGATGTGGTCGGCGTCGAAGGCGTGACGAAGGCCCAGGGTGTATGCGGTGACGCCGAGACCGATGTTGAACAGCTGCCCGCTGACCTGGTACTCCTGCGGAGCCACGAGCGCGATCAACGTCCCCCAGCCGACGAGGTGCAGCACCAGGATGACCGTCGCCATCCCGATGACGGATCGGCGCTCAGGACGGGTGAGCT
Organism: uncultured Actinomycetota bacterium; assembly: GCA_963713345.1. Lineage (GTDB taxonomy): Bacteria > Actinomycetota > Actinomycetes > Actinomycetales > Dermatophilaceae > Lapillicoccus. The sequence goes on along the minus strand of CAVQLI010000014.1, from coordinate 674,470 downwards.
CGAGGCGACGACGCTTCGCCTTTGCGGGTGGGGCCGGGGTCGTGGTCGTCACGCCGTCACCCTAAGGACGGGGTGTCGCTTATTGCAAGTGGTTCGCGATAAGCCTGACCGAACAGACAGGGTGCGTCAGGTGCCGAGCTGAGGACCCGGCTCGGAGGGGATCTCGTTGTAGCCGTCGGCCCGTTCCTGGCCGGACAGCGCGGCGATGGCGTCCATGATCTCGTCGGTCACCCCACGCCGCGCACGGCCCTGGGGCACCCCCGCATACCGCTCGGTGAACTCCAGGGGGGTGCCGAAGGTGACGCTCACCTTGGCCAGCCGCGGGAACCGGGCGTCGACCGGCTGGATGTCCTGGGTCCCGGACAGGGCGACCGGCACGACGGGCACCTTCGCGGTCAGCGCGAGGAACCCCACCCCGGTCCGGCCGCGATAGAGCCGGCCGTCCCGCGACCGGGTGCCCTCCGGATAGATCCCGAACGCCTCTCCCTCGCCGAGCACCTTCAGCGCGGCATCGAGCGACTCCTGCGCGGCCCGTGACGAGTGTCGGTCGACCGGGATCGCGCCCAACCCCTCGAACACCTCGCGGCTGATGAACCCGCGGACGCCGGTCCCCGTGAAGTAGTCGTCCTTCGCCAGGTAGTGCACCTGCCGTGGCGCGGCGAGCGGGATCGCGAAGGAGTCGATGAACGACAGGTGGTTGCTCGCGAGGATGACGCCACCGGTCTTGGGGACGTTCTCCGTGCCCACGATCGTCGGCCGGTACAGCACGCGGCTGAGGGGCTTCAGGACGACGTGTCCCAGCCGGTAGAGCATGCGCCGACCCTAGTCGCCGCCCGCGGCGGGGACGGAGACGTCCCATCGGCCGGTATGCGCGCCCGCGCGCCGGGCCTAGTGTTGAACGAACGTCGGGGAGGAGGTATGCGTGCGCCGAGCACCGGTCTCGACCGACCTCGTGACGCGGCTCTCGACGACCACGCCCGGACAGCCGAGCAGCCAGCAGGAGGTGCTGCTGGAGCTGCGCCGGGTGATCCTCGCGGGCAACGCCTCACCCGGGACGCCGATCCCGCTGGACGAGGTCGCGAAGTTCTTCGACTGCAGCCTCATCCCCGTCCGCGAGTCCCTCAAGACGCTCATCGGTGAGGGCCTGGTCGACCATGAGCCGCGCGGCGGCTACCGCGTGGCGCGGCTGACCGGGGACGAGCTGCGGGAGTTCTACGTGATCCGGGAGGCGCTCGAGTCCGCTGCGCTCCGGGCCTCGGTCCGCAACGCCACCGTCGCGGACGACGCGACGGCGGCCGAGATCCATGCCGACCTGGCCGCGGCCATCGCGGCCGGCGACTACGGCGCATACCACCGAGAGAGCCGACGGTTCCACATCGCGCTCGTCGAACCGTCGGGGATGCACCGACTGCTTCACATGTTCGAAATGGCCTGGAACATCACGGAACCCGCGCGTCCGATGGCCCGAGTGACTGACGACGAACGCAGCCGGATGCACGACGACCACGCCTACATGCTCGAGGCCTTCGTGGCCCGCGACGCCGACGAGCTGGTGCGGCGCTCCGCGGAGCACTACCAGCGGTTGGAGCGCGCCGTCGACACCCTCTGAGGCGACGGACCCACCCTCTCGACGCAGGCGTACGCAACCGGTATATCCCAGATATATCCGCGCGGAAACCTGCCGGAAACCGTTGCGGGGCTACCTTTCCGGTTCATCTCGACCGCCAGCACCCGCCCGAGAGGAACCCCATGACCGACACCATCGACACACCGGCTCCGCCCAGCGCCGAGCATCCCGCCGGTGTCGGAGTCATCAAGCCGGGCTACCACCCGCGCCTGACCAACGACGACCTCGCGCCCCTGCGCGACCAGAACTGGACCTGGTACAACATCTTCGCGTTCTGGATGTCCGACGTGCACAGCGTCGGCGGTTACGTCACCGCCGGTTCGCTGTTCGCCCTCGGCCTCACCAGCTGGCAGGTCTTCATCTGCCTCATCGTCGGCATCTCGATCGTGCTCTTCTTCTGCAACCTCGTCGCGAAACCGTCGCAGCGCACGGGGGTCCCGTTCCCCGTCATCTGTCGCTCGGTGTTCGGCGTGGTCGGCGCCAACATCCCCGCCATCATCCGCGGCCTCATCGCGGTCGCCTGGTACGGAATCCAGACCTACCTCGCCTCGGCCGCGCTCGACATCCTGTTGGTCCGCGTCTGGCCGGCGCTCGAGCCGTACGGCGACGTCACCCAGCACGGGTTCCTCGGGCTGTCCACGCTCGGGTACTTCACCTTCGCGCTGCTGTGGGTGCTGCAGGCCGCCGTCTTCTGGACCGGCATGGACACCATCCGCAAGTTCATCGACTTCTGCGGGCCCGCGGTCTACGTCGTCATGTTCATCCTCTGCTTCTACCTGCTGTCCAAGGCGAACTGGAACGTCAGCCTCAACCTGTCGACCGAGCAGCTCTCCGGGTCGGCCGTCATCACGACGATGTGTGCCGCGACGGCTCTGGTCGTCTCGTACTTCTCGGGGCCGATGCTCAACTTCGGCGACTTCTCGCGGTACGGCAAGTCGTTCAAGGCGGTCAAGCGCGGCAACTTCTGGGGCCTGCCGGTGAACTTCACGATGTTCTCCCTGCTGACCGTGCTGACCGCGGCGGCGACGCTGCCGGTCTACGGCGAGCTCATCACCGACCCGGTCAAGACGGTCGGCAAGATCGACAACACGTTCGCGATCGTGTTGGCAGCGTTGACGTTCACGACCGCGACCATCGGCATCAACATCGTCGCGAACTTCGTGTCGCCCGCGTTCGACTTCTCGCACGTCAACCCGCAGAAGATCTCGTGGCGCACCGGCGGCATGATCGCCGCCGTCGGCTCCGTCCTCATCACGCCGTGGAACCTCTACAAGAGCCCCGAGACGATCCACTACACGCTGGACACGCTCGGCGCGTTCATCGGCCCGCTCTTCGGTGTCCTCATCGCGCACTACTACCTGGTGCAGAAGCAGAAGGTGGTCATCGACGACCTGTTCAGCATGGACGAGAAGGGCGTGTACCACTACACGAAGGGGTTCAACCCGTCGGCCGTGTGGGCCACTGCCGTTGCCGCGGTCGTCGCCATCTCCTGCGTGTTCGTGCCGGGCATGAACAAGGCCACCGACTACAGCTGGTTCATCGGTTGCGGCCTCGGCCTGGCCGTCTACTACCTGCTGGCCACCCGCGCCGGCGTCGGCCAACTCGTCGCCGACCGCGAGGGCGACGACGTGGTGGTGGGCTGACCCATGCGGATCCGGGTCATCAACCCCAACACCACGTGGTCGATGACCCGCCTCATCGGCGAGTGCGCGTCGGCGGTGGCCTCTACGGAGGTCACCGTCGAGGCGGTGTCGCCGACGATGGGTCCGGCGTCGATCGAGAGCCACTACGACGAGGCGCTCGCGGTGCCGGGCATCCTCGCCGAGATCGCCCGCGGCGAGGCCGAGGGCGTCGACGGGTACGTCATCGCGTGCTTCGGCGACCCGGGCCTCGAGGCCGCGCGCGAGCTGGCCCGCGGGCCGGTCGTGGGGATCGCCGAGGCCGGTATGCGAGCGGCCACCTACCTCGGGCGGTCGTTCAGTGTCGTGACGACGCTCGGCCGGACCCGCGGACGGGCCTGGGACCTCGCGTCGACGTACGGCGTCGAGAAGGCCTGTCGCGGCGTCCACGCGTGCGAGATCCCGGTACTGGAGCTCGAGACGTCGCCGGATGCGCAGGAACGGATCACCCAGGCCTGCCGGGAGGCGCTGGCCCTCGACGAGTCCGACGTGATCGTCCTCGGCTGCGCCGGGATGGCCGACCTCTGCGCGCACATCTCCGACGCCATCGGCGCCCCGGTCATCGACGGCGTGGCGGCGGCGGTCGTCACCGTCGAGGGACTGGTTCGGCTCGGGCTGCGCACGAGCGGGATCAACGAGTATGCGACTCCGCCGGCCAAGGCCTACACCGGGCTGCTGGCGGAGTTCCAGCTGGGCGACGACCCGGCCGCCCGGGAACCTTTCTCTGGGGAGCGAAATCGGTGCGCCAGCACCGCATTCGCTCCCCAGTGAACGGTCCAGGCGATAGCGGCCGCTGCCTGCGCGGTTCGTGTGGGTAGTCGGAGACGTGCGCAGCACCGACGGTGGACGCTTTCCTACCCCGTGGGGTGGGCAAGCGTCCACGATGACTCTGCGGTCCGGGCGTTAGTCCTCGAGCTCGCCGAGGAACTGGCCGCCGAGCACCCGTTCGACCACGGCGCGGCCGTCCGACGACGTCGTCGCGATGTTCTCGTCGTCGTCGCTCACCGCATCGTCCGGAGAGCCGCTCCGGACGTCCGCACCTCCGCCTGCGGCTGCTCCGCCGCGGCCGGTCGGTCCGTTGGGCGGTAGGCCGTCGGCTCGCGCCGGGGGCGGCGTGCTCCTCGGTGCGGGCGCCGCTCGGGGCCGGCGGGCGGGCGGCCTCGTGGTGCTGGAAGCCCCGGAGTCGTCGGGTGTCGCTGTCGCCCCTGCCGAGGACCCTCGCGTCGTCGGCGTTGTAGCCGGCGTTGTGGCCGGCGTTGTGGTCGGCACGTCGGTCGGCGGCACCGTCGGTCTCGAGGTCGCCGGCGCGGCGCTGCGCTCCTCGGCGGTCGGCACGAAGTCCGGCGGCGTGCCCGGCTGGGTCCAGGGGTCGGCCTCGGGTTCCGGCCACGGTTCGGGCTCGGGTTCCGGGGCGCGCGACGGTGCGGACCGTTGGTCACCCCGGGCTGACGCTGCGGCGCGGCGGTCCGAACCAGCGTCGGGCATCGGCACACCCTCGACGGGGACGTCGACGCCGATCTCGTCGATGAGGGCCTGCCGCACCAGCTCGGCGTGGTTGCCGGCACGGAAGGTGTTGACCAGCCCGACCGTGGCGATGCCGAGGAGGAGCCGCTTGCCGTCGTAGTCGATGATCTGGGCGTGCTGCGACAGGAACGTCCACGTCACGCGGCGCATGGTGAAGATCCGCGCGAGCACGTCCGGCCAGACCCGACGCAGCGCCGCCGTGTCGAGACCGCCGGCCTCGCCGGCCGACCCCGCCGACCCCGCCGACTCCCACCCAGCAGAACGGGCCGGAGCCGTCGAGCCGCGCTCCGGCCCGGGCGACCGCTGCTCGCCCGCGTTCGAACCCGACTCGGCGGCCGGGCGAGCGGGCGGCGATCGACGCGCGTCCGGTTCCTGCGGGCGTGAGGCGGCGGTGTCCGGGGGCGCCGACGCACTGGTCTCCCGGGGGCCGCCCGCCGACGTGGGCGCCGCGCTCCCGGACGACGGCGCGGCGGACGCGCCAGAAGTGGCGGCCGTGGCGGCCACCGCTGGGCCGGACGGCGTTCTCGCTGAACGCGACTCGGTCGGACCAGACTCCGGAGGGCGACCGCTCGGAACCGACTCCGGCCGGGCCGACGAGGGAACTCCGCCGAGGTCGAGGCGACGTTCGAGTCGGTCGAGACGAGCCGCATACCCGGTGGGCCCCGACGCCGCCGGGAGCAGGATCCGCGCACAGATCAGCTCGAGCTGCATGCGCGGAGCGGTGGCGCCGGTCATCTCGGTGAGGCCGGCGTTGACGATGTCGGCCGCACGGGTCAGCGCGCCCGGCCCGAACCGGGACTGCTGGCCGCGCATCCGCTCGAGCTGGTCCTCGGGCACCCCGCGCAGCACGGACGCCGCGCCCTCCGGAACCGCCGCGACGATGATGAGGTCGCGCAGGCGTTCGAGCAGGTCCTCGACGAACCGCCGCGGGTCGTGCCCGGACTCGATGACCTTGTCCACCTGGGTGAACACCGCCGCGCCGTCACCAGCGGCGAGCGCGTCGATGGTGGCGTCCAGCAGCTCGCCGTCGGTGAACCCGAGCAGCGCCGCCGCACCCTCGTAGGTGAGGCCCTCGTCACCGCTCCCGGAGATGAGCTGGTCGAGGACCGACAGCGAGTCACGGACCGAGCCGCCACCGGCCCGGGTCACGAACCCCAGGACGCCCGGAGCCACGGCGACCTTCTCCTGGCGGCAGAGGTCCTCCATGTAGGACGTCAGGCGGGCCGGCGGGACCAGCCGGAACGGGTAGTGGTGGGTCCGCGACCGGATGGTCCCGATGACCTTCTCCGGCTCGGTCGTCGCGAAGACGAACTTCACGTGCTCCGGCGGCTCCTCGACGATCTTCAGCAGGGCGTTGAAGCCCTGCGAGCTCACCATGTGCGCCTCGTCGATGATGTAGACCTTGTAGCGGCTCTGCGCCGGCCCGTAGGAGGCGCGCTCGCGCAGGTCACGGGCGTCGTCGACGCCGCCGTGGGAGGCCGCGTCGATCTCGATGACGTCGACCGTGCCCGCCCCGCCCCGGGCGAGCGCCACGCACGAGTCGCACACCCCGCAGGGGTCCGGGGTCGGCCCCTGCTCGCAGTTGAGGCAGCGGGCGAGGATCCGCGCGCTGGTCGTCTTGCCGCAGCCGCGCGGGCCGCTGAAGAGGTAGGCGTGGCCCACCCGACCGGTGCGCAGAGCCTGCATGAGCGGCTCGGTGACGTGCTCCTGGCCGATGACGTCGCGGAACGTCTCCGGCCGGTAGCGGCGGTACAACGCGGTGGTCACCCACGAACCCTAGCCGCGCCGGAGGACACCGGGCAGGCGCCATGAACAGGGCCCTTGCCGAGGTCCGAAGCCCTCAGCTCGGCGACGGTCCGGCGACGTCGCACACCCCTTTCACGCACGTGAAGGTCCGGCTGGCGGAGTCGTCGCCGCCGCCGTCACCGGGCGTGAGGACCGCCGTCACCGTCACCGGCTGGCCGTCCGGCGGCGGCGACAGGGCGAGGATCCGCTGGCTGGCCGCGCCCGCGAGGATGACCGGGACGGTGCACCGCAGCCCACCGGGGACGACGGTGCACCCCTCGCCCGTGGACACGAACCGGGCCGGGCCGGTCACCGACACCAGGAGCGAGCGGCCGGCCGTCGAGGCCTGGTTCCCGAGGTTGCGGACCTGGGTCACCACGCTGACCTGGTTGGCCCCCGCGACCAGGGCGACTCGAGGCAGGGTCACCGCCAGGCCGGGCGGAGCGGGCACCGCCGTGGTCGATGTCGTACGCGTCGTCGTACCCGTCGTCGGCGTGGCACTGGTCGTGGTCGAGCTCGTGGTCCCCGTCGTCGGTGTGGGCGGGGTGGGGTCGGGGGGCCAGACGATGCCGCGCGCCACCCAGGCGAAGACGCCGATCAGCAGCACGACCACCGCACCGATCAGGAGAGCTCGAGGGATGCGCCGGCCGGATGGCCTTTCGGTCGGGGGCATCGGGGGCGGCCCGATCTCGTCGGAGGTCGGCGAGCGCCGACCGAGCTCGTCGACGGCGACGACGCTGTATGCGGCGCTGGGCTCGGACGGTCGCGTTGCCGCCGGCTGCGCGTCGGTGAACTCCGGCTCCGTGGTCTCTCCGACCAGGGCACCGTCGCGGTAGACCTCGTACCGGACCGCGGCGTCGCCGGCGACGGGCGCCCACGAGAGGACGAGCCCATGGGGGCCCGAGGCGGCCTGCAGCGCGACGGGCTGTGGGAGCGGAGCGCTCAGGGCCTCCACGCGAGCGGTCTCCTGGGCGACGTCGCGGTCCCACGCGAAGAGCGTCCCGTCGGCAGCGCGTAGGTAGAGCACCGGCGTGGCCCACTCGTTGCGACTGGTCGTGAGGATCGCCTGCCGGGCGAGAGTCACGGCGGCGTCGACCGGCTGGCTCGAGGTCAGGGCGAGGTAGGTCGCGTTGCTGAAGGCGATCGCGGCCTTGTCGCTGATCTCGAACTGCATCGCGACCACCGCCGGAATCCCGTTCTCCACCAACGTGATCGCGGTGGTGGCGTAGGGGTCGACCTCGCTGACACGGGCCCCGTCGCAGGAGTTGAGCAGGGCCAGCCGGACCGGCGCGTTGGAGAGGATGACACCCAGGTCATGACCGGGAACCCAGTCCGCACGGCCGTAGCGGTCGGTGAACGCCAGCATCCCCTCGCCGGACTCCGGGTCGACGCCGCCGTGGCCGGTGAAGTGGAAGACGTGGTACGTCTCGGCCAGGAGGGCTTCCCGAACGGCCTCGAGCGTCGCCACCGCGAGCCGGGTGACGACCAGTCGGCCGCTGTCGATGTGGGGCCGCAGCGCGGCCGTGAGGCACCGCCACTCCTGGTCCCCGTCGATCTCCCCGAGGTCCGTGGGGCTCGCCGTCACGACGAGCATCCGCATACCGCCGTCGACGACGAGGGGCGGGACCGGCTCGGGGACGTCGACCTGGCGGACGGTCGGGTACTTCGCATACTGGCTGGGGAACCGGTGTCGCTCCGGGTCGTAGAGCACCTCCCACGGCAGGTGAGCGAGCTCCGGCACGGCGGTCAGGCGAACTCGGAGCCGGAGCCCTCGGCCCGTCTCGGACTGGCCCGCGAGGCAGGCACGGAGGCTTCGCAGCACGGCGCCGCGGAAGACCGCCTCGAAGAGGCCGCTGCCGACCTCGCGGAGGTCCGGCGTGACCCGCGGCTCGTGGCGGGCCACTCCCCGGGTCTCGTTCATCAGCCGGACCAGCTCGCGCAGCCCGTCGACGTCCACGCCGGGCATCACGACCGGTTCCGGCGGCGTCGGACCGACCGGCGAGCTGGACACCCGGGCGGTCAGGCCCGCTGCGACCCGCTCCAGGACGACCTCGAAGTCGTCGTATGCGAGTCGTTCCACGGCACTCCTCGGTTGGCCACCCGACAGCGGATGATACGGACTTCCGTCCGGAGAGCGCTCTCCCTCTAGCATGCGCTGATGGCGAGGAAGCCCGGTGCGGTCACCACCAAACGGGTCGAGCCCGACCCGGTGCCACAGCCCGCCACCCGCCGCACGCCCACCCTGGAGACCGTCGCGCGGCTGGCCGGCGTCTCGCGGGCCACCGTCTCCCGCGTCGTCAATGGCGACACCCGGGTCGCCGAACGCCTCAAGGTCGCAGTGGACGAGGCCATCGAGGTCCTGGGGTTCGTCCCGAACGCTGCCGCACGGTCCCTCGCGACCCGGCGGACGGGGTCGGTCGCACTGATCATGCGCGAGCCGGCCGACTTCGGCGTGACCGACGCCTACCTGTCCCGGATGGTGGTGGCCCTCAGCCACGCGCTCACCGACGTCGACCTGCAGCTGGTGGTGCTCATGGCCGCCGGCGGCGAGGCGGACGCGCGCGTCGCCGCATACGCCCGGAGCCACGTCGACGGCGTGTTCCTCATCTCCGTCCACGACAGCGACGAGCTGCCCTCACAGCTGGCCGAGTGGGGCGTTCCCCTCGTCATCGGTGGCCGTACCTCCCAGCGGCTCCCGGGCGCGACCAGCGTCGACGTCGACAACGTCGCCGGTGCCCGCCTGGCCGCCCACCGGCTGCTCGAGCGGGGACGGCATCGGCTCGGCCTCATCACCGGTCCGGTCGACACCTGCTCGAGCAACGACCGCGAGGCGGGCTTCCGACGGGAGCTCCAGGCTGCCGGCGTCCCGCTCGACCACGTCGCCCACGGCGACTGGACCGCTGCGAGCGGCGAGCGGGCCATGCGCGGGCTCCTGGACGAGGCGCCGGACCTCGACGGCGTCTTCGCGGCGAGCGACCTCATGGCCATGGGAGCCCTGCACGCCGCCGCGCAGGCCGGCCGTCGCGTCCCGGAGGACCTCGCCGTCGTCGGGTTCGACGACATCGACATGGCCGCCCACACCGCGCCGCCGCTCACGACGGTCCGGCAGCCCTCGACGCCCCAGGCGCGGCGGATGGTCGAGATCCTCGTCGACAAGATCGCCGGGAGGGTGACGCCGGCGAGCGAGGTCCTCGACGTGGAGCTCGTGGGCCGCGACTCGGCCTGAGCCGGCCTCGCCAGGCTTCGCTCTCGGTGGACGCGAAGACACCCCACGTACCTGGAAGAGCCCACCTGCCCTTGCTGCATTCCTGCCCTGGGGGAGTTCAGTGAGGTACCACCACGCGGGGTGCCGTCCACCAGTCTAGACGACCGCGGAGGCCTGCTCTCACGCCTGACCGGGAACCACGGGCGCCTCGGGGACGGCGTCCTCGGCGTCACGCACGCCGTTGACCCGGGCCGGTATGCGGCGTTCGGCGACCAGCGCGAGCCAGGCGACCACCACGCAGCCGACCACGAGCATGGCGATGTAGGAGACGTTCCAGCCGTGGCCGATGAGGATGCCGGCGACCACCGGACCGACCACCGAGGCGGACTGCCAGGCGATGCTCATCACGGCGTTGTAGCGACCGCGCAGGTGGTCGGGTGCGAGGTCGTTGACCATCGCCGGCAGCGTCGGCTGGTAGAACGTCTCGCCGAACCCGAAGATCGCCGCGCAGAGCCCGAACAGGACGGCCGCGACGATGGTGCCGGGTACCAGGCCGGTGGCGCCGAGCGCGAGGAACGACACGGCCCAGATGCCCGACATGAGGACGAGCATCCGCGTGCGGCGACGTCCTTCGATCCGCTGGAGCACGAACAGCTGGAGCACGACGATGACCGCCGTGTTGGCCGCGAAGGCCAGGCCGAGCGCCTGCGTCGAGATGCCACCGACCTCGCGGCCGAAGGCGGGCAGACCGGTGTTGAGCTGCCCGTAGCCCACGAACGAGGCGACGAAGACGATGAGGAGGACCAGCTGCAGCGAGCGGTCGCGAAGTAGCGCGCGGTAGCCCGTGCTGCGTGGGGCACCGTCCTGGTCCCCGTCCTGCGCGGTCGGCTTGGCCGGTCGGGGGACGTGCCGCAGCGGGCCGAGGAAGATCGCCAGCGGCGCGAGGAACGTGGCCGCGTCGATGAGGTAGATGGCGACGAACGTCTCCGGCCGGGTGACGTCGACGAAGAGGCCGCCGAGGATGCCGCCGATCCCGATGCCGAGGTTGAGCAGCGTGAAGTTGACGCCGAAGTAGCGCTGCCGCAGGTGGCTCGGGATGATCGTGCCGATCAGGGTCTGGATGGCGGGCCAGATGATGCCGCCCGAGAACCCGAGCAGCATGCAGCCGATGGCCGCCCGGAGCTCCGTGGTCGCCGAGGCCAGCGTGATGTATGCGGCGATCTGGATGAGCAGCGACGCGACGACGACCAGGCGCGGCCCGATGCGGTCGATGAGCGCGCCGATGGGCCCCACCACGAGCAGGGCGACGAGCGCCGGCAGCGAGAGGAGCAGGCCTACCCGCGCGAGCTCGAAACCGCGTACCTCGTGCAGGTAGACGACGTTGAACGGCATGACCAGGCCGTTGCCGATGAAGTCGATGATGATCGTCGAGAGCAGGTACTTGCCCTCGCGCGGCAGGTCCTGCCAGAAGGACCGAAGCGTCGGCCGGTCGCTGGCTGCGGCGGGCGTCGACATCAGCCCACCCTCTCGCCACGGTCTGACACCCTCAAGCGGATTTCAGCCGCCGCGTCGACCTCGGATAGCCTGCGCGGCGGAGGATTCGCATAGTGGCCTAGTGCGCACGCTTGGAAAGCGTGTTGAGTGAAAGCTCTCAGGGGTTCGAATCCCCTATCCTCCGCTGAGGAACGTGAGCCAGCAGGAGACGCACGCCGCGAGGACGGCGAGGTGGATGAGGGTGTGCTGGACGTCCGGGACGATGCGGCTGCGTCCCAGCCGCGGGAGAACCGTGACGTTGTGCGCGTAGTCCCGCTCGTAGGCCTCCTCCGTGATCTCACCTCGCCTGATGCCGGTCAGCCACGGAACCCACCAGTTCACGATCCCGATGATGAGGACGATCGAGTACCAGATCGCGCCCGCCAGGACCACCCAGCGCCAACCCTGCTGGAGAGCGATCATGACCAGCACACCTACCGGCACATGGACGAGATCGCCGATCAGTCGATCGCGCACCGACGCGCCCTGAATGTTTCGGTTCAGCGGCGTAGGCACCCAGTCGAAGAACACGATCAGCCCCACGGCCAGCGCCACGGCCAGCTCCGCCCACGTGAGCATGGGCTCACGCTACGGGTGCCATGCTCCACGCTGCGGGCAGCGGCGGTTATGCCCTCGGATGTCCATCGTCCACAGCTGACCTTCGCCGGCCACACCATCGATCAGGAGATCTCTCGCACGACACCGGCGATCAGGGGTCCCCTACGCCGACATCCGGGCACGCCTTGTTACCCCCGCTGAAGGTATGCGGCGTGACTCGTCAGCTCCTGGCCGGCGGCCAGGTGCTCGGCCAGCAGGACCGCGCCGTCGAGGCCGGTGCCGGCCGGAGGTTGGACGTCCAGCCCGAGCGATGCCGCCTCCGCGTCGAACGCCTCCTGCACCGGTGCCGCACTCAGCAGCCCTCCGGTACGCGACAGGCTGACGCCGTCGATCCCCGCCGCCGCGGCGGCGAGCGAGTGGGCGAGCTCGCGGCCGGCCTGGGCACAGATCCGGGCGGCGACCTCGTCGGTCGGAGCCAGGGCCGTCACCAGGGGTGCGACGCCCGCGATGACCGCCACCGCGTCCTGCCGGGTCATGGCCAGGCGGGGCCAGGTCTCCGGTGGGCCGAGCTGTTCGGTCGCGGCGGCCAGCAGGGCCTCGCCGCCGGCCGTCACCCCGTCGAGCGTCATGAGGGCGGCCTCGAGCGCCTGCAGACCCACCCAGACCGACGAGCCGCGGTCGCCGAGGATGTGGCCCCACCCGTCGACCCGTCGCCACACCTGGTCGAAGTCGGTCGCGAAGGCGACCGCCCCCGTGCCCGCGGCGACGACCGCCCCCGGGCGGACCGCCCCCACGGCCCCGACCATGGCGGCGAGAGCGTCGCCGCACACCCACACGTCGTGGGCCCCGACGCGTTCCCGGAGCAGCGCCATGACCTGGTTCGGGTCGGCGAGCGCCAGGAGGCCGCGCATGGACCACACGAGGACGTCCGGCCCGGCGGGGACGAGCGGTACGACGGAGTCCACGAGCGCGACGACGTCGATTCCGGCCGTTCCGATCCGCAGTCCGGCGCCCGAGCGGACCGGTCCGGGAACGCCGTCGACGACCGCCTGACTGCGCAGTCCGGAGCCGCCGACGTCGACCCCGACGACGACGCCCAACCCGGTCCCCTAGCGCGTCGGCGGGATGGCGCCGAGCGCGGCCGCCACGGAACCGCCGTGCGCGTCGAGAAGGGCGCGGGCCTCGGCCGCGGGGATGTCGGTGAGCAGATGCAGGAGCGCCGGCTTCAGCTCGTTGCCCGCCTCCGCGAGGGCCTTCTGGGCGGACTCCTCGTCGACCCCGGTGGCCTCCCGCAGGATGCGCACGACCCGGCCGCGCAGCTTGGCGTTGGTGGCGACGACGTCGACCATGAGGTTGGACCAGGTCCGCCCGAGCGCGATCATCACCGACGTCGAGAACCCGTTGAGAATGAGCTTCTGCGCGGTCCCGGCCTTGAGCCGGGTCGACCCGGTGACGACCTCGGGGCCGGTGGCGGGGGCGATGACGAAGTCGGCGAGCGCACCGATCTCGGACTCGGAGTGAGAGGTCACCAGGGCCGTGAGGGCGCCGCGCTCCCGGCCCACGGTCAGGGCGCCGCGCACGTACGGCGTGCGACCAGAGGCGGTCAGCCCGATCACGACATCGCCGGACCGGAGGATCTGCGCCTCGCGGCGGCCGGCCTCCTCGTCGTCCTCGACGTTCTCGATGGCGGACAGCAGGGCCACGGCGCCACCGGCGTGGTGGGCGGTGAACAGCCCGACCGGCGAGTTGAACGTCGGCATCAGCTCCGCAGCGTCGAGCACGGCGAGCCGGCCCGACGTCCCGGCCCCGAAGTAGTGCACCCCGCCGCCCGCCCGGATCCGCACGACGGCAGCGTCGACCAGCCGGGCCAGCTCGGGCAGCACCGCCGACACGGCGGTGGGGACCGTGGAGTCCTCGGCGTTGAGCAGCTGGAGCACCTCGAGCGTGGGCAACCGGTCGATGTGCACGGAAGCCGGGTTGCGGTCCTCCGTCGGCGCACTGACATTGACGGCGTCCTCCACGCTGCGGATGTTAGTTTCCTCCATCACCACGGTCAATCACGCCAACGACTGACGCCACGCACGGCGCAGCCTCTCAGACGTGGTGGCCGGCGACGGCCGCCCGGGTCTCGGCGACGGCCTTGGTCGCCCGGTCGAGGTCGCGGTGGGCGACGGTGATGTAGAGGCAGTCCACGACGGTCAGCGCGGCGATCCGGCTCGCCGTCGCGCCGGAGCGCAGCGAGGTCTCGCGGGCGGCCGTCGTGAGGACGATGTCCGCCGTCCCGACCAGGCGCGACAGCGGGAAGTTGGTGATCGCGATCGTCGTGGCTCCGCGACTGCGGGCCTTGGCCAGCGACTCGATGGTCTCCTTGGTGGTTCCCGAGTGCGAGATACCGATCGCCACGTCGCCGGGGCCCAGCAGCGTCGCACTGGTCAGGGCGACGTGCGGGTCGTTCCAGGCGAAGGCCAGTACGCCGATCCGGTGCAGCTTCTGCTGGGCGTCGAGGGCAACCACACCGCTCGCGGCGATCCCGTAGAGGTCGACCCGCGTGGCCGCGGCGATCGCGTCGGCCGCCCGGGTGAGCGCCTCGCGGTCGAGCTGCTGGGCGGTCTCCTCGACGGCGCTCGCATCCGCATAGGCGACCTTGGAGATGATGTCGTCGACGGTGTCGTCCTCGTTGATGTCGCTCTTGGACGCGGTGAGCAGCCGGGGTTGGGCGGACTCCGCCGCCAGTGCCAGCCGGAGCTGGGGGTAGCCGGGCATTCCCAGTCGCTTGCAGAACCGGAGCACCGTGGTCTCGGAGGTCCGGGCCGCGTCGGCCAGCTCACTGATGGTCAGCGCCGCGGCCGCCCGAGGATCGGCCAGGACGCGTTCGGCGACCCGGTCCTCCGCCGGCGACAGGGACGGTCGGAGACCTCGGAGTCGAACCAGCAAGCCGGCCGGCGACTCGGGTTCGACCCGAGGCGGCCGGGTGGTGCTGCGCGCACGACCTGCCATGCCCACCACGCTAATGGAGGGGCATACGCGCTGTCCTCGAAGTCGGGCCACCACCATGGGGCGGGTAGCGCGGCCCGCTGGCACACTGGCGCCATGGCAGCCACGGGCGGCGACGAGAGCGGCGGCCCCGCTCCCTCGCTCGGGGAGTTCCTGCGCGAGCGCCGGATGCGGCTCCAACCCGAGGAGGCCGGTCTCCGCCGCCCCCGCGGGCAGCGCAGCTCGGCCGACCCTGGGCTGCGACGCGAGGAGGTCGCGGAGCTCGCGGACATCTCCGTGGCGTACTACACGTTCATCGAGCGCGGCCGCGACGTGCGGCCCTCGAAGGAGGTGCTGCGGTCGATCGGACGTGCGCTGAACCTCACCGCCGGCGAGCAACGACAGCTGCTAAACCTGCGTACCGGTGAGCCGCCGCGCCACCACTCGATCCTCACCGAGATCGGCGAGGAGGTGCACGAGCTCGTCGACGTCCTCGACCCCAACCCCACCTACACGATGAACGCGCGCTGGGACCTCATGCACTGGAACCGCGCCGCCGAGCTGCTGTTCACGAACTGGCACCGCCGGCCGCCGGAAGAGCAGAACATGCTCTGGTTCTACCTCTGCGACCCGTATGCCCGCCGGCTCTACGTCGACTGGGAGGCCGAGGCGCGCAACCAGGTCGCGCACTTCCGGGAGTCGTACTCGCAGTTCGGGCACGACCCGTCGTTCATGGCCCTCCTCGAGGAGGTCTTCGCGATCACGCCGGAGGCCCGCACGTGGTGGGAGCGCCACGACGGCCCACCGAACCGCAGTGGTATCAAGCGAGTTCGGCTCCCCGACAACCGTGAGGTCGGGCTGCGTCAGCTCGTCCTCGAGGTCGCCGACAACCCGGAGATCCAGGTCGTGACGTACTTCGCCGGGTGGGACGACAGCGAGGACGACGCCGACGACTGACCAGTCCCGCCCCGCGCTGCACCGCCGCCTCGGTGTGCGGGACGCCGTCGTCATCGGGCTCGGCTCGATGGTGGGCGCCGGGGTGTTCTCGGCGTTCACCCCGGCTGCGGCCGCTGCCGGCTCAGGCCTGCTCGTCGGGCTCGTCGTGGCGGCGGTCGTCGCCTGGTGCAACGCGACGGCGTCGGCGCAGCTGGCCGCGCAGTACCCGACCTCCGGCGGTACCTACGTCTACGGCCGCGAACGGCTCGGCCCGTGGTGGGGGTTCGTCGCCGGGTGGGGCTTCGTCGTCGGCAAGACCGCGTCATGCGCGGCGATGGCGCTCACCGTGGCGACCTACGCCGTCGGCGGCGACGCCCGGGCCACCCGGTTCCTCGCGATCGCGGCCGTGGTCGGCCTGACCCTCGTGAACCTGCGCGGCATCACGAAGACCGCGCGGCTGGCCACGGTGCTCGTCGTCCTGACCATCGGCATCCTCGGCGTGACGCTGGTCGCCATCGGCGTCGCGAACCGCACGTGGCACTCGCCGTTCGAGGACTGGGGGACGTCGTCCGCATACGGGATCCTGCAGTCCGCCGGGCTGTTGTTCTTCGCGTTCGCCGGGTATGCGCGGATCGCCACGCTGGGCGAGGAGGTGCGAGACCCGGAGACGACGATCCCGCGGGCCATCCCGCGAGCGCTGGGGATCGTCGTCGTCCTCTACGCCGTGGTGGGGGTGGTCCTCCTCGCCGTCCTCGGCCCGGCCGGCGTGGCGGCGTCCGACCTCCCCCTGCTCGCCGCCGCCGACCAGGCGGGGGTGAGCTGGATGGGCGCGCCCGTCCGCGTGGCGGCCGTCCTGGCCAGCCTCGGTGCCCTGCTCGGGCTCGTCACGGGCGTCAGCCGGACGATGCTGGCGATGGCGCGGGAACGCGACCTGCCCGCCGTGCTGGCGACGGTCGACGAGCGGCGTGGCGTGCCCCAGGCGGCGGAGGCGGCGGTCTGCGCCGTGGTGGTCCTGCTCGTGGTGGCCTTCGACGTGCGGGCGGTGATCGGGTTCTCGTCGTTCGGGGTGCTCGTCTACTACGCGGTGGCGAACGCGGCGGCAGTCACCCAGGACGCGACCCACCGGCGCTGGCCACGCGGGCTGCACCTCTTCGGGATCGTCGGGTGCCTGGTCCTCGTGGTGACCCTGCCGTGGGCCGCGGTGGCGGTCGGCGTATGCGTGTTCGCGGTCGGCGTGCTCGGCCGGCTGGTCGCTCAGCGCCTCCGCACTTCCTGACAACCCGCTTCCGGGCAGGTCAGCGGCGGCGAGCCGTCCCGAAGAGGTTCCGGGTGATCTCGCGGCCCAGCGCCGTGCCGGCCGACCGGAGCATCGACTTGACCGCCGAGTTGCCGAGGACCGACTCGACGACCGTGGGCTGGGCCGCCTGGCGCTTCGCCTCGGCCGCCACCTGGCGCGCGGCCTCCCTCTCCGCGGCGACCCGGGCCCGCTCGGCCTCCTTCTCGGCCTGCACCCGGGCCTTGTCCGCAGCGACCTGCGCCCGCTCCGCCTCCTTGGCCGCGGCGGCGTCGGCCTTCGCCTGGGCCGCTGCGGCAGCGGCGTCCGCCTTGGCCTGCGCTTCGGCAGCGGCCGCCGCGGCGGCCTGGGCCGCCTGCTCCTGCGTCGCGGCGTTCAGCGTCTCGTAGGCCGACTGGCGGTCCTGCGCCGCCGCATACGCCTCGTTGAGCGGGCTGACGCTGATGATCTGCGTCAGCGTCTCGGTCGGCGCAGGGGCCATCAGCGACTCGGGCGCGCGCATCCGGGTCCAGGCGACCGGTGTCGGGGCGCCCTTCTCGGACAGGACGGTGATGACCGCCTCGCCGGTACCGAGCGAGGTCAGCACCTTGTTGAGGTCGTAGTCACTGGTGGGGTAGGTCGAGACGGCGGCCTTCAGCGCCTTGGCGTCGTCAGGGGTGAACGCGCGGAGAGCGTGCTGGACCCGGTTGCCGAGCTGGGCCAGGACGTCGCCCGGGACGTCCTTGGGCGACTGCGTGACGAAGAAGATGCCGACGCCCTTGGAGCGGATCAGCCGGACGGTCTGCTGGATCGCGTCGAGGAACTGCTTCGACGCGTCGTTGAACAGCAGGTGGGCCTCGTCGAAGAAGAACACCAGCTTGGGCTTCTCGAGGTCACCCACCTCGGGCAGGTCGTGGTACATGTCGGCCAGCAGCCACATGAGGAACGTCGAGAACAGCGCCGGGCGGTCCTGCACCGCCGGCAGCTCGAGCATTGTCACCATGCCGCGCCCGTCGGCAGCGGTGCGCAGCAGGCTGGCGGTGTCGAACTCGGGGAGCCCGAAGAAGACGTCGGCCCCCTGGGCGGAGAACGTGATCAGCTCGCGCAGGATGACCCCGGCGGTCGCCGCGGACAGGCCGCCGAGCTCCTTGAGGTCGCCCTTGCCCTCGTCGGAGTTGAGGTACGAGATGACCTCTCGCAGATCCTTGAGGTCGTCGAGCAGCAGCCCGCGCTGGTCGGCGTAGTGGAAGACGAGACCGAGGCTGGACTCCTGGGTCGCGTTGAGCCCCAACACCTTCGACATGAGAACCGGACCGAACGAGGTGACCGACGTACGGATCGGGACCCCCTGGCCCATGCCGCCGAGCGACAGGAACTCGACGGGGTAGCCCTTCGGCTCCCACACGAGCCCCATGCTCGCGCAGCGCTCCTCGATCTTCGGGTTCGGCTCCCCCGCGACCGCCATGCCGCTGAGGTCGCCCTTGATGTCCGCGAGGAAGACCGGGACGCCCTGGGCCGACAGCTGCTCGGCCATGAGCTGGAGGGTCTTGGTCTTGCCGGTACCGGTGGCGCCGGCGACCAGCCCGTGCCGGTTCATGACGGAGAGCGGGATCCGCACCTTGGCCTCGGGGTAGATGGTGTCCTCGAACACCGCGCTCCCGAACAGCAGGGACGGGGTGTCGAACCCGTACCCCGCCGTGATCGCCGCGATCTGGTCGGGAGCCGGCCCCGCGGGGTTGGTCGCCGCCGGTGTGGCCGGAGCAACCGGTGCCGCGGGCGCTGACGGAGGTGTCGGGGGCGTGGTCGCATCGGTCACGATTCGCATGCTAGTCCGCACGAATCGGGGCCAACCCGTAGGAACGGGGCCGGAACTGGTCGTGTCCGGAGGCACCCGCATACGTCGTCCTAGACTGCGGCGGTGATCTTCAAGGCCATCGGCGACACGCGCCCGTACCCCGACCACGGGCACGTCTCGGCGAAGGACTGGTCCGATGTCCCGCCCCGACTGGTGCGGTTGCAGGAGCTCATCACGACGAAGACCACGCTCGACCTCGGCATGCTCCTCTCCGAGGACTCGACGTTCTACGGGGACCTCTTCGCGCACGTCGTGGAGTGGAAGGGCGACCTGTACCTCGAGGACGGACTCCACCGTGCCCTGCGTGCCGCTCTCCAGCAGCGACCTACCCTCCACGCACGCGTGCTCGTGCTTCACTAACCTCCGTGAGCCACGTGGTCGAGTCTGCGTCGTCGCAGCGGCACCGGAGAAACCGGCGCACGGCGATCATCCTCGTCGTGCTCGTGGTCGTCCTCGCCGGAGCGTTCTACTACGCCGCCTCGTACTTCAACCGGCCCGCGAGCCCTTCCGCGTCGGGATGCCCGACCAGCGACTTCACCGCGGGTGCGGGCGGGGCTGCCGGGCTCACGGCGAGCCAGGTCACCGTCAACGTCTACAACGCGACGAACCGTGCCGGCCTCGCCGCGTCCACCGCCAAGGACGTCAAGGCCCGCGGGTTCACGATCGGCAACGTGGCCAACGACCCGCTCAAGAAGTCGGTCGGCGGCGCGGGCGAGCTGCGGTACGGGCCGAACGGCCAGGCCGGGGCGGCACTGGTGTCCCCGATGATCCCGGGGGTCAACTTCATCCTCGACACCCGGGCGGACGCGACCGTCGACTTCGTCATCGGCAACGGGTTCACGACGCTCGGCGCCGCCGGGACCGCGACGAGCGCGGCCCCGAACCCCTGCTGACGGTCAGGTCGTCGAGGCCCGAGCCGCGACCGCGGCGATGGCCAGCTCGTACCCCTGGGGGCCGAGCCCGACGATGACGCCGGTGACCACGGCCGACAGGTACGAGTGGTGGCGAAACCGTTCTCGCGCATGGACGTTCGAGATGTGCACCTCGACCACGGGACACGTCACGGTCGCAAGGGCGTCGCGGATCGCCACGGAGGTATGCGTGTAGGCGCCGGCGTTGATGACGATCCCCGCGCCGTGGCGGACGTCCTGGACCATGTCGATCAGCTCTCCCTCGCGGTTGCTCTGGCGGCAGTCGACGTCGAACCCCAGACCATCGGCGTATGCGGCGCAGCGCGCCTCGATGTCGGCGAGGGTCTCGGACCCGTAGACCGAGGGGTCGCGTTCACCGAGCAGGTTGAGGTTCGGGCCGTTGAGGACGGCGATCACCGGGCGGGCCATGTCGGCCTTTCTACACGCCTTTCTAGAGCGTGACGACACCGTCCACGACGGAGAACTGCCGCGCGGGCAGCGGCTGCGTGGCCGGACCGGACGTGACCTCGCCGGTCAGCGAGAACGCGCTGCCGTGACAGGCGCACGAGATCGTGCCGTTCGCGACGGAGTCGACGAGGCAGCCCTGGTGCGTGCAGACCGCGCTGAGGACCCGGACCTCGGTCGCGGTCGGGCGCGTCACGACGAGCTGCCGGTCGGCGAGGATCGCCCCACCGCCGACGGGGAGATCGGCCACCGTGGCGATCGGTGTCGGCGCGTTGGCAGCGGCTTGAGCCGGTTGGGCGGCCGGAGCAGGTTGGGCGGGCGGCGGTGCGGGACGCCCCTTGCCGTAGCCCGCGCAGCCGCCGACGGCGGTGACACAGATCGCCGCGGCGCCGCAGAGGACCGGGCGGCGGGCCAGCAGGCCGGGCGGCGACCCTGCGCTGGAGTTTGCGGTGGAGGTCGTGGTCATCGGAGGACTCCCGTCGTCGTGAAGTACCAGAGCGCCGACGTGAGCCAGAGCCCGGCGAGGGTGGTGAACAGCAGGCCGCCGAGCACGGGGAGCGCCCAGCCCGGGACGGACTTCGGACGCAGCGCGAGCATCTTGGCGGTGAAGGCCCCGAAGAACAGGCAGCCGAGCAACGAGTGGGCCAGGACCCGTGGGTTGTCGTGCTCGAAGCCGAACGCATACAGGCAGTGCGTCACCACGGGCAGCGTGGCGAGGACCGCGAGGCGACCGGACCACCGGTGCAGCGGAGCGACCCAGGTTCGGTCGCCCAGACCGAACCACCCCCACATCCCCGCACCCGTGACGAGCTGGACGACGGCCAGCACGACCGCGGCCGTGGTGAGCCACGACTTCGCCACCGCGCCGGTCGAGAAGCCCGCGATGCTGAGCCCGTACTGCGCCGGCTCGTGCACCGACCCGTAGACGCCGAGCGCGACGGCCACGCCGACGCCGGCCACGACGGGTACGGCGAGGATGGCGAGCGCGGGCCGGCTCGTCGCGGGGGCCTTGACGTCAGAAGCGGTCATCGCCGCTCACCTCCTGGGGGTATGCCTGCTGGCCGTCGAGCGTGACGGCCTGTCCGGGGACGAGGACCGGGGCCGGAGCGACGACGCCGGAGCGGGACCGGAGCCCGACCTGCGTGCCGTCGGGCTGGACGATCCAGCCGACCGTCGTGCCGTTGGTCGCGTCGAGCCGGTAGAGACCGGCCGGCGCGGACGCCGGGGCCGCGGTCACGTCGACGGGGCGGCCGCGGACCGTTCCGGTGATGTGCAGCCCTCCGCCGGCGACCTCGGCGACGAGACGGTCGCCGCCCGCGGTGAGGGTGGCGGTCGTGCCGGTGGCGGTACCGGTCAGCCAGGACTCGACCGACTTCCCGTCGCAGACGTAGGCGGCCACCTTCCCGTCGCGCACCGCCACGGCCACGCTGGTCCGTCGGGTGGCGTCGCGGCCGACGTAGACCGCCGGGGAGAGGTAGGCGGCGGCGTACGCCGGAGTGGTCGGCACCGCCGTCGGCGCCGTGGTCGGCGCGGCGCTGGTGGTGGCGGCGGTGTCGTGGGCGATGTCGCGGCGGCCGTGGAGGTCGTCGCCGCCGCGGGAGTCGCGGTCGCCACGGCGGCCACCGGCGTCTCGGCCCGGGTGCGGGCGGGGTCGGTGAGCACGTCGGCGGTGACGAGGCCGGCTCCGACCATGGCGGCGGCCACCAACGTGACGACCGGACCGAGGTTCGAGGTGGCGCTCACGGCAGCGGGTCCCAGTCCGGGGAGTCGATGTACGGCCACTGGCAGGCCGCGGTGACACCCGGGGGGGTCATGGCGGGAAGGGTGGTGCGGAACATGACGCCACGGTCGCGTCCCGCACCGGGGTCGCACATGGGGAACGCACCTCAGATCCGGTACGCCCCGCCTCAGAAGCCTTAGAGGCCCTCAGCGCTCCTCAGGAACCTGCTCGGTGAAGGTGCTTGGCGGTGAAGGGTGGGGAGCTGCGTCGAACTGAGCGGAGTGCAGTATCCCTGGAGGGATAGAGACGTGATCTGACGAGGTCACGTGACGCCCGCGGATTCGAGCCGGCAAGCGCTTCCCAGGTCTCCGAGCGAGGACCCTCAGCTCCGAGTGCCTACTGTTCAGACCGTGGCTGTCCGATGGTGACGACGATCTTGCCGCGGGCGTGCTCCACCTCGAGGTGTCGCATGGCCGCTACGGCGTCGGTGAGCGGATAGGTGCGGTCGACGACGGGGCGGATCTCGCCGCGGGCGGCCATCTCAGCGAGCTCGGTGAGCCGTTCCGCGTCCGGCGCGGCGCGCGGGATGTGGACGCGCAGGCCGAGGACGCGCCCGAAGAGCCCGGCCTTGGCCATCAGGCCGACCGGGCCGAGGTAGGTGCCCTGGCCCGGATTTCCACCGCCTGACAGGACCAGCCGACCGCCCGGGGCGACGACGCGGCGCAGGTCCCTCAGGCCCCGGTTGCCGACCAGGTCGAGGACGACGTCGTACGCCCGCCCGGCCCGGGTGAAGTCCTCGCGGGTGTAGTCGACCACCTGCTCGGCGCCAAGCGAGGTGACCAGGTCGATGTTGCGGGTGCTGCAGACTGCCGTGACGGTGGCGCCGCGTGCGGCGGCGAGCTGGACGGCGAACGTGCCCACGCCTCCCGATGCGCCGATGACCAGCACCCGGTGCCCCGCCTGCACCCCGCCCTGCCTGAGGCACAGGTCGGCGGTGACGGCGGCCAATGGCATGGCCGCGGCCTCCTCGAAGGACAGCGCGTCCGGCTTGCGCGCCAGGCAGGCCTGGTCGACGACGGCATACTCCGCGAGCGTCGCGTCGTCCTCACCCAGCACCGCGTCGCCGACGCGCCAGCCGGTGACCCCGGGGCCGACGGCGTCGATGGTGCCGGCGAAGTCGCGGCCGCGGATGCGCTCGCGCGGTCCGGTACGGCCGAAGATGTTGCGGTCCATGAGCCGTGCGACCTTGGGCTCGCCGCGCATGATGTGCCAGTCGGCGGCGTTGACCGACGCCGCGGCAACCCTCACCAGGACTTGCCCCGCTGCAGGCTCGGGTCGGTCGACCTCGTCGAGTCGGAGCACGGCGGACGTGCCGTAGACGTCCTGCACCAATGCCTGCATGGCTAGCCTTCGGCGTGTGGGGCCGGTGCGTCCCGGCCGACCCTTCGACGCTAGCGGCGGCCGAGCCTCGCGGACATGGGGGTCGACCCTGACCCACCCCGGAGACGACAGTCACGCTCGCGTTGGCGTGTTGTCCAACACCACGAGGGGCTGTTTTCTGCTCAGTTTGGCGGTGGCGGTGGGATTTGAACCCACGGTGGAGTTACCCCCACACACGCTTTCGAGGCGTGCTCCTTAGGCCGCTCGGACACGCCACCGCCGGGAAGGCTACCGGAGCCGCCGCGCCGCGAAGAAATCGAGGAGCAGGCGGGCGCACTCCTCCTGGCGGACCCCCCCGACCACCTCGACGCGGTGGTTCGCACGCGGGTCGCGGGCGACGTCCCAGACCGAGCCGCAGGCCCCGGCCTTGGGGTCGAAGGCGCCGAACGCGCATACCGGCACGCGGGCCAGCACCATCGCCCCGGCGCACATCACACACGGCTCGAGCGTGACGACGAGGGTGCAGCCGATGAGCCGCCAGGACCCCAGCACCTGGGCCGCCGCGCGGATCGCGACGATCTCCGCGTGGCCGGTCGGGTCCTCCCACGCCTCGCGGACGTTGTGCCCCTCGCCGATGACGTCGCCGTCCGGACCGACCACGACCGCGCCGACCGGTACGTCACCGGCCTGCTCCGCGACGGTGGCCAGCTCGAGCGGGCGGCCCATCCACGCGGCGTACCGATCGTCCTGCACGCGCTAAGTTTCCCGCATGCGCGTGCACGTGGCCGACCACCAGCTCATCTCGCACAAGCTGACCTACCTGCGTGACAAGCGCACCGACTCGCCGACGTTCCGGCGTCTCGTCGACGAGCTGGTGACCCTCCTCGCGTACGAGGCCACCCGCGACGTCCGCGTCGAGCCGTTCGAGATCGAGACGCCCGTCGCGCCGACGACGGGGATCAAGCTGGCCAGCCCGAAGCCTCTCGTCGTGCCGATCCTGCGCGCCGGCCTGGGCATGCTCGACGGCATGGTCCGGCTGCTGCCGACGGCGGAGGTCGGCTTCCTCGGGATGATGCGCAACGAGGAGACGCTCGAGGCGACGACGTATGCCAACCGGCTCCCCGACGACCTGCACGGCCGCCAGTGCTACGTCCTCGACCCGATGCTGGCCACCGGCGGCACCCTCGCCATGGCCATCCGGTACCTCGTGGACCGCGGCGCGGACGACATCACCGCGATCACTCTGCTGGCGGCGCCGGAGGGCATCGCCCACATCGAGGAGCAGCTGGGCGACCTCGGCGTGCCACTCAGCCTGGTCACCGGCGCGGTCGACGAGCGGCTGAACGACCAGGGCTACATCGTCCCGGGGCTCGGCGACGCCGGGGACCGGCTCTACGGGCTCGTCTGACGGCGGACCACACCCGGGCGCGCCTCTGTCGTCACACCAGCCCCATGCGGCACACTGACGTTCAGGTTCTGCCCAGCCCCAACGCATACTGCCCCGACCGAGGAGCCACCCCATGAGCCGAGTGCGGAAGATCCTGGGCTGGGTGCTGCTCGCGTACGTCGTCTACGCCATCGTCAAGTCGCCGACGCAAGCCGCGGACGTCGTGCGCACGACGTTCGAGATCCTCGCCGAGGGCGTCCGCTCGATCTTCGCGTTCTTCGACTCGCTGATGTCCCGGTAGCGGCCCGGCCGGATGCGGCGACGTCGCGACCCGAACCTCCAGCGTTTCCTCCTCGAGGGGGAACGGGTGATGGTCGACGTCCGACAGCACTGGGGGGTCATCGCTCTCCCGATCCTCTACACCCTCGCCGGCCTGTTCGTCACCATGTGGGTCGACGCTCGCATCCGGGTCGACGGTGGCGTCTTCGCGCGGGTGCTCTGGCTGCTCTGGTTCGTCCTCCTGGGCTGGCTGGTGTTCCAGGTCGCCCAGTGGCGGCACGACCGGTTCATCGCCACCGACAAGCGGCTGCTGCTCAACTACGGCCTCTTCACCCAGAAGGTCGCGATGATGCCGCTCATCAAGGTGACCGACATGTCGTACCAGCGCTCGGTGCCAGGGCGGATCTTCGGCTACGGCCGGTTCGTCCTCGAGAGCGCGGGCCAGGACCAGGCGCTGCGTCAGGTCGACTGGGTCCCGCACCCCGACGTCACCTACCGGATCATCTGCACCGAGATCTTCGGCGTGCCCAGCCGCGAGCGGGTGACCGACCCCGACCGCGACGACGGGTACCTCGACGACGGGACCGGTGGCTCCCCGGCACCACCAGCGCCGGTGGTCAGCCCGCTGGCCGGTGCCGTGGTGCGGGTGGCCGGACCGAAGGGGCCGGGAGGATCGGGTATGCGGCCGGGCGGGTCCGCGGTCGACGAGCGCTGGTCGTACTCGCAGGCCATTCCGCTCCACCAGTACGGGGACTCAGCGCCGATGCCGAGCGGCGAGGTCATCTACAGCAGCGACGCGGAACGCCGCCGGCGGCGGATGGCCGACACCGGTCCGATCCCGTCAGTCCCGCCGACGCCGCCGCCCGAGTCGGACGACTAGCGCACCTCGTCTTTCGGTTCAGACGGCTTCGACTCAGAGCGCCTTGATGATGTCCTCGACGCGCTCCTTGGCGTCGCCGAAGAGCATCGAGCTGTTGTCCCGGAAGAACAGCGGGTTCTGCACCCCCGCATACCCCGCGGCCATCGATCGCTTGAAGACGATGACGTCCTTGGCGTTCCAAACCTCGAGCACCGGCATACCGGCGATCGGTGAGGTGGGGTCCTCGGCCGCGGCGGGGTTGACGGTGTCGTTGGCGCCGATGACGAGGACCACGTCGGTCGTGGGGAAGTCCTCGTTGATCTCGTCCATCTCGAGGACGATGTCGTAGGGGACCTTGGCCTCGGCCAGCAGTACGTTCATGTGCCCTGGGAGCCGGCCCGCGACCGGGTGGATGCCGAACCGGACCTCGATCCCCCGCTCGCGCAGCTTGTGGGTCAGATCGGCCACGGGGTACTGCGCCTGGGCGACCGCCATCCCGTAGCCGGGCGTGATGACGACGGTTCCGGCGTCCTTGAGCAGGTCGGCGACGTCCACGGCCGAGGTCTCGCGGTGCTCGCCGTAGTCGGTGTCGTCGGAGGCGGCGACGGCGCCCGAGCCGAACCCGCCGGCGATGACCGAGACGAAGGACCGGTTCATGGCCTGGCACATGATGTAGGACAGGTAGGCACCGGAGGAGCCGACGAGGGCGCCGGTGACGATGAGCAGGTCGTTGCCGAGCATGAACCCGGCGGCGGCCGCGGCCCACCCGGAGTAGCTGTTGAGCATCGACACGACGACGGGCATGTCGCCGCCGCCGATCGACGCGACGAGGTGCCAGCCGAAGGCCAGCGCGACGACGGTCATGGCGATGACCGGGACCGCGCCACCGGTGAGGACGAACCACACCAGCAGTCCGGCCGAGACCAGCAGCGCGAACAGGTTCATGACGTGCCGGCCCGGCAGCATCAGGGGCTTACTCGGGATCCGGGCGCTCAGCTTGAGGTACGCCACGATCGAGCCGGTCAGGGTGACGGCGCCGATGAAGATGCCGAGGAACACCTCGGTGAGGTGGACCGCGTCGTGGCTGGCGCCGGCGCTCTCGGCGAGCAGCCAGGTGTTGTAGCCGACGAGCACTGCGGCGAGGCCGACGAAGCTGTGCAGCATCGCGATGAGCTGCGGCATGCCCGTCATCTCGACGCGGAGAGCTCGCCACACCCCGATCGCGCCGCCGACGATCATCGGCAGGAACACCAGGGCGGCCTGCCAGCCGACGGCATACCCGCGGTTGTCGAAGACCACCCAGATCGTGGCGACCAGGGCGACGGCCATGCCGACGATGCCGTAGGTGTTGCCGGTCTTGGCCGTCTCGTGCTTGGACAGGCCGGCCAGGCTGAGGACGAAGAGCAGCGCGGCGACGATGTAGGCGACCGCGACGATCCCGGTGGCGGACATCGCTCACGCCCTCCGGAACATCTGGAGCATTCGCCGGGTCACGGTGAACCCGCCGAACACGTTGATGCTGGCCACGAGGATCCCGGCCACGGCGAGGACGGTGACGAGCGGGTTGGGGTAGATCACCTGCAGCAGGGCGCCGATGACGATGATCCCGCTGATGGCGTTGGTGACCGACATCAGCGGCGTATGCAGCGCGTGGTGGACGTTGGTGATGACGTAGAACCCGACGACCACGGCCAGCGCGAACACCGTCAGGTGGCCGAGGAGCTCGCTCGGGGAGAACGCGCCCAGGAGCCCCAGCAGTAGAGCGGCCACGACGAGGAGCACGTTGCGCCGTCGTGGGTTGGGAGCCTTCTTCTCCGCCGGCGTCCGGATCGCCACCGCCTTCAGGGGGGCGGTGGCCGACACCTGGACCGGGGGCGGCGGCCACAGCAGCTCGCCGTCCCGGACCACCGTCATACCCCGGACGACCTGGTCGTCCATGTCGAGCACCGGTTGCCCGTCCTTGTCCGGCGTGAGCAGCTTGAGCAGGTTGACGAGGTTGGTGGCGAACAGCTGCGACGACTGCGTCGGCAGCCGCCCGGCCAGGTCGGTGTAGCCGATGATCCGCACGCCGTTGTCGCTGACGACCATCTGGTCGGCGACCGAGAGCTCGCAGTTGCCGCCGTTCGCGGCGGCCATGTCGACGATGACGCTGCCGGGCTTCATCGTGGCGACCATCTCCGCCGTGATGAGGCGAGGCGCGGGACGGCCGGGGATCAGCGCGGTGGTGATGATGATGTCGACGTCGGCGGCCTGCGCCGCATACAGCTCGGCGGCCTTGCGGTCGAAGTCCTCGGACGTCTGCCGGGCGTAGCCGTCGGCGCTGGCCTGCGACTCCTCCTCGGACCGCTCGACCCGGAGGAACTCGGCGCCCATCGACTCGACCTGCTCGCCGACCTCGGGGCGGGCGTCGAAAGCGCGCACCACGGCGCCGAGGCTGCCGGCGGTACCGATGGCGGCGAGTCCCGCGACCCCGGCGCCGACCACGAGGACCTTCGCCGGTGGGACCTTGCCGGCCGCGGTGACCTGGCCGGTGAAGAGACTGCCGAACTCGTGGGCCGCCTCGATGACCGCGCGGTATCCCGCGATGTTGGCCATCGAGCTGAGCACGTCGAGCGACTGCGCGCGGGAGATGCGCGGCACGGCGTCCATGGCGAGGACGGTGATCCGTCTGGCCGCGAGCTTGGCGACGAGGTCGGGGTCGATGGCCGGGCTGACCAGGCTGGCCAGGATCGCGCCGTCACGAAGGCGGGCGATCTCCTCGTCGGACGGGGCGTTGATCTTCAGCACGAGGTCGCTGGCCCACACCTCGTCCTGGGAGGCGACCCGCGCGCCGGCCTCCTCGTAGGCGGCGTCGGCGAAGCTGGCCCGGGCGCCGGCCCCGGACTCGACGACGACCTCGTAGCCCAGGCCCCGCAGCTGCTCGACGGTCTTCGGCGTGGCCGCGACGCGCGTCTCCCCCGGCCGGGACTCGGACGGGACACCGATCTGTTGTGCGGTCGACATCACCACTCCGCCCTGGGATCCAACTGGGTCGCGGCGAGGGTATCCAATGCGGGCCGACCCTCCGAGCCCGGACATGCTGGAGGCCCGCGAGACAGGGGACACATCGCGGGCCTTCAGCTGATCAGGGGCTTCGACGTCAGTTGACGTCTAAACCACTTCAGGGTAACCGAGCAGGCCCGAACGACGCGGCTTAACGCTCAACAACCTCAGTGCGTCGGCGCCAGAACCTCAGGGCGTCGGCGCCAGCTCGCCGTCCTCCGGCCAGCCGGCGAGGTAGGTGAGCGAGCCGTCCACGCCGACGAGGCGTGCGGGAAGGCCGCGCTCGGTCAGGTGGGCCAGACCGTGGTCGGCGAGGGCGGCCGCCGACCAGGTGGCAGCGGTGACGCAGTCCGGGGCGACGACGGTGGCGGTTCGGAAGAGGGTGGTCTCGGTCGTCGTCGAGGTCGAGGTCACCACGGCCAGGCCGGTCGGGATGGCGACCAGGGCCGCCCGCGCGCTCGGCTGGTCGTCGGGGTCGGCCACCAGGACCTCCCAGGCGCCGCCGCCCGCGGGGCCGGCGGTCGCGATGTCTCCGCCCAGGCTGACCAGCACGCCGACGTCGAGGACGTCCGCGACCACGGCCGCACACCGGTCGGCGGCCCAGGCCCGTGCGATGGCGTCGAGGTCCAGCTCGACCCCGCGGGGTACGAGCACGGTCTGGTGCGCCTCGTCGAGCTCGATCCCTCGCCAGGGATCGGCGTCGCCGACCGGGCGGAGGGAGCGGCCCGTGGTCGGGTCCACGGCGCCGTCGGTCGCCTCGGCCGCGCGGAGGGCGGCACCCAGGATCGCGGCCAGGGTGCCGCTGATCCGCGTCCGCCGGCCCGTGGAAAGCGTCGCGACCTCCGCGTCACGACGCCCCCGGCTCGCGGCGAGCTCGACGTGGGCCAGCTCCGTCTCCACCAGTCGGCGGGCGGACGGCAGCGCGTGGGGGTCCGCCGTGACGACGCGCATGGTCGTGGACCAGAGCGGCCACTCGTATGCGGGTCCGCGCAGCGCGGTGCGCGGGTCGTGGTCGAGCCGGTTCGTGGGGCGGTCGCTGGGAAACGGCATCGGCTGGGCTCCCATCACGAGCCTCCTCGTTAGAGGCGGCCGGCCCGATGCCGACCTGACCCTGCCGAGACTGGGCGCGCCCCCTATGCGATGGCTGTGCGCCCTCTGAGCGCCCCGCCTGAGCCTCGCCGCCCGCCCCGCCGCCCCTCGCCCGCCCGCCGACAACTACTCAGACATGTCTGACCAGTTGCGGCCGAAACCGCATACCGGCGTCAACTACTCAGACATGTCCGACTGGGTGCGCCCGAAACCGCACACGGACGTCGACTACTCAGACATGTCCGAGAAGTTGAGCGTGGGGGCAGCGTCGCCCGCCGCGACGCGTAACGGGTGCACTCCCTCCGCAACGTCAGCTGTCGCGGCGCGCCCGCCGACAACAACTCAGACATGTCCGACCAGTAGCCGCCGAAACCGCATACCGGCGTCAACTACTCAGACATGTCCGAGAAGTGGGCGGGCGGGCGGGTTCAGTCGGCGAGGAGGGCGGTCACGACCTCGTCGGGGACCGCGCCGTCGCCGAACGGGCGCTTGCCGACCAGGGCCTCGGCCTCCTCGGCGGAGAGTCCCGCACCGGACGTCAGGACCTGGACCGCGTGGCTCTCCGGCAGCAGGTCCAGCCAGCGAACCACGGCCGCGTGCAGGGCGGCCTCGTCGACCTCGCCGTTGATCCGCAGCCGGGCCAGGCCACCGTCCGGGTACACGTCCAGCCGGACGTGGGTCACGGGAGCGTCGGGGCGTACCCGGAAGAAGTGCCGCGTGTCGGGCTGGAGCCGGGTCTTGGGAACCAGCTCCTCCCACGTCGACGGGTCGTCGACGTCGCCGGTGGCCTCGTTGACGCCGGACAGCCGCGCCCAGCCGGCCGCGTTGCCGACGAAGTACGACGTGTCGACCTCGATCCGGCGAACCAGACCAGGAGCCGCCAGCGCCACCGTCACGTGGTCGTTGCCGCCGTCGCGACGCCGCGCGTTCTCCCAGCCCTCGCCCATGATCCGCGCCCGGCCGGGCAGCAGGATCTGGGTGGGCGACGAGTAGAACATGTTGGAGCAGTCGACGACCGCGCCACCGTTCTCCAGCCCGGCCAGGTCGACGGTCCCGGTGAGGAACCGCGGGTCCGGAACCGGCTCGCCGTGCACCCGGAACCGGGCCACGCCGCCGTCGGGGAAGATCGACAGCCGCACATGGGTGAACCGGCGCTCGTCGGTCACGTCGAAGTAGTTGTCGGTGTCGCCCTTGAGCGGCGACTTCTCGACCAGGGTGACCCAGTCGGCCGACTCGAGCTCGGCGTCCGACGGGTGCCACTCGAACGACGCAGCCTCGACCGAGGCGTGCGGCGGGTAGTTGCCCTTGAACCACGAGGTGTCGATGTCGACGCCTCGCACCACCCCGGGGACCCCCAGCCGGACGATCGCCCAGTCGTGGCCGTCCTCGCGGCGACGGCGGGTCTCCCAGCCGTCGTACACCTTGCCCTTGTGCCCGAAGTCCTCGGTCGAGAACACCGCGCGGGCGGGGGTGATGAGGTTCTCGCGCTGCGCGAACAGCTCGTCGTTCGCGTAGACCACGCTCCCCGCAAGCGCCCGGGACGCGAGGTCCGGGAGGGCGGCGAAGGGCGGAGCCTCGTTGCTCCGGGCGGTGACGCGGTACTTCTTCATCGTTTTCCTACTCTCCTCTGGTCAGCTGCCGGCCGCGGGGCGGTCCGGCGACGTCGATGCGTATGCCGCGCAGCCAGGTGCTGCGGACGGTCCCCGTGAGGTTCCGGCCGGCATACGGGGTGATGGGGTTCTTGTGGTGCAGGCGCTCGGCCTCGACGACCTGCCGGGAGTCCGGCGCGAACACGGCGAAGTCGGCGTCGGCGCCGACGGCGATGCGGCCCTTGTGGGTGAGCCCGGTCTGGTCGGCCGGGCCGCGCGACATCCAGCCGACGACGTCGGAGAGCGTGAACCCGCGCTGCCGCGCCTCGGTCCAGACCGCCGACAGCCCGAGCTGGAGCGACGAGATCCCGCCCCACGCGGTGCCGAAGTCCCCGGTGTCGAAGTGCTTGAGGTCGGCCGTGGACGGTGAGTGGTCGGAGACGACGATGTCGATCGTCCCGTCCCGCAGCCCCTCCCACAGCAGGTCGCGGTTCGACGACTCGCGGATCGGCGGGCAGCACTTGTACTGCGTCGCGCCCTCGGGGATCTCCTCCGACGTGAACGTCAGGTAGTGCGGGCAGGTCTCGGCGGAGATGCGCACGCCCTCGGCCTCCGCCTGCCGGATCTGCGGCAGCGCGTCG
The DNA here is from genome assembly GCA_963713345.1 of uncultured Actinomycetota bacterium. GTDB lineage: Bacteria > Actinomycetota > Actinomycetes > Actinomycetales > Dermatophilaceae > Lapillicoccus. The sequence goes on along the minus strand of CAVQLI010000014.1, from coordinate 642,160 downwards.
GAGCTCGAGACGTGGAGGATGTGGATCCGGCAGCCGGTCGCCCGGGACTGCTCGATGAGGTGCTGGATGGCGAGGTTCTCGGCCTGCCGCGGCCTCGAGGCGAGGAAGTCGGCGTAGGCGCGTCCGCCGGCGTTCGCGGCGTGGTCGATCTCGTCGGGGTCCTCGGCGTGGACGATGAGCAGCCCGTCGAACGCGGCGATCTCGCGCATCGCCGCCTCGACCTCGGCCGGGGCCAGCGCGGGGAACTCGTCGACGCCCGAGTGCAGCAGGAAGCACTTGAACCCGAACACGCCGGACTCGTGCAGCGGTCGCAGGTCGGCGAGGTTGCCGGGCACGGCGCCGCCCCAGAACCCCACGTCCACCCACGTCTCGCCGTCGGCCGCCTTGCGCTTGACCTCCAGCGCCGCGACGTCGACGGTCGGCGGGATGCTGTTGAGCGGCATGTCGACGATGGTCGTCACCCCGCCCGCGGCGGCCGCCTTGGTCGCCGTCTCGAAGCCCTCCCACTCGGTGCGCCCCGGGTCGTTGACGTGGACGTGCGAGTCGACGATGCCCGGCAGGAGCACCTCGTCGGAGGCCAGCTCGACGACGGCTGCCGCGCGCTCGCCGAGGTCCGACCCCGGCTCCTCGATCGCGACGATGCGCCCGTCCTTGACCGCGACGTCGGCGCCGCGCTCGCCGTCGGGCAGGACCGCCCGCTCGGCTCGCACCAGCAGGTCGTACTCGCTCATGACGTCGCTCCCGTCTCAGCACCGTCGGTCGTGAGGAGCCGCTCGCGCGCGAGCCGCTCTCCGAGCTGTTCCAGCAGTGTGGCGGCCTCGTCGAAGCACCGCTGCGGGTCGGGCTCGATCTCGGTCAGGCTGTAGGCGGCGTGGATGCCCGCGGCACGGAGCCGTTCGGCGTCGAGGGTGGTGCGTCCGCACACGGCGACGACGGGTATGCCTCGGGCGGCGGCCGCCGCGGCCACACCGGCGGGGGCCTTGCCGTGCAGGGTCTGCTCGTCGAGAGACCCCTCCCCCGTGACGACCAGGTCGTCGGAGGTGAGCTGCGCCAGGGCGGCGTCGAAGCCGACGAGGTCGAGCAGCAGGTCGATCCCGGAGCGGATGCTGGCGCCGAGCACCGCCACCGCGCCGAACCCGACCCCGCCGGCGGCACCGGCTCCCGAGTGGTGCCGGTCGTCGCGGCCGGTGACCTCCTCGACCAGGTCGGCCCAGTGCGCCAACGCGGCCTCGAGCTGCGCCACCTGGTCCGGCGACGCGCCCTTCTGCGGCCCGTAGACCGCCGCTGCGCCGCGCTCGCCGAGCAGCGGGTTGTCGACGTCGGACGCCACGGTGACGGTGATGCCCTCGATCCGGCTGCGCAGGGCGCCCAGGTCGAGCCGCTCGAGGTCGGCCAGCGCGGCGCCGCCGTCCGAGATGTCGTCGTGGTGCGCGTCGAGCAGCCGACCGCCGAGGGCGGCCACCATGCCGGCGCCGCCGTCGGTGCTCGCGCTGCCGCCGATGCCGAGGACCACCTGCGTGCAGCCGGCGTCGAGGGCCGCCCCGATGACCTCACCGAGCCCACGGCTCGTCGCGGTGAGCGGCTCGCGCCGGCCACCGGGGAGCCGCCAGAGGCCGGAGACGTCGGCCATCTCGACGACCGCGGTCTCGCCGCGGCGCGCATATGCCGTCTCGACCGGCTCGCCCGTGGGTCCGGCGGCCGAGAGGGGAACCCGCTCGAAGCCCGCGGAGACCGCCGCGTCCACCGTCCCGTCGCCGCCGTCCGCGACCGGGACGGTCACGACGGTGGCGTCCGACACCCGGCCGATGCCGGCGCTGAGCGCGGCGGCGACCTGGGCGGCGGTCAGCGACCCCTTGAACTTGTCGGAGGCGATGAGGACGGTGGGCACGACGGCGGTCTCGCGAGTCTCAGTCGAGCAGCGCGATGGCGGTGGGGGCGTCGAGGCCGCGCTCGGCGAGGTCCTCGAACTCGACCACCCCGTCGATCTCGGTACCCATCGACACGTTGGTCACGCGCTCGAGGATGACCTCGACCACGACCGGGACCTCGAACTCGACCAGGAGCTTCTTCGCGGTCTCCAGCGCCGGGAGGATGTCGTCCGGCTCGAAGACCCGAATCGCCTTGCAGCCCAACCCTTCCGACACCTTGACGAAGTCGACGCCGTAGCCGTTGAGCTCCGGAGCGTTGATGTTGTCGAAGGACAGCTGCACGCAGTAGTCCATCTCGAAGCCCCGCTGCGACTGCCGGATGAGACCGAGGTAGGCGTTGTTCACGACCACGTGGATGTAGGGGATCTTGAACTGCGCCCCGACCGCGAGCTCCTCGAGGAGGAACTGGAAGTCGTAGTCACCGGACAGCGCCACGACCGTGGTGTCGGGGTCGGCCGTGGCCACCCCCAGCGCCGCGGGCAGGGTCCACCCGAGCGGTCCCGCCTGGCCGGCGTTGATCCAGTGCCGCGGCTTGAACACGTGGAGGAGCTGGGCGGCCTGGATCTGCGAGAGCCCGATGGTCGAGACGTAGCGGGTGTCGGGCCCGAACGCCTTGTTCATCTCCTGGTAGACGCGCTGCGGCTTGATCGGCACGACGTCGAACGACGTCTTGCGCTGCATCGTCCCCTTGCGCTGCTGGCACGACTTGGCCCAGACGCCGTAGTCGGGGATGCGGGCGTCGTCCTTCCACTCCTTGGCCACCTCGACGAGGGTCGCGAGGGCCTCCCCGGCGTCGGACACGACCGAGTAGTCGGGCGCGAACACGCGGCCGATCTGGGTCGGCTCGATGTCGATGTGCACGAAGGTGCGGCCCTTGGTGTAGGTGTCGACCCCGCCGGTATGCCGGTTCGCCCACCGGTTGCCGATGCCGAGGACGAAGTCCGACTCGAGCATCGTGGCGTTGCCGTAGCGGTGCGACGTCTGCAGGCCGACCATGCCGGCGTGCAGCGGGTGGTCGTCCGGGATCGTGCCCCAGCCCATGAGGGTCGGGACGACGGGGACGCCAGTGACCTCGGCCAGCTCGACGAGCAGGTCCGCCGCGTCGGCGTTGATGATGCCGCCGCCGGCGACGAGGAGCGGGTGCTCCGCCGCGGTGAGCATGGTGAGGATCTTCTCGGCCTGGGCGCGGGTGGTCCGCGGCTTGGCGATCGGCAACGGCTCGTAGGTCTCGATGTCGAACTCGATCTCGGCGAGCTGCACGTCGATCGGCAGGTCGATGAGCACCGGGCCGGGCCGGCCGGACCGCATCAGCTGGAACGCCTTCTGGAAGGTACCCGGGACCTGGGCCGGCTCGAGGACGGTGACCGCCCACTTGGAGACCGGAGCCGCGATCGACGCGATGTCGACGGCCTGGAAGTCCTCCTTGTGGAGCTTGGCGACCGGCGCCTGCCCGGTGATGCAGAGGATCGGGATGGAGTCGGCGATCGCCGCGTACAGGCCGGTGATCATGTCGGTGCCGGCGGGGCCGGAGGTGCCGATGCAGATGCCGATGTTGCCGGCCTTGGTGCGGGTGTAGCCCTCGGCCATGTGGGAGGCGGCCTCGACGTGGCGGGCGAGGATGTGCTTGATGCCGCCGTGGTCCTTCATGGCCCGGTAGAAGGGGTTGATGGCCGCGCCCGGCAGCCCGAAGGTCTGGGTGGCACCCTCCTTCTCGAGGATGAGGACCGCCGCGTCCACGGAACGCATACGGGTCATGACGACGACTCCTCGCTGCGGCCGCTGAGCCGCTCCACGCCCTTGAGCAGGGCCGAGTGGTCGAGACCACCGTCGCCGTTGGCCCGGGCGGAGGCCATCAGCTGAGCCACGAGGGCGGCCACGGGGACCACGACGCCGGCCTCGCGGGCAGCGGAGGTGACGATGCCCATGTCCTTGTGGTGCAGGTCGATCCGGAAGCCGGGCTCGAACGAGCCGTTGACCATGTTCTGCTTCTTCTGGTTGAGGACCGCGGAGCCGGCCAGGCCGCCACCGAGGACCTCCAGCGCCGACTCGAGGTCGACGTCGTAGGCCTTGAGGAAGACGACCGCCTCGGCGAGCGCCTGGATGTTGGTCGCCACGATGAGCTGGTTCGCGGCCTTGACGGTCTGGCCGGAGCCGCTGCCGCCGACGTGGACGACGGTCTTGCCGACGGTCTCGAGCAGCGGGCGGGCCTCCTCGACGTCCTTCGCGTCGCCGCCGACCATGATCGACAGCACCGCGTCCTTCGCGCCCTTCTCGCCGCCGGAGACCGGAGCGTCGATGAGCCGGAAGCCGCGCTCCGTGGCCGCCCGGGCCAGCTCGACGGTGACGTCGGGACGGATGCTCGAGAAGTCGACGACGAGGGTGCCGGGCTTGGCGCTGTCGAAGACGCCGCCCTCGCCCTCGAGGACCTCGCGGACGTCCGGCGAGTCGGGAACCATGATGCAGACGACGTCGGCGTCGGCCACGGCGTCCTTGAGGGAGCCCGCGCCCTTACCGCCGGCGGCCTCGAGGTCCTCGTAGTTGGGGTGCCGGTTGAACCCGGTCACCGTGTGCCCGGCCTTGGCCAGGTGCCCGGCCATGGGGTTGCCCATGATGCCGAGGCCGATGAAGGCGACGTTGGTCATTGTGCGGATCTCCTTGCGTATCAGGCGTGTCAGGGATTCAGCGACGCTCGACCGGGAGCCACGCGAGGCTCTCTACGGTCGTGCTCGTTGGCTTGTACTCGAGGCCGACGTAGCCGGCGTAGCCGGACCGCTCGAGCTCGCCGAGCCAGTGGTCGAGCGGCAGGTCGCCGGAGCCGGGCTCGCCGCGCCCCGGGGCGTCGGCGATCTGGACGTGCGCGACCCGGTCGGCGTGGTTGGCGATGGCCGCGTCCACGTCGTCGCCGTTGTTGGCCAGGTGGAACAGGTCGCAGAGGAAGCCGACGTTGGCCGTCCCGGTGGCCCGGACCCGGTCCACCACGCCGACCGCGTCGTCGGCGGTGCGCAGCGGGTAGGGCTTCGGGCCGCTCACCGGCTCGACCAGCACGGTGGCGCCGAGGCGGTCGGCGGCCTTCGCCGCGTACGCGAGGTTCTCGGCCCCCAGGTCGTCCTGCTGACCCGGCGTGGCGTCGTCGACCCGGTTGCCGTAGAGGGCGTTGAAGGCCTTGGTGCCCAGCCGCTCACCGATGCCGAGAGTGACCTCGACGTTGTCCCGGAACTGCTGCGCGCGGCTCGGGATGGAGAGCACGCCGCAGTCGGGACCGGCGAGGTCGCCGGCGAAGAAGTTGAGCCCCGCGAGCTGCACGCCGGCGTCCTGCACGGCGGTGACGAACGCGTCGACGTCGGCGTCACCCGGGACCGGCTGGTCCGGCCACGGCCACCAGAACTCGACGGTGTCGAAGCCGGCCGCCTTGGCGGCGGCGGGGCGCTCCAGGAGCGGGACCTCGGTGAAGAGCATCGAGCAGTTCGCGAGGTAGCGCAGCGAGTGGGACGTCATCGTCGGTTCTCCGTTTTTCCACTATTCGGAAATAGTCTTTTGTATTACGGAAGCGAGTATGCCGGGTCGCCCCGACCCCCGTCAAGCCGGTACGGGGCGGCCCGGGCGGGTCCGCCGCTCAGCAGAAGCCGGCGACCCCGACCCACGCGGCATCGGCGCTCGGGGCGCCCTTGCGCTGGATGGTGGCCTCGATGAGCCCGTAGGGACGGTCGGCGGCGTAGAAGACCTCGCCGGGGTTCTCCAGGCCGCAGAACGACAGGTCCGAGAGGAAGTGGTGCTTGTTGGGACAGGAGAACTTGATCTCGTCGATCTGCGGGTGCTTCTCGATCACCGCCGCGGCCATGTCGTAGAGGTCCTGCTGCAACGCGTTGGAGTAGCCCTGCGAGAACTCGGACATGATGGTCTGCTTGACGCTGTCGTACAGCGCGTTGTAGTCGATCGCGGCGGGGTCGGTGGTGTTGTAGCGCCACTTGGTGGAGATGTCGGTGGCGAGGATCCGGTCCGTCGTCTCCTTCAGCGTCGTGTACTTGTCCTTGGGGTACCCGGCGAAGCCCGACTCCGTCGTCTTCATGACGGTCAGCCCGTAGAAGCCCGACAGCATGGTGTTCGTGTCTCCGTCACGGACGAGTACCGCGGTCCGAACCTCCGGCGAGCCCCGGTAGAAGGCATGGTCGTGGTCGTCGATCCGGGTCCAGCCGAACAGGTCGGCGGCCCAGCGGCCACCGGTCACCCAGTCGAAGTCGCCGGTGAAGTGGTCGGCGAGCCGCAGCAGGAACTCCTCCGGCGAGGGGACCCCGTCCTTCGCGAAGGCGAAGATCGTGTTCTTCTGCGTGTCCGTGGCGACGACGTGGCTGTTGTCGCCCTGGGTGTGGGCCGCCTCGAAGTCGCCGCGCAGCTGTGACGTGACGTTGAGGTCGACGACCTCGTGACGGGCGGTGTCGCGAACGACGCGGACGACGCGGTTCTCCGCCTTGCCGTACTGGTTGGCGGCGAGGATGACCTCGGTCATGGCTGGGTCCTTTCGGGTGGAATGGCTGGTGCGGGCGGGCTCGACGAGACCGCTCAGCTGCCGCGGTAGGTCGTGTAGGAGTAGGGGCTGAGCAGGAGGGGGATGTGGTAATGCCCTTGGTCCGCCGCCGCCGTGAAGAGCACGGACACGGACGGGTGGAAGGACGCGACCTGGCGTGCGGCGAAGTAGTCGCCGGAGCCGAACGTCACGGAGTAGTCCCCGGGATCGAGCCGGTCCGGGCCGAGGTCGCCGACCCGGCCGTCGGCGTCGGTGACCGCCTCGGCGATCACCGTCCCGGCCTCGTCGGCCAGGCGGACGCTGACCCCCTGGGCCGGTACGCCGGCGGACGCGTCGAGGACGTGGGCGGAGATGTAGCTCACGGGTTGCCCTCGTAGCTGCGTCCACGGGCGGCCGGTCCCTCGGGGTCGAGCCGCGCCTCGTCCTCCTCCGAGATCGCGGCCGGTGCCGGCGCCTCCGCGAAGAGGGGGCCCTCCGCCTCCCCCTTGCGGCCGATGATGTTGAAGACGATGTTCAGCAGGACGGCGGTGAGCGCGGCGGCGGTGATGCCGGAGTCGAAGATCACCTGGAACCACTCGGGGAACTTGTCGTAGAACGTCGGCACGGCGATGGGGATGACGCCCATGCCGAGCGAGAACGCGACGATCACGAGGTTGGCGTTGCCCGAGAAGTCGACCTTGCTGAGCGTGCGGATGCCGCTGGCAGCCACCGTCCCGAAGAGGGCCAGCCCGGCGCCACCGAGCACGGGCAGCGGGACGAGGGCGACCAGGGCCCCGAGGATCGGGAAGAGGCCGAGAAAGACGAGGATGCCGCCACCGACGGCGACGACGAACCGGCTCTTGATGCCGGTGATCGCCACCAGGCCGACGTTCTGGGCGAACGCGCTCACCGAGAACCCGTTGAAGATGGCCGCGACGCTGGTCGACAGCATGTCGGCCCGCAGGCCGTTGGTGACGGTCTGCCGGTCGGCGGGCTTGTCGATGACCTGGCCGATGGCGAGGATGTCGGCGGTCGTCTCGGTCATGATCACGAGCATGACGATGAACATGGAGACGATCGCGCCGACCGCGAAGGTCGGCAGGCCGAAGTGGAACGGCAGCGTCAGCTGGATGATGTTCGCGTCGGCGATCCGGCTGAAGTTGGTCAGCCCGAACGGGATGGCGACGACCGTGCCGAGCACCAGGCCCAACAGGATGGCCACCCGACCGAACGCCCCCGGCAGGAATCGGTAGATCACCACGATCAGCGCCATGGTGATGGCGGCGACCGCGATGTTCTTCGGGTCCCCGAAGTTCGGCGCGCCGGGCGTGCCGCCGGCGGCCCACCGGATGGCCACGGGGAGCAGCGAGATGCCGATGACGGTGATGACCACTCCCGTCACCACCTCGGGGAAGAAGCGCAGCAGCCGGGTGAAGACCGGTGCGATGAGCAGGCCCAGGAGGCCGGCGACGATCAGGGCGCCGAAGACCGCCCGCAGACCGTCCACGCCGCCCTGCGCGGTGCCGACCGCGAGGATGGTCGACACGGCGGCGAACGAGGTGCCCTGCACGATCGGCTGCCGGGCCCCGAACTTCCACACGCCGAGGGTCTGCAGGAGCGTGGCCAACCCGGAGATGAACAGGCCGGCCGAGACCAGGTAGGTGATCTCGGGGCCGCTGAGCTTGAGCGCCGTGCCCACGATGAGGGGCACGGCGACGACACCCGCATACATGCTGAGGACGTGCTGCAGCCCGTAGGTGAACATCTGCGGGAAGGGAAGGGTCTGGTCGACCGGATGCTTCTCGGTCGTGGGTGCGGTGTCGCTGGACATTGCTAGACCTCCATTGGTCTGTCGTGGCTCAGACGAGCTGCTGCCGGGAAGGGCGGACGAGTGAGTCAGGCCGCGCGACGGCGCGCGAGCTGGGATAGTCGGGGGCGTTCGACACCGATGTTCTCGGCGAGCTCGGCCTCACTGACCGCGCCGCACTCGAGCCCTCGCAGGACGAACCCCGCGAGCGCGACGGCGGTGGCGGGTTCATCGAGGAACTGCGAGTCCTGCTGACCAAGGTAGGCCTTGAGACGCGCAGCCGCACTGGTGAGTCCGTCGCGGTAGAAGGCGTAGGTCGCCGCATACCGGGTGGGCAGCTGCGCAGGGTGCAGGTCCCAGCCCTGGTAGTAGCCGCGTTCGAGCGAGCGACGGACCAGGCGGGCGTGCAGGCTCCAGCCGCGGCGGACCGCGGCGTCGTCGCCGATCGGGAGGACGTTGGTCGAGCCGTCGGAGACGAAGACGCCCGTGCCGGCGGCCGCGACCTGCATGACGGCCTTCGCATAGTCCGCGACGGCGTGCTCCATGCTCTGGTACTCGGCCGAGACCCCGGTGGACGCGGAGTAGTCGTAGGTGCCGTAGTGCAGCCCGGTGCAGCGGCCGGCGGCGGCGTGGATCATCCGGGCGACGAGCGCCGACCCGTCGGAACCCAGGATCGCCTGCGGCGTCTCGACCTGGATCTCGAAGCCGAGCCGACCGGCGGGGAGGGTATGCGCGTCCTCCAGCCACTGACAGGCGGTCACCATGGCCTGTACCTGGTCGACCGACGTCACCTTGGGCAGGGTGAGCAGGAGGCCGTCGGTGAGGCCGCCCTCGCGGACCAGCTCGCCGAGGAACAGGTCGAGGGTGCGCAGGCCGCGTCGCCGGGTGGGCGCCTCGAACGACTTGAACCGGATCCCGTGGAACGGCGCGGCGTTCCCGTCGTGCACGGACCGGGCCAGGGCGCGGGCGGCGGCGACCGCGGCGACGTCCTCCTCGGCGTCCGGGCGGTGGCCGAACCCGTCCTCGAAGTCGATCCGCAGGTCCTCGATCGGCTCGGTCTCGAGCTTCCGGCGGACCAGCGGGTACACGACCGAGGTGACCTCAACCGGCATACCCGCCGCGTCGGCGAGCTGCTCCGGTGTGCCGCCGTGCGCGTCGAGCGCCGCGAGTGCCTCGCGGCCCCAGTCGGTGACGGTGGTCTCGGTGTAGCGGTCGGCCGGGACGTAGACGGTGTGCACCGGCTGGCGCACACCGCGGTCGCCCGGGTAGTGCTCGGCGAGCGCGGCGTCGGCTGCGGCGAGCTGGTCGTCGAGGGTGTCGGCGAGGCTGCTGACCCCGGCCGACGTCGCCGTACTCATGCCGATGCCGCCTCGTACGCCGGGAGGGTCAGGAAGTCGACGTAGTCGTCGGCCAGCGCGACCTGCTCCAGTACGCGGAACGCGGTCTCGAAGTTGCGGTCGTCGTAGGCGTCGCCGAGCTCGGCGCGGATGGCGCTGCGCTCCTGCTCCATGACGTCGCGAACCAGCTCGGCGGTGATGAGGGTGCCGTCGTCGAGCCGCGAGCCGTTGTGGACCCACTGCCAGATCTGCGACCGCGAGATCTCCGCCGTCGCGGCGTCCTCCATGAGGTTGTGGATCCCCACCGCGCCGAGACCGCCCAGCCACGCCTCGAGGTAGCGGGCCGCCACCTCGACGTTGCCGGTCAGGCCGGCCCGGGTGATCTCACCCTCCGCGGAGGCGATGTCGAGCAGGTCCTCGGCGGTGACGTGGACGTCGTCGCGGAGCACGTCGAGCTGGTTGGGCCGGTCGCCGAGGACCCCGTCGAAGACCTCCTCGCAGACCGCGACGAGGTCGGGGTGGGCCACCCACGAGCCGTCGAAGCCCTGGCTGGCCTCCCGCTGCTTGTCCTCGCGGACCTTGGCGAAGGCGCGCTCGTTGGCCTCCTTGTCCTTGCGGCTGGGGATGAACGCCGACATGCCACCGATGGCGAAGGCGCCTCGCCGGTGGCAGGTCTGGACCAGCAGCTCGGCGTAGGCGCGCATGAACGGGGTCGGCATACCGATGAGGCCACGGTCGGGCAGGACGAACTCGGGACCGCTGTCGCGGAAGTACTTGATGATGCTGAACAGGTAGTCCCACCGGCCGGCGTTGAGTCCGGAGGCGTGGTCGCGCAGCTCGTAGAGGATCTCGTCCATCTCGAACGCCGCGGGGATGGTCTCGATGAGCACCGTTGCGCGGACCGTGCCGTGCGGGATCCCGAGCCGCTGCTCGGCGACGGTGAAGACGTCGTTCCAGAGGCGGGCCTCAAGGTGGCTCTCCGTCTTCGGCAGGTAGAAGTACGGGCCGCTGCCGCGGTCGAGCAGCTCCTGCGCGTTGTGGAAGAAGTACAGGCCGAAGTCGACCAGCGCGCCGACGACAGGGGCGCCGTCGACGACGAGGTGCCGTTCGTCGAAGTGCCAGCCTCGCGGGCGCATCACGATGGTGGCGAGGCGCCGGTCGTCGCGCAGCGCATACTCCTTGCCCTTCGCGTTGGTGAAGGTGATGGTGCGCCGGATCGCGTCGCGGAGGTTGACCTGGCCGCCGATCACGTTGTGCCAGTGGGGAGTACTCGCGTCCTCCATGTCGGCCAGCCACACCCGCGCGCCGGAGTTGAGGGCGTTGATCGTCATCTTGCGGTCGGTGGGTCCGGTCATCTCGACGCGGCGGTCGACCAGGTCGGCCGGGGCCGCAGCCACGCGCCAGTCGCCGTCGCGGACCGCCTGGGTCTCCGGCAGGAAGTCGAGCTTCCCGGTGCGCGACACCTCGTCGCGACGGGTCTTGCGGGCCGCGAGGAGCTCGTCGCGTCGCGCGACGAACTCGCGCTGCAGCGCGGCGAGGAAGTCCAGAGCCTCGGGCGTGAGGATCTGCTCCTGTCCGTCGACGGGCGGGCCCGTGACCTCAACTGGGGACTCAGCGGGCACTGGTCACTCCTTCCATGGTGCCGTGCGGCTGGTACGCGGGAACGGTGTCCTCGAGCGCGTGGTCGACCTCGACGACCGCCGGCGAGGCGTTGCCCTGGCGGGTCGCGGCGTCGCGGACCGCGTGGGCGACCGCCGGCGCGACGGCCGGGTCGAAGACCGACGGGACGATGTAGCTGCTGTTGAGCTCGCCCTGCTCGACGCACCCGGCGATGGCTCGGGCGGCGGCGAGCATGACCTCCTGGGTGATCTCTCGAGCGCCCGCGTCGAGCATGCCGCGGAAGAAGCCGGGGAAGGCCAGGACGTTGTTGATCTGGTTCGGGAAGTCGGAGCGTCCGGTCGCCACGACCGCGGCGGTGCGGCCGGCCTCCAGCGGGTCGACCTCCGGGTCGGGGTTCGCGAGGGCGAAGACGATGGCGTCGTCGTTCATCGTGGCGACGTCCTCGCCGGTGAGCAGTCCCGGTGCCGAGACGCCGATGAAGACGTCGGCGCCGGCGAGGACCTCGGCCAGCGTGCCGGCCTGGCCGTCACCGTTGGTGTTCTGGGCGATCCAGCGGCGGGCGGGCTCCTGGTGCTCCTGGCCGGAGTGGAGCGCGCCGTTGCGGTCGCAGGCCACGATGTGGCCCACGCCCTGCGCGTGCAGGAGCGTGATGATGGCGTGCCCGGCGGCGCCGACGCCGCTGATGACGACGCGGACGTCCTCGATCCGCTTCCCGACCACCTTGAGCGCGTTGGTGAGCGCGGCGAGGACGACGATGGCCGTGCCGTGCTGGTCGTCGTGGAAGACGGGGATGTCGAGCTCGTCGCGCAGTCGCCGCTCGATCTCGAAGCAGCGCGGGGCGGCGATGTCCTCGAGGTTGATGCCGCCGTAGACCGGGGCGATGAGCTTGACGGTGCGGATGATCTCCTCGGTGTCCTGGGTGTCGAGGCAGACCGGCCAGGCGCTGACGCCGGCGAACTGCTTGAACAGCGCCGCCTTGCCCTCCATCACCGGCAGCGCGGCATACGGGCCGATGTTGCCGAGGCCGAGGACCGCGGACCCGTCCGTCACGACGGCGACGGTGTTGCGCTTGATGGTGAGGCGGCGGACGTCCTCGGGGTTCTTCGCGATGGCCAGGCAGACGCGGGCCACGCCGGGCGTGTAGGCGCGGGAGAGGTCGTCGCGGTTCTTCAGCGGCACCCGGGGGTTGACCTCGAGCTTGCCGCCGAGGTGCATGAGGAAGGTCCGGTCGCTGACCTTGCGGACGGTGACGCCCGGGACCTCGGCCAGCTCGGCGACGATCATGTCGGCGTGCTCCGCGTCCGAGGCGTTGCAGGTGACGTCGACGACGAGACGGTCGGCGTGGGACTCCACCACGTCGAGCGCTGTCAGGACGCCCTTGGCCGTGCTCACCGCGGCGACGAGGCCACTGGTGGCCCCGGAGGAGGAGGGGGTCTCCACGCGGACCGTGATCGCATAGCCAGGACTGGGTGTCGCCATTGACTGTCTCCCTTGCGCCGAGTTTTCGTATTGCGGATACTATTGTCTGTGTTGCGGAACTTCAACTAGTTGTTGATATATCTGGTCGAGGCTCCGCGACGAACACCTACTCTTTCGCTATACGGAAACTTTGGGAAGAACACGTCAAGGAGGACGGATGAGTGCGTCAGTGGCGGAAGCCGCCGAACCGCCCGAGAAGAGTCCGCCGCGCTCCGGCACCGTGCAGTCCATCGAGCGGGCCTTCGGACTCCTCGAGACGATGGCCGACCACGGCGGCACCATGGGCCTGTCCCAGCTCGCGGCCGAGTCCGGGCTGCCGCTTCCGACGATCCACCGGCTGCTGCGCACCCTCGTCGACCTCGGCTACCTGCGCCAGGACTCGAGCCGGCAGTACGTCCTCGCCCCCCGGCTGATCCGGCTCGGCGAGAGCTCCGGCGCGATGCTCAGCGTCTGGGCCAAGCCCCATCTCGACCGGCTGGTCGCCGAGCTCGGCGAGTCGGCCAACCTGGCCATGCTCGACGGCGACGAGATCGTCTACGTCGCCCAGGCGCAGTCACGGCGCGCGATGCGGATGTTCACCGAGGTCGGCCGTCGCGTCCTGCCCCACTGCACGGCCGTCGGCAAGGCGATCATGGCGCGGATGCCGGAGGACCAGGTGCTCGACCTGCTGCGGCGTACCGGTATGCCCGAGCACACCGAGAACACCATCACCGACCCCGACGCCTTCGCCCAGGCGCTGCTCTGGGTCGGCGAGCACGGTTACGCCATCGACGACGAGGAGCAGGAGCACGGCGTGCGCTGCGTCGCCGTGGCCGTGCCCGACGCGCCGACCAGGCTCGGACTCTCGGTCAGCGGGCCGGCCACCCGGATGACGCCCGAGGTCATCGAACGCACGTACCCGATCCTGCGCGACGCGGCGGCCGCCCTCTCCCGCGACCTCTCCTGACCGGTCCTCGCCCGCCGCGGAGTTCTCCGCACGTGGTGAGAAGTATTCCGACATTTCGGACAGTGGCCGCCGAAAGGTCCTCACGTGCGCAGTTGTCGACGGGACCGGGGTGGACGGTCCTCGGGCGCGCTACATCTGGTCGGGGGCGTCCACGCCGAGCAACCCGAGGCCCTCGACGAGCACGGCCAGGGTGAGCGCACACAGGGCCAGCCGCGACTCGCGCAGCTCGGCGTCCTCGGCCTTGAGCACCGGGTGGTGCTCGTAGAAGGTCGAGAACGCCTGCGCCAGGTCGAAGAGGTATGCGGCCAGCCGGTGCGGTTCGAGCGCGTCACCGACCTGGGCCACCACGGACCCGTACTCCACCAGGGCCAGCGCCAGGTCGCGCTCGCCGGCGTCCCGGACCACGACCCGGCGACGCTCGCCGCCGGCCCCCTCGGTCGTGGAGTCGAGGCCGGCGTTCCGGAAGATCGAGCGGACCCGGGCCGCCGCATACTGGAGGTAGGGGCCGGTGTTGCCGGTCAGCGAGACCATCCGGTCGAGGTCGAAGACGTACTCGCTGTCGTGGGCGACGGAGAGGTCGGCGTACTTGACCGCGCCGATGCCGATCTGCGGGGCGATCGCCGCGCGGACCTCCTCGGGCAGGTCGGGGCGGGCCTCGTCGAGGACGCTCCGGGCGGTCGTGACCGCCTCCTCGATGAGCCCGGAGAGCCGCGGCGTCTCCCCCGACCGGGTACGCAGCAGCTTGCGGTCCTTGCCGAGGACGTTGCCGATCTGGACGTGGATGGGGCGAGCGCCGTCGGGGAGCCAACCGGCCAGACGGGCCGTCTCCCAGACCATCTCGAAGTGCAGCGCCTGGGTCACGCCGACGACGTAGAGGATCCGGCTGCCGTGCAGCTGGTTGGCGCGGTAGCGGATCGTGGCGAGGTCGGTGACGCCGTAGCCGTAGCCGCCGTCGGACTTGCGGATGATGAGCGGGACCGGCTTGCCCTCACGCCCGGTGTAGCCGTCGAGGAACACGCAGAGGGCGCCGTTGCTGATCCGCGCGATCCCCTTGGCCTCGAGCTCGTCGCAGATCGCCGCCAGCTCGGCGTTGTAGCGCGACTCGCCGTAGAGGTCGGCGTCGTTCAGCGCGACGCCCATGACGTCGTAGACCCGGTTGAGGTAGTGCTTCGACAGCTCGACGACCTCGCCCCAGAGGCGCATGGTGTCGGCGTCGCCGGCCTGGAGTGAGACCACCCGGGCCCGGGCGCGCGCGGCGAAGGTGGGATCACGGTCGAAGTCCGCGCGGGCCGCCTGGTAGAAGGCGTTCGGGTCGGTCTCGAGCAGGGCGGCCTCGGGTGAGTCCTCCCCGACGTCGAGGAGGTGCTCGATGAGCATGCCGAACGGCGTACCCCAGTCACCGATGTGGTTCTGCCGGATCACGTGGTGCCCCAGGCGTTCCAGCGTGCGGGCCAGGGCGTCGCCGACCACCGTGGTGCGCAGGTGCCCGACGTGCATCTCCTTGGCCACGTTGGGCGAGGAGTAGTCGATCGGGATGTTCTCGGTCGGCTGCCGCGGGACGCCGAGCCGGGGGTCGGCGGCCATCTCGGCGACCGCCGTGGCCAGCCAGTCGTTCGTGAGGGTGATGTTGAGGAACCCCGGTCCGCTGATCTCGACCGGCTCCGCGATCCCGTCGAGGTCGAGGTGGGCCAGGATCTGCGCCGCGACCTCCCGCGGCGGCATCCGGACCTTCTTGGCGAGGGCCAGGGGCGCGTTGACCTGGAGGTCCGCGAACTGGGAGGGCCGGAGCACGGGGTCGGCGTCACGCAGCTCCGGGTACTCGGCCCCGAACGCCGCGGCGATGGCCGCGGTCACGCGGGGAGCGAGGACCTCGGACGGGGACGACATAGCCACAAGGCTATGGGGAGGTACCCATTCGGAGGATTACGGGTATCGCCCGTCGCGGGGACACTGTCGGCATGACTGATCCCTGGACGCTGCCGGAGGCGTCTCCGGAGTTCGGGATTCCTCGCAAGCCGGAGGAGCCCGTGTCCTTCGGCGACCCCGTTCCGCCGCACGTCGGCGAGCTGCCACCCGACATCGCCACGCACTTCCCGCACGGCACCGACGCGGGCTGGCGCCCGGACCCGAACATCGCGGGCCAGCTGCGCCTCTGGGACGGGCGACACTGGACCGAGCACGTCCGGCCGTTGGACCCGGTGGCCGAGGCGCAGAAGGCGGCGGCCCCCAGCCGGCCCAACGAGGGCGTACGTGCCTGGGCGCTCATCGCCCAGCTGATGCTGGCCCTGAAGGTCGTCGCGTCGTGCACCGCGCTCCTCTGGGGGATCGCCACCCTCAACACGCTCCAGATCTGGAGTCTGCAGCCGGGTGACGTCCACGAGGACGAGGCCCGAGCGGTGCTGCGCACCATGATCCTCATCGGGATCGCGCTGCTCGCCGTCTGGTTCTTCGCCGCGATCTTCCAGCTCGTGTGGATCGGGGTCGCGCGCAACGACCGCCACATGAACCGAGCCCTCATTCGCGGATCGACCCCGGGCACCGTCATCGGCTGGTTCGTCCCGCTGGTGCGCATCCGCGTTGCGTGGCGCACCCTGACCGACCTCTACCAGGCGTCCGATCCTCGTCGGATCGGGCACGGGCCCGCCACGGCGTCGCGAGCGGCCCCGCCGATCGTCATCACCTACTGCGCCTTGAGGTTCTTCCCGACCATCGTCATCTCGATCGGCCTGTTCCGGGTCCGGGAGGCTCTCGGGTCTGTGGACGAGCTGCGGGACCTGATCTTCGCCTTCATCGCCACGACCGCCCTCGACATCGGGGCCACGATCTGCCTGATCCTCGTCATCACGAGGGTCACCGACAATCTCCGGGGGCGGGCGCCCGCCGCCGGTGCGGAGACCGCGAAGCCCATCGCAGCGCAGTTCACGCGCATGTGAGGGTCTCGGCGGTTCATCGGGGGACACCGGCGTGGCATACCTGGGCAGGGGGAGGGTATGCCGCGCCGGTGGCATGTCCCGGCCTGACCGGCCGCGGCGCCGCTAGCTCTGAGCGGCCAGCCCGAGGTCGGCGACGGACTTCTCCCGCATCTCCACCTTGCGCACCTTGCCGGTGACGGTCATCGGGAACTCGTCGACGATCTGGACGTAGCGCGGGATCTTGTAGTGGGCGAGCTTGCCGGTGGCGAACTCGCGCACGGCGTCGGCGGTGAGCGGCTCAGCCCCGTCACGCATCCGGATCCAGGCGCACAGCTCCTCGCCGTACCGCTCGTCCGGGACCCCGATCACCTGGGCGTCGAGGATGTCCGGGTGGGTGTAGAGGAACTCCTCGATCTCCCGTGGGTAGATGTTCTCGCCGCCGCGGATCACCATGTCCTTGATCCGGCCGGTGATCTGGACGTAGCCGTCCTCGCCCATGACGGCGATGTCGCCGGTGTGCATCCAGCCGTCCTGGAGGACCTCGTCGGTCTTGTCCGGCTGCTCCCAGTAGCCGAGCATCACCGAGTAGCCCTTGGTGCAGAACTCGCCCGGCTCACCGCGCGGCAGGGTCTCGTCGGTGGTGGGATCGACCACTTTGATCTCCAGGTTCGGCCCGACCCGGCCGACGGTGCCGACCATGTGGTCGAAGGAGTCGTCGGTGCGGGTCTGCGTCGAGACCGGTGACGTCTCGGTCATGCCGTAGCAGATGGTCATCTCGTCGATCCCCGAGGCGATGACCTTCTTCATCAGCTCGGCCGGGCACGGGGAGCCGGCCATGATCCCGGTGCGGATGGTGGACACGTCGTAGTCGGTGAAGTTCGGCAGCGACCACTCGGCGATGAACATCGTCGGGACGCCGTAGAGCGACGTGGCCCGCTCGTCCTGACAGGCCTTGAGGGTCTTGGCCGGGTCGAAACCGGGCGCCGGGATGATCATCGCCGCCCCGTGGGTGGAGCAGGCGAGGTTGCCCATGACCATCCCGAAGCAGTGGTAGAACGGCACCGGTATGCAGACCCGGTCGGCCTCGGTGTAGCGGCACAGCTCGCCCACGAAGAACCCGTTGTTGAGGATGTTGCGGTGGCTCAGGGTCGCGCCCTTGGGGAACCCGGTCGTGCCGGACGTGTACTGGATGTTGATCGCCTCGGTGTTCGCGAGGCCGGCCTGGATCTGCGCCAGGTGCTCCGGGCTGACTCTCTCGGCGCCGGCGAGCAGGTCGCGCCAGCTGTCCGTCCCGATGAGGACGACCTGCTCGAGTCCGGCGACGTCGCCGCGGACCTCGTCGATCATCGCGGCGTAGTCGCTGGTCTTGAACGACGGCGCGGCCACGATCATCCGGATCCCGGCCTGGCCGAGGACGTACTTCAGCTCGTGCGTCCGGTAGGCGGGGTTGATGTTGACGAGGATCGCGCCCATCTTCGCCGTGGCGAACTGGACGATGGTCCACTCGGCGCAGTTCGGCGCCCAGATGCCGACCCGGTCGCCCTTCTCGATGCCGGCCGCCACGAAGCCACGAGCCGCGACGTCCACGTCCCGCTTCAGCTCGGCCCAGGTCCACCGCGTGCCCTGCTCGACGTCGACGAGCGCCTCGCGGTCCGGGTACCGCGCGACCGTCGCGTCGAAGTTGTCGCCGATGGTCTGCTCGATGAGCGGGGCGTCGGTCTCTCCGGCGGTGTACGACAGAGCGGGTTCGGCGGGCATCGGCGACCTCCGTGACATCGGACCAGGCCTGGGGCGCTCGGCAGTCGAGCGGGGCACACCCGAGTATGCCGCTCGGCCGCCGGTCGCACGCCTGCCCGACCTGACAGCCCCCGTCAGTGTTCGGTGTGCGGCTCACCCTCGCGGACGAGCACCGGTGGGGCGGCCGCGACGTAGGAGGGGTCCTCCGGGACCGACGGCCGGAAGACGTTGAAGAACAGGTTCAGGAGCACCGCCATGATCGACGCCGCCGAGATGCCCGAGTGGAAGATCGTCTCGAACCAGGACGGGAAGTGGGAGTAGAACGCCGGGGCGACCACGGGGATGAGGCCGAAGGCCAGGGCCACCGCGACGACGACCATGTTCTGGTTGTTCGCGTAGTTGACCTTGGAGAGGGTGCGGACGCCGGAGGCCGCCACGCTGCCGAACAGCACGATGCCCGCACCGCCCAGGACCGGCAGCGGGACCATCCCGACCACCGCGGCGAGCCACGGCGACAGCCCGAGCAGGACGAGGACCCCGCCGCCGAGCGCCACCGCATACCGGCTCTTGATGCCGCTGAGCGCGACGAGGCCGACGTTCTGTGCGAAGGCGGTCGCCGGGAACGAGTTGAACACCGGCGCGACCGCCGAGGAGAGCATGTCGGCGCGCAGGCCGTCACTCACCCGGCGGGAGTCGACCTTGGTCCCGATCACCTCGCCGACCGCGAGGAGGTCGGCCGTCGTCTCGACCATGATCACGAGGATGACGATGACCATGGAGATGATGGCGCCGACCGCGAACGCCGGCGCCCCGAAGTGGAACGGGGACGGGAGCGCGACGACGTTCGCGGTGGACAGCCCCGACGCGTTGCCCTTGCCGACGACGAAGGCGCCGATGGTCCCGACCACCAGCCCGAGCAGGATGGCCAGCCGCGACGTCTGCGGGATCTTGCTGAGGATGAGGACCACCAGCAGGGTGAAGCCGGCCAGGGCGATGTTGCTCGGCGACGCGTAGTCCGGGGCGGTCGCGTTGGTCCCGATGATCCAGCCGGCCGCCACCGGCATGAGGGACAACCCGATGACGGTGATGATGCTGCCGGTGACGACCGGGGGGAAGAACCGGACGATCTTGGAGAAGAACGGCGCGATGACCAGGCCGATCACGCCGGCCGCGATGACCGAGCCGAACACGTGCTGGAGCCCGGTCTGGCCGCCCCCGGAGCTGCTGATGATGGTCAGCATCGTGGAGACCGAGGCGAAGGAGATGCCCTGGACCAGCGGCAGCTGGGCGCCGAACAACGGCACGCCCAGGGTCTGCAGCACCGTCGCGAGCCCACTGACGAACAGCGCGCTCGAGACGAGCAGCCCCTTCTCGGCGCCGCTGAGGCCGGCGGCTCCCCCGACGATGAGCGGCACGGCGATGACGCCGCCGAACATCGCGAGGATGTGCTGGACGCCGTAGCCCAGGGACGAGAGGAAGGGCAGCCGTTCGTCCTCGGGCCGAGCCTCCTCCTCGGGTCCGGAGTCGGGGGTCCGCTCGTCGGTCGTCGTGCTCATCGGTCGCCTCGGTCCTCGAGCTGGTGGGTTGCCCGCGACGCTAACCCGCAGGCGGCGGCGGCCGGTTTCCGGCGCGTAAAGGTGTCGTTTCCGCCCGGCTAACTGCGGCTACGCCGGTTCGGCGGCGACGACCACGAGGTCGGCCCGGTCCCGGGTCGCGAGGACGCGCTCGGCGTTGGCCTGGTCCGGGCCGAGGGCCCAGTCCTGCGCGGCACCGGCGTCCTTGCCGAACTCGGTATGCCGCGCCACCAGCCGGCGGACCCGCTCCCGGTCCGTGATGTCGACGAACCACACCTCGTCGAACAGGGCTCGGACCCGGGGCCAGGGGTCGTCCTCCAGCAGCAGGTAGTTGCCCTCGCTGACGACGACGCGCGCCGACGCGGGGATGGCGATCGCCGCGGCGACCGGCTGCTCGAGGACCCGCTCGAAGCCGGGGACGTAGACCGTCGCGGGGTCGCCGGACCGAAGCCGGCCCATCGTCGCGAGGAAGCCGTGCCCGTCGAAGGTCTCCGGCGCCCCCTTGCGGTCGCGCAGACCGAGGGCGTCGAGCTGGACGTCGGCGAGGTGGAACCCGTCCATCGGGAGATGGGCGACGGCCGCGGCGCCCAGCAGGGTCGCGAGCGCCCCGACGAGGTCCTCGGCGAGCGTCGTCTTACCGGCGCCGGGCGCACCGGCGACCCCGATGGCGACCCGGCCGTCCGTACCGGCCCCCTCGAGCAGTCCCCTTACCCGCTGGACCAGCGCCTCGAGGTCCGGCGGCGAGAGCAGGCGTGAGCGCGGCATACCCGCATTGTCGTGAACGACGGGCCCCAGGGAGGGCGGCGCCCACGACGTGACGCAGGCCACATCGGTTTCGGACCGCAACGAATTGCGTCGGGAATGGATCGCGCGCTAGGTTAGTTGAAACTTCAACAAGACCTCGCACCCCACCTGGAAAGGATCCATTCCGATGGCTCTGTTCAACCGTACGTCGTCCGCCCTGGCCGAGGAAGCCCCGGCCGCCTCCAACGTCTCGGGTGACTACGTCCTCGACCCGGCCCACACCCGGATCGGGTTCTCCGCCCGCCACGCGATGGTCACCAAGGTCCGCGGCCAGTTCGACGAGTTCGCGGGCACCGCCCACGTCGACGCCGAGAACCCCGCGAGCTCGACCGTCGAGGTCACCATCCAGTCCGCCAGCGTCACCACCGGCCAGGCGCAGCGCGACGGCCACCTCAAGACGCCCGACTTCTTCGACGTCGAGAACTACCCGGAGATCCGCTTCGTCTCGACCGACGTCCAGCGCGACGGCACCGAGTGGAGCATCACCGGCGACCTCACCATCAACGCCGTGACCAAGCCGGTCACCGTCCTCTTCGAGGAGACCGGCACCGCGAAGGACCCGTTCGGCAACCTGCGCGCCGGCTTCGAGGGTTCGGTCACCATCAACCGCGGCGACTGGGGCCTGGCCTTCAACGCCGCGCTCGAGACCGGTGGCGTCCTCGTCTCCGAGAAGGTCAACCTGGAGTTCGACATCTCGGCGATCCGTCAGCCCGCCTGACGCCCGCCTCCACCACGCACGAGGGCCGCTCCCCACGGGGGAGCGGCCCTTGGTGTCGTCTGACGGACGGCGGGGGGTCAGCCCTCTTTGTTGGCCAGCGCGACGAGGACGCCGGCCAGCGCGAAGTACTTGTTGGACCCGAGCTCGGCGATCGTGTCGATGCCGAGGTGCTCCTTGAGGGCGGCGTCGTCGGCCGGCGTGAGACCGGCCAGCGCCGACGGCGGCGCCGCGAGGATCTCGGCAAGGCTCTTGTCCTCGTACGCCTTGTCCAGCCCCTTGGAGAGGTTGACCTGCACCATGCCTGACTCCTTCACCACACTGTGGACGACCCCCGCCGGACGGCGGTACGTCGTCATCGTATGCGTGCGGACGGATCCGTTGACCTAGCTGGGATTACGGATCAGGCAGGTGTTCGGCGACTGTCCGTCCTTCGGGAAGGCGACCGCGAGCGCCTCGGCGGTCCGGTGCCCCCGCTCCTTCCAGCCGGTGCTGGTGTAGTGCGTCTTGTCCTTGGCGAACCAGTTGTCCTGGACCTCGGCCGCCCAGTCGTAGACCCGCATGTTGGGGTACCGCTGACACGCCGCGACGAGAGCGTCGTTGAACTTGACCATCTGGTTCTCCGCGTACGCCGTCTTCGTGAGGAGCGTCTTCACGGTGAGCCACATGACCGGCTCGTTGCCGACGTGCTGCATGAGGATGTCGATCCGCTTGTCCAGCGAGGTGTTGCCGCCGACGGCCTGGTTCGCCGCCTCGTTGAGGCCCATGGCGAAGACCCAGCATCCGTCGAACCCGGCCGCCTGGCGGGTCTTGAGGCCGTCCTCGGCGTTGGGCTGGTTGTTCCAGCGCTCGACGATCGACCGGGCGCCGAGGATGTCGGTGTAGACCGTCTTCGCGCCGAACAGCTTGTACTGCGCGTCGATCCGGTCGGCGGCGTTCGGGAGCGCGGCCGGGTCCATCAGACCCAGCGAGGTCGAGTCGCCGATGTGGGTGACGCCGGTGCACGAGGTCTTGAGGGAGGCCGGGTCGACGGGTGCCGCGGTCGTCGTCGTGGCCGACGGCGCCGGAGCCGCAGACGTCGTGGCGGTGCTCGACGGCGTCTCGGGTGCGGGGTCGGGCGGCGTGTAGCCGGCGCCGCCGGCCGCCGAACCACCGGCGGTGGTCTGCGCGGCCGAGCTGCTGGTCGAGGGGCCCATGACGGTGAGGGCGGTGAGGCCGGCCGTGGCGACGAGGACCAGGGCCAGGACGTTGCCGAGCAGGGGCGTGCCGTGCCCGCGGTTCGCGGAGCGGGTCTGCTGGCCGGCCCAGGCGCGGTGCTCCCGGCCGCGACGCAGAGCGCCGAGCAGGCCGCGCCGACGGATCGGGTCCTCGACGAGGGACCAGCTCAACGCGGCGAGCGCGACGATGATCACGCAGAGCAGCACCGATCGCCACGGTGAGTCCTCGAGGACCGACTCGGGCAGGAAGACGATCACCGGTAGGTGCCACAGGTAGATGCCGTAGGACCGCTCGCCGATCCACCGCAGCGGCAGCACACCGATCGCCTTGCCGACGAGACTGGCCGGGTGGGTCGACACCGCGATGAGCAGGGCGGTGGCCAGCGACAGGAGGAGGATCCCGCCGCGGTAGAGGAACATCGAGTACTCGTCGGTCTGGGTCAGCAACAGTGCGATGGCGATCAGGGCGATCACCCCGGCGCTGTCGAGCACGACCCGGCCTCGCATCGGCAGCTTCGCGGAGAGCTTGCCCGGCCGCCACAGCATCGCGAGCGCCGCGCCGATGAGCAGGCCACCGGCGCGAGTGTCCGTGCCCTCGTAGGCGCGGGTGTTGTCGAAGCCCGGCGTGGCGATCAGCCACATCGCGACGAAGGAGACCACCGCGAGGCCCAGGGTCACCAGCGCGGCGCGGTCCCAGCGCTTGCGGAACAGCGCGATGAGACCCCAGACCATGAGCGGCCAGAACACGTAGAACTGTTCCTCGACCGCCAGCGACCAGAGGTGGTCGAGAGGGCCGGGCCCGTTGAACCGGGCGAAGTACGAGACGCCCAGGCCGATCGTCGTCCAGTTGCTCACGTAGAAGAGGGCGGCAACCGTCTCGGCCCCGCGGACGCCGAGCTCGCCGGGGTTGCTCAGCGCCGTCACGGCCAGCACGACGACCAGCACCAGGATCACCGCCGGCAGCAGACGCCGCGCCCGGCGCAGCCAGAAGTGGCGGAGATCCAGCTCACCGGTGCGCTCGACCGTCGAGCGCAGGATGCCCGTGATGAGGAACCCGCTCAGGGTGAAGAAGATGCCGACGCCGAGCAGGCCACCGGGAACGGCGTCCGAGCCCAGGTGGTAGGCAACCACCGCGGCCACCGCGAGGGCGCGCAGACCGTCCAGCGCGGGCAGGTAGGTGCCCTTGTTGTCGATCGGGCGGGGCATGGGCTCCTCATGCGGGGAGGACGGGCGGGGAAGGGGTTCTGGTCGGTCGGTCGCTGCCGGACACCCGGCCGTGCGGTGGAACCCGAGACCCGATGTCCGTCCGTCGATGGTACGGGTCCTCGCGGTGACTCCCGGGTAACCACGGGGTGTGGTGCCCCCGTGGCGCGGCGAGCACCAGACCTCGACCGAACGCGACCGGAGGAGTGTAACGGCTTCGCAACACTGCTCCGGCCGTCGTCTCGGTTCCGACCTAGCGCGGACGTCCGATCCAGAGGCCGGCGAACACCAGCAGTGCCGCGACGACGAACAGCAGGGTCAGCCGCTCCCCCAGCAGCAGCATCGCGCCGGCGGCCGTGAGGATCGGGATGACCAGCTGGACCGACCCCGCCGTCGTCGCCGACATCCGGCGCTGGCACGCATACCAGGCGACGTAGGCGAACGCCGTCGTCAGCGAGCCCATCGCGGCGGCGAGGAGCAGCCCACTCACCGTCACGTCCGGCCCACCGGTCACCGTGAATCCCACGGGGATCAGGAGCACCACGGCGAGGACCGTGAAGTTGCCCGTGGTCGCCGCCCGCGGGTCGGTCACCGTGCGCCCCGCGGCGGTGTAGAGCGCCCACGCGGCGCCGGTCGCGGCGAGGAGGAGCACGCCGAGGGCGGTGACGTCGCCGGCCCCGGGGGCGGTCAGCACCCCCACACCCGCCAGGGAGACGACGGCGCCGACCCCCCGTGCGCGGGGCACGGGGGTTCGGGTGGCGAGATCGTGGGCGACGAGGCCCGCGAGGACCGTCGCGTAGAAGACGAAGGTCCCGGCCGCGGCGCCGATGTGCTGGTACCCGAACGAGATGCAGACCGCGTAGACGCCGAGCCAGAGCGCGGGCCAGAGGTTGGCCCTGGTCAGGCTCGGACGCTCGCGCCGGGCGAAGGTCAGGGCGAGCAGCGCCACCGCGCCCGCGACGAACCGGACGACGGTGAGCAGGTATGCGTCGAGCAGGTGGTTCGCGACGACGTACCGGGTGACCAGGGAGTTCGCCGCGAAGGCGACCAGCACGAAGGTCAGCAGCGCAGCCGTCCGCGGTGGCGCTGGTGACGTCGGGGACGTCGGGGACGTCGGCACGGTGTTCAGCATGGTCCGAAGGTGGCGCAGGCGGAACGTCGCCCACATCGGGAGCCGTTCCCCATGTTGGGCCGGCTGACGGCCGAAGCAGGCGGCTCGCGGTATGGGCATGCCCCTCCCAGAGGGTGATAGACCCGCTCGACCGTGGCGTGGTACTTGCTACTCGTGACGGAGAACGCGGTCGGGTGGCGGTCGGTCGAGCAACGGGCCGCCGAGGGCAGGGCCGAGCGGGACCGGATGCCCCGCGAGCAGCACGCCGAGCTGGTGCCGACCGAACACCACGCGGTCGACCTGGTCCTGGGGCAGGAGGCGGACCGCCTCCAGAACCTGCTGCCGATCCGGCACGGGCGGATGCTCGCCTCGCCGTTCGCCTTCTACCGCGGGTCGGCGGTCGTCATGGCCTACGACCTGGCCGCGGGTCCGCAGACCTCGCTCACGTCCCAGGTGTGCGGCGACGCGCACCTCAGCAACTTCGGCCTCTACGGGTCGCCGGAGCGGCGGCTGGTCTTCGACCTCAACGACTTCGACGAGACGTGGACCGGCCCGTTCGAGTGGGACGTCAAACGGCTGGCGGCGAGCGTCGAGCTCGCCGCGCGGGCCAACGACTACCCGGCGAAGCGGCGGCGCGCGATCGTCGTGCAGTGCGTCCGCGCATACCGGGAGGCCATGCGCACCTACGCGAGCCAGCGCACGCTGGACGTCTGGTATGCCCACGTCACCGCGCAGACGGACGTCCCCGAGCTGCTCGACACCCTCGACAAGAACAGTCGCAAGGCGTTCACCCGGACCATCGACAAGGCCCGGACGCGCGACAGCCTCGGTTCGCGGCGCAAGCTCGCCGAGACGGTCGACGGCCGGCTGCGCCTGGTCAGCCGACCCCCGCTGTTCATCCCGAGCCGGGACCTCGACTTCGGACCCGGGCCGGAGGCGTTGGAGCAGTGGATCACGACGCTGATCGACGAGTACGCCACGACCCTCTCGGCGAACCGGCGCCAGCTGCTCCAGCAGTACCGGTTCGTCGACATCGCGCTCAAGGTGGTCGGCGTCGGCAGCGTCGGCACCCGGTCGTGGGTCGTGCTCATGGTGGGACGGGACGAGGAGGACCCGCTCTTCCTCCAGGCCAAGGAGGCCGTCCGGTCCGTTCTCGACGTGGCCCTGGGATCGCGGGCCCTCGACCACCACGGGCAGCGGGTGGTCGAGGGGCAGCGGATCATGCAGGCGGTGAGTGACGTCCTGCTCGGGTGGCAGCGCGCGACCCGTGACGGCGTCAGCACCGACTACTACGTGCGCCAGCTGCAGGACTGGAAGGGCTCGCTGGAGGTCGAGGGCATCCCGGCGTCGGTCCTCGAACGGTATGCGCGGATCTGCGCCGAGACCCTCGCTCGCGCCCATGCGCGGTCCGGCGACCGCATCGCGATCGCCGCCTACCTCGGCGGTGGCGACGCCTTCGACCACGCGGTCGGCGAGTTCGCCGCGGCCTACGCCGACAAGGCCGAGGCCGACCACGCCGCCCTGCAGCAGGCGGCCGCCGACGGACGGATCAAGGCCGAGTACGACATCTAGCCGCTCGCCCCCACGGGTGCCACCATGGCTCGATGGCGACGGTGACCGAGGCCGACATCGCCGAGCTCATCGCCCGGTTCGCCGACGCGGCCGACGCCTACATCCGCGGCGACCACCAGCGCTACTTTGCGCTGTTCGACCACCCGGACGACTACACCCTGATGCCGCCCTACGGCGGCGAGACGCGGCGCGGGTTCGGTCTCACCGAGAAGGACATCGAGGAGGGCGGCCGGTTCTTCGTCTCCGGCGAGGCCACCCTCGACGTCGAGCACTGGTACGCGTCGGGAGACCTCGTCGTCCTCGCCGCGGTCGAGCGGCAGCACGGCGAGGTCGGGGACCTGCCGGACCAGGACATGTCGCTGCGGGTGACGTTGGTCTTCCGGCGAGCCGGCGACCGCTGGCAGATCGTGCACCGCCACGCCGACCCGCTGGTCCGGACCATCCCGTTCGAGCACTTCGCGCGGCTGGCCCGCGGGCTGGACTGACTCACCGTCGAGCGTCCCTCGGTCGGTGGAGCCGCGATGGCAGGGTCGGGTACCCGGTCAGGCGACCGTATCGGTCGTGATCACCACCCGATCGGTGACCTGACCGGGTACACGAACAGGGTTGACGGCGCCGTCGTCCGGCCTCAGGCGACGAGGCAGAACGGGTGACCGGCCGGATCGGCGAAGACCCGGAAGCGCTCGCCGCCGCCCTCCAGGCGGGTCGCCCCGCGTTCGAGCACCACGGCCTCGGCGACGTCGAGGTCGCGGACCAACAGGTCGAGGTGGGCCTGCTGCGGGTATGCCGGGTCGGGCCACCGGGGCGCGGTGTACTCGCCGACCTGCTGGAACATCACGCTGCGCCCGTCGGCCGTGATGAGGGCGCCCTCGGGACCGTCGTAGGTGACCTCCCCGCCGGTGAGGTCGGCGTAGAAGTGGGCCAGCGCGGACGCGTCCGGGGCGTCGATGGTGACCGCGAAGAGGTTCATGACCGGCCCGACGCCGTCGGCCTGGCACAGGTCGAAGGGGTGGCCGGCCGGATCCGTCAGAGTGACCCAGCTCGCGCCGTCGGCGAGCCTGGTCGCGCCCAGGGTGACCGCCCGCTCGGCCGCCGCCTGATGGTCGTCGATCTGCAGGTCGAGGTGGAACTGCTGCGGGCGTTCCTGGCCCGGCCACTCGGGGGCGACGTGGTCGGGTGCACGCTGGAACTCGATCTCCTCACCGTTCGGGGCCCGCAGCGCGAACCGGTCGGCGTTGGAGCGGACGACCTCCCACCCGGTCAGCTCGGCGTAGAACGAGCCGACCCGGTCGATGTCCGGGGCGTCGAAGATGGCGATGTCCAGCTGTGCGATCGCGGTCATGGCGGCATCCTGCACCGCACCGCCGACAGACCCACGGCGGACCTCCGGCGATAGCCTCACTCATGGTGTCGACGTCGAGCTCCGCCGGCCTGGCCCGCCACGTCCGCCGATCGGTGGCCTGGCACCGCTTCCGGGAGTACGTCAACGGCGCGCTGTGGGTCCTGCCCACCGCCACCGCGCTGGTGGCCCTGGCCGCGGGCTACGTGATGTCGCAGGTGACGCACGACCCGGACTCGCTCCTCGACCGGCTGGCGTTCCAGGGCACCGGCGACGACGCCCGCGCGCTGCTCATCACCGTGAGCAGCACCGTGGTGACGGTCATCGCGCTGGTCCTCGGGCTGACCGTCGTGGCGCTCCAGCTCTCCTCGACGCAGTTCTCGCCGCGGCTGCTGCGCAACTTCCTCCGGGACCGCTCGACCCAGGTCGTGCTCAGCGCGTTCACCGCCACGTTCGTCTACAGCGCGGCCGGCCTGTTCACCGTCGGCCTCGAGGGAGGTTCACGCACCGAGGAGTTCCCGCGGCTCGCCATCAGCGGATCGATCCTGCTGCTGTTCGTCAGCCTCGGCTTCGTCGTGTACTTCGCCGACCATCTCGCGCACTCGATCCAGATCGACGCCATCAACCGCCGGATCGAGCGCAACACCCGCCGCACCATCGTCCAGGAGGGGTCGGCGTCGGTGGAGGAGGTCCCGCCGCGGGCGCCCGAGTGGGCGGTGCCGTTGGTCGGCCGGAGCTCGGGCTACATCCAGACCGTCCACCCCGAGCTGTTGCTGCCGCTGGCCGCCGAGACCGACGTCACCATCGGCCTGCGCCACCGGGTCGGCCAGCACGTCATCGCGGGCACCGTGATCGCCTGGGTATGGACCGCGTCGGCGGCCGATCCGGCGCCCAGCGCCGCGGTGTTCGAGGAGTCGGTTCTCCCGGACATCAGTGTCGGCTTCGAGCGGACCATCGAGCAGGACATCGGGTTCGGGATCCGCCAGCAGACCGACATCGCGTGCAAGGCCCTCTCCGCGGCGATCAACGACCCCTACACGGCGGTGCAGGCCATCGAGCACCTCGCCGTCGTCTACTGCGACCTCGCCGTCCGACCGCTCGGCGCCAAGGTGCTCCACGGACCCGGCGGCCGGGGTCGAGTCGTGGTGCCCGGCAACACGTTCGAGGACTACGTCCGGTTCGTCAGCGACGTCCTCGGCCGCTACGGCGCGAACGACGTCAGCGTGATGCTGGCCCTCGTCAGCCTGGTCCGGAACTGCGTCGAGGTGCTCCCGCCCGGTTCGCCGCGGCTGGCGATCCTCGACGAGGCTGCCGTGGTCGCACTGGCCGATGCGGAACGGGCGATTCCCCGCACCTCCGACGTGGAGCGCGTTCGCGTGGCCGTCGCGTCGCTCCGTCGCACGATCGGCGTGCGGCAGGGGTCATCGGCGCAGGCGGGTCGGAGGTAGCGTCCCGAGCGTCCCGTGACGGGCGACCTGTTGGGCCGCGATCATCGACTGCGCGAGCGGGGTCTGCCGGTAGAGGACGGACCGGCCGGAGCGCCGGCTGACGACGAGACCACTCCCCCGCAGCACGGAGAGGTGTTGGTTCACCGACCCCGGGCTCTGGCCCAGCTCATGCGCGATCTGGGTGGTGGAGAGCGGCACCGCGGTCATCTCGAGGATGGCGGCACGGGTCCGGCCGAGCAGCGCCGCGAGCGGCTCGTCGTCGATCCGGTCCATGGCGGTCAGTCCCTCCCAGACCCGGGCCACCCCCCGCGCGGCATACGTGAGGCCGAACCGGTCGCCCTGCCCGTCGTCGAGGATCAGCCCGGGCCACGCGAAGACCGACGGGGTCAGGGTCATGGCGTGGGCCTCGTACGTGGCGCTGGTGTGCTGTGGCTTGTCCACCCGAAGCAGGTTCCCCTCGAGGCTCACCTCGGGGTGCAGGTCCTCGAGCAGGGCGTAGAGGCCGCCGTTCATCTGCGCGGCGACACGGTAGGAGACGTCGTCCTCCAGGACCGCGCACATCCGGGTCCAGAAGGGGTCGATCACCGCGTCCCAGTAGTCCCACAGCGCCTCGGCGAGCAGTCCTGGACCGCGCGCCCCGGCGGCGATGAGCTCCTGGACCCGCCGCGGCTGCGACGGCTCCTCCTGCCAGATCTCGTCGAGGTCCTTCTTCAGGACGTCGGGAGAGACCTGGGTCAGCTCACGCAGCTGCTCCTCGATGGTCACCTGCGGTCCGGGCGAGGGCGGGACGAGGCAGCTGACCACCCATTTCCCGGGAGGCGCGACGGCGAGCAGCAGTGGCAGGTCGACGCCCTCGAGCCGGCCCCGCGCCTCGCGCAACCACGGTCCGTGGATGTGCGTCGGGTGGGGGCTGCTCAGCAACCGCAGGCTCAGCGTCACCTCGGCCAGCGGCGAGAACGTGAACCGCGTGCTGCCCAGCACGTCGGTGCTCAGCACATAGGTGATCACCGGCCCCTCCTCACCACGCCGACCCGACGTCCATGAGCCCATGGTGACGCGGAATCCTCGCCTTCCCCATCGATTCGGCGTCACCGAAATCGTTGCCACACCTCTCCTGCCGGAGCGCACCCTGTTGCACGCCAGGCCAGCAACCGGTCCCGCGGGGAGATCGGGACCGGTGCGGCGCCGGGGGCGATCGAGGCAAGGGAGAGACGGTCATGGTGGTGTCCAAGGCGAGAGCCGGACTGCTGTTGACGGCAGCGGTATGCGTGTCGGTCGCGGCCTGCGGGGGCGGCGGTTCGAGTGGCACCGCGACCGGTGGCGGTGCTACGACCCCCGGCCAGAAGGGCGGGACGCTGTTCGTCATCAACACCGGGCCGCACAACGGCTTGGACCCGCAGGCGAGCTACGTCGGAGCGGACCTCGAGTTCGCCTCGCGCGTGTATGCGCGCAGCCTGGTCACGTACTCGGTCGGGGACGACGCCAAGCTCATCCCGGACCTGGCCACCGACACCGGCCAGATGTCCGACGGCGGCAAGACGTGGACCTTCACCCTGGTCGACACGGCGACGTGGCAGGACGGCCAGAAGGTCACCTGCGACGACGTCAAGTACGGCATCTCACGAACCTTCGCGACCGATGTGATCTCCAACGGGCCGACCTACATCCTCAACTTCCTCGACGTCCCGAGCGACGCCGACGGCTCACCGGTCTACAAGGGCCCGTACAAGAACACCGGCCAGGCCGACTTCGACAAGGCGATCACCTGCGCCGGACAGACCCTGACGCTGCACTTCAAGAAGCCGTGGGCCGACTTCAACTTCGCGGTGGCCTCGCTCGCCGCCTACTCGCCGGTCCGCAAGGACAAGGACAAGGGCGACAAGTCGCTGTTCGACGTCTTCAGCAACGGCCCGTACCAGCTCGAGGGCACCTTCGACCCGAACAAGGGCGGGACCTGGGTGCGTAACCCCAACTGGGACGAGAAGACCGATCCGGTGCGGAAGGCGTTGCCGGACAAGATCGTCGACATCGAGGGCATCCAGAGCGAGCAGATCTACCAGCGGCTGCTGGCCGACGGAGGCGACGACAAGAACGCCATCACCTTCGTGACGGCACCGGCGTCCATCCTCCCGCAGATCGTCTCGAACCCGTCGGCGGCTCAGCGGGCGACGAACCCCGCGGCGCCGTTCGTGGACTACATCCAGCCGAACGTCACGTCCGAGGCCATGAAGGACCCCAAGGTCCGCCAGGCCTTCGCCATGGCGACCAACCGGGACGCCTACGTCACGGCCAACGGTGGCAAGCAGGTCATGACGCCGAGCTACTCCGTCTGCAACCCCGCGCTGCCCTGCTACAGCAAGGACTTCAACCCGTTCGGCGCTCCCACGGCCGGCGACGCGGCCGCGGCCAAGAAGGTCCTGCAGGACGCCGGCAAGACCCTCCCGATCAACATCACGGTGGTCTACCGGAAGACGGCTACGCGCGACGCGTCGCTCGCCGCCCTCAAGCAGACCTGGGACCAGGCCGGCTTCAACGTCACCCTCGACGGTGTCGCCAGCTCCGGGTACTACCGGACCATCTCGGGCGTCGCGCAGAAGTCGAAGGACGCCTTCTGGGCCAGCTGGGGCGCCGACTGGCCGTCGGGTTCGACGGTCCTGCCACCGCTGTTCGACGGCCGGATCAACCTGACGCCGACCAGCTCGAACCAGGACTACGGCTGGTACAACAGCGACTCCGTCAACGCGGCGATCGACGCGGCCTACCTGATCCCCGACACCGCCGCCCGTGAGAAGGCCTGGAGCGGGGTCGACCAGCAGATCAGCAAGGACGGAGCGGTCGTCCCGCTGACCAGCCAGAAGTTCACCTACGTCCGCGGCTCCAACATCAAGGGGTACTCGGAGAACCAGCTGTTCGGCGGCTTCCCCGACCTGGCGACCATCGCGGTCAAGTAGAGGTCATCCCTGATCCAGCATCGCCACGGCCTCCGCAACCGTGGCGATGCTGTCCACCGTGATCGGGTCGAGGACCAGCTGGACGTGAACGGCGCCGACGGCCGCCATGGCCTCCAGGTGGTCGGCGATCGCGGCCGCCTCGCCGGGGACCGGCGTCACGGCCTTCCCGTAAGTCGAGTCGCCCATCACCCTCCCCACGCCGCCCGCGAGCTGGACCAGGACCGCAGCCGTCGCCCCTACCTCGCCGGGTGCTCGTCCGGCCTCCGCCGCGGCGGCCTCGACCCGTTCTCGCAGCACAGCGAACTCGGCCGGGGAGTTGCCGTAGTCGCTCCACCAGGCGTTCCAGAGGTCGGCATGTGGAAGCCCGATCCGCATCATCCGCGGACCGGTCGAGCCGAGCATGATCGGCGGGCCGCCAGGTCGGGCCGGTCCCGGGTCCAGGACGCAGTCGGCGACGTCGTAGTAGCCGCCGTGGAAGTCGATCCGGCCGTCGCGCAGAAGTGTCCGGATGACCGTGAAGGCCTCCTCGAACCGCGAGATGCGGTGGTCGAAGGGGAAGCCGAACGCGGTGTACTCCCGCTCGTTCCACCCCGCGCCCAGGCCCAGGAGCAGCCGGCCACCCGAGATCGCGTCGACGGTGGCGGCCATCTTGGCCAGCATCGGCGGAGCGTGGAAACCCGTCGATGCGACGAACGGGCCGAGCTCCACGCGCGTGGTGACCGCGGCGAGGGCGGCAAGTGAGGTCCAGACCTCCCACGGCCCACGCGTGACCCCGCCCGGCAGGTCGTAGAGCAGGTGGTCGCCGAGCCAGAGCGAGTCGAGGCCGGCGTCCTCGGCGGTCCTCGCCATCGTCAGCAGCTCGGGCCACTCGACCCGGCGCTCGACCTCGGGGAGCTGGACCCCGACGCGCAGTGGCCGGCTCATCGGGCGAAGGGACCGGTCGGAGCCGTCATGAGGCCATCAAACCGCCTGTGCTCGACGGCTCCGACGCGGGTGTGGTGTCAGCCGTTGGCAGCGACGCCGATCCGGTGGCCCTGGTCGTCGGCGAAGACCCCGAAGCTGGTGCCGGTCACGTGCTGGACCGGCTGGACGATGCTGCCGCCCAGTCCTTCGGCCTTGGCCAGCGTCGCGGCCACGTCCTCGACGGCGACGAAGAACAGCACCTCGTCCTCGGTGCTCTGCCGGGGGCTGATGGCGACGTAGGTGCCGCCCTCCGCGCCGGTGTCGATGAAGGTGTAGCCGGGGAAGGCGCCCTCGGACGCGACCTTCCAGCCGAACAGGTCGGCGAAGAACTGGCGGGTGGCATCGGGATCGGCGGACCGGATCTCGGCGTGGACGACGGGGTGGGTCATGGCTGGGCTCCTCCAGTGGGCACCGACGGCAGGCCGGTGGGAGATGACGGGCGGGTATGCGCCTTACCCGGACAACGCACGCCAGATCCCCAGATCGACAGCGACCGGGTGTCGGTCGTCACCCCGCCACGTCGTGGACCCGCGCGACGACCTGGTCCTGCAGCCCGAGGAGGGCCTGCCGGCGCGCACCGGCGAGGGCCGGCTCGTCGGTCACCCTCGCCGCCAGGACCGGCGCCCGTCGGGGTAGCCGGGCGAAGGACTCCTCGACCGCAGACAGGACCTGAGGATGAGTCCCCCACCCGCCGCCGACCACGATGACCCGCGGGTCGGCAAAAGCGACGACGGCCGCCAGGACACCACTCACCGCCGCACCGAGGACCTCGAGAAGCCGACGAGCGGAGGCACCACCGCTGTCGACCCGCGACAGGAGGGCGGAGACGTCCACCGCGCTGGTCCCCGCGGTCCGCATACCCACGAGCTCGAACACCTCGGTCAGCGGGACGGACCGGCCGCCGGGACCCGTCGTCAGCACGTGGGTGATCTCGCCGGTCAGCCCATGGTGGCCGCGGCGAACCTCCCCGTCGCTGACGACGGCGCATCCGAGGCCCTCGCCCAGATGGACGTAGGCGAAGTCGTCGAGCTCCCCGGGGCCCGCCGCCGCGGACTCCGCCCTCGCGGCCCAGTTGACGTCGTTGTCCACGATGACCGGCCCCGACACATGCGGCCTCAGGACCGAGACCGGATCCAGGTCGCCGACCAGGAACGGCGCGTCGGGCAGGTGGATCAGCCGCCCGGACTCCCGGTCCACGGGGTCCGCCGCGCTCACCACCGACAGGACCACCGGAACCGTGGACTGGTCGCAGGCCTCGGCGACGGCGGCGTCCAGGGCTCGCCGCACGCGGCCCGATCGGGTGGTGTGCGGCACCGGCCGCACGCTCCGGCCGACCATCGCGCCCCGCACGTCGACGACCTCCGCCACGACGCCTTCCGGCGCGATGCCGACGACCAGGGCACCACCGAGGTCAGGCGCCAGGGCGTAGTAGGAGCCGACCCGCCCACGGCCCGTGGTGCGGACGCCGGTGTCGCGCACGAGGTCGGCCGCATCGAGACGGCGAACACTCTCGGAGATCGTCGGTCGTGAGATCCCGGTCTCCGTCGCGAGCTCGGCGCGGGTCAGGCGCTCGTGCGCCATCAGGGCTCGCAACACATGCTCGTCGGTCAAGGAGGAGAGCAGCTGCAAGGACGGCTTCGTGGAGGTCACGGCAAGCAGTCTAGTTAGGACTCTTGCCTAAAGACTCGGGTTCCCGCTACAGTTCTAGTAAGGAATCCTTCTTATTAGGAGTGGACACGATGACGATGGTGAACGAGATGGTCCAGCAGCGTGACGAGGCAGCCCGGGAGCTGCCGCCGCTGCCGACGTGGGAGAGCACGCCCGAGGACCTCAAGGCGGCGACCCGGACGATCAAGTCCGCGCTCCGCCGGCGCATCGAGGCCTCCGGCCGGACCGTGGAGCAGGTCTTCGCGGTGATGGAGGAGCGCGTCACGCAGCGGGTCGAAGAGATCGAGGCGGCCCTGCGCAACGGCGAGAACGCCTGGCCCGTGGTCGAGTACGCCGACATCGAGTCCGGCCGGGTCAGCGCGGCGGACCTGGCGCTGCTGCAGCGTCGCGGCTGCCTCGTGGTCCGCGGCCACTTCCCCCGCGAGCAGGCGCTGGGCTGGGACCGGGACATCGTCGACTACGTCGACCGCAACCGCTTCTTCGAGACGTACCAGGGTCCGGCCGACGACTTCTTCGGCAGCGTCGGCTCGAAACCCGAGATCTACCCGATCTACTGGTCCCACGCCCAGATGGAGGCCCGGCAGCACGACCGGATGGCTCGCGTCCAGTCCTTCCTCAACGCCCAGTGGAAGAGCAGCTCGGAGGGCGTCCAGTGGTTCGACCCCGACCGCGACTCGCTCTACCCCGACCGCATCCGCCGCCGGCCCCCGGGCGCCGACTCCGGCGGCCTGGGTACCCACCTGGACCCGGGCACCCTCGACCTCTGGATGACGCAGGCCTACCAGAAGGCGTTCCGGCACCTCTTCGACGGCAGCGTGGAGCAGTACGACCCGTGGGACGCGGCGTACCGGACCGCGGGGCCGCAGTACCCCGGCACGACCATGTGCTCGGCGTTCCGCACCTTCCAGGGCTGGACCGCCCTGTCGGACATGGACCACGACCAGGGCGTCCTGCATACCGTGCCGATCCCCGAGGCCATGGGCTACCTGATGCTGCGGCCGCTCCTCGCCGACGTCCCCGACGACGACATGTGCGGCGTCACCACCAACCAGACCTTCCCGGCCAGCGAGAAGTGGCACTCCCTGTTGCTGCGCGCCTCTGCCGGGATCCCGGACGTCAAGGCCGGTGACTCGGTGTGGTGGCACTGCGACATGATCCACAGCGTCGCCCCCGTCACCGACCAGAAGGGCTGGGGCAACGTCATCTACATCCCGGCGGCCCCATGGTGCCCGCGGAACGAGGAGTACAGCGCCAGCGTTCTGGAGGCCTTCGTCACCGGCTCGAGCCCGAGCGACTTCCCGGCGGAGGACTACGAGCGCGAGTGGGCGGGCCGGTTCACGGCCGACGAGCTGAACGTCGTCGGGCGCAGAGGGCTCGGTCTCGACTGACGCCGGGCTGAATCGGGTTGTCCCCACATGAGACTCGGTGCAGCCTGGGGACATGGCCGCACCGGACCCTCCTCCGCTGACCGTCGTCCGCCCCGGCGAGGGCCGTAGCGGCGACCTCGGCTCGATCACCGTGGACTTCAAGCTGTTCGGCGCTGATACCGGCGGCGCGCTGGCGGTCGTCGAACACGGCTTCCCGCCGGGCGCGCTGGTGCCACCGCACCTGCATACCCGTGAGGACGAGTACTCCATCGTCACCGAGGGTCTGATCGGGTTCCGGTCTGGTGACCGAGAGGCCGTGCTGGGCCCGGGCGGCTACATCACCAAGCCACGCGGTGAGGCCCACGCGATGTGGAACGCCGGGTCGGAGCCCGCACGGATGATCGAGGTGATCAGCCCGGCGGGCTTCGAGCTGTTCTTCCGCGACGTCGTCGACCTGCTCGAGCAGGGCGATCCCGACCCGGAGCGCGGCGCCCGTCTCGCGGACGAGTACGGCCTCAGCTTCGTCGACATGCCGTGGCTGAGCGACGTCGTCAGCCGCTTCGACCTCCGCAGCTGATCCCACTCCTGGGCGGCGGGTGTTGCCGCGCTTGGCCGCGGGCAGGGACGATCAGGCGGTGCGCAGCTACCAGCTCGAGGTGTGGTGGGACGGCCAGGCGATCCCGGAGGTGACGAGCGTGTCACCACTCGGGAGCACCACCGACGTCATCACGTACCGGGACGGAGCGGGAGGGGTCTACAAGCTGCCCGGTCGCACGGACACCGTTCCGGTGACGCTGCACCGCGGCGTCAGCGCCGACCTCGCCTTCGACGTCTGGGCCACGGGCCCAGGCCTGAAGAAGGAGGTCCAGCTGCGGTTCACGGACGCCTCCGACGGCCTCGTCGTCACCTACGTCCTGCACGGGTGCTGGGTATGCGACTACGACGTCGCCCCTGATCCGGAGACCGGCGCGGTGGTCGAGTCGCTCACCCTGTCGGTGAACCGCTGGGAGCGCATCAGGCCGCCCGTGGACGAGCTCGCCAAACGCTGGGCCGTCGAGCGCGGCGTCGAGGTTCGGCACGTGAACCTGGCCGACCTGCTGACCGGCCGACTCGAGGAGACCGAGAAGCGGCTCGAGCACCTGCTGGCCGAGGCCGAGTCGGCCGATTCGATCCTGCTGTTCGACGAGGCGGACGCGTTGTTCACGCGCCGGACCGACGTCCAGGACTCTCACGACCGCTACCAGGTCACCGAGCTCGACGTTGTGGCGGACCGGCTCGCGCGGTCCGACCGCCCGGTCTTCGTACTCCCCCAGCCGGATCCGCCGACCGACGGGTGACGGCCGCGTCCGCTCGCCGTCTCGCGAGTCAGACGTCGAGGATCGCCCGACCGAGCGCGACCAGGGTCTCCTGGGCGCCCGGACGGCGGCGGACGTGCGAGCGTCGCACGGCCGTGTTGATCACCATGAGGCAGGCCACCACGCTGAACCTCGCGTGCGCCGGCGAGAGCTCGGGCCGGCTGAGGCGCAGCAGCCGGGTCCACTCCGCGACGTACTCCGCCTGTGCCGCCATCGCCGCCGCCCGCGCATCGCCCTCGAGGTTCCGCATCTCGGTCACCAGCAGACTCACCATCCGATGGTGCTCCAGAGCGAACCGGACGTAGCCGTCGATCAGCTTCTCCAGCGCCTGGGTCGGGGTCGCCGACGACGAGATCGCCCCCGCCAGACTCATGTTCAGCACCGCAGCCCCACGGGTCATCGCCGTCGCCAGGATCTGGTGCTTGCTGTCGAAGTGCGCATACACGCTCGGGCCGGCCATACCGAGCGAGACAGCGACGTCCTCGACGCTGACGCTGGCGTAGGTACGTTCGGCGAACAGCTCGATCGCGCGCCACAACACGGCCTCCCGCCTCGACCCGTATGCCACCGACCCAGCCACGGAGTCGCGCGGGCCAACCGCCCACGCGGTCGGGACGGCGAAGCCGAGGATGCGGTGGCTGATGGTCGACAGCACCTGCACGTAGGCGGTCCGGGGCATCTCGAGCTCGGTGAACGACGGGCTGACGAGGGTCGCGAACACGGCCCAGACGAGCAGCTCGACCTCCGCATCCCGCAGCTCGGGTCGGGTGCGGCGGACGACCGCCGTGAGGCTGGACTCGAGCTCGCGAGCCGCATCGCCGACGAGGGCTCGCTGCTCGCCCGAGAGGTGCCGGGCCTCTCGCTGGAGCAGGAGGCCGATGCCCCGCTCGTCCAGCGCCATCCCGATGAGCGCCTCGAGGGACGCCTCAGGGTCCTCGGCCGTCGTGGACAGGACGTCGGCCAACGGCCGCATCGCCGCCAGGAGGACCTCGGTCAGGAGCTCCTCCTTGCTGGAGAAGTGGCGGTACAACGCGGACGGGCCGACCGCGACCGCACGAGCGACATCGCCCAGAGTCACGTGCTCGTAGCCGCGGCTCGCGAACTGGTCGGCGGCCGCGGACAGGATCAGCTCACGACGGTTCCGTGGCCGCTTGCCGCGCAGGTCGGTAGCCGTTGTCGCGGTGATCGCCCTCGTCTTCAACCGACGTCAGCCCAGCTTCAACGAGCGGCCGACGATCTCCTTCATGATCTCCGTCGCCCCTCCGTAGATGCGAGAGACTCGCGAGTCCATGTATGCCCGTGCGATGGGGTACTCAACCATGTAGCCGTAGCCGCCGAACAGCTGCACACACCCGTCGACCACCCGACCCTGCAGCTCCGTCGCCGACCACTTCGCCTTGGCGGCGTCGACCGCGGTCAGGTCGCCCCGCTCCAGGGCCACGACGCAGGCGTCGAGGTATGCCTGCATGATGTCGACCTCGGTCGTCAGCTCCGCCAGACGGAACCGCACACTCTGCAGGGAGCCGAGGGGCGAGCCGAACGCCTTGCGTTCGCGCACGTACTCGGTCGTCCAGTCGAGGGCGGCTCGGGCCACCGACAGGCCCTGGTAGGCGATCGAGAGGCGCTCCTGCGGAAGGTTCCGCGTGAGGGCGAAGAACCCAGCGCCCTCCTCACCCAGCAGGTTCGCGATCGGGACGCGCGCACCGTCGAACACGAGCTCGGCCGTGTCCTGTGCGTGCATCCCGATCTTCGCCAGCCGGCGACCACGGGAGAATCCCGGGGTGTCGCGCTCGACCACCACCAGCGACAAGCCACGGTGCGGGTCGGGACCCGTGCGGACGACCGTGACGAACAGGTCGCCGTTGACACCGTTGGTGATGAACGTCTTCGCCCCGTCGACGCGGTAGTGGTCGCCGTCGAGTTCGGCCCTGGTCTGGATGCCCGACAGATCCGATCCGGTGCCGGGTTCGGTCATCGCGATGCCGAGGATGAGCTCGCCGGACGCGATCCCGGGGAGCCAGCGCGCCTGCTGCTCCTCGTTCGCCAGCTCCAGGAGGTAGGGCAGGACGACCTCCGACTGCAGCAGCGGACCCAGGGCGGCGGGCATGGCGCCCACGCGGGCCATCTCCTCGGAGAAGATGACGCCGAGCCGGAAGTCGTGCACGCCGGCCCCACCGAAGGCCTCGGGGACGGCAGCGAACAGTCCGAGCTCGGCCACCTGGGTGAACACCTCGCGCGGGACGATGCCGTCGCGCTCCCAGTCGGCGTAGCTCGGCACGACGACTCGGTCGACGAACGCGCGCACGCTCCGGCGGAAGTCCTCGTGGTCAGGGGTGAAGAGGGTTCGCAGCATCAGGGCCTCAGATCATGAATCCGCCGCCGCAGACCAGGGTTTGGCCGCTGACGTAGTCGGACTCGGGCGCGCACATCAGGTACACGGCGCCGGCGGCCTCCTCGGGAGTGCCGCTGCGACCGAGGGGAATCATCTGCTCCATCGCCGAGAGCAGGGTCGGGTTGACGCCGACGGCGATCTCGCGACCGTCGATGTCGATGGTGCCGGCGTCGTCGGCCGCCGCCTCGGTGAGGCGGGTGCGGATGAGTCCGAACGCGACGGTGTTGACGGTGACGTTGTACCGGCCCCACTCCTTGGCCAACGCCTTGGTGAGGCCGGTGACACCGGCTTTGGCTGCGGCGTAGTTCGCCTGCCCCGCGTTGCCACCGAGGCCGGCGATGGACGAGATGTTGACGACCTTGCGGCACGGCACCGGGGTACCGGCCCCCTTGGCCTCCTTGACCGCCGCGGCGATCACCGGTTGGGCAGCGCGCAGGATGCGAAACGGTGCCTTGAGGTGCACGTCGAGGATGGCGTCCCACTGTTCGTCGGTCATCTTCTGGACGACGGAGTCCCAGGTGTAGCCGGCGTTGTTGACGATGATGTCCAGGCCGCCGAACTCCGACACCGCGGTCTGCACGAAACGGTCGGCGAAGTCGTCATCGGTCACGCTCCCGGCGACTCCGACTGCGGAACCGCCGGCCGAGGTGATCTCGGCGACGACCTCGCCGAGCGGCGCCGGGTCGAGGTCGTTCGCCACGACCGAGGCCCCCTCGGCGGCGAGCTTGAGGGCGATCTCGCGCCCGATACCTCGTCCGGATCCGGTGACGACAGCGACCTTGCCGGCCAGCTTGGGGGTAGACATCGTGGGGTGCCCTTCGAGGGTGTGGGTCGGTGGTTCAGAGGGCGATGACGGCTTCGCCGGTCATCGTGGTCGTGCCGTCCGCGAGCCGGACCGAGAGGTCGACCCGGGCCACGCCGTCGCCGACCTCGATGACCCGTCCGCGACAGGTCGGCGAGCCGTGGACGGGCGTGATGGCGACGAACCGGGCGGTCCACGACATCAACCGGTCCTGCGGAGCCCAACCGGTCAGCAGGCGGCCGAGGTAGGCCATCGACAACATGCCGTGCGCGAAGACGTCATCGAAGCCGGCGGCTCGGGCCACGTCCAGGTCGATGTGGACCGGGTTGTGGTCGTGCGAGGCACCGGCGAACAGCGCCAGCGTCCCTCGGGAGATCGGCGGCAGCTCCAACGCGGGGAGCTCCGTGCCGACGGTGAGCTCCAGGCCGTCGACGGTGGTCATGCCGGCACCATCTGGCGGCGGACGATGACGGTCGCGCTGGTGGTGGCGACGAGCTGTTCGTCCCGGTGGAAGGCCGACTCCTTCACCAGGAACGTCAGCGCACCGGCGGACTTCTCGAACACGTCGACCAACCGGCTCGTGATGACCAGCCGGTCCCCGGCGTGGGCGAGGTCGTGGTAGGTGAACTGCTGGCTGCCGTGCAGGATCGACCCGATGTCGATGCCGAGGTCGTCCAGGTATCCGAACGGGCGAGGTGCCAACAGCTCGAGACTGAAGAAGTACGTCGGCGGCACCGGGAGGTCCGGATGCCCGGCGCCAACGGCGGCCTGCGGATCGAGGTACACCGGGTCGGTCTCACCGATCGCCGCCGCGAACGCCTGGAGCTCGCCGCGCTCCACCACGCGCTCGTAGCGGGGGAAGGTCAGCGCCAGGGCGGCGTCGCGGTCGACGCCCATCAGCCGACCTTCTCGTAGAGGGTGACGACGGCGGCGCCGCCCAGACCGATGTTGTGCTGCAGCGCGATGCGGGCCCCGTCGACCTGCCGGTCGCCGGCCTCACCCCGCAGCTGCCACGTCAGCTCGGCGCACTGTGCCAGGCCCGTCGCGCCGAGCGGATGCCCCTTGGACAGCAGGCCGCCGGAGGGGTTGGTGACCACCCGGCCGCCGTAGGTGTTGTCGCCCTCGAGGATGAACTTCTCCGCGGTGCCCTCCGGGGTCAGCCCGAGTGCCTCGTACGAGATCAGCTCGTTCGTGGTGAAGCAGTCGTGGAGCTCGACGACCGGGATGTCGGCGGGGTCGACACCCGACTTCTCGTAGACCTGACGGGCGGCCTCCTGAGCCATGTCGTACCCCACGAGCTGCATAGCATCGCCGTCGAAGGATGAGGACGTGTCGGTCGTCATCGCCTGGGCGGCGATGGCAACGTCGCTCCGCAGTCCACGGGCCCGGGCGAAGTCCTCGCTGACGACGATCGCGGCGGCCGCACCGCAGGTCGGCGGGCAGCACTGCAGGCGGGTCAGGGACCCGAAGATCGCCGGCGACTCCAGGACCTGCTGGACGGTTACCGGGTCCCGGAAGACCGCATACGGGTTGTTGGCCGCGTGGCGGCGAGACTTGACCGCGATGGCGGCGAACGTCTCGGGCCTCGTGCCGTAGCGCTCGGCGTAGGTCGCGCCGGCGCCACCGAAGAGGCGGGCGGCCATCGGCGCCTCGCTCGGGCCGTGCTGGTGCTCAGCGACGGAGAGGAAGTCCACGAACGGGTCGGGCCGGTCCTCCCAGACGCTGGTGAGCGCCCCCCGGCGCATCTGCTCGAAGCCGAACGCGAGGACGCAGTCGGCTGCTCCACTGGCGACCGCCTGGTTCGCCAACCACAACGCCGACGACCCGGTGGCGCAGTTGTTGTTCACGTTGACCACGGGTATGCCGGTGCGGCCGACGCCGTAGAGCGCCTTCTGACCGGATGTCGAGTCGCCGTAGACGTAGCCGGCGAAGACCTGCTGAACCACGTCCAGGTCGATGCCGGCGTCGGTCAACGCGGCCCGGATGGCGCCTTGAGCGAGGACGTCGTAGGGGGCGCTCTTGCTCGGCGTGGAGAACGGGACCATGCCGACGCCGGCCACTCTCGGCTTGATGTGACTCATTCGAAATCTCCCTAGTGCATGTTCACTTGTGACGAGCATACAGCAGTCCGGGAGGGCGGTCTTGCGCAAAAGTGAAGTGAATCGCATACTAGAGCGAATTCACTAAGGAGGAGACCGTGCAGGTAACTCAGACGCTCCGGAAGGCGGCGCAAGTCGGTTCCGACCGGCCGCTGACCATCTTCGGGAACCGCACGCGCACCGCCGGCGAGGTCCTCGAGAGGGTCCGGCGTGCCGCCGCTGCGCTCAGCGGGCTCGGCGTCGCCCCCGGCGACCGGGTCGGCATTCTCGCGCTCAACTCCGACCGCTACTTCGAGCTGCTCTTCGCCACACCCTGGGCCGGCGCCGTCGTGAACCCGGTGAACGTCCGGTGGTCGGTCGAGGAGATCGGCTACTCCTTGGTCGACTGCGACACCAGGGTCCTCTTCGTCGACGACACGTTCGCCCCGATGGTCGATGCCCTGCGTCGGCGCGTGCCCGACCTCGGTGCCGTCGTGTTCATCGGCGAGAACGAGCCCCCCGCCGGAGTCCCGACCTACGAGGCCCTGATCGCCGAGGCCACCCCTGTCGACGATGCCGACCGTTCCGGTGACGACCTCTACGGCGTCTTCTACACCGGCGGTACCACCGCTCTGCCCAAGGGCGTGCAGCTGAGCCACGACAACCTGCTCATCGCGGCGATGGGCGCGATGAGCTCGACCGACGTCATGACGAGGGACGGACGCTTCCTGCACTGCGCTCCGATGTTCCACCTCGCGGACCTCGCCGCCTGGTCGGTCGCGATGCTCAGCGGGTCCACCCATGTCATCGTCCCGATGTTCACGCCGGTCGGGGTGGCGACGGCGATCGCCGAGCACCAGGTCACCGACACCCTGCTGGTGCCCACCATGATCCAGATGCTGGTCGACTCCCCCGACACCGGCGAGGTCGACATGTCCTCCTTGCGGCGCATCCTCTACGGCGCCTCGGCGATCGCTCCGGCCGTCCTCGACCGGGCCGTGAAGGCCCTGCCGAACGCGACCTTCACGCAGGCATACGGCATGACCGAGCTCGCTCCGTTCGCCACGCTCCTGAGCCCGGAGGACCACAACGTCCCCGAGCTGACCGGCTCGTGCGGTCGGCCGGTCGCCTCGATGGAGGTCCGCGTCGTCGACCCGGCGGACAACGAGGTCCCTCGCGGCACGGTCGGCGAGATCGTCGCGCGCGGCGACCAGGTCATGCTCGGGTACTGGAACAAGCCCGAGGAGACGGAGGTCGCGGTCCGCGGTGGGTGGATGCACACCGGTGACGGTGGCTTCATGAACGAGCACGGCTACGTCTTCGTGGTCGACCGGATCAAGGACATGATCATCACCGGCGGCGAGAACGTGTACTCCGCCGAGGTCGAGCACGCCCTCGCCAAGCACCCCGCCGTCGCCTCGTGCGCCGTCATCGGTGTGCCGGACCCGGACTGGGGCGAGCGCGTCCACGCCGTCGTCGTCCTCCAGCCCGGCGCCGACCCCGTCGACGGTGCTGAGCTCCGCGACTTCTGTCGCGACTACATCGCCAACTACAAGCTGCCGCGCAGCGTCGAGTTCGTGGACGCGCTGCCGGTCTCGGGCGCCGGCAAGATCCTCAAACGAGAGCTTCGGGCCGCGTACACGTAGCACCTGGATGGTTTGAGCCCGACGTTCGGTCAGGAAGAGTCGTCCCGGCCGGCGCTCAGTCCGGCCTTCGCGAGATCACGAAGGGTCGCGCTCGGCAGGTACGCGGTGGTGAGCGCGAGGCCGATGCGTGGCAGCGCCGACTCGTCGGGGAAGACGAGGTACACCGGCTCGTGCCGTGGTCGGAACTTCTGCTTGAACCCGTCGAGCGACCGGAAGCCGTACAAGGGCTCCATCGCCTCACCGAGCTGATCGAGGAGTCGCTCGAGCACTGCCCGCTCCGCCGTGCCGTCGCCCGAGTGCGCGAGCGGCGCGCCGGACAGCGACACGAAGCTGGCACCCGAGTCGCGGAAGCTGAGACAGGCGCTGGCGATGAGGAACTCCGTGACCGCCCGGAAACCGTCGGGGAGGCGCCGCATGACATCGAGGGTCCAGCCGTGGACGTTGCCGTCCGGGCCGTAGACCGGCATCCACGACGTCACGCCGTGCACGGTCGTGTCAGC
This sequence comes from uncultured Actinomycetota bacterium, assembly GCA_963713345.1. Taxonomy (GTDB): domain Bacteria; phylum Actinomycetota; class Actinomycetes; order Actinomycetales; family Dermatophilaceae; genus Lapillicoccus. Next base: position 597,188 of record CAVQLI010000014.1, on the reverse strand, counting down.
ATCGACGGCAAGGCCCACCATGGTGTCCGGGTCGAGGGCCTCGTCGACACCGCCGAGGGTGAAACCCATTTCGGGCAGGCCCTTGTCGGACACCCACAGCTCGGAGATGGCTCGGACCTGGGTCAACAGGCCGCGGGGCATCTCGGCGAGCCTCCCCTCCCGATAGACGATGCCGTCCTTGGCTGCGCGGTTGAGGGAGGTGCGAACGCTCTGCCAGGACTTGCCCTTGAACTCCAGACCCTCGAGGTCGATGACGGCCTCCTGCGCGACCAGGATCGCGCGCTGACCTCTGGAGCGGCCCCAGTCCGCCACCTCCTCGGTGACGGAGAAGAAGCAGACCTGGAGACCACGCGTCTCCTGGTCGTCGACAAAGCCGGTCAGCACCGCCGCCCGGGTAGCCGCGTCAGCGGCGACCGGATCGCCGAGGGCGATGGCGACGCCCCGGTGCACCTGGAACGCGACGAAGCCATCGGGCCCGCCGGAGCTGTCGTGGTGGATGAACCAGAGGTTGTCCGGCCACGTCGTCATCCACGACATCGTGGTCCCGCCGTGCTTCTTCAACAGCGCGATCGCCGTGTCACGATCGCTCGCTTCGGCGGCCAACGCGGCTCGCCGCTTCCGCCGAGACCGCGCGCGGAAAGCGGAGCGACCGGCGATGAGGACCCATAGCTGCACGAACGACAGCAGGAGAGTGACCACGAGCTCGGGAGTCGACGAGCCGAAGTCACCGTCAGCCTCCAGCTCCTCGGCGGCCACGATGGCGACAACCACCAACAGGACGCCCGCGGCGACGATGAGCGAGGTCAGCACGATGGCGACCCACCACGCGCGCCGCGAGCCACGACGCAGGCTCCAGGCGATGACCAGGGAGATGGCAGCGTTGATCAGGACGCTGACCGCGTCGGCGTCCGAGCTCGTGGCTCCGAGTGGTCCGTCCGAGGGAACGAAGTACAACAGGACGTTGACGACGGCGATGAGGACGAACGAGACCGAGGCGATGATCCGCCACTCGTGCCGGCTCAGCCGGATCGGTCCGAACCGGGGCCTCCTCCCGAGGAGGACCGGTCCCAGCGCCAACCCGTACACCACGGCGAAGAAGTGCTCGAGATCCCACAGCAGTCCGATGTACAGCAGGGCAATGGTTGCGAAACCGGCTAGCAGCAGCCGAATTCGGCCTCGCCAGGGCGGGGAGACCGTCGCGGAGGCGGCCGCTACCGCGCCGAGGGCCCCCGCGCTGAAGCCGACGTCGAGTGTCTCGGCCAGTCGCTGCGCCCATTCCCAGCCCGTGCCACGAAAGGCGACAAGGAAGAGAGAGGCGCCCAGGACACCGACCAGCTGAGCACTCACGGCGGCGATGGCGACCTTGCGAGTACCCAGTCGCCATTCCGACCACCCGATCAGGACCAGCGCGCCACCCGCAACGGGAAGGTACTGCGCGGGAATCAGCGCGAAGAAGGAGCCGGTGACCGGTGTCCACCAGCGTCCCGCTTCCAGCGACGGCAGTCCGTAGGCGACGACCTCGAACAGCGGGCGGTCCTGCAGGGCGTTCCACAGAGACCCGGTAGCCACTCCGAGCACCAGCATCATGCCGACCACGCCGAGGGTGAACGGCACTCGGCGAACGACGCCGGCCGCCCGATCGGTCCGTCCCGGCTGGTCGCCCGTCCCGACGTCCGACTGCCCCGTCGCGCCCGTCGGCTCGGCAGTCATGGGTTTGTCCTTCCCGCACGCGGGCACCGTCGATCTCGGTGGCCATGCTAGTCATCCGTCGATCTCGAGCGATGTGGTGTCGGTACGGGTCAGTCCGGCGGTTCCACGGTGACCACGACGTTCCCGATCTTCTGCCCCGTCTCGACGTAGCGGTACGCGTCGACGATCTCCGCCAACGGGTAGCTGCGGTCGATGACCGGACGAAACTGCCCGGACTCCATCAGGGCCTTGAACTCGTTGACCATCGCCTGGTTGTGCCGCGGGAAGCCGAAGAGGACGGAGCGGCCAGGCAGCCAGGGGGTGACGAGCGCCAGGACCGGGTTCTGGGCGCCCGGGCCGAGATCCGTCCAGAGGAACACCCCGTGGGGGTTCAGCAACCGCCGGCAGCGGCCGAACGAGCTCTTCCCCACCGCGTCGAAGACCACGTCGTAGCGCTGGTCGTCCTGGGTGAAGTCCTCGACGTCACGATCGATGACTCGTTCGGCCCCCAAACGCCTGCACCAGCGCACGGTGCGCACCGTCGCATACGCCGGTCACCTGGACCCCGTGGCTGGCGAGCAGCTGCACCGCCGCGGATCCGATGGCCCCGGTGGCCCCGTTGACCAGGACCCGCTGTCCGGGGACGATCTTCGCCTTCCGGATGCAAGCCAGGGCGTAGTGCGAGCCCTCTATGGCTGGGGCGGCTTGCGCGTAGGTCAGGGTCGACGGGATGAGGGCGAGCGAGGCGTCCTCACCGATGGTCAGGTACTCCGCGTGAGCGCCGCAGGCGGTGTCGTCGTAACCGAACACCCGGTCACCGACCGCGAAACGCGTCACCGCCGGGCCGACCTCCTCGACCTGTCCGGCGAACTCGTTGCCCAGGATGGTCACCCGTGGCCGCGGCAGCCCGGTGAGAACCCTGGTGAAGCGCGGCGTGCCACCCCGGAACGCGCAGTCGGTGCGGTTCACCGTCGTCGCGTGCACCTTGACCAACACCTCGTGGTCCCGGACCGCAGGAGTCGTCACCTCCATCACCCGCACCACGTCGGGCGGCCCGTACCGGGTGTGCACCGCCGCCCGCATGCCTGCACCATAGCCATCGAGGCGCAGCCGACTCCCGCCCGCGCCGATGGTTTTCGCGGTCGGCCCCAGTCCTACTCATACCCACTCATCGAAGGAGCACGGCATGACCGCCACCTACACGTTCGACGTCTTCTGCACCCTCGACGGCTTCGGCTCCTACACCAGCAGCGGCGACTGGGGCGGCTACTGGAGCAAAGAAGGCCCGGAGCTGGTCGCCCGTCGCTCCGAGGTGCTCGAGGAGGACCAGAGGTTGGTCCTCGGGGCCAACACGTTCCGGCAGTTCGCTCAGCTGATCGGCCCGAGCGCCTCAACGCTGGAGGATCTCGACCCGGTCAACGCCCGGATGAGGTCCATGCCGACAACGGTGGTGTCGACGACACTCGAAGGACCACTCGACTGGCCGGACGCGAACCTCGTCAGCGGAGACGCCGTCGACGTCGTCGCCCGGCTCAAGGCCGAGTCCGCCGTGCCGTTGCGGTCGCACGGCAGCCTGTCGATGAACCGGGCGCTGATGGCCGCCGGTCTGGTCGATCGGGTACAGGTGACCATCTTTCCCGTCATCAGCGGCCAGACCGGTGACGAGCCGATCTTCGCGGGTGCGGCCGACTTCGACCTCGAGCTGCTCGAGAGCCGAACGTTCGACGGGCGCACCCAGGAGCTCATCTACCGTCCGACCCTCCACTGACCCAGGGACGGGCGTCGGAGTCGGCCGAACTGAACGCGGCCCACCCACGGATCCGGGAGCTGGACGACGAGGTCCAGGTTGGCCGCACATACCAAAGCTTGGGCGCCAGTCCGGTTCGTTCGCCGGCGCGATGGTCACCCAGCGAGCCCTGCCGGGCGACGACGGACGGGACGGTCGTGACGATCGGGGATCGCGCAGATTGCGAAGCACAACTGGAGGATGAGGGCGTTGCCCACGGCGTCGACGATTCTGCTTGCCTTCATGAGCGTGGTCTCGCTCACGCGGGGTCGGTCGTTTCCAACGGCTCGACCTCAACCTGCAGCGACGCGAGATAGGCCAGGCTTCTGGGTACCTGGGCGGCACAATCCGGACTCTCGTCCTCGATGTAGTAGTGCTGGACGTTGGAGCGTCGTGCGGATTGCAGGATCTTGGGCAGGTCGAGCTGACCGTCGCCCAGGGCGACGTCGTTCTCGGGAGCGGTATGGCCGCTGAGGTTCCCGGTAACCCCCTTGCGAAGGTCCTTGAGGTGCATGAGCCGGAACCGGTCGGGATACCGGTCCAAGAGGTCGGCGGGATCTTGACCGGGGAAGTGGGCCCAGAGAATGTCGAGCTCGAAGCTCACCGCCTCGGGATCGCTCTGCTGGATCATGAGGTCGAAGAAGGTGCCGTCGTCAAGCGCTGCGAACTCGTACCCGTGGTTGTGGTAGCAGAACCTCAGCTCGTGCTCACGTAGCCGCCGGCCCACCGCGTCGAACGTCCGTACGGCCTCCTCGGCTTGAGCACGTCCAAACGGTGCCTCGTGTGGGATCCAGGCCACCCTGACGTAGGAAGCGCCGAGGATCTGAGCGTCGTCGATGACCGTGCCGGTCTGGGTCTGCAGATCGTGATAGCCGACTCCGTATGAGGAGCAGTGCATCTCACGTGAGTCCAGCTCGGTTCGCAGCTGCTCGGGTGAGTGACCGAAGAGGTCGGAGAACTCCATGTCGGTGATCCCGAGCTGCCGGACCTTGTCGAGGGTGGCCGGTAGGTCCCGGGCGAAGTCGTGGCGGTAGGTGTAGGAGACCATGCCTGGGGCACGGTCCAGGAGCGCCCTCGTCGTGGGTTGCCCACTCATCGCTGGGTCTCCTCTCTACGGCTTCTGCTGGACGAGAAGGACAGCTGCATGTCCGGCAGCTCGGTGGCGATGGTGGCCTGGTAGGGATCAAAGTGTCGTCTGAGCCGCTTGGTCATCCACTTCTTCCTCCGCAGCAACGCGATGGTCTGAGCGAACCCGCCTCGGTCATTCCCTACTCACTCAGCCTGTCAGCCTGATCTGTGGACAACCGCGTAGGGACGGTAGCAACCTGCGTCATTCCGGCAGGCGTCCCAAGTCCTGGCGGTTGATGTCGGGCCGCAGTGACCGGCCGGGCTCGGCTGCTCTCCGAACCGATTGCCTCTCCGCCCACGCCGAACGCCGCCTCTTGGGTCTAGCGTTGGCTGGACACCATGTCGATGGCGGAACTCCCCTGACGAAGGAGTACTCGTGGGCGTCTTTCGAACCAAGTCTGTCGAGGCCTCGATCAAGCACACCGAGGACTCTGAGCACCGGCTCCACAAGCGCCTCGGCCCGGTGGACCTCACGGTCTTCGGCATTGGGGTGATCATCGGCGCCGGGATCTTCACGGTGACGGGCAGGGCGGCGGCTGAGTATGCCGGCCCCTCGATCGTCCTGTCGTTCGTCCTGGGCGCGGTGTGCTGTGCGCTCGCCGCCCTCTGTTACGCGGAGTTCGCGTCGACGGTCCCGGTCAGCGGGTCGGCCTACACGTTCTCCTACGCGACCCTGGGCGAGCTGATCGCCTGGATCATCGGGTGGGACCTCCTCCTGGAGCTCATGCTCGGAGCGAGCGTCGTGGCTCAAGGCTGGTCGACCTACCTGACGACACTGCTGCAGAACCTGGGTATCACCTGGCCTGAAGCGGTCGGCCCGGGCAGCCACTTCGACCTGGGGGCCTTCCTGCTCGTGGCGATGCTCACCGCGCTGGTCGCCTGGGGCATCAAGGAGTCGCTGCGGGTCAACATGGTCTTGGTGGCCCTGAAGCTGTTCATCGTCCTGTTCGTCATCGTGGCCGGCCTCGGGTTTGTCAACACCGCCAACTACGACCCGTTCATCCCACCCGCCAAGCCCGGCGAGGCGGGAAGCGACCTGACCGCTCCACTGATCCAGGTGCTGTTCGGCTTGTCCCCCACGACGTTCGGGGTGCTCGGCATCGTGGCCGGGGCCTCGATCGTGTTCTTCGCCTACATCGGGTTCGACGTCGTGGCGACCACTGCCGAGGAGGCGCGCAACCCGCAGCGCGACCTGCCGATCGGCATCCTGGCCTCGCTCATCATTTGCACGGTCCTGTATGCGGCGGTCGCGCTGGTCATCACCGGGATGGTGAAGTACGACCAGATCGACCCCAAGGCGGCGCTCGCCACGGCGTTCACCAGCGTGGGCAAGGACGGCTACGCCACCATCATCAGTGCTGGTGCGGTCGCCGGTCTGACGACGGTGGTCATGACCCTGCTCATCGGCGCGACCCGCGTGAGCTTCGCGATGTCCCGCGACCACCTCCTCCCGCCGCGCCTGGGTCGGACCAACCCCAAGACCGGAACCCCCGTTCTGCTGACCGTGGTGATCGGGACTGCCGTGGCGCTGATCGCATCTCTGACGCCCATCGGCAAGCTCGAGGAGATGGTCAACATCGGGACCCTGGCCGCATTCACCCTGGTCTCGATCTCGGTGCCGATCCTGCGTCGCAAGCGGCCGGATCTTCATCGGACGTTCAAGGTCCCGTTGAACCCCGTGCTGCCGATCCTGTCCGCGCTGATCTGCGTCTACCTCATGCTCAACCTCAGCGTGGAGACTTGGCTGCGGTTCCTCGTCTGGATGGCACTCGGCTTCATCATCTATTTCGCCTACAGCCGCAACCACAGTCTGCTCGCAACGGGCGAGAAGTTCGAAGAGGGCGAAGTGCCCTTCGAAGGGGGCCGGGTCATCTAACAACCGAACCTCGCGACTGGCGTAACGCACTTACTGCCATACGCCGACCCATCGACCTGCTTGGTTCTCGTCGTGTCACACGTACTAGATGTCCCCCCCATGACGTGTGCCCAGGTGCGTCACAGCGCTGCGAGCCGGACGCCTCCGAGGTGAGTCACTTCGCCGCCTGTCAGCCAATCCGCCAGGCTCCTGGACCGGGTCTGGCCAGACACCGGGCCTGCAACGAGTCTCTAGCAGCCCAGATGGACGCACCGAAGAGCGCTTATTCGTTGGAAACCCAAGGGGGCGTTGAAGGTGTCGGCTCCGCGCCGGACCCGGCCCCTTTGAGGATCAACGCAGCGCAGATGAGCCTACGCATCATCCCAAGCCCACGTCCGACGCCGGAACATCCTCTGGACCACGAGCTGCGTCAAGGCCGGCATCGGCGGAGCCCGAAAGGACGCACATTGACCCGCTCCCGCCGGATACGCCGCGCGTGAGAGGCCGGGAGCCCGCAGGCACTCGCCTCCGCGTGTTCTGACGGCGTCCTCGAGGCGCCCGCCTCCTCTGCATGTTGGAGCCGCGCGCTGGGGGGTCCGCGCGGCAACGAAGTCGGTTGATCGCGGTATTTGCCACGGCCCGGACCCCGTCTCTGCCTCGCGGCCACGCTGTTACGTAGAGCTCGAGCCCCCCGCGTCGTCAAGCCGTGCAGACCGCCTTCAACACTTCGGTCAGCTCGCCGCCTTCGTCAGCGCACCCACTGGAGGGTCGCGTCCCGTGCGGCCTCGACCTGCGAGCCGGTTTGGCGGCGTGCCATGCGCCGCAGGACCTTCGGCGTCACCAGGGCACCTGCCACGGCCCAGATCCCTAGCACGACAACGGTCTCCGTGGTCCGCCAACTGCCGGCCACCTCGAGCGCGGCAGCTTCGTCGGGGAGGAACGCCGATCGCATCCCGAGGGCGATCCAGTACATCGGGAAGACCTGGGCCACCACCTGCACCCAGCCCCACAGCGCCTGGATCGGGTAGAAGATCCCCGAGATGCTGACCAGCACGATCACCGGCAGCATCCCCCACGTGCCGACCTTCTGGGTGCTCGGGACCAAGGCCCCGATGATCATCCCGATCGGCATGGTCGCCAGCAGGCCCAACGGGAGCACCCACGCGATCGTCAGCCAACCGGACGGGTCGGTCATCAGGTTGTCGAACAGCAGGAAGCTTGGCACCAGGATTACGGCCATCTGCGGCAGCAGCGACAGCGACTGAAAGAGCAGCTGCCCGGTGAAGTAGCCCTGCAGTCCGTGCGGCACTGCCTTATGCCGCAGGAGCGTTCCGTCCTCCTTCTCCATGGCGAGCGCGTAGGCCGGACCGATGATGACCCCGAACGCGATGAAGGCCCCGAGGATGCTCGGCAACGCCACCGACGGCAGTAGCAGGTCGGTGCCCTCGACCTCGGTGTCGCGTCGCAGGAACAGGTATCCCACGGTCGCAGCTCCCGTGAAGAGGTAGAAGCCCTGGTCCTGCGTGCTACGAATGCTTTGCGCGAACTCCGTCCAGCCTCGGCGCAGGCCGAGACGGACCGCGTTTCTCGTGGGGCGGCTCGTCGACGTCACCGGGTCACGTCCGCGAAAAGCTTGGCCGCCGCCTCACCGTGGCCGGCCTCGTGCTGCTGGACGAGAGCAAGATATGCGTCCTCGAGGCTGGCGCGACGCACCTCGAGGTCCTGGACCTGGTCGCCGAGCTCCTCGAACAGGGCCCGCACGAACGCCGTCGCATCGCGCACCGACTCGCTGTGGCGCACGCCGGACGTGGTCCACCGCACCTGCGTCTCCGCCTCGAGCCGCCGCGAGAGACCGTCGACGGTGTCGTCGGCGACGATCCTCCCGGCCGCCATCACGAGCACCCGATCGGCTAGCTTCTCGGCCTCGTCGAGGTCGTGTGTCGTGAGCAGGATCGTGGTTTCCTCGGTGTCGGCGAGCCTGCGGACCAGCCCATGGAACTGGCGGCGGGCCTGGGGGTCGAAGCCGGCTGTGGGCTCGTCGAGGAACAGCACCTCGGGGCGCCCGACGATCCCGATCGCCACGTCTAGCCGTCTCCGCTGGCCACCCGAGAAGGTGGCGATCTTGCGGTCGGCGAGGTCGGTCAACCCCACCGTCTCCAGGAGCAGGTCGATGTCGTGTGGGCGTCGTCGCTCGGGGGTCGAGTAGGGCTCGAAGTAACCGCCGAGCTGGGTCAGCAGCTTGCGCGGCGTCCAGCGCGGGTGGTCACGCCACGACTGGAGGACGACACCAGTCCGCGCTCGCCAGTCCTCGTCCGCATGGGCAGGGTCCTGGCCGAGCACGTTGACCTCGCCCGCCGACCGGATCCGGAAACCCTCGAGGATCTCGATTGTCGTGGTCTTACCCACGCCGTTGGGGCCGAGCATGCAGACGACCTGGCCCGCGGCGACGTCGAAGTCCACTCCAGTCAGCACGTCGTTGCTTCCGTAGCGCATCCGCAGGTCACGGACCCTCACTACCGGTTCCATGGCCCCTCCCGAGCACTGCGGACACCGGACCCAAACAGCGTAGAAGCCCCCGCCGGTAGCCGCCAGAGGCTCCGACGCAAGGAAGGCGCACCCGCACCGTCGAGGCGGTACCCCCGTTCGGAGAACCGTCCGTGCCCGCGCGGCGGCGGTTGCCTACTGATCGGGTAGCGCGTCGGGGTCTCGCCGCTCCATCGCCCGACGTGCCTGCTCACGAATCTGGTTGCCACCCACCCGGGTGTAGGCGACGCTGACCAATAGGCCCGCTATCACCACACCGCCCGCGATGGCCCCCATCATCACCAGTCCCTCGGTGCTCTTCATGACAACCCCGCTCAAATACAGGACCAGCCCGACGGACAACAGCAGGAAGCCGATCCGCTTCTCTGCCAACAGCCGTGCATGGGTGGAAAGCGCATCGTGCTCCCCGACTGCGGCGCCCACTTCACCGATATCCTCGCGCAGCTCGACGATCGACTCCGCGTTGTGGGCGTGCGAGAGGACACCCGCACCCACCAGGTCCAACGCAACACCGCTCACCAGAAGCACCTCGACAACCAGAGCCACAACGCATCCTCTCCGTCCGCTGGTGCGAACCACTCCACCGTGACCTCCACCGGCTCCAGCCAGAGGCGCTCATTGACAACAGAGCGTCCCAGCGGGTTCTGGTCAAACGGCTTCGTCCAAAGCGCCTTGCCGGGTACCTCAAAATCGCCGGTCGGTAGCAGGGACACGAGCTCCTTGAGGACCCCCATCCCGACGCTGCGCGGCAGCCGACTACATGCCCATCCACCACGATGACGCTGGCCTGAAAGCTCGTGCGCTGACAGTAGCGCGATACCAAACGACGCTCCCCCCGAGCCTGTGCCGCGACCGGCGCATTCTCCAGGTGCGTCCTGACCGGCCCCGCGGGACATGCAAGGAACCAGCCAACAGCGGGCGACACGCTCGGGCGAGTCAGACTCGAGCGCTTGGCTGTTCTTCCGCCGCCTGTCGGCGCCTCGGGTGCTTAGCGGGTCTGCCGGCCTGGGCATCAGGGCGGGGCTGGGCGAGTTCGTCGGGCCCATTGCCGAACAAGAGCCGGCGGAGGAGGGTGGAGGGTGGTCGGCGGCGCCACCGGGGCGTTGCCCCGAACACGAGGAGGTGGGTCGTGTACGCACGCTCAACCACATTCCTGGCACGGGTCTCGTCCATCGATGAGGGGATCGCCCATATCCGAGATGAGGTGCTGCCCGCGCTGACGGGCATGGAGGGCTGTATCGGGTTGTCCCTGTTGGTTGACCGAGACTCGGGGCGCTGCATCGCCACCAGCGCCTGGCGGTCCGAGGAGGCGATGCGCTCGAGCGAGGACCACGTCGAGGCGATTCGCGACCGTGCCGCGGCGATCATGGGAGGTAGTCCGCAGGTCGAGCGGTGGGAGATCGCCGTTCTGCACCGTGACCACCGGTCGCGTGACGGCGCCTGCGTTCGGGCAACGTGGATGCAGGTCGAGCCGGCTCAGGCCGACCGTGCCATCGACATGTTCAAGATGGCCATGCTTCCAGCGATCGAGGATCTCGAGGGATTCTGCAGTGCCAGCCTCATGGTCGACCGCCTGTCCGGCCGCGCCGTGTCGTCAGTGACCTACGACACCATGGAGTCGATGGAGCGCAACCGGGAAGGGGCCAGGGCCGTGCGCACCGCGGGGATCGGGGAAGCCGGCGCAGAAGTGCTCGATGTCGGTGAGTTCGAGCTCGCGCTGGCCCACCTCCGAGTACCCGAGATGGCCTGACCCGGCTCGCTGACCTGCCGCGCCCGCCGCGGCAGGTCAGCCTCCCCGGTTGTCAAGGGAGTCACGCAATCTGGTGGTCCGGCGGGACCCGACCACCGGCAGTTGTACGCGCCCAGGGATGAGTCATGTCCCGACAAGCAGGTGCGTCCTTCCGCCGCCTGCGGGCCGCGAACGAGTTCGGCCGCATCGGCGGTGGTTCAGCGCGCATCCCGCCCCGCCTGTCGCCGAGCGCCGGCGGCGCGGGTTGAGGCATCGCGCTTCTGCCCCCCGGTCGTCTGTCGGTGCGCCCGGACTTGCCCTTGACCGCCCGACGGTTCCTTCGTGGCGGCGCGAGCGGGTCCGACCGTCCGGTTGGCCTTGGCGGCGGCCAGCCGCTCCGCACGGAGGTCAGCGGCAGACTGCCGGGACAGGACGGCAAGCCGTCGGCTAACCCGGTTGAGCGCCTCCTCGAATACCTCCGCTCGGGCGGCGTTGCGGACGTTGGCAGGCCGGGCTTTTCCTCGCCCACCGGTCTCGGCCACCCTGGCGCTGGCCTCGCGACGGTACTGGCCGGTGTACTTGTCACGCGCACGACGGATCCGGTTGTGCAGCTCAGAGACCCCGTCCTCGTCGAGCGGGGCCATCGCCTCTCGCTCGGTCTCGCGCCAGAGCATCACATCGGCGTCATTCAGCTGAGCCAGCAACCTCTTGTCCATGATCGATCCCTTCCGTCCGAAGCGAGACGCGTGCCGCCTTCACGAACAGCATCGCGGGGTGCGGTTGTAGCCGTGACCAACACCATGTCCCACATCCAGACGGGATGACACCGCGTCGACATGTCCGCGATCCTGATGCAGGGGGTGGCCCAGGAATCGGGTCACGCTTCTCGCACCCCTGCGTCTTCGAGGGCACGGCCGGTGTGTCGCCTCGCGCACAGACGGGAACTGACTGCCTCGGAAGAGTGAGCGGGTCAAGAAGTCGTCGAATGCTGACGAAGGGAGCCATCATGAACCTCAAGCGCTGGTGGTGCTCAATCACCACTCACAAGTGGCGCCGCGAGAGGCATGAAGGAGTCGACCAGTTGCACTGTCGTCGCTGCGGATTCGTCACGAACGTGGAGGACGAGGCCAGACAGGCGCGACACTGGGACCGCAGCGGCTTCATGGCGTAAGTCCAGAAGGTTGCGCCTGGACCGGCTAGCTGACCTCGTGGTGGTCGTCGGAAATCGGCGAAGGTGACCGAGGCGTCGTCAACCGGGGGCCCGTCGGGGCGGCCTTCCTCGTGCTGACGAAGCCGTCGCAGGAATGCGTGCGGACCCGTCGAGTGCAGCACCTGCATACACGCTCGCCAATCCAGCAGACCGTAAGGGTCCACGACCCGGCTGGCCCCGTTGCTGAGGAGAGCGAAACTGTCGACCTCATCCAGCGGGACGCTGCCAGTGACGGCCTCGGCGGCCGCAGCCGGATCGTCCTTGGCGATCCAGTACCCGCTTGCCTGGTTCCGCCGGCCACGCAGCTCCTCGATGACCATCGCACGCATCCGCCGGTACTCCGGGGTGCCTGCAGCCAGGCCGTTCAGCGGCGCCAAAGACTCCCGCCTCACCTGGACCTCGCGCCCGTCTGTGACGACCACGGGGTCTGTCCCCCTCGTTCCGAGAACGACGAAGGCGTCCGCCAGAGCCAGGTAGTGCAACGTCTGGTCCTGAACTGCCACCATGGCGACAGTCGCCTGCGGGCTGCTGGGGTTGGCGATGTCACAGGTACTCCGGTGCCGACCGGCCCCTCCTCGATGGCCCTGGCCAACACAGCCCTGAGATCGGCAGCTTCTCGCCGGGCCCAGCACGACAGCATGGTTGACCCAAGAGTCGACGCATACCACGCGACCCCGTGAACACAGACGGCCTCCGTATTCGGTATGCCGGCGCCGTCGAGCAGCACGGCCAGCCCCGTGGTCGCACCGACGAAGTCCTCGTTGATGCGCCCGGCATGCCCCGGCCGACTGGCCATCTCGACCCTCACCGAACTCACCGCAGCAACCTTATGGTTCCGTGGTGCACGCTGAGCGATGGCTCAGTTCAGGATCCCCACTACCTGGTAGCAGGATCGCGACCACTGCGTCCTTCCGCCTCGAGAGGTCAGCGCTCTAGTCGCGGTTGGGCCAGATGGGGGTCTGGTCCGTCCAGGTGACCCCCTTGTTGCGGCAGAGACAGAAGGGGTGGCCGATGGGGTCGGTGTATACGCGGAAGCCGTAACCGTTGGGGCCGATGGCGTCCTGCTGCATGGTCGCGCCGAGGGCCAGGACACGGTGTTGTTCGGCGTCGATGTCGTCGACCTCGAAGTCGAGGTGGAACTGCTTGGGGTGCTCGCTGTCCGGCCACTGCGGGGCGCGGTAGTCCTCCACCAGGTTGAAGGCCAACTCGATCTCGCCGAACTGGATGCCGGCCCAGTTCTCGTCGCCGTCCGCCTTGACGGGACGACCCGTCACCTCGGAGTAGAAGCTCGCCAGCTTCATCGTGTCCGGGCAGTCAATGATGAAGTCGGTGAGTTGGAGCATTCGGTGATCTTTCCACGGGGTCAGGAAGCCGGGGGTTTGGCCAAGTCCTAGGGGCCAGCTCCGTCGGTCGGAGACAACCCGCCGCGTTCCGGCCATCCGCGAGGTGCGTCGTGCCGCCACGGGCCCGGGCAGGTCATGGCCGACGTGACAGGATCGACCCACGGTCACTCTGGAGGGGACGTGAAGGCTGTCGTCTACGAGAGGTACGGGCTCCCCGAGGTGTTGCGCCTCAAGGACGTCTCGTTGCCATCGCCCGCCGCTGGGCAGGTGCTGGTGAAGATCGCGGCGACGTCGGTCAATCTCAGTGACTGGGAGTGCCTTCGTGGATCACCGCTCTACGCCCGGCTGGGTGGATTGCGCGCGCCGAAACGCCAGATACTCGGCTCGGACATCGCCGGCTGGGTCGAGGCCGTCGGCCCCGACGTCACCCTGTTCCAGCCAGGTGACGAGGTCTACGGCGACAATCTCCAACTCATGGGCGGCTTCGCCCAATTCGCCGTTGCACCCGTTCCGTCACTCGCTCTGAAGCCTGCCGGGCTGACGTTCGCCGAGGCATCGACGATCCCACAGGCCGGCGCGATCGCCTGGCAGGGCACATTGGCTGCCACGAAGGGGTGTCGGGTGTTGATCAACGGTGGTGGCGGAGGGTCGGGTTCCTTCGCCATCCAGCTGGCAAAACGCCTCGGGGCGCACGTGACCGGTGTCGACAATGGCGGCAAGCTCGAGTTCATGCGGGCGCTCGGCGCCGACGAAGCAATCGACTACCGACGCGAGGACTTCACCCGCGATCACCAGCCATATGACCTCATTCTGGATCTCGTCGCTCAACGGTCCGTGTTCGCCTACCGTCGAGCGCTCGCTCCCGGCGGCCGATATCGGTGCGTAGGAGGATCCGTCCCTGCGCTGCTGCGTGTGCTCACGATCGGCGCCGTCGCCGGGCGAGCCACCCGCCGCCGGCTCGGTGTCCTCGCCGTCAAGCAGGGGCCCACTCACTTCAAGCCCCTGGCCGACCTGTGCGTCGCCGGTGACGTGAGCATCAACATCGACCGCACCTTCGGGCTTGACGAGGTACCACAAGCCCTCGCCGATGTCGGCGAGGGCCGCCCGCTCGGCAAGGTCGTTGTCACCCAGCTCTGAGGGACTACCCAGGCATGCAGCATCAGATGATGCGCTGCCGTCTGGATCTGGAACTCGGTTCCTGTGCGTGAGGGTGGACCGGTGCCAGCGAACGGCACCGTCATCCCTAGCGACTCCTCCGTCCACTACGAGGTGGTGACCGACCGGTGGAACGGCAACAGCGCCAGCATCACGTATGACGTCGTCACCCGGTTCGGCGACAAGTTCGGTGAGGTCGACCTTCACCTGTCCGTCCCCGGCTCGCGCTGGAACAGCGAGTCCCGCTCGTGCGAGGTCCGCGGCGCGGTCGTGTGCACCGCCTATGGCGACGTCTTCTCGATCTACTCGGGGCACGCGCGGGAGGGACACCCCGACGGAGACGCCGGGACGTAGCAGCCCCGGCGGCGAAGCGCAGCCCCGCGTCGCCCTCTGCGTCGCAACTGTGCGGGAGTCCGGCGCGCAAGTGATGACAAGCGAGGGTGATGGCATCCCGCCGTCATCGCTTTGGTCGTGGGCCTACCGGGGGACCCAATCGCGCTCAACGCCTTCGCGAGAGGGGTCGCAGGTGCGACGCGGTCTCGGCCGGACTGCCAGGCCGCCGGTATCATGAGTGCCGTCTGACGACTCCGGCTTGGTGACTCACCCAGCGAAAGAGCCAGCCATGGCGTTGAGGACCTACCAGAACTTCGACCTCCTGCTCGAAGCGGCGGACGATGGGGGTTTCCGCGCGCGGGTGACGACCAGTCCACTCGGGCAGAGTTCCTCCGCGAAGTTCACGCTGCCGTTCGGAAGAACCGAGCTGGAGATGCTGCTTCGACGCCTGGGCTCGCGAGACAGCGGCGAGCTCCGCCAGGCGTCGATGGATCTGGGTGGGCCGTTGTTCGAGAGTGTGTTCTCCGAGGACATCATGTTGACCTGGCAGCGGTCGCAGGACTACGCCCGCGACCACGGCGACGGGTTGCGGCTGCGGCTGCGGCTGACCGACGCACCGTCGATCGCCGGCCTGCCCTGGGAGCTGCTGTACGACCGGCGCGGCAACAGCTTCATCGCCCAGTCCGAACGCACCCCGGTGGTCCGCTACCTCGAGGTACCGCAGCCGCCGCGGCCGCTGACCGTCGACGGGGCGCTGCGGATCCTCGTCGTCATCTCCTCACCCACCGACCTGCCCGAGCTCGACGTCGAGGCCGAGTGGCGACGCGTCCAGGACGCGCTCGCCGCCAAGGTCGACCAGGGCACCGTGAAGATCGACCGGCTACCGGCCCCGACGATCCAGGCCCTGTCGGCCTGGCTACGGCAGAACGACGTCCACATCCTGCACTTCATCGGCCACGGCGACTACGACGACCGCATCCAGGACGGCGTCGTCTACTTCCAGGACCGGTACGGGCGCAGCACCAAGGTCAGCCCCACCGTCCTCGGCCCCTACCTACGCGACCACGACCCGCTGCGCCTGGTCCTGCTCAACGCCTGCCAGTCCGCCCGCGTCGACAGCACCGACCCGTTCAGCGGGATGGCGCAAGGCCTGGTCCAACAGGACTGCACCGCCGTCGTCGCGATGCAGTTCCCCATCTCCGACGGCGCCGCCACCGCGTTCACCGGCGAGTTCTACGGCGCCCTCGCCGACGGCTTCCCCGTCGACCAGGCCGCCACCAGCGCCCGCAAAGCCCTCATCGCCGAGTACGCCGCCGAATGGGCCACCCCCGTACTCTTCCTCCGCGCCCCCGACGGCCGCGTATTCGACCACATCGTCGCCCAACCCGCAGCCAACGGTAGGTCCGATGAAGAGGAGCACGGGGTAGAAGCGGAGGTCTCGCCCGTTGCTGACGAGAACGTGCAGTTCACCGTGTACCGCCCGCGAGCCATCCGGCCCGGCCTCTGGTACCCGATGCTGGCTTTCGCACATCTCGCGGAGCGCCGCCCGGACGCCCCACCGGAGGAGGCCGACCCGATCGAGCAGGTGAAAGCCCTCGCACAACAGCAACTTGGGGAGTCGGCCTCGGCATACGTGAGCCGGCTATCGGACGCAGGGGAGGCCATCCCACGGCAGAGCGAGCTCACCTTCGTCCCCAGCATTGACGGCGTCGAGTTCAACCCGCCCCGCCGCACCTTTCGGTGGCTTGAAGATGTTCACCAGGAGGACTTCCGCCTACACGCCGCGCCAACCCCCAGTGCGGTCACGGCCCGCGGCCGCCTCACCGTTTTCCTGGGGGTAGTCATCCTGGCCGACGTCGAGCTGGTCATCAGAATCGACGAGCTGGCCCCGCGGCCCCCAGCACCTGCCAGCATCGCAACCCCCGCGGCCACAGTGGAGCATGCTGAGGCCTCAGGTGAGCTTGAGCCGGCCAGCGCGACCCCGTACCGAAAAATCTTCCCGTCCTACAGTCATCGTGACCGTCAGATCGTCGAGCAGGTCGAGCGCTTTGGATCGGCCATAGGAGATGTTTATCTCCAACGCCTCGTCGCCCTTCGCTCGGGGGAACAGGAAGATGCGCGGTTACGTGAGCTCATTGACGAAGCCGACGTGTTCCAGCTGTTCTGGTCTACGAACTCAATGCACTCCGAGCAGGTGCGACAAGAATGGGAGCATGCCCTTGCTCTTGACCGGCCCAATTTCATCCGGCCAACCTATTGGGAGCAACCGATGCCACGTTCCGCCATCCCGCTCCTTCCGCCGGAACCGCTGGGGCAACTCCACTTCCACGCTCTCTCGGCGCCTCTAGACATCGCCGAACCTACCGAAAACGACCACGACGGACAGGGCACCGCGAATGCCAGGCAACCCGGCACGGGAGCTTCGGCATCGCTCATCTGCCCTCAATGTGGCGGAGCCACTTCTTGGGACTCAAACTTTTGCACCCACTGTGGATCTTATCTACCGTCGCAAGGTGAGAATGTGCGGGAACGTCCGCCACAGGCCTCGGCCACGCGTCCACGAGAACAACCAAGTGTCGCCTATACCCCGCCCATGGCGGTGGAGACTCCCTACGGCCCCCCACAACATGCAGACGCTCCCAAGGGCAGCAGGTCGCGCACCTGGATCGCACTCATCGTCGTGCTCATACTCATCGGCGCGATCCTGGGGTTCCTGGTCTGGAGGAATCAGCCCGCCAATCCGGTCGGCTTCGAAAAAGGCGCCTCCGATGTGAGGTCGATCCGACAAGCCGTCGCGACGGACCGCTGGTCGAGCTGACCGCTGATGCCGTGAGACGTACCCGCTGAGTGTGCGAAGGCACGGTCGGTGTGTCGCCGGGCGCACAGACCGGACCTGCCCCCTTCGGCACAGTGCAGAGGACGTCGAGGATCGAATGCGCTCCAAGGGAGACAGCAGCGACCTCGGAAATCAGCGTTGAGATCGGAGACTCCTGTGTCGACAACGACGACCCCGGCCGCCACGCCCCTCCTGTGCCGGCTCAATGTGCACCACAAGTGGCGGATGGAGTATCCGACGGAGGGGCCAAAGTACGGGTGGTGCATACGGTGTCGGAAGGTCAATCCGACCTGGAGTGGATGGGAATGGAAGGACCTCCTCTGGATGAGGTTCCCCAGCGGCGGCAGTTTTGGGACCGGCAACTCATGGGGCGATGGGGACAGCGGTAGCGACGGAGACGACGGGGGTGGCGGCGATGGAGGCGGCGACGGCGCGTGAATGAGGCGGCGACGGAAAGCTGGTCAGTGGCCACGACGAAGCCATCGCGCCGGAACGCTCGGGGTTAGGACGGCTACGGTGCGTCGAAGAGCCTTGACTCGTGCCACGGCCTCGGCGCACTGCCCTGGCGTGAAATCGGGCGGTTGATGGTGCCGGACCTAGTTTCGTTGCCGTGGAACGGCGTCACGATGCCTGTGAGGCAGGGAGGTCGCCGCGGAAGTGATGGCGGTGATCGCCTGGGGTGGTGTTGAGCCGCCGGCGGAATGTCCGGTTCATGGTCTCGGGTGTTCCGAAGCCGCAGGTTCTGGCGATCTGCTCGATGGTCCTGTTGGTGCTCTCCAGGAGTCGGCAGGCGGATTCGAGGCGAACGGCTTCGACGTGGTCCGCCGCGGTAATACCCACCTGGGCCTTGAAGACTCGCGTGAACTGTCGTTCCGACAGGTTGACCTGACGGGCGAGCGCCGGCAGGGAGAGATCTTCGGTGAGGTGGTCGCGCAGCCAGGACAGCAGGTCGCGTACCGGTTCGGTGTCGGCAGCCTGCCCGGCCAGGAGGGTGGAGTACTGCGTCTGACCTCCGGAGCGCTGTAGGTAGACGACGAGCTGGCGCGCGACGGTGGCCGCAGCTTGCCGTCCGTGGTCGTCGGCGACCAGCGCGAGGGCCAGGTCGATGCCGGCGGTCACACCAGCGGAGGTCCAGACGTTGCCGTCCTGGACGAAGATGGCGTCGGGATCCACGGTGACCTCGGCATAGTCGGCGTCCAGCTGACCGCAATCCGCCCAGTGAGTGGTCGCCCGACGACCTTGGAGCAGGCCCGCCGCCGCGAGCAGGAATGCGCCGGAACAGACCGACGTGACCCGACGGGCGTCGACAGCCAGACGGCGAATCTGTTCCAGCAGCTCATCGTCACCAACCGCCTGGTCCATCCCGGACCCACCGGCCACCACCACCGTGTCGACGGGCCCGATAACGTCGCCGATTGCCGACGAGGCGAACTCCAGCCCGCAGTTGGCGCGAACCGGGCCACCTCGGGTGGTCACGACCCGGGTGCGGTACCGGACGCCCGGCAGGAACCGGGATGCGCTGGAGAAGACCTCGAGGGGCCCGGTGACATCGAGGATCTGCCCCGAGTCGAAGGTCACGATGACGATGTCACGGCCTGCCGGCGCTCCGTGAGTCAACTCGTTCGACGGGCGCTCTGTCACGCCGGTCATCGGCTCTCCATGCCCTGACCGTACGCCGAAGGGGAGTGGCCGACATCGTCAACAACGTGTCCTTGCGGCCGTCTCGTCGCGGCCACACGCTGAACAGGTGAAGGTCGCGTATCTGCTCTACCCCGGGTTCACCGCTCTGGATGTGGTGGGCACGTTCCACGTCTTGGCTGCGGCACCGGCGATGCAGAGTGTCTTCGTGGCCGCCGAAGCCGGGGTGGTCGTCGACGACACCGGCTCATGTCCTCTCCTGGCCGGCGCAACGCTCGCCGACGTCGTGTCCGCCGACGTGGTGGTCGTCCCTGGCAGCGAGGTTTCCTGCGAACTGGACCTTGCGCTGGTCCGGTGGGTCCGGGCCATGCACCGGACGACGACGTGGACCCTCAGCGTCGGAACCGGGTCCAGCTATCTGGCCGCCGCCGGTGTCCTCGACGGTGCCGCGGCCGCCACCCACTGGGCGTCCACCTGGCGTCTGACCGACGCGGGCGTCGAGTACAGCACCCAGCGGGTCGTGCGAGCGGGCAAGGTCCTGACCTGCGCCGGCTCCTCCGCCGGTCTCGACCTGGCGCTGACACTGCTCGGTCTGAGCCACGGACCGGCGGTCGCGCAGGCCGTGCAGCTCGCCCTGCAGTACGACCCCCAACCCCCCTACGACGCCGGCTCCCCGGCGACGGCGCCCGCCGACATCGGCGAGCTCGTAAGCTCTTTCTACGCACAAAGGTGCCGCTGATGTCCCCCACCCAGAACCTCACCCACGACAAGACCACGCCGCGCTCCGGCGACCACCCACCCCGATCCGACGCACCGGCTCCCGGGAGCCGCCGCCCCATCGAGGTGTCTGCCGGCATCGGGCTGGTCGCCCTGTGGGCCGTGTCCGGCTTCTTGTTCGAGCTGGCGTTCGTCAAGGTCGTCCTGCTGGGGGCGTTGCTGCTGGCCGTGTTCCAGACCCTGGTTCGGCGCCGGCCCCTCCGGACGCTGCTCGTTCGTGACACGGCCTCGTTCGCCCGTCACAGGTGGGGAAAGCTGCTGGTCGCCGCCGTCCTGGTCGCGCTACCGGCGGCCATGGTGGTCACGTCACTGGGCGGTAGCCGATACGGCCGGTATGCCGACGACAGCTGGAAGGCGCTGCTCCTGCTCCTCGTCCTGGCCGGGGCCTACCTCGCCTCGCGTCGCCTCGTCACCACGGTGCTCGTCGGTGCTGCGACCCTCGCGATGGTGTCCTGGGCCTTGTCCCCCAACCTGGGCGACACCCGCAACGGCGACGCCACGGTCCTCGCCGACATCAACCTTCAGGCCGACAGAGGCACGCTGGCCGGCCACCACGACATCGCCGTCGCAGAGGTCGACCTGGACTCGGCCCAGCCGGTGCTGCTGGCGGGAATCGGTGCTGACGACACGACGCCGATGGAGGTCGGGTCGATGACCAAGGCGATGACCGGCCTGGTCATAGCGGACTCCGTGAGCCGCGGCGAGATCCGCATGGACGCCCCTGTGGCCACGTACCTCCCGCAGCTGGGCGGCTCACCGGCCGGTGCGGTGACGATCAATGAGCTCGTCACGCACACCTCCGGATACGTCGAGTTCGGCGCCGTCACCCTGCGTCGCGCCGTCTGGGCGGCGCCGGTGGGCCGGAGCTTTCTGACGGCCGACCTCATGCAGATGATCGAGGAGGCCAGGGACCAGACCCTGGGGAGTGGTGGGCGGTATGCATACTCCTCCTTGGGTGCGGCCATCGCCGGTCAAGCCGTCGCCGCCGCGGCCCACCTGAGCTACCCGGAGCTGATGCGCACGCGGCTGTTCGAGCCGCTCGGCATGTCCCGCACCGCCATCCAGGTCGACCACCCCCTCGTCCCCGGCGGCATATCCCAGACCGGTCTGCCGGTCGAGCCGTGGGTCATGGATGCCTACGCACCCACCGGCGGAGCCGTCTCCACCACCGGCGATCTCGCAAGGCTCGCCACCGCACTCCTCAACGGAACCGCCCCCGGCCTGACCGCATTGGATCCCACCACCGCCACCGACCAGTCGAACACCAGGATCGGCGCCTTCTGGCATACCTCCGTCTGGCAGACCGGTCAGACCATCACCCATCACGCCGGGCAGACCGGCGGCTACGCCTCCTACCTCGGCCTCGACCGCCAGGCCCGCAAGGCCGTCATCGTCCTGTCCGACGTCGCCAACGACGCCGGCGACCTCGGCAGCCGGTTGCTCGCCGACCGCAAGGAAGGAACGTCATGAACAGCACCGCCACGCAGTCCGCCCCGGCACACGCGCAGGGTGGAGGCGAAGCCCCGTCCGAGGGCCGCGGCCACCTTGCGTCGGTCGTGTCCGGCTCGTTGGCCACCGGACTCGTCGCCGCCCTCGTCCTCGCGGCCGCCCCGTTCATCCCGGTCGAGGAGAGCGCCCTCACCGGCGCTGTCCTGTGTGGGTTCGCGCTGGGCTGGGCGATGCTGGCCGTGCTGTCGACTCGTTTCACCGACCAGCCACAACGCTGGGCGGCTGCTCCGGCCCTGTTCATGGGACTGGGCGGTCTGCTCCTGGTGGTGTTCGGCTCGTCGGTGCACGAGGTGCTCAGCTGGGTGTGGCCACCCGCCGTGCTGGCCCTCGCCGTCGGGATGGTCATCGGGATCCACCGGCAGCTTCGCAGCCGGGGCGGTCGCTGGCTCCTCTACCCCGTGCTCGCGGTGCTGGCCATCTCCGCCGTCGGCGGCGGCTACGAGACGGTGCGTGAAGCGGTGGACGCCAAGGCCTACCCGATGCCGGGTCGGTTCGTCGACGTGGGGGGACACCGTCTCCACCTGAGCTGCACCGGCTCGGGAAGTCCGACGGTGGTGCTCGAACCGGGTGGCGGCGCGATGTCGTCGAACCTCGGCTGGATCACCCCCGCCGTCGCCCGCGACACCCGCGTATGCGTCTACGACCGGGCCGGCCGCGGCTGGAGCGACTCGGCCGACACTCCCCAGGACGGCGCCCGGATCGCCACAGACCTGCATACCCTGCTGCGCACCGCAGGCGTGCCCGGCCCGTACCTCCTGGCCGGACATTCCTTCGGCGGCCTCTACACGCTCACCTTCGCCGCCCGCTACCCCGACGAAGTCGCGGGGATGGTCCTCGTGGACTCGACCGCGCCGGCGCCCCGACCGGGCCCGGCCACCGCATCGCCTGAGGACGCGAGCTCCTACGACGTCATGGGCCGAGCCTCTGCCCTGGCCTCGATCACCGCACGGCTCGGACTGGCCCGGCTGTACGGACTCCTCGCCGGCGACGACCTGCCGCCGCAGTCCCACGACGAGGTAAGCGCCCACGGCGCCACCGCCCGCAATCTCCGCAGCACCATCGACGAGTACGTCCACGCCGGCACCTCCGCGGAGCACGCCGCAGCACTTCGAGACTTCGGCGCCAAACCTCTGGTGGTCCTCACCGCGGGAAGCGGAAGCGCTGCCGGCTGGGCCGAGAAGCAGGACGACCTGGCCACCCTGTCCACCAACAGCGTGCACCGCACCATCGACGGTGCGACCCACATGGACCTCGTCGAGGACCAGGAGAAGGCCGCCGCTACCAGCCAGGCAATCCACGACGTCGTCTTCTCGATCCGCAGCGCAGTTCCACTGCAGAGATAGCACTGCTGACAACGACAAGGCCCTCGCCCGCGTCACCGCGGGTCGAGGGCCAGGTCGCCTGTCTCAACACAGAGCGCGCCCGAAGGGATTCGAACCCCTAACCTTCTGATCCGTAGGAAACCCGGATTTCGTCCAGGTCGTCTCGTCCAGTTCTGGCACGTCCGTGACCTGCGGAAACGTCCAACACCTTCGTGCTAGGTGGTCCCGTTGGTCCAGCCAGTGCCGACCCGTCCGCAGCCGTTCCTACAGATTTCCTACAGCTTCCCCGCGCCCACGCCTCCCCTTCTGGTTCACGTGGCTGTCGTCAGCCGCTCGTGGATCCCGGGTCTCCGACAGGCTCGCGCTACGGGATCAGGTCCGGGACGTGTCGAGCGGTCAGCCGGTAGGGCTGTTCGTGGTGCCGGTCGTGCCGGTCGTCGGCGGCGCGGGTGGAATGGGTGAGTTGACGTAGATCTGGTCCAGCACCTTCAGCATGAGCACCAGGGCCGTGTACTGGTTGTTCAACGCCAGGGTGAGGTTGCCCCAGATGACGAGGGTCATGTCGTTGTTCGGGTCGTAGAGCGCTTCGCTGTTGAAGCCTGGAGTCTGGCCGCCGTGCAGGTCGATGACGTTCTGTCCCCATCGAAGCTGGGCGATCCCGTACCCGTACCAGTTGTACGAGTTCTTGGGGTTTTCCATCTTCGCGCTGTCCTGCCAGATCTTCTGGTACTCGGCGTTGAACACCTTGCCTCCCCCCAGGGCCCGGATCCACGTGGCGAGGTCGGCGGCGGTGGAGGTGACGGCTCCGGCCGCGAAGGAGAAGGAGTGGTTGATGTCGGTGTAGTCCTTCGGTTTCAGCGTCCCGGCCTTCGCCTCCGCCTCCTGCGCCGGGGTGTACGGAGGCCGGCCCGTCATCATGGTCGAGGAGCTGCCGTAGAGGTACCCGTGCGAGAACGGCTCGGGGATCGTGCTGGACGTTACTGGTTGGAACATCGTGTTGGTCAGGCCCAGGGGCTTGAACAGCCGGTTCTCGAACACCGTGGCCAGCGGCTTGCCCTCGAGCTGTTCGACGATCAGTCCGAGGATGACGTAGTTGGTGTTGCTGTACTCGTAGTCGGCGCCGGGCGCGAAGTTCGGCGGGTGGGCGAAGGCGATGTCCAGCAGCTCTTGCGGCGTCCACGCCCTCGTCGGCGTGTTGTCGAGGCTGTTGACGATGGTGTCGGAGTCGGTGAAGCTGTAGAGGCCGCTGCGCATCTCCAGGAGCTGAGCGATGGTGATGTTGGCGCCGTTGGGAACCTGAGGAACGTACTTCGACACGGGGTCGTCGAGCCGCAGCCTGCCGTCTTGAGCCAGGAGCAGGGTCGCCGCCGACGTCATCGTCTTGGTCACCGACGCGATGCGGAAGTGGGTGTCGACGGTGGGCAGCTTCTGCTCGCCGATGGTGGTGGTGCCGGACGCGGCCGTGAACTCGCCTTGCGGCGTGCGCAGCAGCACCAGGTAGCCCGGCACCATCAGCTGGCGTGCCGTCTCGTCCACCAGGGACTGCAGGGCGGCCTTGTCGATCGTCTTCAAGCCCGAGGCCGCCGCGGTCGTTGCCGACGGTGTGGTGGCGGGGGTCGGGGCCGAGCTGCACGCCGCGGCGAAGAGGACGAGAGCGGTGGCCACGGCAGCGACCGACGCGCGCCGACGGGCTGCGCGACTCAGGCGAGGTCCGGTCATCGCGGTGCCGCCGTCGAGCTCTGTTCGATGGAAGGTCTCATCTTCGGTCCTCCTGGGTCGGGCGGTGTCGGATCGGCGTGCAGCGCGGACGCCATTCGTGCGAACCACAACGGGTTGATCACGTCGTCCTCGTCGCGCAGCATCGAGGGGTCGTAGCCCGGGTCGAGGCAGTTGATCTCGCCCTCGGACTCGTCGGGATCGTGGAACCGGAGCGACAGCATCGGCCCGACGCGGCGGATGACGCCGCTCGACGCGTCCACGGCGACCAGCCGGTCACGCAGCGTGTGGAGCTCGCCCACGCCGGCCACGGTGAATCCGAGGTGGTCCAACCGACCGCGTTCGAACATCGCCGGACTGAAGCCGTTGATCGTCGGGTCGTACCCGGGCAGCTCGAAGACGTGCAGCATGACCTCCCCGGCGGAGAGCACGGCCTGGCGCCCGTGTCCCCGGCCGGCGCCGAGAACCAGGGTCGTCTCGAGCCCGATGACCTCCTCGTAGAAGGCGCGGTAGCCGTCCAGGTCCCCGGTCACCACCGCGACGTGGCTGACGCCGCACGGCACGCTCACCGAGCTGCGGTCCGTGTGGGTCCCCATACCCAGGAGGCGTTCACCGGGGTGGAACGAATCGTTCCATGCGGTTCCGAACGGGGGTCAGGCGGAGCGCCCTTCGGTGCTGTCCACCCGCCACGACATCGCGGCGGCGGGGTCCGGCAGGTAGATACAACGCCCGCCGGTGCGGACCGACTCGTCGAGGTGGGCTCCGAGCAGCGGTGCCTGGACGGCGACCGCCGCGATCGCCCGTCGAAGGCTGCGCACCACGTTGATGCGGGCCCGCTCGACGTCGGACCCGGTCGGACGGTCGCGACCGCCGAGGCCGACCGCGCGCTTCAGCTCTCGCAGCAGGGCGTCCATCTCGACGTGCGCCCGTTCGCTGCCGATCGGGTCGTTGCCCGCTTCGGCGTTGTCGATCTCGGCCTGCAGCTCCACCAGTCGGCGGCGGTACTCCCGCTTCGCCCGGGCGTCCAGGCCGGCGCCCAGGTCAGCGGCGATCGACGCGTGCGTCCGGCCGGTGAGGTCGAGGACCGTCAACTCGACGCCCGGCGAGGCCAACAGCCGAGCGAGCTGCCTCAGGCCGTTGCTGTCGGGCAGCCGAGCGTGGCCGAACGGTGTGTCGAAGGTCCACGTGGGACCGTCGCACTGCACCCACGCGGTGAACGGCGGGTCGGGCGGCGAAACGTCCTGCCCCGATCGGAGGACGCCGCACGCGAGCGCGAGAGCCTGGGCCTCGGCCCGCAGGGCTTCCGGCTCACCGTCGCTACCGCCTGCCTGCTCGACCGCCTCGGCCAGGTGGTCGAGGCAGTGGACCAGCAGGGGTGGGGAGGGCATCGACCTCGCGAGTGCCACGGCGTCCCGGTGATGACGGATGGAGGCCGTGATGTCACCGTCCAGCGCCGCGAGGCGGCCCATGACGTCGTCGACCGGGAGGCCGGCACTGTGGCCGCCACCGACGTTGAGCAGTCCGGCGTACGGCCGCAGGGCCTGGTAGCAGCGGGCGGCGTAGGCGGTGGCCCCCGCCCGGGCGACGGTGTCGGAGAAGACCCTCAGCAGGTTGTCCCCGGTCATCGACCGCAGCAGCAGTTCCGGCTCGGGTCCGTAGCGGTGCAGGACATCGTGCATGCTCGCGCTGTCGCCGAACAGCTGGGCGCCGAACCCGCGTTGCACCTGGAAGACCGGCGAGGGCACGTCCGCGATCATCTCCGAGGTAACGCGGTGGAGCTCCTCGGCGGCGGCGTCGGGGTGGCGGTACAGGTCGAACAGCATCACCCGATGGATGGCCTCGCACCCCGTGACGACCACCGCCTCGACGTGCCCGGTGCCGACGCGCACCGCCTCCTCCATCGACGCGACGGCCGCCTCGCGACTCCCGCTGAGCGCCAGAAGCGTCGTTCGCTGTACCAGCGTGGTATGCCGCCAGCCGGGTGACGGCAGGAGGGCGGCGAGCACCTCGGCGCGCGACAGCGCGAGGTTGGCCGCGCCGAGGTCGCCGCGGTTCAGGTAGTAGCCGGCGCGGCGCTGGTGCCCGCTCATGGCCAGGTCGGGCCGCCCGGCCCGCACAGCGATGCTGACCACCTCGTCGGCCGCTACCAGGCTGGCGTCGATCTCCGCCGGGCTCGTCGGCGCCATCGAGTGGTCCAGTAGGGCCTGGGCGACGAGGACCGGGTCGCCCGTCGACCGGGCCACCGCCACCGCCTCGTCGGCCCACGCCCGCACCTGGTCGGTCGCGTCGACATCTGCGCGGCCGACCATGGTCAGGCGGCCGAGCAGGGTCGCCCGGAGATGACGCTCGTCGGGCGGCAGGGTCCGAAGGGCGTCCTCCAGCCGTCGCATACGGGGCAGGTCGGGCACGAATGCCGAGGCATACAGGTTGGCGCCGATCTCGGCGCGGGCCCGGAGCACCGGGTCCGATGCGGAGCGGGCCAGATCGGCGGCCACCTGGTAGCTCGACAGCGCCCTGTCGAGGTCGCCGAGCCAGGTCAGGACGTCGGCCAAGTCGAGCGCGACCCGCACGCGCAACTCTGGACGGTCGACGCACGCGGCGGCTGCCTGTTCGGCCTCCGCCAGCAGCCCGGCGGCCCGCGCCTGCCGGTTCGCCGCCACGAGCTCCGCCGCGACCTCGCACGTCGTCGGGACGGCGTCGGCGATCTCGGCGGCGGTCGTGGCGGCCCTCACCCGGTGGCCCGCCGCCGAGGCCCGCGCGTCGAGGCCGCCCACGGCCTCCCACGCTGACGCCAGCC
This sequence comes from uncultured Actinomycetota bacterium, assembly GCA_963713345.1. GTDB lineage: Bacteria > Actinomycetota > Actinomycetes > Actinomycetales > Dermatophilaceae > Lapillicoccus. The sequence goes on along the minus strand of CAVQLI010000014.1, from coordinate 569,821 downwards.
GCGCGTCGAGCGCGTGGGTGTCGAGAAGGCGCGCCGCGGTCTCGGCGAACAACGCATGACGGAAGTGCACGCCGACGGGCGACACCTGGTCGAGAACCCCCGCGAAAAGGGCCGGCTCGAGCAGCTCCACCAAGGCTCCGCTGGACCGGCCGGTCGCCGTCGCGATCAACCCGAGCGGCGCACCGGGACCGGCGACCGCGGCGGTGGCCAGGCCCAGCAAGGTCGCCTCCTCGAAGCGCTCGAACGACGCCTGGAGGACCTCGCTGATCACCCCGCTCCCACCCGGGGAGCGTACGAGCTCCTGGACGAACAACGGGTTGCCGCCGGTGCGGGCGTGCAGGTCGACGGCATCGATCGCGCTGTCGGACGAGCCGGCCGTCTCCGCCACGGCCAGCTGGTGAACGGCGTCGACGTCGAGCCCGTTGAGGGTGATCACCCGCGAAGCCCTGCGTAGGTCCTCCAAGGGGGGCATGTCCACTTCGTGGTCACGGCTGGTGGCGATGAACGCGATCGGGGCGTTGTCCAAGGCTCGGGGTAGGTGCTGGAGAACCCAGATGGCCGTGGGATCGGACCAGTGGACGTCCTCGAGGACGACCAGCGCCGGCGCGCACGCCGACAGCGCGCCGGTGAGGTTCTCCAGGTAGTCCCATCGACGCACCTCGGCCGAGAGCGTGAGGTCTCGAAACGGCTCGATCCCGAGCGCGCGATGCACTCCGCGCCAGAGCTCCATCGGCTCCCGCCAGGCCCGGTCGGAGTTGCCCCTGAGTACCCGCATGTCCGCGGTACGCGCGATCCCCGCCGCTTCGTTCACCAGACGGGTCTTGCCGATTCCAGGTTCGCCAACCACCAGGGTGATGAGAGACCGCCCCGATCGGGCGGTGCGGAGAGACGTCTGGAGCAACGCCGCCTCGCGCTCCCGGCCGACCAGCGCGCCCGGGAGTGCCGAACCATTCAACCGGTCCCCGGCCCCCACGGCCCAATAGTCTCAGAACACGAACTGTCTGGCACCGATCTCGATTGGCGCTGGTGATTCGGGATCACCCCACGCCGTCCCCAATCAGACCCTCGTCACAGCGCCGAGTAGAACGTCACAAGGGAAGTCTGCTGTGTCGGCTGACGGGCGAGCGACCCGACTTTGCGGATCTGAACAGTGGCCAAGGTGCGTCCCTCGATCCGTCGGTGGATCACGCCTGCGTCTGACTGGTGCAGACGGACGGCCGGCGCTCCTGAGCGTTATGGAGCAGCCTGAGCGACGGAGCGCCCCAGCTGCTGGTGCTGCGGATCGACATTTCGTCGTCGTCGAGGGCGTCGAACTGGGCCGCCAGGAACTCGTCGTGCTCCGGTCGCAGCCGGCGAACCAGGGCTGCTCCGGCGTCGGTGAGGGCGAGCTCGTTGGACGCGCCCGTTGCACTGCGGACCAGCGGCCGCGACCGACCGACCGGCTCCGACGCCGAGCGGGCGCGCGTGAACGTGGTGCGGGGCCTGCGGCGGGCAGTGCATCGACCTGCCGGACCCGTCGGCGTCACTCACCTGGCGGGTGGACCGCACCGAGCGCGTCTCGTGGTAGGACGGACCGGCGTGGAACGATTTGTTCCGCCGTGATGAACGCCTTCTTGGTATGAGGCTCGGCTCGGACGACGCCGCGTGGGTCACGCCCTGCGGGATCAACCATGTCGCCGTGGTGACCGGCGATCTCGACAGATATCGAGCGTTCTACGACGACGTCATGGGACTCAGGGCCCGCATCGTCTTGGGCGCCGGCCCCGGACACGGCCGTCAGTCAATGCTCGTCGCGGGCGACGTCCTGCTCCATGTCTTCGAGGCACCGGGTACCAGCCCGTTGTCCGCGAGAACTCGGCCGGCGGCTGCAGTCCGATGTTCGAGCGGGGACGGCCCGACCACCTCGGCTTCACGGTCCGGGACGGAGCGGCCATCACGGCGCTTCGCGACCCGCTGCTCGCCGTCGACGCCACCAGCGGTATCGGCCGGCGGCTCGGTCCGATGCTCTCGCTCCGGTTCGTCGATCCCGGCGGTGCCAAGGGCGAGGTCAACTGCCTCGATCCCTCGTTCGACCCGACATCGCTACGGGACGAAGACGAGATCGTCGACCCCTGCTGGTTCGAGCACACCCGACGCGTCCTGAGGAGCGATCGATGATACACACCACCCGACGCCGCTGGTATTCGACATCGAGTCTCATGCTGGTCGCCGCCCTGCTGGCGGCGTGCACGGCCGGCAGCTCCGACCCGTCGTCGACGATCGTAGAGTCGGCAACCACCCTTGCGTCGGCAGCAACCACACCTGCGTCGGCAACGACCCAAACCACTCCGTCGGCCTCGAGCAGTCTGTACGAGTCGGCGCTCGACGCGGCAGTGCAGAAGGTTCCTGTGAAGGCGGTGCTGATCGGAATCGCCGAGGGTGAGGCCACGCCCTGGCTCGCCGCTCGCGGCGAGAGCATGACCGGCGTGCCCGCGACGCCGGACATGCACTTCCGCAATGGTGCCGTGGCGATCTCCTATCTCGGGACGCTGCTCCTGCTGATGGTCGAGCAGGGCGTGGTCGCCCTCGACGACCCCCTGGCGAAGTGGTTCCCCGACTATCCCGAGGCCGACAAGGTCACGCTGGAGATGCTGATCCACGGCACCTCGGGTTACCCCGACTACGTGCCGGACAAGGGCTTCCTCAAGGCGCTCCACGACGATCCGTTCCGGGCCTGGACGCCGGACCAGTTGCTCGACATCGCATTCAGCCAGCCGGTGCACTGCCAGCCGGGTACCTGCTTCTCCTACGCCCACACGAACTTCGTCATCCTGGGCGCGGTGCTCGCCAAGGCCGCGGGCAAGCCGCTCGCCGAGCTCGTCAAGGAGAAGGTTCTCGACCCGCTCCAGCTGACCGGCACGTTCGCCGATCAGACCGCACGCATCCCCGAGCCGGTGCTGCACGCCTTCGACGGAGAGCGCGGAACCTATGAGGAATCCACCTTTTGGAACCCGTCCTGGACCCTGGCCGACGGGTTGATCCAGACCTCGACCATCGCCGACGTCCTCAAGAGCGCCACCGCGATCGGCGCAGGGACCCTACTCACCCCCGAGTCGCACCAGATCCAGCTCGAGCCGGTGACGGCGAAATTCCCGCCGATGTCGGTCGAGAACTACTACGCCTACGGCCACTATGTGGCCAAGGGCTGGATCTTGCAGATCCCGTCCTTCAACGGCTATGCGGCAACCATGGCCTACCTGCCATCCCGGAAGCTGTCGATCGCCATCGCCGTGACAGTCGACGAGACGGCCGATCCGGAGCGCAACTATTCGACTCGACATCCTCTCCGACATCACCAAGACCATCGTTCCGGAAGCTGCGATCGTGGGTTCGGCTCGCTGAGCTCAGCGGGATCGGTCACCGGCGTTCCTCATCACCGAGAGCGCTCGACGCCCCTTCAGAGCCGTGAGCATCGCGGCGAAACCGCTGTCCGCGGCGGCGCGCACCCGGACGGGATCGGCGGTCAGCCCTCTGATTCCGGCGTCGTGCGGCGGCGTGATCGCGAGCAGGTAGCCCTCACGCGTGCCGGATGGGCGGCGTTGTCGAGGATCGCCCTCCTTGGTAGGAGGCGGTGGTGTTCCTGCGCCATCGCCCCGAGCCCAGGTGCGAGTCGGTCCAGCGAGCGCGCCCAGCGGGCCGCCCGCTGCGCGGGGGGTGGGCCGGCGGAGCTGCGCCAACGTCCGGTTCACCAGCGCGAGCACGTGCGTCACACCCTGCGTCAAATCGCGTGCCACAGGCAGCGGCTCGGCGATGGAGCCGTCGATCCAGCCCCGGCCGTGCAGCTGCACCGCGGGCCCGGCGAGCACCGGGATGGTCGATGTCGCCCGCAGAGCTAGCTTCGATTCACCGAGCAGAATCTGGTCCGGCTCGGGAACCACCCGGAGGTCGCCGTCTGCCCCGGATGTGCGCACTGGCTGCACAGGCGCGCCCACTCTGGTATCGACGCCGGCCGGCGCACCCCGTCTGCTGTCCTCCTCCGCGGGCTGGACGCCGCCCGGGTCAAAGTAATGCGTGCTGGAGCCCAGGACTGGCCGATCATCGGGCCGGTGCTGCGGCGCTTGGACCGGCATCTGCCGTGAGCCCTCCGCAGGACCCGCGGACGGCCGTTGGAAGTCCCAATTGTCACTGAGCGCTGGGGTTGAAACAGGAGCTACGGGACAGCAGCAGCGGCGCGTTTTAGTGCCTGTCTAAGTTTGCGCAGTGGCGGCATACCAGTCGGTCCGTCGGGGCCCGGGTAGATCCGGCAGGCCAACGCGGGTTGAGCACCCGGCACGGCGAACGGATCCTGGCCGTTGACCAGGATCGTCGGCGAGCCGGTGAACCCCGAGCCGCTGCGTCATCCTCCGTCAGTGAAAATCGACAGTCGTAGCAACCTCGACCTATGGTGAGGCCGACATCGACAAGCGCTGTCCGCAGCAGAACAGCAGTCGGTTACTCGTTGAGGACAGTCAGGGCGTAACCAAGAGCTTCCGGTCCACCCGCCCCATCATCCGCGCAGACGCTGCCCGGATCCAGGTCGATCGAGCCCGCCGTTTGAGACGTCGCCTGGTAGGCACTCCGAAGACCCGCCGAGGAACCCGCGTCGTCACGCTTGATCCGCGAACCGTCGACGCACTCAATCGCCACCGAGCTACACAGGACCTCGAGCGGGCCGCGTGGGGCCCTGGCTGGAACGACGCTGATCTCGTCTTCACGCGCGAGGACGGGCTCCCCCTTCGTCCCGAGTACGCCACGCGACACTTCATGTCACTCGTGAGCCGGATGGGCCTACCGCGGATCCGCCTGCATGACCTGCGGCACACCCACGCGACCCTCGCGCTAGCGGCTGGCGTCGAGATGAAGATCGTCTCGGACCGGCTCGGTCACTCGCAGATCTCGGTTACCGCAGACCTGTACACCCAAGTCACCCGTGGGCGTGGCGAGAACCGCGGCGAACCAGATCGCCGACGTGTTGCGCGGCGCCAACGATGCAGTTCCTACAGATTCCCTACAGAAATCGGCCCAGACGGCGACCGCCGCTGGCGTGTCGGATGGAAGCACGAGCCGGCAAGGCGGCCAAAAGACCTGGTCAGAAGCCTGACCGGAGGTCTACTACCAAAGCGCGCCCGAAGGGATTCGAACCCCCAACCTTCTGATCCGTAGTCAGATGCTCTATCCGTTGAGCTACGGGCGCAGGTCGTCGCCGTGACCGAACCGGACGAACCGGAACCTGACGGCCGACGACGACGCGCCAGACTACCGCCTCGCGGCGAGGGCGGCGAAATCGACGTGAGCGCCGAGGCATACCAAGGATTTCGGACACCTTGCGGTGCAACACGGCGCAACTTTCCGAAAGCCCTTGCAGGCGCCGGACTTTGTGACTGGATTCACGAGCGAACGCCTCACATCGGGTGTCGCGGCCTCCGGCCGCGGCGTACGGTGACGCATCAGGCGTTCCAGCATGTGGACAAGCGAAGGCGGACCGACATGACGACCGAGACCTCCCACACACCCGACACGCTGGCCGGTGGCACCACGCATACCCGCCTGCAGGCCTGGGTCGACGAGGTCGCCGCCCTCACCACCCCCGCCGCGTCGTCTGGGTCACCGGCTCCGACCAGGAGTGGACCCGGCTCACCGACCGTCTCGTCGAGGCCGGCACCTTCACCCGCCTCGACGACGCGACGAAGCCCAACAGCTTCTACGCGCGCTCCACCCCCAACGATGTCGCCCGCGTCGAGGACCGCACCTACATCTGCTCCCGCGAGGAGAAGGACGCCGGACCCACCAACAACTGGATGGACCCGGACGAGATGAAGGACCTCATGCGCGGCCTGTACGCGGGCTGCATGCGGGGCCGCACGATGTACGTCATCCCGTTCGTCATGGGACACCTGAACTCCCCGAACCCGATGTTCGGCGTCGAGATCACCGACTCCGAGTACGTCGTCGTCTCGATGCGCGTCATGTCGCGCTGCGGCGTCAACGTGCTGCGCCGGATGGAGGAGACGCAGGCCGACTACGTCCCGGGTCTGCACTCGGTCGGTGCGCCGCTCGAGCCCGGCCAGGAGGACGTCCGGTGGCCGTGCAGCGACACCAAGTACATCGTCCACTTCCCCGAGGAGCGGACCATCTGGTCCTACGGCTCCGGCTACGGCGGCAACGCGCTGCTCGGCAAGAAGTGCTACGCCCTGCGGATCGCCAGCGCCATGGCCCGCGACGAGGGCTGGCTGGCCGAGCACATGCTCATCCTCAAGCTCGTCTCACCGGAGCAGCAGGTCTACTACGTCGCGGCGGCGTTCCCCAGCGCCTGCGGCAAGACCAACCTCGCGATGCTCCAGCCGACCATCCCCGGCTGGAAGGTCGAGACCCTCGGCGACGACATCGCCTGGATGCGGTTCGGTGAGGACGGCCGCCTGTATGCGGTCAACCCCGAGTTCGGCTTCTTCGGGGTCGCTCCCGGCACCAACGAGAAGACCAACCCCAACGCGATGCGGACCATCGAGAAGGGCAACTCGGTCTTCACCAACGTCGCGCTCACCGACGACGGCGACATCTGGTGGGAGGGCATGGAGAACACGCCCGCCCACGCCATGTCGTGGAAGGGCGAGGACTGGACCCCGGACAGCGACGAGCTCAGCTCGCACCCGAACAGCCGCTACTGCACCCCGATCCGGCAGTGCCCGATCCTCGCCGACGAGTACGACGACCCCCAGGGCGTGCCGATCTCGGCGATCTTCTTCGGTGGCCGCCGCAAGACGACGGTCCCGCTGGTGACCGAGTCGCGCGACTGGATGCACGGGACGTTCATGGGCGCGACCCTCTCCTCCGAGACCACCGCGGCGGCCACCGGCGAGGTCGGCGTCGTGCGCCGCGACCCGATGGCCATGCTGCCGTTCATCGGCTACAACGCCGGCGACTACTTCTCGCACTGGATCGAGGTCGGCAAGGACGCCGACGCCGCCAAGCTCCCGAAGATCTTCTACGTCAACTGGTTCCGGCGCGACGAGGACGGCGGGTTCCTGTGGCCCGGCTTCGGCGAGAACTCGCGGGTCCTCAAGTGGGCCATCGAGCGGATCGAGGGCAAGGCGGCCGCGGTGGAGACGCCGATCGGCCACGTCCCGACCCCGGAGTCGCTCGACACCGACGGACTCGACATGACGCCGGCGGAGCTCGAGGCGGCCCTCGCGGTCGACACCGAGGAGTGGCGCGCCGAGATCCCGGAGATCGAGGCGTGGTTCGCCAAGATCGGCGACTCGCTGCCCACGCCAGCTCCAGGTCGAGCTCGACGGGCTCAAGGCCCGCCTGGGACTCGACTGAGCGCATACCCGAGCATGACGACGCCCCCCGACCGGATTCGGTCGGGGGGCGTCGGCTAAGGCGTGGTGGTCAGACCGCGGTCACGCGCTCCGCCTGCGGGCCCTTGGGGCCCTGGGTGATGTCGAACTCGACGCGCTGGGCCTCGTCGAGCGAACGGTAGCCGTTCGACTCGATGGCCGAGTAGTGAACGAACACGTCAGGTCCGCCACCGTCCTGCGCGATGAAGCCGAAGCCCTTTTCGGCGTTGAACCACTTCACGGTGCCTTGTGCCATGGGGGTAACTCTTTTCCTGATTTAGCGAGGGGCCTACGGGTTCGTATGCCCTCTGGCTGCGATCTGACCCCAACGGCGTCGGGCGGGAGCCCGGGCCAAAAAGAAAGGCCCGCGCGGGCGGGCCGTTCGTCAAGCGAGGAACTGTCACTGCAACCACGGCAACCGTAGCAGGGTTCTGCCTCTGAGCGAACATGGGGACCGCCGCAATCGAGGCGGGAGTGGGACGGGGTCGCCGCAGGTCAGCGGCCTGATCGCCCCTGGCCCGGGCCGAAGCCCTGCTGTCCGGGTGGCACGCCGGGCTGCTGACCGGGCCCCTGCTGCTGACCGGGACCCTGCTGCTGACCCGGTCCCTGTTGCTGACCCGAGCCACCGCCACGGAACGGACGGTTCTGACCACCTGGACCGAACCCCGGGCCGGAGCGCTGGTCGGAGGGCGCCGCGATCCCGGACGGGGAAGCCGCCGCCGCGGCGAGCGCGCCGGCGCTGGTCAACGCCAGCGCGATGGCGGCGATCGCCGCCGTGCGCTTGCCACTCCAGCGAGGGGACTCGACCGGCGCGGCGGCCACGGGCGCGTACGGAGCGTCCCGGGGCACGGTGTCCTGGACCTCCGAGCGCGGCGGCTGCGGAATGGGCACGGTCGGCGACGGAGGCGGGACGGTGAACCCGGGCGGCGGCGAGCCGGGTGGCTGGGCGGTCACGACAGCAGGCTGGCCTCCGCTGCTGTGACGAACCTGTGGCGCAGGTATCGGGGTGCTGGCCTCGCCCAGCCCGGACGACGCTCGCCACCACAGAGCGCCCACAGGAAAGGCATAGCATCGACACACGGCCCGCCAAGACAGCCGCGTCACAGTAAGGACATGAACACGCTCCCCCGCGCCCAGAAGCTCATGCGCCCCGACGGCACCGCGCCGCGGGTGCTCGTCGTCGACGACGAGCACAACCTCACCGAGCTGCTGAGCATGGCGCTGCGCTACGAGGGCTGGGAGGTCAAGTCGGCCGGCACCGGCATGGCCGCGGTGCGGGCGGCTCGTGAGTTCGAGCCCGACGCGGTGGCGCTCGACATGATGCTGCCGGACATGGACGGCATGGAGGTGCTGCGCCGGATGCGCGAGCACAACCAGCGCATTCCGGTCCTCTTCCTCACGGCGCGCGACGCCGTCGAGGACCGCATCGCCGGGCTGACCGCGGGCGGCGACGATTACGTCACCAAGCCGTTCAGCCTCGAGGAGGTCGTCGCCCGACTTCGCGCGCTCATGCGCCGCACCGCCGTCATCGCCGCGGAGGACGAGGACTCGATCATCGTCGTCGGCGACCTCACCCTCGACGAGGACAGCCACGAGGTCACCCGCGGCGGTACGCCGGTCCAGCTGACGGCCACCGAGTTCGAGCTGCTGCGCTACCTCATGCGCAACCCCAAGCGGGTGCTGTCCAAGGCGCAGATCCTCGACCGCGTCTGGAACTACGACTTCGGCGGCCAGGCCAACGTCGTCGAGCTCTACATCTCCTACCTGCGCAAGAAGATCGACGCCGGCCGTGAGCCGATGATCCACACCATGCGAGGCGTGGGGTATGTCCTCAAGCCCGCCGGCTGAGCGGCTCGACGCGGCACCCGCGACCGCTGAGCTCGTCCCCGACGCCGACCCGACGGTCGTCGCGGCTCCGCCTGCGCGCCCCCGCTGGGCCACGCCCGGCTCGTGGACGCTGCGGAGCAAGCTCGTCGCCTCCATGCTCATCCTCTTCTTCGTCGTCAGCGTCCTCACCGGTGCCGCGACCGTGTTGTTCCTGCGTCAGGTCCTGACCAGCCAGACGGACCAACAGCTGATGGGCTCGATCAGCCGGATCCGGGGCTTCGGCATCCCGACCGCCGGGCGCGGCGGTCCGGGTGACCAGGGGCTCACCGCGGCCCTCAGCACCGACGGGTCGTTCACCTCGCAGGGGTACGCGCAGGGCCGAGACCCGGGCAGCGGGACGGAGAAGCTGAGCGACGACGTCCTCGCCACGCTCTCGGCCGCCGGCCTCGGGCCCAACCCCGCGACCATCCAGCTGGGGGATCTCGGCTCCTACCGGGTCATGGCCCAGCAAGGCATGATCTCGTCCCCGGGCAGCCCGTCGTACCCGGCGGTCGTCGTCGTCGGGCTCCCCCTGTCCAAACAGAACGCGACCATCGTCAACACGGGGCTCGCTGTCGCCGGCGGAGTGCTGCTCGGGCTCGTCGTCGTCGGCATCGGCGGGATGTGGCTGGTGCGGCGCAACCTGCGCCCGCTCGACCGCGTCGCCGCGACCGCGACCCGCGTCGCGCACCTCCCCCTGTCCGAGGGCAAGGTCGACATCGTCGAGCGAGTCCCGGTGCAGGACACCGACACTCGCACCGAGGTCGGTCAGGTGGGCGCCGCGTTCAACGAGATGCTCGACCACATCGACCACGCCCTCAACCAGCGTCAGAAGAGCGAGGAACGGGTACGCCAGTTCGTCGCCGACGCGAGCCATGAGCTGCGCACCCCGCTGGCCTCGATCCGCGGGTATGCGGAGCTGACCCGCCGTGAGCAGGAGCCGGTCCCCCAGGGGGTCACCTACGCGATCGGCCGGGTCGAGTCCGAGGCGATCCGGATGACCGCGCTGGTCGACGACCTGCTGCTCCTCGCCCGCCTCGACGCGGGCCGTCCGCTCGACCACGAGACCGTCGACCTCACCGAGATGGTGGTCAACGCGGTCAGTGACGCGCACGCCGCCTCCCCCGACCACGTCTGGCAGCTCGACCTGCCCGACGAGCCGGTCGAGGTCCAGGGCGACCCCGCGCGGCTGCACCAGATCGTCGCCAACCTGCTCGGCAACGCGCGGACACATACCGCGCCCGGCACGGTCGTGCGGACGAGCATCGTCCCCGACGGCGGTCAGGTCCGGCTGGCCGTGCGCGACAACGGTCCGGGGGTACCCAAGGAGCTCCAGCCGGACGTCTTCCAGCGGTTCGCTCGCGGCGACACCTCACGCAACCGGGCCGCCGGCAGCACCGGACTCGGCCTGTCCATCGTCGCGGCCGTCGCGCAGGCCCACGGTGGGTCCGTCTCCCTCGACAGCGAGCCCGGCGACACCACCTTCACCGTCCTGCTCCCCGCCTGAGGGCAGGGAGCGGTCCGGCCGCAGGCGCGCATACAGGAGGACGGCCGGGCTGAGAAGCACCGCGCTCGCGACGAGCGCCGTCGACGTGCTGGTCCGGTTGGCGAGCGCGCCGAGCGGCGGCCCGCCGACGACCTGACCGACGGCGTCGAGCTGTGAGGTCATCGAGATGACCGTCGCGCGGGTGCGGGACTCTAGGTGGCGGTTCAGCCACGCCGAGCGGATCGGCGCGGCCAGCGCCCCGGCCGCGCCGCGTCCCCACAGCGCGGCGAGCACGAGCCAGATGCTGCCGCCGACGGCGACCGCCAGGACGAAGACCACCTGGAGGCCGACCAGCGAGGCGAGCAGCCAGGTCGGGTGCTCGGCCCGGACCAGCCGTGGCGCCACCCGGTTGACGACCAGGGACACGACGAGCGACACCAGCGTGCCGGTGAGCGCGATCGCCGTGAACCACACCACGGCGCCGTCGAGCCCGGCGACGTCCGGCAACGTGAACGACTCCAGCACCCGAACCGTCCAGAGCCGGTCGAAGGCCTCACTGGCCAGGCCCACCACCAGGGCGACCAGGGCGATCGTCCGGACCACGGGACGGCGGTGAGCCACCCGCAGACCCTCCCGAGCCGTCCCGAGCAGATGCCGGAACGTGTCGCGCTCCGCCGCCGGGGTGCGGTGGAAGTGCTCCTCGGGCATGACGAGCAGCAGCACCACAGCCAGGAGGAGCAGGCCGGCGCCCGAGGCGGCGACCGGGACGCCCAGGCCGAGCAGCCCCAGCCCACCCGCGGTCAGCGTGGCGACGACGGTGAGGGCGAGGGCGAGCTGCGTCTCCCGGGTGAACACCGGGCCGACGGCGTCCTCACCGATCTCGTCGGCGAGCCACGCCTGGTCGGCGCCGGACAGGAAGGTGGATCCCGTCCCCCACACCACCTGGGCGACGAGAACCGCGGCGAACGTGGGGACGAGGCCCTGCAGCAGCATCCCCGCCCCGAGGAGCGACACCCCGATGACCACCGAGAGGCGGCGGCTGTAGAGGTCGGCGACAACACCGGTCGGGATCTCGAGGAGGAAGCAGGTGGCCTCGAGGACGGTCCCGACCAGCACCAGCTGCAGCGGACTCAGGCCGACGACGGTGACGTAGTAGACCTGGTTGAGGGTGAAGGCGAGGACGAGGAAGAACGACGTCCCGCCGCCGAGCAGGTAGTAGACCGCGTGGGGACGGGACGGTCGCCACGGCCGCCACAACAGACGAGTGAGCATGGACGTTCCTGACAGGGTCCGGACGGGTCAACGGACAGGCGTTACGTGCTGCAGACCGGGCGGACCGGGCCGCCTCGAGGGCGCGCCAGAACCAGCGTTCGCGCGGGAGCACGTCGTCAGGAAGTGGTTGTCATCCCTTCCAGGGTAGGACCGAGAACCCACCGGCGGCCACCGGATAAAGGGCTGGCCGAGGAAACGGGGACACGCCACCCTGGTCAGCATGGTCACGCTGCACATCGCCGCTCTCGATGTCGACGACCCCTCCGAGGCCCAGCGGGTGGTCGACGTGTTCGCGGCCGCCGACGCGGTCGACCGGCCGTGGCACCCGGGGTACCCCGCGGCCGTGGTCCAGGTCCTGGCCACGCACGGATGGGACGGCGACCCCGAGCTGTTCTTCCTTGGCCGGGACGCCGACGGAACGCTGGTCGCCGCCGGCTGGGCGGTCCTGCCCACGCGCGACAACCTGAACGCGGCACTGGTCGGGGTCCGCGTCGTTCCCGCCCACCGCGGGAAGGGGGTCGGCTCCGCGTTCGTCGAGCACCTCGAGCGGGTCGCGGCAGCGGCCGGCCGGAGGCGATTCTTCAGCGGTGGGCCCGAGTCGGACGCGGGACGCCGGTTCGCCGAGGCCCACGGGTATGCGGTGGCCTCGGTGGGGATGACGCGGCGGGTGGACCTCGGTGAGGTGTCCGCGGAGGCGGTCCAGGCGGGCTACGACGAGGCCGAGCCTCATGCCCGGGAGTACGAGCTCGTCCGGCTGGCTGGACCCCTGCCGACGGAGCTGATGGAGGCGTACGTCGAGGCGGTCTCCGCCATCAACGACGCCCCGCTCGACGACCTGGACGTCGACGACGAGGTCTTCGACGGCGACCGCGTCCGGGCATACGAGCAGGGGCAGCTGCTGAGCGGACACCGGCTCTACCGGGTGCTCGCACGACACCGGGACACCGGCGCCGTCGCCGGGCACACCGTCGTGGCCGTCGAGACCGAGCGGCCGCACCTCGGTGACCAGCACGACACGACCGTCGTCGGCGCGCACCGTGGCCACCGGCTCGGGCTGCTGCTCAAGGCCGACATGATGCGGTGGCTGCGCGACGTCGAGCCGGGGCTCCGCACCATCTCGACACAGAACGCCGCCTCGAACGCCCACATGATCGCCGTCAACGAGCGCATCGGGTACCGCGTCCTGGGCCGGTCCACGGAGTACCAGCGCGACCTTCCCGACACGGTGCCGGCCTCATCGCGAGGTGCTGGAAGCGTCACAGGAACCGCATAGGCACGCTCGGGATCGTCGTCGACATGAACTCGACGACCCTGACTCGCTCCACGCTGGAGTCGCCCTCCGCTGCCGCGCCGGGCCGCGGCGCCGGTCGGGCGCAGCGCCTCTGGCGGGGGTCGCCGGCGGACCCGGCATGGGCCCGCCCCGCTCTCATCGGGCTGCTGGTCGCGACGACCGCCTTCTACCTCTACAACCTGACCGCGAGCGGGTGGGCGAACTCGTTCTACTCCGCCGCGGTGCAGGCCGGCTCCGCCGACTGGCAGGCCTTCTTCTTCGGCTCCTCGGACGCGGCGAACTCCATCACCGTCGACAAGCCCCCGGCCTCGTTGTGGATCATGGCTCTGTCGGTCAAGGTCTTCGGGCTGAGCTCCTTCGCGATCCTCTTCCCCCAGGTCGTCATGGGAGTTGCGAGCGTCGGGGTCCTCTACGCGACGGTCAAGAAGAACTTCGGCGCACAGGCCGGCCTCCTCGCCGGCGCCGTCCTCGCGCTGACCCCCGTCGCCGTGCTGATGTTCCGGTTCAACAACCCCGACGCCCTGCTCACCTTCCTCATGGTGCTGGCCGCCTGGGCGACCATGAAGTCGATCGAGAAGACCTCCCCGAAGTGGTTCATGGTCGTCGGCGTCTTCATCGGTCTGGCCTTCCTCACCAAGACGCTCCAGGCGTTCCTCGTCGTGCCGGGGTTCGCGCTGGCCTACCTCGTCGCGGCCAGGACATCGCTGCCGAAGCGGATCTGGCACGTCGTCCTCGGCGGCCTCTCGATCGTCCTCTCGGCCGGCTGGTGGGTCGCCGTCGTCGAGCTCCTGCCCGCGAGCATGCGGCCCTACATCGGTGGCTCCCAGAACAACTCGTTCCTCGAGCTGACCTTCGGCTACAACGGGCTCGGCCGGATCACCGGCGACGAGACCGGCTCGGTCGGCGGCGGTGGCGGTGGCGGCGGTAACTGGGGCGCCACCGGTCTGGGCCGGATGTTCAACGCCGAGATCGGCGGCCAGATCTCCTGGTTCATCCCGGCCGCCCTGATCCTGCTCGCCGCGGGCCTCTACTTCCGCGGCCGCCGGCCGCGGACCGACACCCGGCGCGCCGCATACCTCGTCTGGGGTGCGTGGCTCCTCGTCACGGGTCTCACCTTCTCGCTGATGGCCGGCATCTTCCACGCGTACTACACCGTCGCCCTGGCGCCGGCCGTCGCCGCCCTCGTCGGCATGGGCGCTGCGGAGGCGTGGGAGCGCCGGGACAGCGCGATGGGCGCGATCACGTTGGCCGTGGCGACCGCCGCGACCTCGGTATGGGGCTTCGTCCTCCTCTCGCGGACCGTCGAGTGGAACGCCTGGCTGCGCATCGTCGTCCTGGCGGTCGGCCTCGCGGCGGCGCTGGGGTTCCTCGTCCTCGGGCGGATCCACCGGCGCGCCGTCCCCGTGGTCGTCGGCGCGGCACTGTTCGCGGCGCTCCTCGGTCCGGCCGCCTACTCGGTCCAGACCGTCGCCACCGGGCATTCCGGGTCGATCGTCGACGCGGGTCCCACGGTGGCCGGCGGCACCGGCGGTCCCGGCGGCGGTGGCGGTGCCCGCGGTGGGCAGGCACCCGGCGGCGCGACCCAGGGACAGGCTCCCGGCGCCCCGACCCAGGGGCAGGCTCCCGGCGGCGCCACTCAGGGCCAGGTGCCGGGTGGCGCGACCCAGGGTCGTGGCGGCGGCGGCATGGGCGGCCTGCTCGACGCCTCGACCCCGAGCACGGCGGTGGTCTCGGCCCTGTCGGCCGACGCGGACCAGTACACGTGGGTCGCCGCGGCGATCGGCTCGCAGAACGCCGCAGGCCTCCAGCTCGGTACGCAGCTGCCGGTGATGGCCATCGGCGGGTTCAACGGCAGCGACCCGTCACCCACGCTGGCGCAGTTCCAGGCCTACGTCCAGGCCGGGAAGATCCACTACTTCCTCGGCGGCGGTGGGTTCGGCGGTGGCCAGAGCGGCGGCAGCAACGCCTCGTCGCAGATCTCCTCGTGGGTCCAGCAGAACTTCACCGCGGTGACCATCGGGGGCTCCACGTTCTACGACCTGACCCAGCCCGCCTCGGGAACCACCGGCGCCACGAGCAGCACGGGGACGGTGTGACGTGGCCGCGGTCGTGGTGACGCCACTGGAGTCCTCCGGCACCGCACTGGCCCGCCACGGGTTCCGCGGCCAGGTCGCCCGGTTCGCCGTCATCGGCGCCGGCAGCACGGTCCTCCACCTGAGCCTGCTGGCCGTCCTGACCGGCCCGCTGGGCGTCCAGGTGGCCAACCTGGTCGGACTGGTGATCTCCACCGTCGCCAACACGGCGGCCAACCGGGCCTGGACGTTCCAGCTCCGAGGTCGTGAGCAGATGGGCCGGCAGCACCTCCAGGCCCTGGTGGTCTTCGCCATCACCTGGGCGTGCAGCAGTGCCGCGCTCGAGCTGCTCGCCGTCGCGTGGCCGCACGCCTCGACCCTCACCACGGTGGCCGTGGTCGGCTTGGCCAACGCCGTGTCGACGGTCGCCCGGTTCACCGCGATGCGCGGGTGGATCTTCCGCTCGCGGGCGTAGCCCGTCACCGCCGAGGGCCCCAGGTCTCGACCTGGGGCCCTCGGACGATCGCGATCGGAGCGGAGGCGGCGGGATTTGAACCCGCGAGGGGTGTTATCCCCAACCCGCTTAGCAGGCGGGCGCACTAGGCCACTATGCGACGCCTCCAGCTCGGCCCACCGGACAGACCGATGAGCCAGCACAGGCTACCGGGGGCGGCAGGATTGCCCCAAACGGGCGGCTCCGACGTGTGGTGGAGCCCACACGCCCACATGCAACCTTTCAGCGCGCCGAAACGTACATCACCTGGGGGCCAAGTTCTGACAGGTATGCTCGCCCGCCGTAAGACGAATTGCCTGCGGGAAGGTGTGCATGGCGGAGCAGACTGACGTCCGCCCGGTCGGGGCGCGGACGCGTCGCCGCCGGCACGTGCGTCGCCAGACCCGCCGGTCGTTGATCCACACGACCCTGGCGCTGATTCCGGGCGCCGGTCTCCTCGGCACGCGGTACCGCCGGCTGGGGTGGGTCATGCTCGGCCTGCTGGCCGTGATGGTGATCGTCGTGGCCCTGTTCGTGCTGGCCAAGGGCGCCGTCTCGGCCGCCCTCAACGTCGCCGTGCGACCCGACGCCCTGCTCGCCGTCGCCGGCCTGACGGTCGTCGGCGGTCTGGTCTGGATCTTCTCGATCATCCTCACCCACCGCGGCACGGCGCCCGACCGCGTCGACGGCAGCAACCCGTGGGGCCTGCGCCTCTTCACCGCCTTCATCTGCCTGCTGGTGGCGATCCCGGCGATCCAGGTGGTCCGCTACTCGCTCATCCAGCGCGACGTCGTCAGCACGGTCTTCACCGGGCCGGCCGTCGGCGGCCTCACCCCGTCGGCCCTCCAGACCGCCACCCCCGAGGCCCAGGCGCCCGACCCGTGGGCGGACGTCGACCGCGTCAACCTCCTGCTGCTCGGTTCGGACGCCGGCAACGACCGTGAGGGCACGCGTACCGACTCCATGGTCGAGGTGAGCATCGACCCGCAGACCGGCAACGCGGTCCTCATCAGCATCCCGCGCAGCCTGGAGCGGGCGCCGTTCCCGAGCAGCAACCCGCTGCACAAGCTCTACCCCAACGGCTACTACTGCCCCGGCGCCGCTCCCGGCAACGAGTGCCTCATCAACGCCGTCTGGTCGGTCGCCGACGAGAACAAGGCCCTCTTCAAGAACGACCCCAACCCCGGCCTCACGACCATCCGCGACGTCATCGGCGAGGTCACCGGGCTGCACGTGGACTACTCCACGGTGATCGACCTGGCCGGGTTCCAGAAGCTGGTCGACGCCATGGGCGGCGTGACGGTCAACGTCACCGAGCGGCTGCCGATCGAGGGGTACCACACCAGCAGCGGCGGGGTCGCCGGCATCGAGGGCTACATCGAGCCCGGCCGCCAGACCCTCGACGGGTACCACGCCCTCTGGTATGCGCGTTCCCGGCTGCTGTCCGACGACTTCTCGCGGATGCGCCGGCAGCGGTGCCTCATCGGTGCCGTGCTCGACCAGGTCAACCCGGTGAACATGCTCCGCCAGTACCCGCAGCTGGCTCAGGTCGCCAAGGAGAACATCGCGACCGACATCCCGGTGGCGCAGCTGCCGGCGTGGGTCGACCTCGTGCAGCGGATCCAGAAGGGCTCGATCACGTCGCTGACCTTCACGTCCGACAACATCAGCCCGGCGAACCCGAACTACTCGAAGATGCGCGAGATGGTGCAGGCCGCCATCAAGCCGCCCGAGGCGACGCCCACGCCGAGCCCGTCGACCACGACGGCTCCGCCGACCTCCACCAGGACCACCTCACCGAAGTCGTCGAAGAGCACGACGTCCAGCCCGACGACGACGCCGACCGTCGCCGGTGGGGTCGTCGACGTCCGCAACGCCTGCTGACGAGGTCGTCTGCGCCGGGTCTCGGCGTCGGTAGCAGCAACAAGCCCCCGGACACGAGGTCCGGGGGCTTGTCTCTGCGGTGGGCCGTCAGCCCGCCGCGACGAGTTCAGAGAGGCCGAACGGCGTCGGCCTGGGGACCCTTGGGTCCCTGGGTGACCTCGAACTCCACTCGCTGCGCCTCATCGAGGCTGCGGTAGCCGTTGGACTGGATCGCGGAGTAGTGCACGAAGACGTCGGGACCGCCGCCGTCCTGCGCAATGAATCCGAAACCCTTCTCGGCGTTGAACCACTTCACGGTGCCCTGAGCCATCTGGGTAACTACTTCTTTCTGTCTGGCCGAGGACGTGCGCACCTCGCTCACGTCCGGTTGCCGTCGTGTCCGTAGACAGCGCTCCGGCTCGGCGAGACAGGCAAGCCCGCCACATCTCTGCAGCGGGCCGATTTCTTCGACGAGCGAGGAACTGCAACGGCAACCGGCAGCAACCTAGCAGAGACGATGCGCGTGTGGCGGCCTCCGAAGAGCGACTTTTCAGGGCTCTCGGGGGACGCCGCGGACGGCCAGTCGCGGCGTCCGGTCGCCCCGGATCGTGGCCACCATGTCGGCGGTCCGGCGGGTCGCGCGCACGTCGTGCGCGCGGAAGACGGTGGCGCCCAGCCACGCCGCGACAGCGGTCGCCGCGAGGCTCCCCTCGAGGCGTTCGTCGGCCGGCAAGTCCAGACTCTCGCCGACGAAATCCTTACGGGACAAGGCTTGTAGCACCGGAAATCCGAGCGCGACGACGTCCGATGTGTGGCGAAGCACCTGCAACGAGTGGGCTGTCGTCTTGCCGAAGTCAAGCGTGGGGTCGACGAGGATCCGCTCCGGCGGCACTCCGGCCGCGAGGGCTGCCTCGGCACCACGCGCCAGGGTCTCGACGACGTCGCGCACCACGTCGAGCGGGTCGGGTCCGTAGCTGACGTCGACCGGGTCGGTGCGCGGCGGGAGACCGCCGGTGTGCGACACGACGACACCGGCTCCCAGCTCGGCCGCGACGCCCACGAGCTCCGGGTCGTGACCCGCCCACGTGTCGTTGACGAGGTCGACACCCGCGGGCGCAGCGGCCCGCGCGACCTCCGACCGCCAGGTGTCGAGACTCAGGGCCACGTCGGGGTATGCGGCTCGGGCCCGTTCGAGGAACGGCAGCACCCGGTCGATCTCCTCTGCGGCCGAGACCGGCTCGCCCTCCTGGCCGGCGCGGACGCCACCGACGTCGACGATGTCAGCCCCCTCGTCGACCGCCTGGTCCAGGGCGCGCATCGCGGAGTCGAGGTCGGCGTGCCGGTTGCCGGCGAAGAACGAGTCGTCGGTGCGGTTGACGATGGCCATGACCGCGGGGTGACCCGCGTCGAAGACGCGTCCCCGCAGTACGAGGGGAGCCGGCTGGACGAGGGTCAGATCCGCTACCGGGTGACTCACCCAGCCATGCTGTCACCCGGCCGCTGGGCGTCCTGGAAGGGGTTGGGGATCGCCTCGAGCAGCCGTCGGGTGTACTCGTCCTCCGGCTGCCGGATCACCCGGATCGACACGTCGAGGCTCGAGATCGGCTCGTCGGCGACGATGAGCTCGGGCTGGGCGGCGAGGGCGCGAGCGATGACGACTCGCTGCCGCTGACCACCGGAGAGGCACCGGCGTTCCTCGACGAGGTACGGCGCTGGTTCGCCGCCATCCTTCCTCTCCTCGCCGAGCGGCTGGAACCGTTGGGCGGCAACGTGATCGGGCTGCAGCTGGACAGCGAGATCGGGATGCTGGCCTGGGTGAGCAACACGCCCGACCTCACCGACGACCTGCTCCGGCGTGCCGAGGCGTACTACTACCCGTCGGTGCGCGGCCGCGGCTGGGCGGACCTCATCCCCGAGACCCGGGTCGCCTGGTGGCAGGAGCTCCGCGGCGGGACCCCGCTGCTGACGGAGGTCGATGGGCACGTCTGCGGCGTCGAGGCGTCGATTGGAACGGGTACGGCGGTCCTGCTCGCTGCAGAGCTGCCGTCGATGCCCGCCTTCTTCGCCGCCGCAGCGGCCCGGCTCGGCGTCGAGGCCGGGCTTGCGGTCGCGGCCGACGTGCCGGGCGTCGTCGTCACGTCCACGGTGTCACCGGGCGGCGACCGCATGCTGCACGTCCTCAACCCCACGGGGAACGACGCTCGCGTCACCGTCTGCGAGGCCGGTGAGCCGTTCGGCGGCGGGGTCCTGCACGTCCCCGCGCATACCGGCCATCTCCTCCCGTGGGGCCTGACGACCCCGTGGGGACGGGTCGAGAGCTCGACCGCCGAGGTCGTCTCCCTTCGCCCGGACGAGATGGTGTTCGGGCGGCCGGTGGGCGAGTCCTTCGCGGACCCGCACCTGAGACTCGCCCTCGACGTGGACGAGCACCTGCGAGTGCAGGTCACCGGGTCGACGGAGACCAGCGTCGCGAGACGGGGGCGGCAGGTGACCGTGGATGCGGCTGCACCCCACGGGCTGACCGTGCGGTTCCTGGCTCAGCCGACGACGGCGTAGCGCAGCGCGGCGAACCCGTTCGCGAACCGACGCTCCTCGAGCAGCCGCAGGTCGAGGCGGAGCCTGTCCGGCAGGTAGGCCGTGCCGCCGCCGACCACGACCGGCGCCACGACAACCCCGATCTCGTCGACCAGCCCGGCCCGGAGGGCGTGCTCGGCCAGACCTGGGCCGCCGACGAGCACGTCACGGTCGGACGCGGCGACCAGCGCGCGCACGGCGTCCGGGTCGAAGCTGCGCTCCAGGCGGGTGCGCGGCGTCGAGACCTCGTCGAGCGTCGTGGAGTAGACGACCTTGTCGGCGCCGCGCCACAGCTCCCCGAAGTCCCGCGTCACGGCGGACTCCTCGGGCGACGTGCCGAGCGTCTGCCACGCGGCCATCACGGCATAGAGCCGACGCCCGTAGAGGTGGGTCCCGATCGGACGCATGAGGTCGTTGAGGTAGGCGTGTACCTCCTCGCCGGGCATCGCCCAGGCGAACCCGCCCTCGGCGTCGTCGACGTAGCCGTCGAGGGACATGATCACGCTGTAAACCAGACGACCCATGCGGAGGGCGTGGGATTCGAACCCACGATGGGAGTTACCCATAGCGGTTTTCAAGACCGCCGCACTAGGCCACTATGCGAGCCCTCCCGGCTGACCGGCAGTCTCGCACGAACCGCCGAGTCAGCCGGCGAGGTGGCCCTTCAGGGACTCGAGCATCTGGGCCCACGTGGCCGCGTTGCGGTCGGCCTCGTCCTGGTCGCCGTTGTTGTCCTGGGTGATGGTGACCTTGGTGCCCTCCTCGTCGGCGTCGAGGGCGTAGACCAGCGTGTGGTAGTTCTCGGGCACGTCCTCCTGCCCCGTCAGCGGGCTGTAGTGGGTGACCTCAAGCCGGTTCGGCTCGTCGACGGCGACGACCTCGCCCTTGTCCTGGTAGGGCTTGCCCTCCCACTCGCCACTCCAGGTGATGACGCTGCCGGGCGTCCAGTCGGTGGCCAGGTCGGTGCCGAAGAACCACTGCTTCACCTCGGCCGGGTCGGTGATGGCCTGCCACACCGTCTTCTTGTCGGCGTCGACGACGGTGCTGGCGGTGGCGGTGAGTCCGGTCATGGGAGTGGTCCCTCCTGTGGGGTTGCAGAGCGCGTCGGTATGCCCCCGTGCTCGCCATCGTGCCCCGCACGGCCGTCCGGTGGCGTGGACGGATCGGACACGCCTCGTCCTTGGCGCTCGGCGACGAGCTCGGAGGGCGTGGCGCGGGCGATCGCCCGGGCGTCGCGCGCGAGGTGCTGCTGGTCCGCATACCCCGCTTCGTGGGCGAGGTCGGCGAGGTTCCGGCCGGTGTGCGAGCCGCCGGCCAGGGCGAGGAACCGCTGCAACCGGAGGATGCGCCGCAGGGTCGCCGGGCCGTAGCCGAAGGCGATCGTGCAGCGCCGGAGCAGCTGCCGTTCGCTGAGGTCGAGCTCGCGCCGCAGCCCGTCCACCCGCCGGGCGGGGTGGTCGGCCAGGGACGTCGCCACATGGTCGACGGCCGGGTCGACGAGGGAGCCCTCGGCGACCCAGCGCCGGAGGTGGTCCTCGATGACCGCGACCCGTCGCTCCGCGGCGGTGCCGTCGGGCAGCTCGCCGAGCTCCTCGACCAGACGGCGTCCATCAGCGCCGAGGAGGTCCTCCACGAGGACGCGCTGGTCGCGGATCTCGTCCATGGCGGTACCGAGGACCGGTGCCGCGTGGCCCGGCCGGAACCGGACGCCGACCGCCTCGAGCCGCTCGGTGCCGTCGAACGGCTGGAACGTCCAGCCCTCCACCTCGGGCCCGCAGACCCGGACCGAACCGTCGGGCAGCCAGATGACGTCGACACTCGCGTCGGGCACGAGGTCGTGGGCCACGTCGGTGTCGACGACCCACGCCAGCGAGAGCCGGTCGCCGAGGTCGTCGGCCACCGCCACGGCCCGGAACCAGGGGGCCTGGCCGACTTGCTCGTCCGTCACGATCCCGTTCTAACAGACGGGGACCGTGGTAACGGATGAGGCCGGCGGGCCCGCACCTTCGAGAAGGTGGTCGGTTGTCGGCCCGCCGGCCTCGTGCCCCTGCAATGACGTCGCCCCCTGCGACGCAGGGCGTCCGACGGGCCCCGATCCGTGCGGACGTGGGTCAGGAGTCGGCACCTGGACGCCTGATACATCCTCGCGAAATCATGTGCGCGGGAGACTGTCGGTGGACCGAGCAGATGCTCAGCCCACGTTGATGTCCGTTGCGGGTCGTTGGTGTCGTGTGGCGACGCTCACACCCGGCCCGCGATGTATCACCGAGGGCCTGATCCGCTCCGTGCGCCTGAACGCCGAAACTCCGTCACCGCCCCCACCCACCATCCGAACCGAGGACACCGACACCATGGCCTACCCACAGCGCCCGGTCGAACGAGGACCCGTACCTCGCCTTCCTCGCTCCGGCCTGCAGCGGTACCGCGGCGCCATCCTCGACCCCGACTCGTCGGCCGGCGGCGGGCGGCCGCTCCAGCCGACGGCGTTCGTCCACGACCAGATCCTCGTCCAGGGCTCCGCTGACGCCGGAGCCGTCGACGCCCTCCTCGAAGCGGCCAAGGCCACCGGTCACGACATCGGCACGTCGCGCACGGCCGAGCGCAAGCGGGACGACTACGTGCAACAGCTGAGCGGCGCCGCCCTCGAGCAGATGACCAAGCGCTGGGTGACGCGGTTCCGGATCACCCCCACGTCCACCAGCTCCTCGAGCCTGGCCGACGCCTACGGCACGATCCGCAAGTACCGCGAGCTGGCCGGCGACGACGAGACGCTCAAGGTCGGGCTGAACCACCTGGTGACGCTGGCCGGGGTCGGTCTCCAGGGCGTCCCGTACATCGACGGACCGAGCCTGATGGGCTCCCCCTACGTCGACGGGCCGGCGTTCGGCGCTCCCTATGTCGACGGGCCGGCGTTCGGCGCTCCGTACGTCGACGGTCCCGCGGTCGCCGGACGGGTTCCGGTCACGTGGCTCGGTCGGCCGCCGATCCCGGCGCGCACGGCGAAGAAGGGCCGACGCCCGGTCGTCGCCGTCCTCGACACCGGCCTGGGCAAGCACAGCTGGCTCGGGCGCCGAGACGCGACCCTGGGCGCGACGGTCAACGGACAGCCGATCGGCGTCGGTGACGACGTGCCCGACGCCGAGGTGACCGGCATCGTCCTGCAGCCGCAGCTCGGCCTGCTCGACCGCGAGTCCGGCCACGGCACGTTCATCGCGGGCATCATCCGGCAGACCTGTCCGGACGCCACGGTGCTCGCCATCCGCGTGATGCCGAGCGACGGCGTCGTCGAGGAGCACCAGCTCTGCATCGCCCTCAACAAGCTGCTGGTCCGCCAGGCGCAGGCGCAGGCGAACGGCACCCTCGACGACGTCATCGACGTGATGTCCCTGTCGCTCGGGTACTACCACGAGGACCCGGAGGACGTGCGGTACAGCAGCGTCCTGGCGGGCACCCTCCGCTCGTTCGCCGCTCTCGGTGTCACCGTCGTGACCGCGGCGGGCAACGACCACACGACCACGCCGTTCTTCCCCGCGGGGTTCGCCTCGCGCGAGAAGGGTCTCGACCAGCCGGCCGACCGGGTCCCGCTCGTCAGTGTCGGCGCGCTCAACCCGAACGGCTCGAAGGCCCTGTTCTCGAACTCCGGTGACTGGGTCAGCTGCTACCGGCCGGGCGCCAACGTGGTCAGCACCCTGCCCACGACGTTCGACGGCAGCACCCAGCCGGACATCGTCACGCCCGACGGCGGCGAGTCGGTCGACCGCGACGACTTCACCGGCGGGTTCGGCGTCTGGAGCGGCACCTCGTTCGCCGCTCCGGTCCTCGCCGGCGAGATCGCGGCCAACCTGCACACCCAGGGCAACCTCGACGACGTCGCACCTGCCAGCATGGTGGAGCGCGGCTGGACCGCGCTGGCCGAGACGATCGACTGGAAGCGACCATCCTCATGACGCCGTCCGACATGCCCACGGAGACCCTGGCCGGCCGGGCCGGGACCGCCTTCGCCGCATACCAGGCCGGCGACCGTCACCGCCTCGCCGAGCTGGTCGAGCTGCTGACCCCGCTGCTCTGGCACACCGTGCGCGCCCAACGGGTCGGCCACGACCAGGCCGAGGACGTCGTGCAGACCACGTGGCTTCGGCTGGTCCACCACGCCGACTCCATCCAGGACCCCCGCGCCGTCCTCGCGTGGCTCATCGTCACGGCCAAGCGCGAGAGCTGGCGAGTCGTCAAGGACGCCCGCCGCTCCCAGCCGATGCCGGACGCCGAGGACGACGCCGGAGTTCCGGACACGACCCTGGAAGGTCCGGAGAGCGCCGCGCTCGCCTCGGCCGAGGGCCGGGTCATCTGGCGACACATCGAGTCGCTGTCCGAGCGGTGCCGCAGCCTGCTGCGCGTCGTCGCCTTCTCCGATCGCCCCGACTACGCGTCCGTGGCCCAGGCTCTCGGTATGCCGGTAGGAAGCATCGGTCCCACCCGGGGCCGGTGCCTGGCCAAGCTTCGCCTTCTGCTCGACGCCGACCCGCACTGGGGGATCTCATGACCGACGACACGAACCGCCCCGGCCAGATCGACGAGCTGGACCGCCTCGCGGCCCTGCCGATCGACGACGCCGACCTCCAGGCGCTCGACGTCCTCCGGGAGATCTACGAGGTCGGCGACCCGGTGCCCCCGAGCCTGCTCGACCGCGTCAAGTTCGCCATCACCCTCGACGACCTCGAGGCCGAGGTCGCGCGGCTGCAGCGCGAGGCGGTGCCCGAGTTCGCCGCGGCCCGGTCCGAGGACCTGCTCAAGGCGCAGACGGTCACCTTCACCAGCGAGACGCTGACGACGATGGTCACCATCACGCCGCTACCCTCCGGGCGCGTGCGCCTGGACGGCTGGGCGTCGCCCGGTGGCGGGCTGGACGTCGAGCTGCGCGTGGGCGAGGTCACCCACCACACCGTCGCCGACGAGGACGGCCGGTTCGTCTTCGAGGACGTGGCCCGCGGGCTCGCCCAGTTCGTGCTCCGTCCCCGAGGCGACGGGGAGCCTGAGAATCGCGTGATCACCCCCGCCATCGAGCTGTGAGCGGTGCTGTACTAGCCGAGAGGGACGAGCGCTCGTCCTAGGAGTTCCCGACGGCAGGAGGGGCCACGCCACCACGTGACGACCTGCTGTCCCGGGTCGAGAAGCTCCGCCTGGACGCGAAGACGGCGAACGCCTCCGGGCATCCGGCGCGGGGGTCGCGCCTGGTGGAGCGCGGCCTCACCCTGCTCGGGCAGCACCCCGGGACCAGTCCGGAGTGGCTGCACGCGAGGGCCCGGCTGCTCATCACGCGGGCGTTCTCGGAGTTCGAGGTCCACGGCCTCGAGCGCGGCGAGTCGGCGGCGACTGCGGCCGCGGAGGCGGCGGCCGCCAGCGACCGTCGCGACCTGGCTGCGCTGGTCCACGAGCTCAACGGTCTCATCGCGTTGCGCAGCGGCCGGCTCGACGTGGCGCTGGCCGAGTCCGACGCAGCGGTCGCCCTCCTCGCCGACCTCGACCCCGACGACCGCCCCACCGTGCTGCTCAACCGCGGGGCCGTCCACCTCCTGCGCCGAGACCTGCGGGCCGCCCGTGCGGACCTGTCGGCGAGCGCGCGGCTGGCCGCCGAGCTCGGGATGACGCGGCAGGAGTTCAAGGCCCAGCACAACCTCGGGTATGCGGAGTTCCTCGCCGGCGACATCCCGGCGGCGCTGCGCGCGTTCGCGCTCGCTGACGCCCTGGACACCGACGTCTCGCGCAGCGTCTGGTTCCTGGACCGGGCTCGGGTGCTCATGGAGGCCGGGCTGCTCGAGGAGGCCGACCAGGCGCTCGCCAGTGCCTCCGAGCTGCTCAGGCGGGAGCGCGCGAACCAGGACCGGGCCGAGACCGAGCTGGCGCGGGCCGAGGTCGCCCTCCTGCAGGGGGACTGGACGGTGGCCAAGGCCCATTCGACGCGCGCCCGCCGGGACTTCCGTCGTCGCCAGAGCCCCGGCTGGCAGGCGCGGGCCGACGTCACCCGCTGGCAGGCATACCTCGACTCGAAGGGCGGACCGGCCCGCGTCGCCCGCGAGATCCGCAGCGCCGTCGCCGCGTCCGACGAGGCGACGATGGATCGACAGCTCGCCCTCATCGCCGCCGAGGCGAACCTCGCGCTGGGACACATCGACGAGGCCGGCACCCTGCTGGAGCAGGTCACACGCAGTGCCTCGACCGACCCCCTCAGCGGGCGTCTCCACCACCACCTGGTCCGGGCCGGGGTCGCGCGGGCGGCCGGCGACGTCACGGCGGCGCGGCGCGAGCTCAAGACCGGACTCACCACGCTGGCCAACCAGCAGGCCCGCCACCACAGCCTCGACCTGCGCACGGCCATGGCCGTCCACGGCGGTCGTCTCGCCGAGCTCGACCTTCGCATCGCCCTCGAGTCCGGTTCTGCGCGGTCGGTGTTCACCTCGTTGGAGCGCTGGCGGGCCATGTCGCACCGCCGCACGGCGGTCCGGCCGCCGCGCGACGAGGAGCTGGCCGACCTCCTGGCCGGCCTCCGGATCACCACCGAGGAGATCCGGCACAGTCCGCCGGGACGTCCGGTCGAGCACCTCCGGCGTCGTCAGCGCACGTTCGAGCGGTCGGTCCGGGAGCGTGAGTGGACGCTGCACGGAGGCGGTCGCGCCGAGCGCTACGCCACGCTCGCCGACATCCAGCCGCTGCTCGACCAGCAGGACACCGCGGTCGTCGCCTTCTTCGTGCTGGACCACCGTCTCGGCGCCGTCACGGTCGGGGGCGGGCGCCCCCGCGTGGTCACCCTGGGTCCGTGGGCCGAGGTCGCGGCCCTGATGACCCGCGTCCGCGCGGACCTCGATGCGCTGGCCGGGCGGATGCTGCCGCCGCCGCTGCGCCACGCGGTCTCGGCCTCCCTGGCCCACGACCTCGACAAGCTGGACCGGCTGCTGCTCCCTAACCCGCTCACCGACGCGGGGTCGCTCCTCGTCATCCCCTCGCGCACGCTCGCCACCGCGCCGTGGTCGTTGCTGCCCCGCCGGGTGGGCCGGCCGACGACGGTCGCCCTCTCCGCCACCGGTTGGCTCCGCGGCCAGACCGCGCCGATCCCCTCACCGCGGGTGAGCGCGCTGGCCGGCCCCGGCCTGGCCCTCTCCGGCCCCGAGGTCCAGGACGTCGCCGCGACCTGGCCCGGCGGCGTCGCGGCCGACAGCGAGCACGGCAGCGCCGACGCCCTGGCGACGGCCCTGGTCACCAGCGACCTCGTCCACATCGCGGCGCACGGGCAGCACAACCAGGACAACCCGCTGTTCTCCAGCATCCGGATGGCCGACGGCCCGCTGTACGCCTACGACGTCCCCCCGGACGAGCCGGTGGCCGGGCACATCGTCCTGTCGGCGTGCGACCTCGGCCTCACGACGCCGCGGGCCGGCGGCGAGGTACTCGGCCTGACCGCCGCCCTGCTGAGCATCGGGGCCACGAGCGTGGTCAGCTCGGTGTCCCGGGTCGACGACACGACGGCGTACGAGACGATGCTGCGCTACCACCGGCTGCTGGCCGCCGGTCTCGACTCCCCGACCGCGCTGGCCGAGGCGCTCGACGGCGACGTGGACATGCCAGCGCCGTTCGTCTGCTTCGGCTCGCCGTGGAGCGCCACACGGTAGGTCCGGCCCGTGATCCGAACTCAGATGTTGCCCCGGTTTCCGGCCTCCTAGCGCGTCCGAACTCAGATGTTGCCCCGGTTTTCGGCAGACGATGCGAAAAACCGGCAAACATCTGAGTTCGGTGGTGAACCCGCATGGCGGCCCGTCCACCTGGCGCTAGATCCAGATGGCCGGGCTCTCGTCGAGCAGCTCCTCCGGGGTCAGCCCGGGGACCGGTTCGCGGATCTGGGCCGGGATCCCGACCGCGACGGCGCCGGCGGGGACGTCCCGGGTGACCACCGAGTTCGCGCCGATCTGGCTGTCGTCGCCGAGGTTGATGTCGCCGAGGACCCTGGCCCCCGACCCGATCGTGACCCGGTCGCCCACGGTGGGGTGCCGCTTGACCTTGGCCATCGACCGGCCGCCGAGCGTGACGTCGTGGTAGAGCATGACGTCGTCGCCCACGACCGAGGTCTCGCCGATGACGACGCCCATCCCGTGGTCGATGAAGAACCGGCGCCCGATCGTCGCCCCCGGGTGGATCTCGACGCCGGTCAGCGTGCGGGTCACGTTCGAGAGGACGCGGGCCGGAAGCCGGTACGCCGGTCGCCCCTCCCACAGCCGGTGCGCCACCCGGTGCGACCACACCGCGTGCAGCCCCGGGGAGGTGAGGAACGTCTCGAGCCGCGACTGGGCCGCGGGGTCGCGCGCCATCGCGGCGTCGACGTCCTCGAGGGCCGCGGCGCGCACCGCAGCGACCCGGCCGGCCCATCTCGCGACGGGTCGGGCGGGCTGCTGCGGATCCTCCGCTGAGCGGCTCACATGCATACCGATGTCCTGCCGGTCCTCAGTCGACGAGACCCTCGAAGAGGATCGTCGAGAGGTAGCGCTCGCCGAAGCTCGGGATGATGACGACGATGAGCTTGCCCTCGTTCTCGGGACGCTGGGCGACCTGGACCGCGGCGGAGAGCGCGGCTCCGGAGGAGATGCCGACGAGGAGGCCCTCCTCGGTGGCGGCCCGGCGGGCCCACTGCACGGAGGTGGCGGCGTTGACGTCGATGACCTCGTCGTAGATCGTCGTGTCGAGGATCTCCGGCACGAAGTTGGCGCCGATGCCCTGGATCTTGTGGGGGCCGGGCTGGCCACCGTTGAGGATCGGCGACTCCTCCGGCTCGACGGCGATCATCTTGAGGTCGGGCTTGCGGGCCTTGAGGACCTGGCCGACGCCGGTGATCGTGCCGCCGGTGCCGATGCCGGCCACGACGAAGTCGACCTGGCCGTCGGTGTCCTTCCAGATCTCCTCGGCCGTGGTCTGGCGGTGGATCTCCGGGTTCGCCTCGTTGGCGAACTGGCGGGCCAGGACGGCGCCCGGACGTTCCGCGGCGACCTCCTCGGACTTGGCGACGGCGCCCTTCATGCCGAGGGCGGGATCGGTGAGGACCAGCTCCGCGCCGTATGCCCGCAGCAGCGCCCGGCGCTCCTTGGACATCGACTCCGGCATGGTGAGGACGACGTTGTAGCCGCGGGCGGCCCCGACGAAGGCGAGCGCGATGCCGGTGTTGCCCGAGGTCGCCTCGACGATGGTCCCGCCCGGCTTGAGCTCGCCGGAGCGCTCCGCCGCGTCGATGATCGAGACGCCGATGCGGTCCTTGACCGAGCTCGCCGGGTTGTAGAACTCGAGCTTGGCCGCAACCGTGGCCTTGGCACCGTCGGTGATCCGGTTGAGGCGCACCAGCGGGGTGTTGCCGATGAGCTTGGTCACGTCGTCGTAGATGGGCACGGGAGGCCTGCCTTTGCACTCGGGGTGAGCTCCGGGGCCAGAACTCACGTCTGCTTATACATAGTCCAAGATCACGTTATCTGGAGGCAAGTTCGTCTCACGTCTCCAGACCCGGTCCGGAGAGGCGGCACCCCGGTCGATCCGCGTAGGGTGACGGGATGAGTAAGGCAGCGTTCGTCGTCGGAGCAGCGATCGGGTACGTCCTCGGAGCGCGCGCAGGTCGCAAGCGGTACGAGCAGATCAAGGGTCAGGCCAGCAAGCTGTGGAACTCCGACCCCGTGCAGCACCGGGTCGGCGACGCCACCCAGGCGGTCAAGCAGCAGGCAGCGCCCTACGTCACCGAGAAGCTCGGCGATGCGATGAAGTCGGTCGGCCAGTCGATGCGCAACACCTCGGTGCCGTCGATGCCCGGTCGGACCGAGAAGCTCCCGGAGACCCTGCACCGCGGCACCGACGGCCATCTGCACGCCGACATGACCGGAATGGCGCCCGAGGGCAAGCTCCCCTGACCGTCCCCCGGTTCGTGCTCTGGACCGTACGGATTTCCGGCTCGACACACCACGAACCAACCGTGCGGCGGGCGTCACAGCCCGGTGAGCGAGCGCTTACCCGCCAGTACACTCCGAGACCATGAGCGCGCTCCAGATCGTCGCCCTGGTGGTCTGTGGAGCCGTGACCCTCACGGCGGTCGCGCTGTTCGTCCAGGTGCTCAACGGGTTCGTCCGGACGTTCCGGCTGGGCCAGCCGGAGTCGCGAACCGACCACCCGGCGCAGCGGTGGGTGACCCTGTTCCGCGAGTTCCTGGGTCATACCCGGATGTCCCGGCTGCCCGTGGTGGCGGTGGCGCACTGGTTCACGATGGTCTCGTTCGGGGTCCTCTTCTTCACGCTGCTCAACGCGTTCGGGCAGCTGGTCGACCCGGCGTACCAGCTGCCGCTGATCGGGCACTGGCCGCCGTACGAGTGGGTGACCGACATCTTCGCGGTCGGCGGGTTCATCGGGATCGTCGTGCTGATGGTGATCCGGCAGCTGCGACGCCCGCGCCGCTCCGACGGTGACGGGGGACGGCGCTCGCGGTTCTACGGGTCGACGTTCTGGCAGGCCTACTACGTCGAGCTGACGATCCTCGGCGTCACCTTCTGCATCGGGCTGCTGCGCGGGCTCGAGTATGCGTTGGCGCGGGTCGAGGGGACCGGCCAGGACACATGGGTCCACTTCCCGCTCACGGGGTGGATCGGGTCGTTCTTCGCCGGGCTGTCGGCCGAGTCGATCGGGACGTGGATCGTCGTGGTCGCGGCGGTGAAGATCCTCATCTCGTTCGCGTGGATGATCACCATCTCGCTCACCCCGACGATGGGCGTGGCCTGGCACCGGTTCCTCGCGTTCGTCAACATCTGGACGAAGCGCCACGCGGACGGCCGGACCTCGTTGGGGGCGTTGCAGCCGATCAGGGTCGGTGGCCAGCCGATCGACTTCGAGCAGATCGAGGACCTCGACGAGGACGCCGCACTCGGCGTCGGCAAGGTCGAGGACTTCACCTGGAAGGGGCTGCTCGACTTCACGACCTGCACCGAGTGCGGCCGTTGCCAGTCACAGTGCCCCGCCTGGAACACCGACAAGCCGCTGTCCCCGAAGCTGCTGGTCATGGGCCTGCGTGACCACGCGTACGCGAAGGCGCCGTGGCTGCTGGCGACCGACGAGGACCGCGACGAGGTCTCGGCGGAGTCCAAGGCGGCCGCCGAGGTCGGGTCGCTGGTCGGCGCGACCGGGTATGCGACCGGTGACGGACCCGCTCGCCGCTGGGGGCATACAACCCGCACGGGCCCGACGCGGTCATCGACGAGGACGTGCTGTGGTCCTGCACGACCTGCGGCGCGTGCGTCGAGCAGTGCCCCGTCGACATCGAGCACGTCGACGCGATCGTCGACATGCGCCGCTACCAGGTGCTCATCGAGTCGGCGTTCCCCGCCGAGCTGAACGGCCTCTTCAAGAACCTCGAGAAGAACTCGAACCCGTGGGGCATGGCGCCGCGAATGCGGATGGACTGGGCCAAGGACCTGCCGTTCGACGTGCCGGTCGTCGGCTCGGACGTCGAGTCGCTGACCGAGGTCGACTACCTGTTCTGGGTCGGCTGCGCCGGCGCCCTGGAGGACCGGGCCAAGCGGACCACCCGCGCGGTGGCCGAGCTGCTGCATACCGCCGGCGTCTCGTTCGCGGTGCTGGGCGACGGCGAGGGCTGCACCGGCGACCCCGCCCGCCGGGCCGGGAACGAGTTCCTGTTCCAGATGCTCGCCCAGCAGAACGTCGAGACCCTCAACGAGGCCGGCGCGACGAAGATCGTCGTCACCTGCGCGCACTGCTTCAACACGCTGAAGAACGAGTACCCCCAGGTCGGTGGCAGCTACGAGGTGGTCCACCACACCCAGCTGCTCAACCGGCTGGTCCGCGACAAACGGCTCGTGCCCGTGTCGCGCCCGGGCGACGCGTCGTCACAGGGTGCCGCCTCGACCGCGCCGAGCGTGACCTACCACGACCCGTGCTACCTCGGCCGTCACAACGGCGTCTACGCCCCGCCGCGGGAGCTGCTCGGGGCGCTGCCCGGGGTCGAGGTGCGCGAGATGGAACGCTCGGGCGAGAAGTCCTTCTGCTGCGGCGCCGGTGGCGCCCGCATGTGGATGGAGGAGAAGCTCGGCACCCGGATCAACACCAACCGCACCGACGAGGCCGTCGCCACCGGCGCCGACCGGATCGCCATCGGCTGCCCGTTCTGCAAGGTCATGCTCAGCGACGGGCTCTCGGCCGCGCAGTCCGAGGGGACGGCGCGCGAGGAGGTTCAGGTCGTCGACGTCGCCCAGATGCTGCTCGCCGCCGTGCGACTCGAGACGCCCGGTGCTCCGGTCCCGGTCGGCGCGGAGTCCTGAACGTCCGCGGTAACCGCCACCAAGATCCGCGTCAACAAGTCCGCACGTGCGGAGATGTTTTCCGACATTCCGGACATCGGCCATCCACAGCTCATCACGTGCGGAGTTGTTGACGCCGAGGCGGCCGGGAGTGACCGCCTGGAACGTGGAGCAGTCGAGGGCGGGCGGTCAGCGCTCGTAGCCGCCGTCGGGGGGCTGCATCTCCAGGCGAACCCCGAGGAGTCGCACCGACCGCCGCTCGTCGAACCGGCTCAACAGTGCAACGGCAGCGTCGGCGATCTCGTCCAGGTCGACGGTCGGGGACGGCAACGGAGCCGAGGCGGTATGCGTGGTGAACGGCGCGTACCGGACCTTCAGGCCCACGCGGATCGCCGGCCGGCCCTCGGCCACGATGTCGTCGAGGACCCGCGCCGCGAGGGTGCGGACCTCCTGCGCGACGACGTCCCAGTCGCGCAGGTTGGTCTGGAACGTCGTCTCCCGACCGTGGCCGCGGGCCACCCAGGGCGTGGCCGTCACCGGCGACCGGTCGCCGCCACGCGCGATCCGGCGGTACCACGGGCCCATGGTGGGGCCGAGCCGCGTGACGAGCGGCTCGGCGTCGGAGAGGGCCAGCTGGGACACCGTCTCGATGCCCAGGGCGGCCAGCTTGGCCGAGGTCTTGCGCCCGACGCCCCAGAGCGCATCGGTCGGGCGGGAGCCCATGATCTCGTACCAGGTGTCCGCGGTGATCGTGTAGACGCCCTGCGGCTTCCCGAAACCGGTGGCCGTCTTGGCCATCACCTTGGTCTGCCCGATCCCGACCGAGCAGTGCAGCCGGGTCAGCTCCAGCACGGCCGCCTGCATCCGCCGGGCCAGCGCCTCGGGGTCGTCGGTCGTCACGCCGACGAAGGCCTCGTCCCAGCCGAGCACCTCGACGACCGCGCCGTCAGTGGGGCCGAACGACCGCAGCACCGCCATGACGCCGGCCGAGGCCTCGTCGTACAGCGGACCGTCGACCGGAAGGAACACCGCGTCCGGCGCCTTCTTCACGGCGGTGCGCAGCGGCATACCGGAGCCGACGCCGAAGACCCGCGCTTCGTACGACGCGGTCGAGACGACCCCACGCAGGGTGGGGTCGCCCCGACCGCCCACGACGACGGGTTTACCGACGAGCGACGGGTCCCGCAGCACCTCGACGGCGGCCACGAACTGGTCGAGGTCGACGTGCAGGATCCAGGGCTGCGGGACCCCCTCGGTCAGCCCAGGCCGTTCTTCGACAGGAAGTCCTTGGCCACGGCCGACGCGTCCTTCTTGTCGACGTCGACCTGCTTGACCAGGTCGGTCAGGGTGGCCGTGTCGATCTTGGCCGAGACCGCGTTGAGCGCGGCGGTGATGGTGTCGTTGACCTTGTCCTTGCGCATCAGCGGCACGACGTTGTCAGAGCCGAACAGGAGCTTCGGGTCCTCCAGCGTGACGAACCCGTTGGCCGAGATCGAGGGGTCGGTGCTGAAGATGTTGGCCGCCTGCGCCTGGCCGTTGGTCAGGGCGTTGACGACCGCCGCACCCTTGAGCGGGAGGAAGTTCGCCGGCGCGAAGCCGTACTCGGACTTCAGCCCGACCAGGCCCTGCTGACGGGTCTGGAACTCCGGCGGGGCGGCCACGGTGATGTCGGCCTGGTGCGCGGTGAGGTCGGCGATGGACTTCAGCGAGAACTTTGCCGCGGTG
Organism: uncultured Actinomycetota bacterium; assembly: GCA_963713345.1. Taxonomy (GTDB): domain Bacteria; phylum Actinomycetota; class Actinomycetes; order Actinomycetales; family Dermatophilaceae; genus Lapillicoccus. Next base: position 535,504 of record CAVQLI010000014.1, on the reverse strand, counting down.
TCCTTGGTGACGACCATGGAGTTCTTGTCCTCGGCGGTCGACTTGTCGAGGACGACGAGGGTGGGCGGCAAGGTCGACTTGAGCGCGGTGTACACCGCGTCGGGGTCCTGCGACGGGGCGGTGCCCTTGAGGAAGGTCAACAGGGAGCCGGTGTACTCCGGGACGATGTCGATGGAGCCGTCCTGGAGCGCCTTGATGTAGACGTCGCGGCTGCCGATGTTGGGCTTGGTCGTGACCGTGATGCCCTTGGCCTTGATGGCGCCGGCGTAGATCTCGCCGAGGACCTGGGACTCGGAGAAGTCGGCCGAACCCACGGTGATGCTGCCACCAGCAGCCGAGGCCGTGCTGCCGCCACCACCTCCCGCCGGGGCGGTGGGGTTGTTGTTGGCGCCGCAGGCGGCGAGGGCGAGCGCCGCGACAGCGGCCGCCCCGGTCATGAGGATCGTGCGCTTCATACGAGTGCTTCTCTCTGGTCGTCGGCACGGTCGGTGGGAGAGGCGGGATCCGAGGCATCGCCTCGGGCCGTAGTGGTGACAACCGGCCGGTTGTCCCCGGTGTTCCTGAACTTCCCGGTGAGTCCCGGGGAGACTGCAGTCCGCTGGACGATCGAGAGGATGCCGTCCATCACCAGGGCGAGCGCGGCGACGAGGATCGCGCCGCTGGCCATCTGGGCGTAGTCGCTGACGCTGAGCCCGTCGATGAGATAGCGCCCGAGGCCACCGAGGCTGATCGACGCCGCGATGGTCGCCGTGGCGATGACCTGCAGCGTGGCGCTGCGGACCCCGGACAGCAGGAGGGGCAGGGCGCACGGAAGCTCGACCTTGCGCAGCACCTCGCCCCCACGCATACCCATGCCCTTGGCCGCGTCGCGGGCGGCCGGGTCGACGCCCTGGATACCCGCGTAGGTGCCCGACAGGATCGGCGGCACGGCGAGGAGCACGAGGACGATGACGCTGGGGATCACGTAGGCGAGGCTGCTGGCGATCTTGGGACCGAGCCAGAGCGCGACGGCGAACAGCAGGCCGAGGCTGGGGACCGCGCGGAGCGAGTTCGCGAGGGAGACCGTCCACTTGGCGCGGCCGGAGTGACCGACGATCACGCCGAGCGGGATGGCGATGAGGGCGGCGATGACCAGGCTGATCCCCGAGTAGATGAGGTGCTCGAGGATGCGCTGCGGGATGCCGTTCGGGCCGGTCCAGTGAGCCGGGTCGGTCAGCCAGCCACCGATGCTGTTCAGCACGTCGTCACCTCGCCACTCGTTGCCACGGCGTGATCGCCCACGCGCCCGCGCGGATCACCGTGTCGAAGATGAGGGCGAGGAGTACGCAGCCGACGATGCCGACGATGATCTCGGTGGGGAAGGACCGCTGGTAGCCGTCGGTGAGGTAGTAGCCGAGCTGTGGGAACCCGACCAGCGACGCGACGCTGACGATGCTGACGTTGCTGACCGCCGCGACCCGCAGGCCGGCCGCGATGACCGGGACCGCGAGGGGCAGGTCGACCTTGAGCAGGCGGCGCATACCGGTGAACCCCATCGCGACCGCGGCCTGCCGCGTCGAGTCGGGGACGGCGCCGAGCCCGTCCGCCACGGTGCGGACGAGCAGCGCGAGGGTGTAGAGCGTCATGGCGACGTAGACGTTCAGCGTGTCGAGGATCCGCGTGCCGAGGATGAGCGGCATGAGGATGAACAACGCCAGGCTCGGAATTGTGTAGAGCAGCCCGCTCCCGGCGATGAGGAAGCCGTAGAGCTTCGAGTAGCGTCGCGCGACCCACCCGAGCGGAAGGGCGATGATGAGCCCGATGATCAGCGGGATGCCGGCCAGCAGGGTGTGCTGACCGGCGTACCAGAGGATGTCGCCGATGTGGTCGGCGACCCAGGTCACGAGGCGGCCTGCCGTTGGTACCGGTCGTCGGCGGCGTCGTCGCCCGGGCGTTCGGTGCGCTCGATGACGGTGAGGACCTGGTCGGCGCGGACGGTGCCGGCGAGGACTCCCTCGTCGTCGACGAGGACTCCCCGGCGGGACGGCGAGGAGAGCGCGGCGTCGAGGACGGCGCGCAGGGGCCCGTGGACGCGGGCGACGGTGCCGCCGCGGTGGAGCATCTCGCGGTCGACGTCGCGGCCGAGACGGTGCGGTTCGACCCAGCCGAGCGGCTTGCGGTCGCCGTCGACGACGAGCAGCCAGCCGTCGTTGCTCGCGGCCTGCGCCTGGTCGGGGGTGGCGCCGAGGGCGACGGTCGGCTCGGTGGTCAGCTGCAGGTCCGGCGTCTCGTGGAAGCCGAGCGCACGGTAGCCGCGGTCGCGGCCGACGAAGCCGGCCACGAAGTCGTCGACCGGGTGCGCCAGCAGGTATGCGGGTTCGGCCAGCTGCGCGAGCTTGCCCCCGACCCGGAGGACGGCGACCTGGTCGCCGAGCTTGATGGCCTCGTCGATGTCGTGCGTGACGAAGAGGATCGTCTTGCCCAGCTCGCCCTGGAGGCGGAGGAACTCGTCCTGGAGCTGGTCGCGGACGATCGGGTCGACCGCCGAGAACGGCTCGTCCATGAGCATCACCGGCGGGTCGGCCGCCAGCGCACGGGCGACGCCGACCCGCTGCTGCTGGCCGCCGGAGAGCTGGCTGGGGTAGCGCTTGGCGAACGCCGTGTCGAGGCCGACGCGCTCGAGCAGCTCCATCGAGCGGTCACGGATCTTCTTCTTGTCCCAGCCGAGCAGCTCGGGCACGGTGCCGACGTTGTCGAGCACGGTCCGGTGCGGGAAGAGGCCCGCGTGCTGGATCACGTAGCCGATGCCTCTCCGCATCTCGGCGGCGTCCATCTTCCCGGTGTCCTGGTCGTCCAGCCAGATCGTCCCGGAGGTGGGTTCGATCATCCGGTTGACCATGCGGAGCGTGGTCGTCTTGCCGCACCCGGAGGGTCCGACGAGAACGGTGATCTGACCGGTCGGAGCCTCGAGGTCGAGATGGTCGACCGCCGTGGTGCCGCCGGCGTACTGCTTCGAGACGTCGTCGAAGCGAATCATGACGTCGACCCTAAGCGAGACGAGTGACAGGCGCGTCTCGGCAGAGGCTTCCGTCAGATAACGGTGACGATGCTCTCTTCGCCGGCCTGGGCGCCCAGCTGGTCGAGCTCCGGCGCCTCGGAGAGGTCGCTCTGCGTGCGGAGCGTTCCGGCCAGGTAGCCCCCGACGAGGTGGTCCCAGGTGCCCGCTCGGCGCAGCATCGCGTGGTCGGCCGACTTCAGTCCCACGAAGCTGGCGGTGAGCCCGCGCTCCTGGAGAGTCTCCACGACGCGACGGCTGGCCTCGGCCGAGGTCATCCGGTCGCCCACGCCGTGGATGAGGAGCAGCTTCTGGTTCTCGTGGACCTTCAGGCCGTCGTCGCCGACCACCCACGGCGCGAGCCCGACGACCTCGACGACGCGGGGGTCGTCGGCCAGCGCCAGCGCCACGCGGCCGCCCATGGAGTGACCGACCAGAGCGATCGGCACGCCGGGGTACGTCTCGGAGATCTGGTCGAGCGCGGCGCGGGCGTCGGGCACGGGGCTGGCGGCCGCGCCGTTCCAGCCGCGAACCGCATACCGGAGCATGGCCACGGCGAAGGTGCCCTGGCCGGCCTTGGCGACGGCGCGGGCGACCGGAACCATGCGCAGCACGGCGAGGTTGTGCCAGCGCGCCGGGCGGCGGCTGGCGTCCTGTCCGCCGTGGAGGACGAGGACCACAGCGGTCGGCGCGTCAGGTCGGCTGGTCCACTTGAGGTCGGCTCCCACGAGTCCTATTCGACAGGACGGCCCTGAGGGATTGCTATGCGGTCCCTGTGTCTCAGACGTCGGTGCGGTGGAAGTTCTTGAAGCTGCGGCTGGCGGTGGGGCCCCGCTGGCCCTGGTAGTGCGAGCCGTAGGCGTCCGAGCCGTAGGGCTTCTCGACCGCGCTGGAGAGCCGGAAGAAGCAGAGCTGGCCGACCTTCATGCCGGGCCACAGCTTGATCGGCAGGGTGGCGACGTTGGAGAGCTCGAGGGTCACGTGGCCGGAGAACCCCGGGTCCACGAAGCCGGCCGTGGCGTGGGTGAGCAGGCCGAGCCGTCCGAGGCTCGACTTGCCCTCGACGCGCGCGGCGATGTCGTCGGGCAGGGTCACGGTCTCGAGGATCGACCCGAGGACGAACTCGCCCGGGTGGAGGATCAGCGGCTCGTCGTGAGCGATCTCGACGAGACGGGTCAGGTCGGGCTGGTCCTCGGCCGGGTCGATGTAGGGGTACTTGTGGTTGTCGAACAGCCGGAAGTACTTGTCGAGCCGCACGTCGATGCTCGACGGCTGGAGCATCGTCGGCTCCCACGGGTCCAGGACGACCCGGCCGCCCTCGATCTCGGCGCGGATGTCGCGGTCGGAGAGCAGCACGGGCACGAGGGTAGCGGCGGCGGCTTTTCGCCGCGGTCCGGGCCGGGCGACAGGTTGGGTATGCTGCTCGTCGCGTTGCCGGAAGGCGCTCCTGCGGAGCCGTTCGGGTGACCACGCGGGCGTAGCTCAATGGTAGAGCGCCAGCTTCCCAAGCTGGACACGCGAGTTCGATTCTCGTCGCCCGCTCCACGTCACGTCACTGGACCTCGATCCCGCCGGCCGTCAGCTCGGCGATCCTCGCCAGCGAGCACGGCCAGGTCTCCTACGCCGACTTCCGGAACGCGTTCCCGCAGGGCTAGACGACGACGAACCCGGTATGCAGGTGGGCCGTCGCGATCAGTGCGCCGCGGGTTCGCGCGTCCGCCAGCAGCCGGCGGCGGGTGTCGGCGGCCACTGACGGGTCCGACTCCGACCGGTAGGCGACGTCCGGGTTCGCCAGCTGGACCGCGTGGACCAGCACATCGCCGGTCACGATGACCTCGTCGTCCCCATCGGTCACGAGCACCGACTGGTGACCGACACTATGGCCAGGTGTCGGGCACCACGGTGATCCCGGAACTGAGAACGACCCGCCCGTCGACCTCGTCCAGCAGCCCCGCAGCGAGGAGCGGCTCGACGGCGTACGACCAGATCGTCCGGTCCGGCTCCGAGCGCAGCGCCGCGATCTCGATCGCCTGGACCACGTGCCGGGCGTCGGCGAACACCGGCGAACCGGCCCCGTCGACGACCCCGCCGCAGTGGTCCTCGTGCAGATGGGTGAGCACGACCGTGTCGACGTCGCCGACGGCGATCCCGACCTCGCCGAGCGCGTCGACCAGCCGCCCCGGCACCGGTGCCCACGCGGCCGGGCCTCCCTCGGCACCGATCCCGACGTCGACCAGCGTCACCCGTCCGTCCGGCTCGACGGATCGCGACGCACCGGAAGTCCAGCGCCCATCGCAGGTCGGGCCCGAACGCCGCCGGGTCCAGAAGACGCGCAGCGGCCCAGTCGGCCTCGGACGCCGACGGGAACGCCTGAGGTCCCGTCACCGCAAGCACCCCAGACGCGTCGACGACGGACACCACCGTGAACGGCCCGACGTTCACCGACTCCACGACGTCAGGCCTCGGGAAGGTGCACGACCCGACCGACCTGGTCGATGAGGTCGCCGAGCTGAGCCACCGAGGCCGCCGGGTCCTCCCCGGTGGACTCCATGGCGAGGTTGAGGAACACCCCCATGACCGCCGCCGCGTAGAGGCGCAGGTCCGGGTCGTCGAGCGGCCGGCCGAGCCGCCGGGCGACGGCCTCGGCGAGCAGGTCGCGCGGCCGGATGATCTCCATGAGCATCCCGCGGCGCAGCTCCGGCACCGACCGGATCAGCTGGTTGCGGACCATCTCGAGCTGGAGGTGCTCGTCGGACATGTCCCGGAAGACCACGTCGATCGCATACCGGAGCGCCTCCATCGGGCTGAGCTCGGCCGGCGCACTCACCATCACCTCGAACGACTGCTGGTCCATGAGGTCGGTGAGGACGGTGTCCTCCTTGGCCGGGAAGTAGCGGAAGAACGTGCTCGGCGAGACCTCGGCGGCCGCCGCGATCTGCTCGACCGTCGTCTCGGCGTAGCCCTGCTCCCGGTACAGCCGCAGGGCGTGCTCCTGGATGGCCGCCTTGGTCCGCGCCTTCTTCCGCTCCCGCAGACCCAGCACCGGCTCAGCCGCGGTCCCGGGCGCTGACGTCGACGGCATCCCCCGATTCTGCCGCTACCGCCCGGCTGTCCGGCAGATAGCGCGCCACCATGGCCGCGCCGAGCAGGCAGATGGCCGCGCTGACCCACATCGTCGCGGTCAGGCCGCCGACGAAGGCGGAACGGACCGCATACTCCAGCGACACCGAACCCGACTGCGCCGCAACGGCCATGCCCGGTCGCGACGTTACGGCCGAGCGTGTCGGCCAGCTCGGCGGGCAGACCCGTCGGCAGTCCAGCCCGGTATGCGGCGCTCAGCAGCGCTCCGAGGACGGCGATGCCGGCAACGCTCCCGATCTGCCGCAGGACCTGGACCAGGGCCGAACCGGCCGCCGCCCGCTCCCGGGGCAGCGCGGCGAGCGCACCGTTCTGCCCGCAGAAGAGCGCGCCGCCGACCCCGGCCCCGACGAGGACCGTCCACGCCGCGGTCAACCCGTACCCGCTGTCCACCCCGACGCGTGTGCCGAGCAGGAACCCCAGCGCCCCGACGACGAAACCGCATACCCCGAGCACCCGCGCCCCGAAGCGCGGCAGCAGCATCATCGTCAGCCGAAGACCGACGAAGAGGCCCAGCACCATCGGCACCGATCGCAGCCCCGTACCGAGCGCGTCCTCGCCGAGAACGCCGCGCAGGTACTGCGGCACGACGAACATCGCGCCGAAGAACGCCAGGCTGGCGACCGCCGCCGTCAGGGCACCCCACCGGAACGCCGGCTGACGCCACAGCACCGGGTCGACGACCGGCTCGACACCGCGGTCGCGTCGCTGCCACCACACGAAGGCCCCGAACGACGCCGCACCACCGACCAGTCCGGCCAGCACCAGCGGATCGGTCCACCCGCGCTCGGGCCCCTCGATGACGCCGTACGTCGCCGCGAGCATCCCGACGGAGGTGAGGAGTATGCCGACCAGGTCCAGCCGGCGACCTCGGGTACCGACCGTCTCGGGCAGGAACAGCAGGACAGCGACCAGGGCGAGCGCGATGACCGGCAGGTTGACGACGAACACCGAACCCCACCAGAAGTGCTGGAGCAGGACGCCGGCCACGATCGGCCCCAACGGCAGCCCGACCATCGTCGAGATGCCCAGCGTCGCGATCGCCCGGGTGCGCTCCTCGGCCTCGAACAGCACGACGACCGACGACATCGCGAGCGGGATGAGGACCGCGGCACCCACCCCGAGCAGCGTGCGGGCGGCGATGAGACTCTCGGCGCTCGTCGAGAGCGCGCACCAGAGCGAGCCGAGGAAGAACAGGACCAGCCCGACCACCGTCGAGCGCTTCCGTCCGTACCGGTCGCCGAGCACTCCGGCCGGCAGCAGCAATGCGCCCAGAGCCAGCAGGTAGCTGTCCGCGAACCACTGGAGCTGCGCGCCGGTCGCGTGCAGGCTCACGGCGATGTCGGGCAGCGCGACGTTGAGGATCGTCGTGTCGAGCCCGATCACGAGAACGGTCGTCGAGGTGGCGGCGAGCGCCCACCAGCGTCGCGGGTTGGCGACAATACGCGACTCACTAACGTTTGACTGTGACATGTTTTTGATAGTGACTGTCACAATCACGGTTGTCAAGCCGTCGGCGCTACTTCACGCAGGGGATCCCGCCCCCGCTGATCGCGGTGAGGTCGGTCGGGGCGGGCGTCCCCGTGCCGGCCACTGTCGTCGGCACGCTGGGCGTGGGAGCGGTCGTGGCCTTGCCCGTTGACGAGGACGGCGCCGGTGTCGAGCCGGTCGACCCCGCCGAGCCGCCGGACGTCGTCGCCGAGGACCCTCCCTCGGCGGGCGTGAGCAGCTGCTTGACCGTGGCCTGGATCTCCGCGACGTCGACGACGTTGATGTCCTCGCCCTGCGGGGTCTTGCCGAACGACTTGATCGGCAGCGTGTAGAAGGTGACGTTGCCGCCGGCCATCCGCTCGGCGTCCTGAGCGAACGACAGCAGGTTGAGCCCGGAGTCGATCGCGGTGTTCTGCTTCGTCACGTCGATGATCTGCTGCAGCTTGACCGGGTTCGCCAGGGTGCCGGCCTGCTTGAGCTGGACCGCCAGCGAGGAGATGAACGCCTGCTGGCGTCGTTCGCGGTCGAGGTCGGTGAAGTTGTAACGCTCGTAGAGGTCACGTCGCTGCCGGACGAAGGCCAGGGCCTGCGATGCGTCGATCTGTTGTTCTCCCGCAACGAAGTTCGCGCCCGAGTACGAGTCCTGCGTGGCCTCCTTCACGCAGACGGTGATCGGCTGGACCACCTGGGCGAGCTGGTAGAACGCGACCATCGTCACCTCGACGAAGTGGTCGACCGGCACGCCGAGGAACTGGGAGACCGTCTTGACCTGCGCCGACCGACCGGCGTCGCGCGCCTTCTGCTCCCGCTGCTGCTTGGTGAGCGAGGTGTCCTTCGCGAGGAGCGCCGACTCCGCCGCATACCCGAGTCCGTAGGCCTGCTTGATCTTGCCCTTGCACTGCTTGTCGGGGCAGCCGGCGAGGTCGACGTAGTCGTCGCGAGCGATCGAGATGACCGATGCCTTGCTGCCGTCGCCAGGGATGTGCAGGAGCATGAGGACGTTCGCGTTGAGACCTCCGTCCGACGCGTCTCCCGCGTGCAGGGCGTTGTAGATGTCGGCCGGGAGCGGGTCGCCGTTCTCGTCGACCCGGCTGTCCAGGCCCATGATGAGGAGGTTGACGTCGCCGTGCGCCGAGCCGGTGGTGGCCGTCCCGTCGGGGACGAGGACGTCCGACGTGGTGATCCCCTGGGTCAGTCGGACGTACGAGTACCCGGCGTACCCGAGCACGAGGACCACGACGGCCAGGGCAGCGATGAGCAGCACGCGGCCGCGGCGGGAGCGCATCGGTGCAGCGTCGCCGTCGGAACTGGGAGGGGGCTGGGAGGTCGCTGGATCAGCATGTCAGTCAGATGTGCATTCCGTAACACCGCTTGCGCACGGTTACCCGCGAGTAGCATCATGAGAGTTACCGACGAGTAACCCTGCCGAGGAGACCATCCATGAGCCACTACCGCAGCAACGTCCGCGACCTGGAGTTCGCGCTGTTCGAGGTCTTCGGGCGCGGCGACGTGCTCGGGCAGGGTCCTTACGAGGCCGTCGACACCGACACCGCGCGGGAGATGCTGCACGAGGTGGCCCGGCTGGCCGAGCACGAGCTCGCCGAGAGCCTCCTCGACTCCGACCGCAACCCGCCGGTCTACGACCCGGTGTCGCACACCGTGAAGCTCCCCGAGTCGTTCAAGAAGTCGTACGCGGCCTACCTCGAGTCGGGATTCTGGGCCGTCGACGTCCCCGCCGAGCTGGGCGGGACGGTCGTGCCCCCGTCACTGCGCTGGGCGGTCAACGAGCTGATCCTCGGGGCGAACCCTGCCGTCGGGATGATCGCGTCGAGCTTCTCCTTCGCCAAGCTCCTCCACATCCTCGGCACCGACGAGCAGAAGAAGCTCGCCAAGCTCATGGTCGACCAGAAGTGGACCGCGACGATGGTCCTCACCGAGCCGGACGCCGGCTCCGACGTCGGCGCGGGACGCACCAAGGCGGTCCAGAACGCCGACGGCACCTGGAACATCACCGGCGTCAAGCGGTTCATCACCTCGGCCGAGATGGACCTGTCCGACAACATCGTCCACTTCGTGCTGGCCCGCCCCGAGGGCGCGGGGCCGGGCACCAAGGGCCTGTCGCTCTTCGTCGTCCCCAAGTTCCACATCGTCGACCTCGACACCGGCGAGCTGGGCGAGCGCAACGGCGCCGTGATCACCAACGTCGAGCACAAGATGGGCCTCAAGGTCTCGACCACCTGCGAGGTGACGTTCGGCGACGGCACCCCGGCGGTCGGCACCCTGCTCGGCGACGTCCACGAGGGCATCGCCCAGATGTTCCGGGTCATCGAGCACGCCCGGATGATGGTCGGCACCAAGTCGATCGCGACGCTCTCGACCGGGTACCTCAACGCCCTCGACTACGCCAAGCAGCGGGTCCAGGGCGCCGACCTCACCCAGCAGGCCGACAAGACCGCGCCGCGGGTCACCATCACGCACCACCCCGACGTCCGCCGCTCGCTGATGCTCCAGAAGTCGTATGCGGAGGGGCTGCGGGCGCTGGTGCTCTACACCGCGACGCAGCAGGACATCGTCGAGGCGGCGCAGCTGGCCGCCGGCTCGGAGGAGCTGCCCGAGGACTCGCCGGCCCAGCTGGCCCGCCGGGTCAACGACCTCCTGCTCCCGGTCGTCAAGGCGCTCGGCTCCGAGCGGGCCTGGGTGCTCCTCGGGACCGAGTCGCTGCAGACGCTCGGCGGGTCCGGGTTCCTCCAGGACTACCCGATCGAGCAGTACGTCCGGGACGCCAAGATCGACACCCTCTACGAGGGCACCACGGCGATCCAGGGGCTCGACTTCTTCTTCCGCAAGATCGTCAAGGACCAGGGCGTCGCGATCTCCCACGTGGCCATGCAGGTCCAGGAGTTCGCCAAGGACCTGGGAGCGGCAGGCGGCGCGTTCGACAAGGAGCGCGAGCTGCTCGGGCAGGCCCAGGCCGACGTCCAGGGCATCCTCGAGTACGTCGGCACGGAGGCGTTCAAGTCCGATCCGCGGATGGGTGGCGAGGTCCGCAACGTCTACAAGGTCGGGCTCAACACCTCCCGGCTGCTGCTCGCGGCCGGCGACCTCGTGGTCGGCTGGCTGCTGCTGCGTGAGGCCGAGGTCGCGCAGGAGGCGCTGACGTCGCGTGGTGACGCGCTGAGCGCGAAGGACCGCGACTTCTACACCGGCAAGGTGGCGGCCGGGCGGTTCTACGCCCGCAACGTGCTGCCCCGGCTCGCCGCGGAGCGGGCGATCGCCGAGGGCACCGACGACTCGATCATGGACCTGCCCGAGTCGGCCTTCTGATCAGACGTCGCGACGGTCGTCGCGGACCTCATGCACGTCGTGCTGGACGTTGCCCTCTTCGATGTTGCGGCGCTCGACCACCGAGGTGTGCGACGTGTTGGCCCGCTGCCGGTTCTGGATGGTGCCGAAGATGAGCGCGAGCAGGCCGCCGACCATGAGGATGTAGCCCACGACGTCGAGGTTCGTCTTCAGCAGCGAGTTGTCCAGTGTGGTGAAACTCAGAATCCCACCGATGACGATGAGAAAGACTCCAAGCCCGATCCCCATTGACGTGCCTCCGTCCGGCCCCGAGCCTGCGCTGACGATTCACCATAACCCCGCGTTCAGGTTCCTCGCAGGTCCAACACGAACCGACCGGGTCCCGCGGTGTCGACGATCACCGGAATCCCCCAGTCCTGCTGGAACAGGTGGCAGGCGGGGTTCTCGCCGGCGATGTCGCACGCGGCGGCCTGCACCGAGACGTGAAGGGTTCCGGCGGGTATGCCGGTCGCCACCGTGAGGGGACGGGTCAGGCCCGCGCCGTCCCCGGCGCCGGCGAGAAGGAGCTCGGGCGGGCTGGCCGAGACGACCAGCCGGGTCGGGTCGCCCCATCGGTCGTCGAGCTTCTGACCGCTGGGCGGCTCGAACGCGACCACCAGCTCGACCGGGCCCGAGGCGATCGTCGTGGGCGGCCGCTGGGTCTGCCGGGCCGGCCCGACGACCTCTTGTGCGTCGGCCGGGATGGCCACGCGGACCAGACGGTGGGCCGCGGACTCCACGACCACGAGTCGGGCCGTGCCGTCGTCGGCCCACTCGACGACCGCGTCGCTCGGTTCGGCGAGTCCGCCGGCCAGCGTGGACACCCGGTTGGTCGCCGGGTCGAACCGACGGATCGCCCCGTTGTAGGTGTCGCAGACCGCCACGGAGCCGTCCGGCAGCTCGACGACGCCGAGCGGGTGCTGCAACCGGGCCTCACCGGCCGGACCGTCGCGATGGCCGAAGTCGAACAGCCCCGTACCCACCTGCGTCGTCAGCCCCTCGGCCGACCAGGTCCGTAGGGCGGACGTCTCGGAGTCGGCGACCCACACCCGAAGACCGTCGGCGGACGTCGCCAGCCCCGAGGGCTGGGCCAGCCACGCGGTCTCGCCGGGTCCGTCCCGCAACCCTTCCTGCGTCGTCCCGGCGAGCACCTCGAGCCGGCCGCGCGCCGGGTCGGGATCCAGCGTCAGCCCCCAGAGCTGGTGGATCCCGGCCATGGCCACCACGACCCGGCCGTCCCACCACGCCAGGTCCCACGGCGTCGAGAGGTCCTGGTCCAGCGCGGGCCCGCCGGCCTCCCGGCGACGCAACGGCGCTCCAGATCCGGCAACGAGGCGGATGTCGTTGTCCGACAACGAGATTCCCTTGACCTGATGGTTGACCGAGTCGGCCACCAGCAGGTCGTAGCCCACCTCCGCCACAACATCGGCCGGTAGCAGGAGCACACCCTGTGGTTCGTCGAACTCGCCGGTGCCTCCCCACCGCCGCCGCTCGGTCGCGAGGTCCGGCTCCAGCTGGACGACCTGGTGGTGTGCGGTGTCGGAGACCACGAACGACCCGTCCGGCAGGATCGCGACCTTCCCCGGGAAGCGGAGCGCCGAGGCGGGCGGAGGCGGCGGCGCATACGGGGCGTTCCCGCGGCGAAGGGTGCCCTTGGCCGCGTGCTCGGCGACGAGCTCCTCGACCAGGCCGGCGATCCCGGGTCCGTGCCCCTCGCCGGACATCGAGGCGACGATGTACCCCTCGGGGTCGACGACGACGAGGGTCGGCCAGGCGCGAGCGGTGTAGGCCTGCCACGTCACCAGCTCGGGGTCGTCGAGGACGGCGTGGCCCACCGCATACCGCTCGACCGCCGCCTCGACCGCGGCCGGCTCACCCTCGTGCTCGAACTTCGGCGAGTGGACGCCGATGACGACGAGCTCCTCCGGGAACCGTTCCTCGACCGGGCGGAGCTCGTCGAGGACGTGGAGGCAGTTGACGCAGCAGAAGGTCCAGAAGTCGAGCAGCACCACGCGTCCGCGCAGCTCGGCGAGGGTCAGGTCGTGACCGCCGGTGTTGAGCCAGCGGCGGCCGCGGAGCTCGGGGGCCCTGACCCGCACCGCCCGGGCGTCAGTGCGCACGGTCGGGAAGGCGCCGGTCGGCCAGGACCGGGAAGTCGGCGCGCCACGAGTCCACGACCGAGAGGTCGACGTCCACGCTGAGCACCTGCTCGCCGAGACCGGCGACCGCCACGGCCTCGCCGGTCGGCAGGACGACCTGCGAGTGGCCGCCCATCTCGGTGCGGGAGTGCGTCCCGGCCGTGTTGCAGGCGATGACGACGCACTGGTTCTCGATGGCCCGCGCGTGGGCCAGCAGCGTCCAGTGCGTGACCCGCCGCCGCGGCCAGGCGGCCGGGATGACGAACACCTTGGCCCCCGCGTCGAGCTGCGCGCGGTAGAGCTCGGGGAAGCGCAGGTCGTAACAGGTGGACAGGCCCGCGGTCACGGTGCCGCCGGACCCGTCCGGCAGCTCGGTCGTGACGATCTGCTCGCCGGCCTCCATGAGCTTCGGCTCGCCCGCGCCGAACCCGAACCGGTGGATCTTCCGGTAGGTCGCCTGGAGGGTGCCGTCCGGGGCGAAGACCAACGACGTGTTCCAGAGGTCCTTGCCCTCCGGGCCCGTACTGCCGTCCGACGAGGTCTCGACGATCGATCCGGCGTGCAGCGTGACGCCGGCGTCGCGAGCGGCCGAGCTCATGGCCGTCGCGACGGCGCCGTGAGGGGTGTCGGCGCGGGACTCCCAGGTCTCGTAGGCGAAGCCGCCCGGCGCCCACAGCTCGGGCAGGACCACCAGGTCGTGACCTCGTTGCTCCCGCACCATGGCGGCGACGCGGTCGACCCGGTCGGCGACACTCTCGTCGTCGCCGTAGCCGAGCTGGAGCACCGCGACCTTCACCCGCCAAGCGTAGTGGGGTGACTAGTCGGACGAACCCTGCCGCTCCCGGCGCCGGGCCAGCTCCTGGAGGCGCTCGTTGTAGGCCGCGAGCTCGGCCCCTCCATCCCGTTCGGCCTGGCGGTCATGGCGTCGGTTCTCGCGCGCGTCCGACCGGATCCAGTCGCGGACCACGATGAGGCTGAGCACGAGGACCGGGATCTCGCCCACCGCCCACGCGATGCTGCCGCCGGCCTGTTGGTCGGCCACCGGGTCGGGGATCCACGGGATGCCGATCGCCCCGAAGAAGTCCGGCACCAGCAGGCTCGTCCCGCTCATCAGGGCGACCCCGAAGAACGCGTGGAACGACACGGTGATGAGGAGGATGAGCAGCCGCAGCGACGGCGCCCACTTCGGCGGCCCGGGGTCGCGCCCGACCATGACCCACGCGAACAGGTACCCCGTGACCAGGAAGTGCGTGGTCATCAGTACGTGCCCGGTATGCGTCGTCAGGGCGAGGCCGAACAGCGGCGAGTAGTAGAAGACGACGAGGCTGACGAAGAACAGCGCGGACGCCACGACCGGGTTGCCGACCACGCGCAACAGCCGCGAGTGCACGAGCCCCAGCACCAGCTCCCGCGGACCCAGGCTGCCGTCGCCGCGGGCGGGCAGCGCGCGCAGGGCGAGGCTGATCGGCGCCGCGAGGACGAGGAACATCGGCGCATACATCGCGATGGTCATGTGTTCGACCATGTGCCAGGAGAACGACACCCGGCCGAGCACGCCCGGGGCGCCACACGTCGCCCAGACGAGGACCAGCCAGCCGACCACCCACCAGACCAGCCGCAGGGGGCTCCAGCGGTCGCCCCGACGGTGCAGCCGGATCACCCACATGACGTAGACGCCGACGGCGATGACGGCGAGGACGCCCCAGAGCCAGTCGAACCGCCACAGGGTCAGCCAGGTCGTTCCGGTCGGCGCCGACGGCGGCGGGTACCCGGTCAGCTGCGCCGACGCGGACGTGTCCAACCGCCCCGGCGAGGCGGGCGTCGGCGTGCGGGCGAGGGCCGTCGCGAACCCCACGGCCACCCCCATGACGAGGAGCTCGGTCACCGCGAAGCGCAGGAACAGGCCCCGCCCGGGGCTGCCGTCGTTCATCCGTCCGACGACCCGGCGGCGCTGCTGCCAGCCGAGCAGCCCGAGCACGACCAGGCAGGTGGTCTTGACGAGGACGAGGGCTCCGTATGCGGTGGCCAGGTTCCCGAGGTCGCCGATCCCGCCCAGCCGGATCACCGCGCTGACGACGCCGGACACCGCGACGGCGACGAAGCACCACAGCGCCATCGTCGAGTACCGCCCGACGACGACCGGCAGGTGTCGACCCAGAGCCGGCCGGAGCAGGACGACGGCCAGCAGGCCCCCCACCCACAGCGACGCCGCCACGAGGTGGGCCGCGATGGTGTTGACCGCGGTCTCGTGGTCGGTGGTGCCGGCCGCGTGCCCGGCCAGGGCGAGCGGGAGCAGAGCGCCGACAGCCAGGAAGGCCGCCGTGGCGATTCCCTTGCGCTGCAAGGACATCGCCGCCACGGTGGTTGCCGCCGCGGCGACGAGCGCGCTGATGATCGCCACGCGCAGGGTCTCGAGCGTCCAGACGTAGGCGGTGAACTGGCTCCAGAGCGTGGGGTCGTCGAGCGGCAGGCTTGCGGCGTCCGCGAACCCGAGGACGACGCCGACCAGGGTGGCGACCACCCACACGACACCGGAGGAGACCGCATACCGGCTCGCCTGAAGGGTCAGAGCCAGGTTCTTGCGGCCGGGCACGAGGAAGGCCCCGACCACCAGCAGGCCGACCGTCATGGCGCCTGCACCGTCCTGGACGACGCGGATGAGCGGCAGGCCCCAGCGCACGACCGGACCGACGTCCTCGAGCCCGAGGACGACCGGTATCGCAGCGCCCCCGATCGCCACCGCGACGACGCAGGCCAGGAGGCTGACCCCGAGGGCGGCGAGCGCGGGACCGCGGTCGGCCGGCGCCGGCGGGGCGGCAGCCCGGCCCGCCTCCGGAGCGCGCGACGTGGTCACCGGATCAGCGTAGAGAGCCTCCCTGGATAGGGTGACCACGTGCCTCAGCACCCTGCTCCACCGACGGACCTCGACGGCCTCGTCGGCGCGTACGAGCAGACGACGCGGGCGGTCATCGACCTGGGCCAGACGATGTCGGCCCGCGACTTCGCCAAGGACACCGAGTGTCCGGGGTGGACGGTGAAGGACCAGTTCAGCCACATCGCCGGGATCGAGGGCTGGCTGGACGGTGCGACGCCGCCCCGGCTCGACCTGCCCGAGCTGCCCTACGTGAAGAACGAGCAAGGCGAGTTCATCGAGCTGTTCGTGCAGGAGCGCCGGTCCCGCGAGGGCGCCGACGTCGTCGGGGAGCTCGAAGACATCCTCGAGAGCCGGCTCGCGCAGCTGCGCGACGCGACGATGACGGAGCAGACCGCGGTCCGCGGGCCGTTCGGCCGGACGACCGCCTCGAGGGCAATGATGTTGCGGGCCAGCGACATCTGGGTCCACGAGCAGGACATCCGGACCGCGGTCGGTCGGCCCGGTGACCTCGACTCGCCCGCCGCCGCGGTGTTCGTGGCAGCGGTGATCCGGGCCTTCCCCCGCGTGGTCGCGCGCGACGCCAAGGTCCCCGTGGGGCACGCCGTCATCATCGACGTCACCGGACCCGTCGTCGCCCGTGCCGGTGCTCGCGTCGTCCTCGACGAACGCCGGCGCCCGTTCGGGGAGGAGCTGTTCACCGGCGAGTCCCACGACGAGGACACCGCCAGCGCGCCCACCGAGACGACGTCGATCGTGATGTCCACCGACGCGATGACCCGACGGGCAGCCGGGCGGCGGTCGGTGGCGGACCTCGTCTTCTCGGTCACCGGTGACGCGGACGTGGCCCACGACGTGCTCGAGAACCTCGTCGTCACGCACTGACGTCTCGGCCCGGATTCGGCCACCGATCAGTTGCTTGCGACATACAAACGTCTCGTGGCATAGTTGCGTGGCTCACACAACTAACCCGAGGGAGGTGGGCCGCCGCCCATGCCGACCGAGACCTCGAACGTCGACCAGCCACTAGACACGGTCCCGCCGGAGACGGTCCAGCCGGAGACGGCGCAGACCCTGTCCCACACCCTCGTGCGGGTCATGAAGATCATGAGCGCGATGAAGCACCAGGCGCCGCGGCAGCACCCCGCGGTCGACCCCTCGCACTACCCCGTGCTGTTCTGCCTCTCCGGCGCTCCCCTGCGGGTGTCGGCGGTGGCGGACAGCATCCACTCCGACGTCTCAACGGTGAGCCGCCAGGTGAGTCACCTCGTCCAGCACGGGCTGCTGGAGAAGATCGGCGACCCGGATGACGGCCGGGCCCAGCTGCTCTCGCTCAGCCCGACCGGCCGTGAGGTGATCGACAAGCTCGTCCGTGGCCGCGGCCAGTGGTTCGGACAGCTGCTCGCGTCGTGGTCGGACGAGGACGTCCGAACCTTCGACGCCTACCTCACCCGGTTCGGCGACGACCTCGAGGCCTTCAAGGCCCGCGTCGGCGCGCCGAACCCCACCGTGACCCTTCCCACCTCGACCTCCGAGACCACCACCCAGGAGCTCGCGCATGACCGCTGACATGGCCGCCGAGACCACCGCCGACACCCGTGCCGGACGGTCGTCGCTCTCGACCACCAACCCCGACCTCCCCACCGGGCCGCTCACCCACCGGCAGATCGTGACGATCCTCATCGGTCTGATGATGGGGATGTTCCTGGCCGCCCTCGACCAGACCATCGTCGCGTCGGCCATGCGGACGATCGCCGACGACCTGCAGGGCCTCTCCGCCCAGGCCTGGGTGACGACCGCCTACCTCATCACCTCGACGATCGTCACGCCGCTCTACGGCAAGCTGTCCGACATCTACGGCCGCAAGCCGTTCTTCATCTTCGCCATCTCGATCTTCACCGTCGGCTCGGTGCTCTGCACGCTGGCGACCTCGATCGGCACCCTGGCCATGTACCGCGCCGTGCAGGGGCTCGGTGCCGGTGGCCTTATGGCCCTCGCGCTGGCGATCATCGGCGACATCGTGCCGCCGCGTGAGCGAGCCAAGTACCAGGGCTACTTCCTGGCCGTGTTCGGCACCTCCAGCGTCCTCGGCCCGGTCATCGGCGGGTTCTTCGCCGGCCAGGAGAACATCTTCGGCATCACCGGCTGGCGCTGGGTCTTCCTCGTCAACGTGCCGATCGCCATCGCGGCCCTCATCGTCGTCACGCGAACCCTGCACCTGCACCACGAGCGGCGCGACCACCGCATCGACTACTGGGGCGCGGTGACCCTCACCATCGGCCTGGTCCCGTTGCTCATCATCGCGGAGCAGGGTCGCGAGTGGGGATGGGATTCGTCCAGCGCACTGCTCTGTTACGGGATCGGCGTCCTGGGGCTCGTGGCCTTCTTCGTCATCGAACGGGCGATGGGCGAAGAGGCCTTGGTTCCGTTGCGGCTGTTCCAGATCCGCACCGTCGGCGTGTCATCGATCGTCTCGGTATTCATCGGCATGGGCATGTTCGGCGGCATCGCCGCGCTGCCCCTGTACCTCCAGATCGTCAAGGGCGCCACGCCGACACAGGCCGGCCTCCAGCTCCTGCCGCTGACCCTCGGGATCATGTTCGGCTCGATCCTGTCCGGCCAGCTGATCTCCCGGACCGGCCGCTACCGGCAGTACCCCATCATCGGAGCCTTCCTCCTCGCCGCGTCGTGCTTCGCCTTGCACTACACGGAGGCGGACACCCCGCTCTGGAAGACGCTGATCGCCGTGGTCTTCTTCGGGGTCGGGCTCGGCTTCAACTTCCAGCCGTTGACCCTCGCCGTGCAGAATGCGGTGAGCCCGCGCGACATCGGCGTGGCCACCTCCTCGGCGACGTTCACCCGCCAGATCGGCGGAACCCTGGGCACGGCCGTGTTCCTCTCGATCCTCTTCTCCAAGGCGGCGGAGAACATCCCCGCGGCGTACTCCGCCGCTCGCCAGGACCCGAACTTCATTGCCGCGCTGCAGAACCCGCAGGGCGACGCGGCGGCCAACGCCTCGTTCATCGAGGGGATGAAGCAGGCGGCGGCGGGCAACGGGGCCGCGTTCAACAACGCCCTCCAGGACTCGTCCTTCGTCCAGCGCATCGACCCGCGCCTGGCCCAGCCGTACCTCGACGGGTTCTCCCAGGCCATGTCGACGGTGTTCCTCGTCGCGACGTTCATCCTGCTCATCGCGTTCGTCGTGTCGTTCTTCCTGCCGCACGTGGAGCTGCGGGCGAGCTCGGCCTACAACCAACGAGGCAGCGACGAAGCCGCGGCGGCGGCCGCCTCCCGGGGCGACGCTCCGGCTGATGCTCCGGCCGATGCCCCCGTCGCTCCGGCCGAGGCCGCGCTCGTGGGCGCGTCCGACAACGGCTCGGAGCCGAACGCCGATCGCAAGCGCGGGCGGCACCGGGCCCAACCGGGCGAGAAGCTGCACTGACGCATACCGGTTCGCGATCGAGCGCATGAGACGCGGGGTGTCCGCGACCGGTGCGCTGCACCCGAACGCGGTCTGGGAGCGGTATGCGACGCCGTCCGAGTGGCCGTCCTGGGCACCTCAGATCCGCCGGGTCGAGAGTGCCCAGGACCGGCTCGCGCCCGGTCTGACCGGTCGGGTGCACGGGCTGTTCGGAGTGACCGCAGACTTCGAGGTGCTCGCCGTCGACGACGCGCTCCGGACCTGGTCGTGGCGGGTGCGGTCGGGTCCGGCGACGCTCACGCTGCACCACGCCGTCCTCGAGGTCGCGGAGGGCACAGAGACGACCCTCGAGATCGAGGGTCCGGCCCTCGTCGTGCTCCCGTATGCGCCGGTCGCGCAGGTGGCGCTCCGCCGCCTGGTCCGGCCTTAGCTCACCCCGCCGGAGCCCTCGGCCTAGCCCCAGACGAGCCCGCGGGCCGGGTCCTCGAGGATCGCGGCGACGTCGGCGAGGAAGCGGCTGCCCAGCTCTCCGTCGATGAGCCGGTGGTCGAACGAGACCGCGAGCTGGGTGACGTGCCGGATGGCCAGCTCGTCGTCGCCGGTGGCGTTGGTCACGACCCACGGCTGCTTGCGGATCGTGCCGAAGCAGATGATCGCGCTCTCGCCCGGGTTGATGATCGGCGTCCCGCTGTCGACCCCGAAGACGCCGACGTTGGTGATGGTGATGGTGCCGCCGCTCATCTCGGCCGGCTGGGTCCGGCCCTCGCGAGCGGTCGCCGTGAGCGTCCCGATGGCCTCCGCGAGCTGCCGCATCGTCATGGTGTGCGCGTCCTTGATGTTCGGGACGAGCAGCCCGCGCGGGGTGGCAGCGGCGATGCCGAGGTTGACGTAGCGCTTGACCACGATCTCCTGGGCGGCCTCGTCCCAGACCGCGTTCATGCCCGGGTTCCGGGCGATCGCCAGGCACAGGGCCTTGGCCAGGACGAGCAGTGGGGTCACCTTGACCTCGCGGAACTCCTTGTCCCGCTTGAGGTTCTCGACGAGCTCCATCGTCTTCGTGACGTCGATGGTGATCCATTCGGTGACGTGCGGCGCCGTGAACGCCGACTGCACCATGGCCTGCGCCGTCATCTTGCGGACGCCCTTGACCGGGATCCGCTCCTCGTGCCCGTCCTCCGACGGGCGGGCAGCCGAGGCGGTTCCATTCGCGGGAGCCCCGGAGACGTGGGCCTCCACGTCGGCACGGGTGATGACGCCACCCTCGCCCGAGGCGGTCACCTCGTCCAGGCTCACGCCGAGGTCCTTGGCCAGCTTGCGGACCGGCGGCTTGGCCAGGACCCGACCGGCTCCCGGCTCGCGGCCGACCACCGGCTGGGCGGCCCGCGGAGCTCGAGCGGTCCGGTCGCCGAGGGCGACGTCGGCCGAGGGGACGAACTCGTCGGGGTTGTGGGTCGGGAAGTGCTCGGTGGCGGCGCCGGCCTTGCGCGGTCGTCGCTTCGCCTCGGTCTGCTTGACGCCGTAGCCCACGAGGACCGCGGTGCGACCGGTCGACGTCGTGCCGCCGATCTTGCCTTCTTCGATCTCATCCCCGTCACTAGCGCCGGAGACACCGGGGTCGACCTTCGGCGCCGGTGACCCCTCGATCCCGGGCTCGACCGCACCCTGCGACGGGGCGTCCTGGACTGTGGTGGGAGCCCCGGGCGCCGTCTCGACCGAGATGATCGGGGTGCCGACCTCGACCGTGTCACCTTCGTTGACGTGCAGCTCGGTCACCAGACCCGCGAACGGGACCGGCAGCTCGACGAGGGACTTCGCGGTCTCGACCTCGACGACGATGTCGTTGACCTTCACGGTGTCGCCCTTGGCCACCCGCCAGGTGACGATCTCGGCCTCGGTGAGGCCCTCGCCGGGATCGGGGAGTCGGAACTGCTGGACCGGCATACGGTGAATTCCCTTGTCTTGGAAAGCGACTGTCAGAAGGCGAGAGCGCGGTCGACGGTGTCGAGGACGCGGTCGAGGTCGGGAAGGAACTCCTCCTCGAGTCGGCTGGGCGGATAGGGCAGGTTGTAGCCGCCGACGCGCAGCACCGGCGCCTCCAGCGAGTAGAACGCTCGCTGGGTGACCGCCGCCGCGACCTCGGCGCCGAGGCCGAGGTTGGTCGACGCCTCGTGGACGACGACCAGCCGGCCGGTCTTCTCGACCGAGGCGACGACGGTGTCGAGGTCGAGCGGGCTCAGCGACCGTAGGTCGACGACCTCGATGCTCTTGCCCTCGTCCTCGGCGGCCTGCGCCGCCTGGAGGCAGGTCTTGACCATCGGGCCGTAGGCGACGACGGTGCAGTCGGTGCCCTCCTTGAGGACCGCCGCCTCGAACAGCCCGCGCGTGGAGGCGGACTCGTCGACCTCGCCCTTGTCCCAGTAGCGCCGCTTGGGCTCGTAGAAGATCACCGGGTCGTCGGTTGCGATGGCCTGCTGGATGCCCCAGTAGGCGTCCTGCGGGTTGCTGACGGTGACGACGCGCAGGCCCGCGGTGTGGGCGAAGTAGGCCTCGTTGGACTCGCTGTGGTGCTCCACCGCGCCGATGCCGCCGCCGACGGGGATGCGGATGACCATCGGGAGCGAGACGAACCCGAGCGAGCGGGCGCGCATCTTGGCCACCTGGCTGACGATGTGGTCGAACGCGGGGTAGACGAACCCGTCGAACTGGATCTCGACGACCGGCCGGTAGCCGCGCAGGGCGAGCCCGATGGCGGTGCCGACGATGCCGGCCTCGGCCAGCGGAGTGTCCATGACCCGCTCCTCACCGAAGTCCTTCTGGAGACCCTCGGTCACGCGGAACACGCCACCGAGCTTGCCGATGTCCTCGCCCATGAGGATGACCTTCGGGTCGTCCTCCATGGCTCGGCGCAGGCCGGCCGTCAGCGCCTTGGCGATCGTCAGCGAGCTCATGCCGGCACCTCCTCGCCCTCGAAGCTGCTCTGGTAGGCGGCGAACTCGCGCCTCTCCTCCTCGATGCGTGGATGCGACTCGACGTACACGTTGTCGAACATCGACTCTGGGGTCGGGTCGGGCATCGTCAGGCAGCCCTCGCGGACGTGGGCGGCCAGCTCGTCGGCCTCGCGGTCGACCTCGTCGAAGAAGTCGTGGTCGGCCTTGCCCTCGTGGGCGAGGTAGGCCTTGAGCCGCTCGATCGGGTCGCGCAGCTTCCAGACCTCGACCTCCGCGGAGACGCGGTACTTGGTCGGGTCGTCCGACGTCGTATGCGCGCCCATTCGGTAGGTCCACGCCTCGACGAGGAACGGGCCCTGACCGGAGCGGGCCTCCTCGAGCGCGTGCTTGGTCACCGCATACACCGCCAGGACGTCGTTGCCGTCGACCCGGACGCCGGGGAACCCGAACCCACGCGCACGCTGGTAGAGCGGGATGCGGGTCTGCCGGTCGTTGGGCTCGGAGATGGCCCACTGGTTGTTCTGGCAGAAGAAGACGATCGGGGCGTTGTTGACGGCGGCGAAGACGAACGACTCGCTGACGTCGCCCTGGGAGGTCGCGCCGTCGCCGAAGTAGGCGATGACGGCGGCGTCGCGGTCCTGGTCGCCGGTGCCGACCGCTCCGTCGCGCTGGATCCCCATCGCATACCCGGTGGCGTGGAGCGTCTGCGCGCCGATGACGATCGTGTAGAGGTGGAAGTTCTTCTCGTTGGGGTCCCAGCCGCCGTGGTTGACGCCGCGGAAGAGGCCGAGCAGGTTGAGCGGGTCGACGCCGCGGCACCAGGCGACGCCGTGCTCGCGGTAGGTCGGGAAGGCGTAGTCCTGCTTCTTCATCGCGCGGCCGGAGCCGACCTGGGCGGCCTCCTGGCCGAGCAGCGACGCCCAGATGCCGAGCTCGCCCTGGCGCTGCAGCGCGGTGGCCTCGGTGTCGACGCGCCGGATGAGGACGAGGTCGCGGTAGAGGCCGCGCATGTCCTCGTCGGTGAGGTCCTCGACGTAGTGGGCGTAGTCCGCGGCGGCCGCGTTGGCGACGCGCTGGCCCTCGGGGGTGAGCAGCTGAACCATGTCCGGGCCGCCGTCGCCGACGGCCGGCGTCGGGGCGGTGATGTCCGTCATCTCGCTCACGGGCGCTCCTTCTGTGGGCGGCCGATCCAGGGCGCCCGCGTTCCAGGCCGCGGCTCCACCCGGGGTCACCGGAGGGGGCTACGGCAACTCGATGCGAGAGCGGTCTGGGTACGCCCGCACTCGCCGATGAGCCGTTCGAGCCAAATCTATCCGGGCACCCTGGAAATCTCACAATGCGGACGCCCCGGCCCACGCCCAGGACGCCGCGGTCCTACGCCACTGGGTCTGCGCAGACCTTGTGATCCGCGCGCACACCGTGCACCGTCTGCGCCCTGACACCTAGATCTGCGCAGACCTTCGGTATGCCGGGCCGACTCTCTGCGTCAAGCGGCCCGTAGCGCACGCGCAAGGTCGACGGCGGACACGATTCGCCGTCGCAGGACCACGAGGTCGTCCAGCTCTCGCCAGATCACCCGCACCATGGCGTAGCGCAACCCACGCACGTGGTCCTCGCGAACTTTCTCGGCGAACAACACGTCTGCCGGTGTCGACGCGGTCGCGAACGGGTCTGGCCGGCTGTACTTGACGAAGCCGTCAAACTCGATCGCGACGGGAACGTCGTCAAGGAGCAGGTCGACGACCGCGAGGAACGACCCGTCACGGATCGGCGCCTGCGGCGTCGCCGAGAAACCCATCAGTCGGACTGCCTCGCGCAGTCGCGTCTCGCCTGGCGACTCAGCGCGTCCGTCGGCGTTGGCCAGCGCTCGGCGCACCGCGACCACCCGAGGTCCGCCGAGTAGCCCGCCAGCCCGCTCCAGATCGCCGAGTGTCAGCATCTCGCGATGGAGGGCCGCATCCGCAGCAATCAGCGCGGCCATGGCGCCGTTGACGATGCCCGTCTGGACGATCGCCACGGCCGGCTCGATCACGGGCCCTGACATGCCGGCGCCAGGTACCGACTCATGGATCGTGAGGCCGTGACGGGACCTGGAATGGTCATCCTGGGTTCGCGAGAGGTGCACCTGGCGAAGATCTGCCGAGAAGACCGGCAGCGAGTGCAGGACCAGCGCACTGTGATGGCTCGCGACGGCACGTCCCTCAAAGCTCCGGATGAGCGCCCTGGTCATCAGCGCGTGAAGAACCCGTCTGCGCTCCGCCGGTGAGTCGACGGCCTCGGGCACCAACGCCTCACTGAGGGCGTACCAACCACGCGCCAGATGTACCCAATGCTCGGAGCGGACGAGTCGGGCGAGCTCTTGCCGTCCGCAGCCCGCCTCGCGAGCCCGGCCAGCTGCGATGAGTCCGTACTCGTCCGCCAGCGCGTCGAACGCCTCCATCGAGCCACCATGGCGGTCGCGAGGGTGACCAGCGACCCATGTCCAACAGTCTGTGGAAAAGGTGCGGCGAGGACAGTCCTTGTGGACAACGTCAGCGGGGGCCGAACTCCTGGGCTACCTCGAGGAGGCGGTCGTTGGCCTCGGTCTCGCCGATGGTGACCCGGACCCCGTCGTCGCCGTACTGGCGGACCATCAGCCCCGCCTCGTGGCACGCCGCCGAGAAGTCCGTCGAGTCCGGCCCGAGCGGGAACCAGAGGAAGTTGGCCTCGCTCGTCGGCAGCTTCCACCCCTGGTCCTCCAGGGCGGCCGCCACCCGGGCGCGCTCCTCGACCAGCGCGTCGACGCGCTGCTTGAGCTCCGCCGCGTCCCGCAGCGACGCCACCGCGGCCGCCTGGGCGATCGAGTTGACCCCGAACGGGACCGCGGTCTGCCGCAGCGCCGTCGCGATCCGGTCGTGCGCTATCGCATACCCGACCCGCAGCCCCGCGAGCCCGTACGCCTTCGAAAAGGTCCGCAGCACAACGAGGTTCGGGTACTCACGCCACAGCTGGATCGCGTCCGGCGCCTCCGGGTCGGTGACGAACTCGACGTAGGCCTCGTCGAACACGACCAGGACGCTCGACGGGACCCGGTCGAGGAAGAGCCGCAGCTCGCGCTCACGCACCGCCGGCCCCGTGGGGTTGTTCGGCGAGCACACGATGACCACCTTGGTGCGCTCCGTGACCGCCGCCAGCATCGCGTCCAGCCGGTGTCGCGCCTCGGCGTCGAGCCCGACCCTCACCGACGTCGCCCCCGCCAGCGCCGTGACGATCGGGTACGCCTCGAACGAGCGCCACGCATACACGACCTCGTCGCCGGCGTCGCAGGTCGCCTGGATGATCTGCCCCAGCACGCCGACACTGCCGGTCCCGGTCGCGACGTGCGACGTCTCGACGCCGACGGTCTCGGCGATCGCCGCGGTCAGCTCGGTGACCGCCATGTCGGGGTACCGGTTGACCTCGCGCGCGGCCCGCTCGATGACCTTGCGGACGCTCTTCAGCGGCGGGTACGGGTTCTCGTTGCTGGAGACCTTGTAGGCGGTCAGCCCCTCGCGCGTCGGTGCCGGCTTTCCCGGGATGTATGCGGGTAGCCCACCGAGCGCCTCACGGAGCCGTACGTCGTCCGCGGACCCAGGCCCCGAAGATCCGGTCGAGGAGGGCGGCGTCGTCATGTGGACAACTCTAGGGCGGACGTTCTGGAAGGATGACCGCCATGGGTTGGATCGGCAACGTCGTCGTCAAGACGGTCATCAATGGAGCGGCGCTCTATCTGGCAGCCGCCATCGTCCCAGGGATCCACCTCGGTGAGGAGGGCAACACTGGCCAGACCATCATCACCATCCTCGTCGTCGCGCTGATCTTCGGGATCATCAACACGGTCCTCAAGCCGTTGGTCAAGCTCCTGTCCCTACCGTTCATCGTCCTGACGCTCGGCCTGTTCCTCTTGATCATCAACGCGTTGATGCTCGAGCTGACCTCCTGGCTCGCCGGCGTCCTGAACCTGTCCTTCCACGTCGACAACTTCTTCTGGGACGCCATCCTGGGCTCCCTGATCATCACCGTCGTCGCCTCGATCCTCAACGCGATCGTCCCGGACCCGGACCGCTCGCGGCGCTGACTCGCGCCAACCCCCTGTGACCACGAACCGCGGCGAGCGCGTCACGATCAGTGACATCGCCCGCCGGCTCGCGATCTCCAAGGCGTCGGTCTCGTATGCGCTGAACGGGCGCCCCGGGGTCAGCTCCGAGACCCGTCGGAAGGTCCTCGAGCTCGCCGACGAGCTCGGGTTCCAGGCGAGCTCGGCGGCGGTGGCCCTGTCGGCCAGCCGGTCGGGGACCATCGGACTGGTCATCGCCCGCGACCCGTCGGTCATCACGGCCGAGGGGTACTACATGCGGACCCTCTTCGGCGTCGAGCAGTACCTCAACGACGCCGACGGCTCCCTGCTGCTGCGCCTCACCGGTGAGGGCGGCGAGGACCTCGACGTCTACCGTCGCTGGGCCCGGCAGCGCCGCGTGGACGGGTTCCTCCTCTTCGACGAGTTCGACGACGACCCGCGGCTGCCGCTGCTGGCCTCGCTCGGCATGCCCGGAGTCCTCGTCACGTCGCGCCAGGCCGACGACGACATCGGCCGACTGGTCACGCCCGAGATCGAGACGGTCATCGTCTTCCTCGATCACCTGCGTGCACTCGGCCACGAACGGATCGGCCACATCAGCGGGCCGATGATCTACGTCCACGAGCGGGTCCGAGCCGACCTGCTCACCGCCGAGGGCGAGCGCCGGGGCATGGAGGTCACCCACCTCGAGGGCACGTATGCGTACGAGTCCGGAGCCGCGCGTACCCGCGAGCTGTTGTCCGCTCCCCGCCGGCCCACCGCCGTCCTCGCCGGCAACGACATCATGGCGACGGCGGCCCTGCGGGTGGCCGGCGAGATGGGGCTGCGGGTCCCGGACGACCTGTCGATCATCGCGTGGGACGACTCGGTGCTCTGTGTCGTCTCGCGCCCCCGGCTGACGGCGATGGACCACGGCCTCATGGAGAAGGCCCGGCTTGCGACCGACCTGCTGTTCCAGCTCATCGACGGCAGCACCCAGCCGCATCGGTGGTCGCCGGTGGGCACCCTCCTGGTCCGTGAGTCGACCGGACCCACGCCGCACTGAGCCACGCCGCACTGAGCCACGCCGCACGAGCGATGCCCTCACGCATACCGGCACCGCACGCAGGTCACGAAACGGTTACAACTTAACCGGTTCAATTGACTCCTTAACCGGTTAGGTCGACTCTCAGAGGGCCCTCCACCCCCACCTCAGGACAAGGGAGTCTGATGTGAGACTGCGTTCTTTCTCGCGCTTCACCGTTGCGGCCATCACCGTGCCCGCCATCGCCCTCGGCGCCGCCGCCTGCAGCAGCAGCAGCGGAGGGTCGAGCTCTGGTTCCGACACCGGCAGCGGTGGCTCCGGCACCACGCTGACCTACTGGGCCAGCAACCAGGCCCCGTCCCTCGACAAGGACAAGGAAGTCCTGACCCCGGTGCTGGCGCAGTTCACCCAGCAGACCGGCATCAAGGTCAACCTGGAGGTGATCGGCTGGAACGACCTGCAGACCCGCATCCAGACGGCGATCACGTCCAACTCCGGTCCCGACGTCCTCAACATCGGCAACACCTGGGCCGCCTCGCTCCAGGCGACCGGGGCGTTCATGCCCTACGACTCCGCGGCCTTCACGGCCATCGGCGGCAAGGAGAAGTTCGTCAAGCCCGCCATGGACACCGGCGGCGCCCCTGGTCAGGACCCGACCTCGGTCCCCTATCTCGGTCTCGCCTACGGCCTCTACTACAACAAGCAGATGCTCAAGGACGCCGGCATCCAGCCGCCCACCACGTGGGAGGAGATGGTCGCTGCGGCCCAGAAGCTGACCAACACGGCCAAGGGCACCTACGGCTTCGCGCTCGCCGCGGGCAGCTACACCGAGAACGTCCACTTCGCCTTCATCAACGGCAGCCAGAACGGTGGCGAGTGGTTCGACAGCGCCGGCAAGCCGACGTTCACCAGTGACGCCAACGTCCAGGGCGTCCTGCGCTACCTCGACCTGATGCAGAAGGACAAGGTCGTCAACGCCTCCAACGCGCAGTACGACAACGGCACCAAGGCGGTCAACGACTTCGCGACGAAGAAGGTCGCGATGATCCTCAACCAGAACAACGCCGACAACTCCATCCAGTCCAACGGGATGAAGAGCGACGAGTACGGCGTGGTGCCCTTCCCGGCCCCGACCGGCGGCCAGAAGATCGCCACCTTCATCGCCGGCATCAACATGTCGATCTTCAAGAACACCAAGAACAAGGACGCCGCGCTCCAGTTCGTCAAGTTCATGACGTCCCCGGAGACCCAGAAGACCCTGGGCAAGCCGTTCTCCTCGCTCCCCGTGCTCAAGGGCGAGACCCCGGTGTTCACCGACAACCCCGAAGAGGCGAAGACCTTCGCGGACATCTACGCCAACATGTCCAAGCCGCTGCCGCTCGTGCCCGGTGAGGACCAGTTCGAGAGCACCGTCGGCAAGGCCATGAACACGATGTTCGCCAAGATCGCCACCGGCGGCACCGTCTCGGCGGACGATGTCAAGGCAGCCCTGAAGGACGCGCAGGACCAGGTCGCCGCGGCGAGCTGACCTTCGTCTCCCCTACCCGCCAAGGGGGTCCGGCCGGTCACCCCACCCGTGACCGGCCGGACCACCCGGCATCAGGAGGTATGCCCGTGTCAGCGTCGACGATCCGCGAGGACGACCAGGCCACGACGGCTCTGCGCAGCAAGGTCACCACCACGAAGAAGAAGAAGAAGGCGCGACGGCCGTCGCCGCGACGCAGCCGGTGGCTGCCTTACCTGCTGCTCCTGCCCGCCGTGATCATGGAGCTGCTCATCCACATCGTGCCGATGCTCGTCGGCATCTGGATGAGCTTCATCAAGCTCACCAAGATCTACATCGCGAACTGGTCGGCCGCGCCGTGGGCCGGCTTCCAGAACTATGCGATCGCGGTCGACTTCGACGCGAGCATCGGAGCCGCGCTGCTCCAGTCGTTCTTCGTGACCGCCGCCTTCTCGCTGCTCGCGCTCGGCATCTCCTGGGGTCTGGGTATGGCGGCCGCCGTCGCCCTCCAGCAACCGTTCCGAGGCCGTGGCCTCGTGCGGACGATCTTTCTCGTCCCGTACGCGCTGCCGGCCTACGCCGGCATCCTCACCTGGAACTTCATGCTTCAGCGCGACACCGGCCTGGTCAACCACGTCCTCGTCGACAACCTCCACCTGACCGGCGACCGCCCCTTCTGGCTGCTGGGTGGCAACGCCTTCGCGTCCATCGTCACCGTGGCGGTCTGGCGGCTGTGGCCGTTCGCGTTCCTCAGCCTCATGGCCGGGCTCCAGAGCATCCCGTCCGACCTCTACGAGGCCGCCGCGGTCGACGGTGCCGGCAACCTGCGCCAGTGGCGCCACATCACGCTGCCCTCACTGCGCCCGGTGAACCTCGTCCTGATCCTCGTGCTGTTCCTGTGGACCTTCAACGACTTCAACACGCCGTACGTCCTCTTCGGCAACGGCCAGCCGCCCGGCGGTGACCTCATCTCGTTCCACATCTACAACGCGTCGTTCCTCACCTGGAACTTCGGCATCGGCTCCGCGATGTCGGTCCTGCTGCTGCTCTTCCTCTTCGTGGTGACCGCCGCATACCTGCTCATCACCCGCGAACGCAACACGACGCCGAAGGCGGCGTCGAAGCCTGCCCCCAAGGCGCCGGCCCGGACGGAGGACAGCCATGCGTAACACCACCGGATTCAAGGTCTTCCGAGGCGTGACCCTGACGCTGCTCGGGCTGTTCACCCTCATCCCGCTCTACGCGATGGTGAGCTCCTCGCTCAAACCCCTGGCCGACGTCCAGGGCACCTTCACGTGGTGGCCGACGAACCTCACCATCCAGCCGTTCATCGACATGTGGTCGACGGTGCCGCTGGCGCGGTACTTCGTGAACAGCCTCATCATCTGCACCTGCGCCACCGTGGCCAGCGTCATTCTCGCGATCATCGCGGCGTTCGCGGTGTCCCGCTTCCGGTTCCGTGGGCGTGGCGTCTTCACGACGACGGTGCTGTCGACCCAGATGTTCCCCGGGATCCTCTTCCTGCTCCCGTTGTTCATCATCTTCGTCAACATCAACTCGGCGACCGGCATCCAGCTGGTCGGCTCGTACTTCGGGCTGATCCTCACGTACCTGACGTTCTCGCTGCCGTTCTCCGTGTGGATGCTGGTCGGCTACTTCGACAGCATCCCCAAGGAGCTCGACGAGGCCGCCATGGTCGACGGCTGCGGGCCGCTCGGCGCGCTGTGGCGGGTGGTGCTGCCGGCCGCACGCCCCGGTGTCATCGCCGTCGCGATCTACTCGTTCATGACGGCCTGGGGCGAGGTGCTGTTCGCCTCGGTCATGACGACCGACGAGAACCGGACCCTCGCCGTCGGGCTGCGCCAGTACTCGACGTACCAGAACGTCTACTGGAACCAGATCATGGCGGCGTCGCTGGTCGTGAGCATCCCGGTCGTCATCGGGTTCCTCCTCGTGCAGCGCCACTTCGTCGCAGGGATGACCGCTGGGGCGGTGAAGTGACCGCTGAGCCCCTCACCCGATGGACCCTGCTGGCGCTGGACGGACCGGCGCCACTGGAGGTCGTCGGCCGTGCCGTCAACGCAACGGTCCCCGGCACCGTCCACACCGACCTGCTCGCGGCCGGGCTGATTCCCGACCCCTACCTCGACGAGAACGAGGCGGCCCTGCAGTGGGTCGGGCGGACGAGCTGGCGGTATGCGACGACGCTCGCCACGGCGGCGCCGGAGGACGGGGAGCACGTCGAGCTGGTCTTCGACGGGCTGGACACCGTCGCGGAGGTGCGCCTCGGCGACCACGTCCTCGGGGCCGTGCAGAACCAGCACCGCGCATACCGGTTCGACGTCACCGATCTGGTGCGGGCCGGCGAGACCGAGCTCGTCGTCGACTTCGCCGCCCAGCTGACCGCCACCGAGCAGGCAAGCGTCGACCAGCAGCCCCGGGTGCACACGAACGCCCACCCGTTCAACGCGATCCGCAAGATGGCCTGCAACTACGGGTGGGACTGGGGCCCGGACCTCGTGACCGCCGGCATCTGGCGGGAGGCGCGGGTCGAGCACTGGCGCACGGCCCGGTTGGCCGCGGTACGGACCCTCGTGACGGTCGTCGACGGGATCGGCCGGGTCGAGGTGCATGCCGACGTGGTTCGAGACACCGCTGCCACGTTGACGATCCGCGCCGACTGCGAGGGACGTGGCGTCGAGGCCGAGGTGGTCGGCGGCGCCGCCACCCTCGTCGTCGACGTCCCCGACCCGGCCCTGTGGTGGCCGCGCGGCTACGGCGCACAGCCCCTCTCGGACCTGCGGGTCGAGCTGCTGGCCGACGGCCGGGTCGTCGACGGTCGCGACCAGCGCATCGGGTTCCGCAGCGTGGATCTCGACACCACGCCCGACGCCGACGGCACGCCGTTCGCGTTGCGCGTCAACGGGAGACCGGTGCTCGTGAAGGGCGCGAACTGGATCCCCGACGACTGCTTCCCGCACCGGGTGGACCGCGACCGGTATGCGACCCGGATCGCGGACGGTACCGAGGCGGGCGTCAACCTGCTGCGCGTCTGGGGCGGCGGTCTCTTCGAGAGCGACGACTTCTACGACGTCTGCGACGAGACCGGCGTACTCGTGTGGCAGGACTTCCTCTTCGCGTGCGCCGCGTACTCCGAGGAGGAGCCGCTCCGCGGCGAGATCGTCGCCGAGATCACCGAGGCGGTCACCCGGCTCAGCCCGCACCCCAGCCTGGTCGTCTGGAACGGCAACAACGAGAACCTCTGGGGCTACGAGGACTGGGCTTGGCGCCTGGAGCTCGGCGACCTCACCTGGGGCCGCGGCTACTACCTCGAGGTGTTCCCCGCGCTGATGGCGCGGTTGGACCCGACGCGGCCGTACTCGCCGGGGAGCCCCTGGTCGTTCGACGAGCGGCGGCGCCCGAACGACCCGAACCACGGGACCAGCCACCTCTGGGACGTCTGGAACCGCGTCGACTACACCGCCTACCGGAGCTCTACCCCGCGGTTCGTGGCCGAGTTCGGGTACCAGGGGCCGCCGGCCTGGTCGACACTGACCGCCGCGATCCATGACGTCCCGCTGACCCCGACCTCGCCGGGGATGCGGAGCCACCAGAAGGCCGAGGACGGCGACCTCAAGCTGAGCCGTGGTCTCGCGCCCCACCTCGAGGAACCGGCCGACATGGACAGCTGGCACTGGGCCATGTCCGTACAGCAGGCCCGCGCGGTCGGGTTCGGCATCGAGCACCTGCGCTCGTGGCACCCCCGAAACCAGGGGATGGTCGTCTGGCAGCTCAACGACTGCTGGCCGGTCACGTCCTGGGCGATGGTCGACAGCGCCGGGGTCCGCAAACCGATCTGGCACGCGGTGCGGCACGCCTACGCCGACCGGCTGATGACGATCCAGCCCCGCGGTCACCGCCTCGCCCTCGTCCTCGACAACGACACCGACGAGCCGTGGCAGACCCGAGTCCGGTTGCAGCGCAAGAGCTTCGACGGGTTGGAGCGGGCGGTCAGCGTGGTGACCGTCGACGTACCGCCGCGCGGCACCCAGACCCTCCCGCTCGCCGCCGCACTGACGTGGGAGGTGTCCGTCCGCGACGAGGTGCTCGTCGCCACCGACGGGGAGCACCGCGCCCTGTGGTTCTTCGGCGAGGACCGCGACCTGCACCTCACCAACGCGTGGGCCGGTGCCACCGCGGAGCGGACAGCGGGCGGCTACGCCGTCACGGTCACCGCGGCCACGCTGCAGCGGGACGTCACCCTGCTCGCCGACAAGGTCGACCCTTGCGCGGTCGTCGACGACGGGATGGTCACCCTCCTCGCCGGCGAGAGCGCGACGTTCCATGTCGCCTCGACGGCGGACCTCGACCCCACGCGTTTCCTCGATCCGCAGGTGCTGCGCACCACGAACCAGCTGGTCGACCCGACCCCGCAACGACAGCCACTACCAGGAGCGACTGCCATGTCCGACCACGACGTCACCGCCGACCTGCCCGTGTTTCCTGACGGGTTTCTGTTCGGGGCGGCTACGGCCAGCTATCAGATCGAGGGGGCGGTGGCGGAGGACGGCCGGACCCCGTCGATCTGGGACACCTTCTCGCACACCCCGGGCCGGGTGTTGCGCGGCGACACCGGTGACGTGGCGGCCGACCACTACCACCGGGTCGGCGAGGACGTCGGGCTGATGCGGGAGCTGGGCCTGCAGGCGTACCGGTTCTCGCTGGCCTGGCCGCGGATCCAACCGGGCGGCACGGGCGGGTTCAACCAGCGGGGGCTGGACTTCTACTCCCGGCTCGTCGACCAGCTCCTGGCGGCCGGGGTCGCCCCGATCGCGACGCTGTACCACTGGGACCTGCCGCAGGAGCTGGAGGACGCCGGCGGCTGGACCTCCCGGGCCACGTCGGAGGCGTTCGCGGCGTACGCCGGCAAGGCCGCGCAGGTCCTCGGCGACCGGGTGCACACCTGGACGACCCTGAACGAGCCGTGGTGCTCCGCCTACCTGGGCTACTGCTCCGGCGTCCACGCCCCCGGCCGGGAGAACCAGGCCGACGCCCTGTCCGCGGTGCACCACCTCAACCTCGGCCACGGCCTCGCCGTGCAGGCGCTGCGCGCCGCCCACCCGGGCGCCCGCGCCTCGGTGACCCACAACCTGCACGTGATCCGCCCGGCCGACCCGCACTCGGCCGACGACCTCGACATCGTCCGCCGCCTCGACGCCCTCGGCAACCGGGCCTTCCTCGGCCCGGAGCTCGACGGCGCCTACCCCGACGACCTGCTCGCCGACACCGCCTCGGTCACCGACTGGTCCTTCGTCCACGACGGCGACCTGCCAGCCATCCACCAGCCGCTCGACGTCCTCGGCGTCAACTACTACACCACCAGCGTCGCCCGGAAATGGGACGGCATCACCGAACGCAACCGGGACGACGGCCACCAGGTCGCCGCCCAACCACCCTGGCCCGGACCCGACGACGTCGACTTCGTCCTCGAGACCGGACACCGCACCCAGATGGGCTGGCTCGTCGACCCCGCCGGCCTCACCGAGCTGCTGGTCCGCACCAGCAAGGACTACCCCGGAATCCCGCTCATGGTCACCGAGAACGGCGCCGCCTACCCCGACGTCGTCTCCCCCGACGGCCGCGTCCACGACCTCGAACGCACCGAGTACGTCCACCGCCACCTGACCGCCGTCCGCGACGCCATCGACGCCGGCGCCGACGTCCGCGGCTACCTCCTATGGTCCCTCCTCGACAACTTCGAATGGGCCTGGGGCTACGAACGCCGCTTCGGCATCATCCACGTCGACTACCCCACCCAACGCCGCACCATCAAAGACTCCGCCCGCTTCTACGCCGACATCATCAAAGCCAACGCGCGCCGATGACTCCTCCGCCCGGCTGAGGTCTCATGAGCATGGGCTCCGTGATCTGCCAGCTGACCGTGTCGCTCGACGGCTTCGTCGCCGGGCCGGACCAGAGGCCGGACGAACCGCTCGGCACCGGCGGTGAACGCCTCCACGAGTGGGCGTTCGCCGGCGACGCCGGACCGGCCGTGGACGCCGACCTGGCGTCCCGGCACGGTGAGGGCGTCGGCGCATACATCATGGGCCGCAACATGTTCGCGTCCGGGCGCGGCGAGTGGGACCTCGACTGGCGCGGGTGGTGGGGCGAGGACCCGCCGTACCACGTGCCGGTGTACGTGCTCACTCACTACCCGCGGGCCAGCCTTCCGATGGACGGCGGCACGGTGTTCCACTTCGTCACCGACGGGATCGAGTCGGCGCTCGCGCAGGCCCGGGAGGCGGCCGGCCCGGCCAACGTCCAGGTCTCGGGAGGCGCCGAGACCGCTCGGGAGTACCTCCGGGCGGGGCTCGTCGACCAGCTCTATCTGCACGTGACGCCGCTGGTCCTCGGCGCGGGGGAACGGCTCTGGGACGGCCTCGACGACATGACCTTCGAACCCGTCGAGGTCACGCCGTCGCCGGCGGTCACCCACATCCGCTACCGCGTCGTCGGACCGACTCCCCGCTGAACCGAAGGCCGCCGCCGCCCACTCAGTCGAGGCAGAACTCGTTGCCCTCGACGTCCTGCATCACGAGGCACGACTCGTTCTCGTCATCGGCCAGCAGGAGCTGGAAGCGGGTCGCGCCGAGCGGGATGAGCCGTGCGCATTCGGCCTCGAGGGCGGCCAGCCGCTCCTCACCGACCATGCCCGTGCCGACCCGCACGTCGAGATGCACCCGGTTCTTGACGACCTTGCCTTCGGGCACGCGCTGGAAGAACAGGCGCGGGCCCACACCGGTGGGATCGACACACGCGAACCTCGACCCCTGGTCCTCGGGCGGTTGAGCGCGGTCGACCTCGTCCCACGAAGCGAACCCCTCGGGGGGCGGTGGGACGACGTAGCCCAGCACCTCGCACCAGAAGCGGGCTACGCGCTCGGGTTCGGCGCAGTCGAAGGTGACCTGGAACTGCTTGACCGATGCCATCGGCCCACCGTAGAGGCGCGGACCGACGATCGGCGATCAGATATGCCGGCGGCTGGTCACGACGCGGAACCGGTTGGCCACGAAGGCGGCGTCGGTGTACGCGGCGTTGGCGGCGGGGTTTGCGCCGGTGCCGTGGTAGTCGGAGAAGGCCGCCGTCTGGTTGACGAAGACCGGACCGGTGAGGTTCTCGGACAGGGCGACCCCGGCGTCGGCGGCCGCGTCCCGGGCCGCGTCGAGCACGGCCTCGGACGTCGACCACACCGCGGCGGTCATGGCGCCGTGCTCGCGCACTGTCTCGACGAACCGTTCCAGGGACTGCTCCGTCGAGGTGGTCCGGATCAGGAACGTCACCGGGCCGAAGCACTCTCGCGCGTAGACCTCCTCGCTCGAGGCATCCAGGGCCACCAGGCCCGGAGTGCGGACGACGGCGTCGGGGTATGCGGGGTGCGTCACCTCGCGGGGCGCGAGAACCACGGACCCGCCACCGCGCTGGGCCAGCTCCTCGATGCCGGCGGCGTTGCCTCGGACCTGGTCGTTGACCGTCGCGCCGAGGATCTCGACGGCGCGGGCGTCGTCGCCGGTGAGCTTGCCGATCGCCGCCGCCAGCCGGTCGCCGAGCTCCTCGAACGACAGGCGTCCTTCGTCGGTGTCGATGCCGTCCTCGGGGACGTAGAGGTTCTGCGGGGTGGTGCACATCTGGCCGGAGTACAGCGCCAGCGAGAACGCGAGGTTGCCCAGTGCGCCGCGCAGGTTGTCGGTCGAGTCGACCACCACCGTGTTGACGCCGGCCTTCTCGGTGAACACCAATGCGCCGCGCACGGCGCCCTCGCGTTCCAGCCACTCGCCGAACCGCGGGCCACCGGTGTAGTCGATGATCGCGATCTCGGGGCGCTCGGCCAGCGTGCGAGCCAGGCCCTCGCCGTCGGCCTCAACGGCCAGCTGCACGAGATCCGGGTCGAACCCGTTGTCCCGCAACACGGTTCGTGCGATCTCCACGGTGATCGCAAGCGGCAGCACCGCGCGAGGATGGGGTTTGACGATGACCGGGTTGCCGGTGACCAGCGACGCGAAGATCCCGGGGTAGGCGTTCCACGTCGGGAAGGTGTTGCATCCGACGACGAGGGCGACGCCGCGCGGGACGACCCGGTAGTCCTTGACCATCCGGATCGGCGCGTCCTTGGCCGGCTTCTCCCACGTCACCTGGGTGGGCACCCGCTCCTGCTCCACCAGCCCGGCGACGATCGCCTCGAGGGCCCGGTCCTGGGCGTGCGGTCCGCCCGCCTGGAAGGCCATGACGAACGGCTGGCCCGACGTGTGCATGACGGCGTTGGCCAGCTCGAACCCGCGGGCGTTCACCGCGTCGACGATCTCGAGGCATACCGCGGCCCGCACCTGCGGACCGGCGTCGCGCCATGAGGGCATCGCGGCGCGGGCGGCGGCCAGCGACCGGTCGACGTCCAGGTGCGGGTACTCGACCCGGAGGGCCGGTCCGTAGGGCGACACCTCCGACCCCACCCACGTGCCGTCGGTCGGCTGGTCGGCCAGCGCCGCATACCGGCCTCCGAGGTGCCCCTCGTGGGCGCTGAGGCCGTCGGCGGCCGCGGTCTCGCCGTAGACGCGGGGCGACGGTGACTCCGGGTAGCGCGAGAAGTAGCTGCGAGCTGCCAGGGCGGTCCGTGCCTCCCCGAGGGCGTCGGCGTGCTTCTCGAGCAGCGGATGGGTGGGCGTCGACGTCGTCGTCACCCGCCAATCGTAATGAGACGCAGCGGACCCGGCGTCCTCGGCAGGTGTCGTCCAGCCCCAGGGAGCACACTGCCCTCATGGGAACCACCGGTGTCCACACCGTGCTGTGGCGAAAGGGCGAGGTCACCGAACAGGACTTCCCGCTGGACGACATCTCCGAGCACCTCCAGGAGGAGGACTCCCTGGTCTGGGTGGACATCCTCGAACCGGACCACGGGATCCTCCAGAAGCTCGCCGACGAGCTCAGCCTCGACCCGCACGCGGTCGAGGACGTCATCGAGGACGCCAGCCGGCCGAAGGCCACCATGCACGCGCACCACACCTTCGTCAGCGTGTATGCGACCCGGCTCGACCACCCCGGCCCGGGCCCGATGGCTCCGGACCAGGTGTTGGCCTCCCGGCTCCAGCTCACGAAGATCTCGGCGTTCGTCCTGCCGCGCGGCATCGTCACGGTCCGTGACAACGACGTGTTCGACATGAAGGAGGTCGTCCGGCGCTGGGAGGACAACAGCGACCTGCTGCGCCTGGGTGGTGGGGCCCTGCTCCACGGGCTCCTCGACGTCATCGTCGACGGGCACTTCGACACCGTGCAGCAGCTCGACGACGCCATCGAGTCACTGGAGGACGGGCTCTTCGCCGAGAACGAGCAGACCCGCAAGACGCAGCAGCGGACCTTCCGGATCCGCAAGGAGCTGGTCGAGCTGCGCCGGGTGGTCCTGCCGATGCGCGAGGTGGTCAGTGCCGTGCTGCGCCACCGCACCGAGCTGCACAAGGACGGCAACGAGCTCGACGGCTGGTTCTCCGACCTCTACGACCACGCGATCCGGGCCGCGGAGTGGAGCGAGTCGCTGCGCGACATGCTCACGTCGATCTTCGAGACGTCGCTGTCGCTCCAGGACGCCCGGCTCAACACGGTGATGAAGAAGCTCACGGCGTGGGCGGCCATCATCGCCATCCCGACCGCCGTGACCGGCTGGTTCGGCCAGAACGTGCCCTACCCGGGCTTCAACCAGCCGTCCGGCGTGATCGCCTCGACGGTGATCATCCTGGGGATCGCGGTCAGCCTCTTTGTGGTGTTCAAACGCAAGGAGTGGATCTAACCGCCGGTTTGGCAGGATGGCGGCATGACGGCGGACGGTCCTCGAGGCAACGTCGCGGTCGTCGGGACCGGTGCCATGGGGGCCGGGATCGCCCAGGTCGCCGCCACGGCGGGCCACCACGTCTACCTGCAGGACGCCGGTGCGGACCGGGCGGAGGCCGCCGCCGAAGGCCTCGGTCAGCGCCTGGCCGACCTGGCCGCCAAGGGCCGGCTGACCAGCGAGGAGGCCCGCGCGGCGGCCGACCGCCTGCACGTCGTCGCCGACCTCGCCGACCTGCCGGAGTGCGAGCTCGTGATCGAGGCCGCCGCCGAGGACCTCGAGGTCAAGCAGTCCGTGTTCGGGGAGCTGAGCCGGCTCCAGCCGCCCACCACGCTGCTGGCGACCAACACGTCGAGCCTCGACATCGACGCCATCGCCGAGCCGGTCCACGACCCGGAGCGGGTGATCGGGCTGCACTTCTTCAACCCCGCACCGGTGATGCGGCTCGTCGAGGTCGTGCACGGCACCGCGAGCGCCCAGACCTACGTCGACTTCGCCGCCGACCTCATGGCGTCCTGGGGCAAGACCCCGGTGCATTGCGCGTCCACGCCGGGGTTCATCGTCAACCGCGTCGCCCGCCCCTTCTACGGGGAGGGGCAGCGGATGCTCGAGGAGGGCCTCGCCGACGCCGCCACGATCGACGCGTGCCTGCGCTCCGCCGGCTTCCGGATGGGGCCGCTCGAGCTGACCGACCTCATCGGGCAGGACGTCAACCTCGCTGTCGGCACGAGCGTCTGGGAACGGACCGGTCAGGACCCCCGGTATGCGCCGGTGCAGCTCCAGCGCGACCTCGTCGCCGAGGGTCGGCTCGGTCGTAAGACCGGCCGGGGCGTCTACACCTATGCGGCGGACGGTCGCCCGACCGACGCCGACCCCGACGAGCGCCGGGTCGACGAGCTGGTCGGTGGACCGGCCCGTACCGACCCGGTGGCCCGCACGGTGGCCATGCTGGTCAACGAGGCGGTCGACCTCGTGCACCGCGGCGAGGCCTCCCCCGAGGACGTGGACACGGC
The DNA here is from genome assembly GCA_963713345.1 of uncultured Actinomycetota bacterium. Lineage (GTDB taxonomy): Bacteria > Actinomycetota > Actinomycetes > Actinomycetales > Dermatophilaceae > Lapillicoccus. Next base: position 495,612 of record CAVQLI010000014.1, on the reverse strand, counting down.
CATGGTGCTCGGCACGTCCTACCCGAAGGGCCCCGTCGCCTGGGGGCGGGAGCTGGGATACGACTACGTCCGCAGCGTCCTCGCCGAGCTCGACGACGCATACCCCGGTGGGCGGTACCGACCCAGTCCGGCGCTGGAGGCCGATCGGTGACCGACTCCGAGGTGGACCTCAGCCACGTCCGCCGGATGTGGGACGACGACGGCGCCTCCGCGCACCTCGGCATGGAGGCCACGGTCGTCGAGGTCGACCACGCGGTGGTGCGGATGACCGTCGGCGACCACATGGTCAACGGCCACGCCATCGTCCACGGCGGCTACCTCTTCACCCTGGCCGACTCCGCGTTCGCCCTGGCCTGCAACTCACGCGGGGTGCTCACGGTGGCCGCCGGCGCGGACATCACCTTCGTCACGTCCGCCCGCCTCGGTGACGTGCTCGTCGCCGAGGCCCGGGTCCGGGTGGATTACGGCCGCAGCGGGATCACCGACGTCACCGTGACCCGGGAGGCGGACGGAGCGGTGATCGCCGAGTTCCGGGGGCGGTCCCGGTCGCTGCCGAACCGGTGATGTCACATCAGCACCGCGGGGGGTGTCTCTCCGTCGACAGGACACCGACCGACCAAGGAGATCCCGTGTCGACCACCACCCGCATGGCCCGCATCCCCCTCGTGGACGAGAGCAACCTGCTCGTCAGGGGCATGAACTGGTACACCCGCCGCAGCTACGGCGCGGTCATGGAACCGGCGCTGGCGTTGGCCCACAACCGCAAGGTGCTGACCTCGACGATGCGGTTCCAGAACGCGACGAAGCGATGGGACGCTCTCGACCCGTCGCTCAAGCATCTGGCCGCCCTGTCGGCAGCGGCCACCGTGGGGTGCAGCTGGTGCCTCGACTTCGGCTACTGGGTCTCGCACACCGAGGGCGTGGACCGCGCCAAGCTGGAGGCGATCACCAGCTGGCGGTCCAGCGACGCCTACACCGACCTCGAGCGCGGGGTGATCGAGTACGCCGAGGCGATGTCGACCACACCGATGGGCGTCACCGACGAGATGGTGGCCGGGCTGCTGGAGAACCTCAGCGAGGCCGCGGTCGTCGAGCTCACCGCGGCGGTCGCCCTGGAGAACTTCTACAGCCGGTCCAACTCGGCGCTGGGCTTCACCAGCCAGGGGTTCAAAGAGCAGTGCGACCTGCGGCCGTCGCATGGCTGAGTCCGACGACGAGCCGGACCTCTCGCTGGCCCGGGAGTTCGAGGAGCTGCGACCGCAGCTGGTCGGTGCCGCCTACCGGGTGCTCGGGAGTGTCGCCGACGCGGAGGATGCGGTGCAGGAGACCTGGCTGCGCTGGGCGGCGGCCGACCGGAGCGAGGTGCGCGACCCGCGGGCCTACCTGCTGACCGTCGCGACCCGGCAGGCGCTGAACCGCGTTCGCCAGCAACAGAGCCGGCGAGAGGACTACGTCGGGCCGTGGCTGCCCGAACCGGTGTCGACCGACCGTGGTCCCGCCGAGAGCGTCGAGCTGTCCGACTCGGTGTCGATGGCCATGCTCGTCGTGCTCGAGTCGCTGTCGCCGCTGGAGCGGGCCGCGTTCGTGCTGCACGACGTCTTCGGGCTCAGCTTCGCCGAGGTGGCCACGACCCTGGACCGGTCCGAGGCGGCGGTGCGGCAGCTGGCCAACCGCGCCCGGGGCCACGTCCACTCGCGACGTCCGGAGGTCGTCGACCGGAAACGGCACGACGCCGTTTTGGACCAGTTCATCCAGCACCTGACGACCGGGGACATGGACTCGTTCATGGCCCTGCTGGCCCCCGACGTCGTCCTCGTCACCGATGGCGGCGGGATCAAGCGGGCGGCCCTGCGGCCGATCCACGGCCCGGAGAAGGTGGTCCGGTGGCTGGTCGGGGTACTCAACCGGCCGGACTACACCGGCGAGACGCGCGTCGAGGTCACCCGGCTCAACGACGAGACCGCGATCCTGCTGTATGCGGATGACGAGCTCGACACGGTGGCCTTCTGCACGGTCGAGGACCGCGGCATCACGGCCCTCTACTTCGTGCGGAACCCGGTCAAGCTCGGGCGGGTCACCGGCAGGACGGCCACGGTGGTCGACTGACCGTCAGCGGAGGTCCTGGACGCCCTCGTCGGTCAGCTCGTCCGGTTCGATGACCAGCGGGTTGAGCACCCGGTGGAGGAACGACTTGGTCCGTGACTCCTTGGGGTCGCCGATGACGTCCGCCGGCGGGCCCTCCTCGACGACGTAGCCGCCGTCCATGAAGACCACCCGGTCGGCGACCTCGCGCGCGAACGCCATCTCGTGAGTGACGATCATCATCGTCATGCCCTGGTTGGCCAGGGACTTCATCACGGCGAGGACCTCGCCGACCAGCTCGGGGTCGAGTGCCGACGTGGGCTCGTCGAAGAGCATCAGCTCGGGGTCCATCGACAGCGACCGGGCGATCGCGACGCGCTGCTGCTGACCGCCGGAGAGCTGCGCCGGGAAGGCGTCCTCCTTGTGGGTCATACCGACCCGTTCGAGGTTGTGGCGGGCCACCTTGTCCGCCTCGGCCTTGCTGCGGCGCAGCACCTTGGTCTGGGCGATGGTGAGGTTCTGCAGCACGGTGAGGTGCGGGAACAGGTTGAACGACTGGAACACCATGCCGATCCGCCGACGGACCCGGTCGATGTCGACGTCGGGGTCGGTCATCTCGTCGGCGCCGACGTGGATCGTCCCGGAGGTCGGCGTCTCGAGCATGTTCACACAGCGCAGCAGGGTGGACTTGCCGGACCCGGAGGGGCCGATGACGCAGACCACCTCGCCGGTGGCGACGTCGAGGCTGATGTCCTTGAGGACCTCGTTGGTCCCGAACGACTTCGACAGGCCCTGGATCGAGATGGCGGGCAGCTCGACGGCCGTGGGGGCGCCCGGGGTGTCGGGAAGGGTGGGCATCGCGGTCACCGGGCCTTGGCGTAGCGCTTCTCGAGCGCTCGCACGAGGCTCGACAGCGGGAGGGTGATGATGAGGTAGCACAAGGCCCCGACGATGAGGGGTGTGGGGTTCACGGTGCGGTTGAGGAAGTCCTGGCTGAACTTCGTCAGCTCGTACTGCGCGAAGGTCACCCCGAGGACGTAGACCAGGGACGAGTCCTTGACCAGCAGGATGATCTCGTTGGTGAGGGGCGGGATGACGACCCGGAAGGCCTGCGGCAGCACGATGCTGAACATCGTCCTCCCGTAGCCCATCCCGAGGGTGCGGGCCGCCTCGACCTGTCCCTTGGGCACGGCCTGGATGCCGGCCCGGATGGTCTCCGCCATGTAGGCCGCGGCGGTCAGTCCCAGCCCGACCATCACCTTGCCGTAGATGTCACCGGGGAACTGGAAGCCGGGGAAGGCGTTCGGAATGCCGTACGCCACCATGAAGAGCACGACCAGCGCGGGTAGACCCCGGAACAGCTCGACGTACGCGTTCGCGAACCAGCGGTACGGCCCGATCGACGACAGCTTCATCATCGCGATGATGAGCCCCAGCGCGAGCCCGAAGATGAAGGCGAGCGCCGTGTAGATCAGGGTGTTCTTCAACCCGATCGTGATGACGCTCGGCCACATCCGCGCGACGATGTCCAGCCGGAAGAACGCCGCGTTGAACTGCGCCCAGTCGGTCTTGACCACGAGGAACAGGACGACGAGGATCCCGACGCCGTACTGGGCCCATCGGGTCAGCCGGGCGCGTTGACGCCGGCTCATCCGCGGTTTGGGAGGCGCTGCCGTGTCGAGGGCCATGGGCGCGCCCTTCCTCTCGTGAAGTCAGCCCGGCCGTCGGCCCGATAGCGCGACGGTTACTTCGGCGGAGCTTGGCCGATCCACTTGGTGTAGAGCGAGGCGTAGGTGCCGTCGGACTTCGCCGTCGTGATGGCCTCGTCGACGACCTTCTTCAGGGCGTCGTTGCCGAGCTTCATGCCGAACCCGTACTGCTCACCGGTGTCGAACTGGGTCGCGACCTTGGTCGCCCCCTTGTCCGCCTTGATGGCCTCGGTCCAGACCGGCAGGTCGTTGATCGCGGCGTCGACCTGGTTGGTGGTCAGGGCCTGGGTCTGAGTGGCGAGGTCCTGGAACTCGACGATCACGTAGCCGTTCGCGTCCGCCTTGGACTTCGCGTAGTCGAGCCCGGTCGTCGCGGCCTGGGCGCCCAGCTTCTTGCCCTTGAGGTCGGCCAGCGTGGCGACGGTGGAGTCCTTCTTGACCAGCAACGCCTGCGTCGCGTCGAAGTACGGGAGCGAGAAGAGGATGGCCTTCTTGCGCTCGTCGGTGATCGTCATACCGGCAGCGGCGATGTCGCACTTGCCGGTGGAGAGGTCCTGACCGGACTTGATGCCCTCGAACGGGGTGTCGACGATGGCCTGCTCGACGCCCAGCTTCTTCGCGACGAGGTCGATCATGTCGACGTCGAACCCGATCGTCTTGCCCTGGTCGTCGTTCGACTGGAACGGCGCGTAGGGCAGGTGGGTGCAGGTCGTGATCTTGCCCGAGGCGATAAGCGTCACGCCTGCGGCCGCGGCTCCCCCGCTGGTGGCACCGGAGCCGCCACCCGCACCGCCGGAGTCGCCGGACGAACCGGAGCTGCAGGCGGCGAGACCGAAGGCGGCCGCAGCCGCGACGACGACGAGGGAACGGGTTGTGAAGCGAGAAGTCACAGGGGGGCTCTCCTGGTTCGGGCGCCGGACCGACCCCGGCACTCAAAGCGGAATCATGGCACGCGCGGCGTTCCGGTCGGGTATCTGCCCGGTTACAACGGCATACCATCGCGGCGTGGTCACGGGCGACGACACCAGATACGACGACCTGCGGACGTGGAGCGTCGACCGGCTCCGGTCCGAGCAGACCGCCCGGCTGCGCGAGACGGTGCAGGCGGCGTATGCGTCGGTGCCGCACTACCGGACGGCCTTCGACGCGGTGGGCCTGCACCCCCGCGACGTGCGCTCCCTGGACGACCTCGCCAGAGTCCCGTTCACCACGAAGGAGGACCTGCGGCAGCAGTACCCGTTCGGGATGTTCGCCGTGCCGCGCGAGGAGGTCGTCCGGGTCCACGCCAGCAGTGGCACGACCGGCCGGCCCACCGTCGTGGGGTACACCCGGGCCGACCTCGACGTGTGGTCGGAGGTCATGGCGAGGTCGATCCACGCGGCCGGTGGACGGCCGGGCGACATCGTCCACGTGGCCTACGGGTACGGGCTGTTCACCGGCGGTCTGGGAGCGCACTACGGCGCCGAGCGGCTCGGCTGCACCGTGGTGCCCGTCTCGGGCGGGATGACCGAGCGCCAGGTCCAGCTCATCCGCGACTTCGAGCCGCGGGTCATCATGGTCACCCCCAGCTACTTCCTCAGCATTCTCGACGAGATGGAGCGACAAGGCCTCGACCCCAAGCAGTCCTCGCTGCGGATCGGGATCTTCGGGGCCGAACCGTGGACCGAGTCGATGCGCCGCGAGGTCGAGGAGCGCACGACCATGGACGCCGTCGACATCTACGGCTTGTCCGAGGTGATCGGCCCCGGCGTCGCGCAGGAGGCGGTCGAGACCAAGGACGGGCTGCACGTCTGGGAGGACCACTTCTACCCGGAGATCGTCGACCCCATCACCGGCGAGCCGGTCCCGGACGGCGAGCGCGGTGAGCTGGTCTTCACCAGCCTCACCAAGCAGGCCATGCCGGTGCTGCGCTACCGCACGCGGGACCTCACCCGCCTGCTGCCGGGGTCCGCATACCCCGCCTTCCGCCGCATGGAGAAGATCACCGGCCGCTCCGACGACATGATGATCGTCCGCGGCGTGAACGTGTTCCCCACCCAGGTGGAGGAGCTGGTCCTCGCCGAGACCGCGCTGGCGCCGTACTTCCAGTGCGTGCTGACCCGACCCGGCCGACTCGACGAGCTGACCGTCCTGGTGGAGAGCCACGAGATCCTCGCCGAACCGGACAAGGCGGCGGTCGTCGACCGGCTGGTGTCGCGGATCAAGGACCGGATCGGCACGACCGCCCGGGTCGAGGTGCGCGACCCAGGAGGCATCGAGCGCTCCGTCGGCAAGGCCCGGCGGGTGGTCGACAACCGACCTCGCGACTGACCGCTGTCACGGGAGCATGTGCCACGCCCCGATGTGGCAGACCCTCCCCGCTCGGCACCCCGCCGTGTGACCAAGGTCCCTGTACTGGCCACCGCGACACGAATTACCGTGGTCTGACGAGGGTCCTTCTACGACCAGGGGGCAACGTGGACGCACTTGCGCTCGCGCGCTGGCAGTTCGCGATCACCACCGTCTACCACTTCCTCTTCGTCCCGGTCACGATCGGGATGAGCGCCCTCGTGGCGTACTACCACGTGCGCTGGGTGCGGCACCGGGACCCGGCGGACCTGCGCCTCACGAAGTTCCTCGGCAAGCTCTTCACCATCAACTTCGCGCTCGGCCTGGTCACCGGGATCGTCCAGGAGTTCCAGTTCGGGATGAACTGGTCGGACTACTCGCGGTTCGTCGGCGACATCTTCGGCGCACCGCTGGCCATCGAGGCGCTGCTGGCGTTCTTCCTCGAGTCGGTGTTCCTCGGCCTGTGGATCTTCGGGTGGGGGCGCCTGCCCGAGAAGCTGCACGCCGCGACGATGTGGATCGTCCACATCGGGACAGTCCTGTCCGCGTACTTCATCCTCTCGGCGAACTCGTTCATGCAGCACCCGGTCGGGTACCGGTTCAACGAGGCCTCCGGGCGGGCCGAGCTCACCGACTTCGGCGCCGTGCTGACCAACCCCGTGCAGCTGGTCACCTTCCCCCACACCATCACCGCGTCCTACATGGCCGGCGGGGCGGTCGTCCTCGGCGTCGGCATCTACCGGATGCGACGGCGCGACGTCGGCGGCGACGCGTCGATGTACCGCCGGATGACCCGGGCCGGCGCGATCGTGACCCTCGTCGCGGGGCTCGCCGTAGCCTTCACCGGGGACCTCCAGGGCAAGATCATGACCGAGGTCCAGCCGATGAAGATGGCCGCGGCCGAGGCCCTCTACGAGTCCGCCGACAGCTGTGCGCCGTTCTCGTTGTTCACGATCGGGTCGTTGGACGGCACCGAGGAACGGTTCTCCGTCACCGTCCCCTGCCTGTTGAGCTTCCTCGCCACCGGCAGCTTCAGCGGCTCGGTCGAGGGGATCAACGACCTCCAGGCGCAGTACCTCCAACAGTTCGGCCAGTCCGGGAACCCGCTCGTGATGGACGCGACGTACCTGCCGAACATCCCCCTCGCCTACTGGAGCTTCCGGCTCATGATCGGGGTCGGGATGCTGTCCGCCCTCGTGGCCCTGGTCGTCCTCTGGGCGACCCGTCGGGGCCGAGTGCTGACGCGGTCCGACAGCCGCTGGGACCGGCTCTGGACCTGGGTCGCCGTGCTCACCCCGCTCATGCCGGTGTTCGGTGCGGCGTTCGGCTGGATCTTCACCGAGACCGGCCGACAACCCTGGTTGGTCTTCGGGATGATGACGACCGCGACCGGGGTCTCGCCCTCGGTCTCGGCCGGTGAGGTGCTCACCTCCATGACCGTCTTCACGCTGCTCTACGGCGCGCTGGCCGTCGTCGAGATCAAGCTGTTCCTCCACTACGTCCGCAAGGGCGCCGAGGAGTTCGTCGAACCCATCCCTCCGGACCAGACCGACGACGACGCCCCGCTCGTCTTCGCGTACTGACGGGAGGACGACATGGAGCTCTCGACGGTCTGGTTCATCCTCATCGCCGTCCTCTGGACGGGGTACTTCGTCCTCGAAGGGTTCGACTTCGGCGTCGGGATGCTGCTGCCGGTGCTCGGCCGCGGCGGTGACGCCGCCGACACCGAGCGGCGGCGTCGGGTCATGATCAACACCATCGGCCCGCTGTGGGACGGCAACGAGGTGTGGCTGCTCACGGCGGGCGGGGCGACGTTCGCGGCCTTCCCCCACTGGTATGCCACGTTGTTCAGCGGCTTCTACCTTCCCCTGCTGCTCATCCTCGTCGCGCTCATCGTGCGCAACCTCGGCTTCGAGTACCGCCACAAGCGCGAGAGCACCACGTGGAAGTCACGATGGGACCTCGCCATCGTCGTCGGGTCGTTCGTGCCGGCGCTGCTCTGGGGCGTGGCCTTCACCAACATCGTCCGCGGCGTGCCGATCGACGCGGACAAGGAGTTCGTCGGCAACCTCTGGACGCTGCTCAACCCGATTGCGCTGCTCGGCGGGCTCGTGACGTTGTCGCTGTTCCTCGTCCACGGCGCCCTGTTCGTGGCGTTGAAGACGGCCGGCCCGATCCGCGAGGACGCCCGCCGGCTCGCGACCCGGCTCGGCGCCGTCGCGGCGGTCCTCGCCGTCGCCTACCTGCTCGTCATCGGGTTCCAGCAGGGCTCGGCCGCCTCGTGGGTCACCACCGTCATCGCTGCGGTCGCCCTCCTCGGCGCGCTCGGAGCGAACCTGCGTGACCGCGAGGGCTGGGCGTTCACCGGAACCTTCGTCTGCATCGCCTTCGCCGTGGCGACGCTGTTCCTCGCGCTGTTCCCCGACGTGATGCCGTCGACCATCGACCCGGCGTACTCGCTGACGACCACCAACGCGTCGAGCACCGACTACACGCTGAGGATCATGACCATCGTGGCGCTGATCTTCACGCCGATCGTGCTGCTCTACCAGGGCTGGACCTACTGGGTGTTCCGCAAGCGGATCGCCGTGCACCACATCCCGGCCTGAGATGGCCCGATCGAGGCCGGTGGACCCGCGGCTGCTGCGGGCGGTTCCGCAGGCCCGCCGGTCGGTGGTCGGTCTCGGCGTCGCCGGTGTGCTCCAGGGCGTCGCGACGGTATGCGGTGCGTTCGCCGTCGGTGCGCTGGTCACCGCGGTGGTCCACCGGGACGACCTCGTCGGTCCGATCACCTTGCTGGCGTTGGCGTTCGGCGCTCGCGCCGCACTGGCCTACGCGGTCGAGCGCACGGCGGCGAGGGCCGGCGTCATGGTGTCGGGCGCGTTGCGGGCACGGCTGCTCGGAACCTGGCTGGAACGCCCGGCGGAGACGTGGCCGGATCCGGCCGTCGGGACGACCCTGGCCGCGCAGGGGTGCACGGCGGTCGAGACCTACGTGACGCGGTACCTCCCCGCCCTGGTCCACGCGTCCGTCGTGCCGGTCCTGGCGGTGGGGGCCCTGTTCGTCGTCGACTGGCCGAGCGGCGTGATCGTCGTGCTGACCCTGCCCCTGCTCCCGCTCTTCGCCGCCCTCATCGGGCGGACCACCCAGGAGGCCACCGACCGTCGCTGGGCCGCGCTCCAAGGGCTGTCCGGCCACTTCGTCGACGTCGTGCGCGGCCTTCCGACGCTGGTCGCCTACGGACGAGGTATGCGCCAGGTCGCGACCGTGCGGTCGGTCAGCGAGCGCCACCGCGAGGAGACGATGGCCACCCTGCGGCTGTCGTTCCTGTCCTCCGCGGCGCTCGAGCTGCTGGCCACGCTCTCCGTGGCCCTGGTCGCCGTCACCGTCGGACTGCGGCTCGCGGCGGGGAACCTCGACCTGCTGCCCGGGCTGGTCGCGATCCTTCTTGCCCCCGAGGCGTACTGGCCGATCCGCCGCGTGGGCGCCGAGTTCCACGCCGCCGCCGACGGTGCGCAGGCCCTGGACCGGATCATGGACGAGCTCGACGCGGACGCACCGGCGGCGCGCATACCGGGCTCCGGCGTCGTCCTGCAGCAGGTCGGCTACCGCTACCCCGGCGACCACGCCGAGGTTCTCCGCGACCTCACGCTCACGGCCGGCGGCGGGCTCACCGTGGTGACCGGCGCGTCCGGGTCGGGCAAGACCACGCTGCTCGAGCTCGTCGCGGGGCTGCGGACGCCGACCACCGGAACGGTCGACGCCGCCCCGGCGCACCTCGTCACTCAGCGCCCCTTCCTGCTGCCCGGTTCGGTGCGCGACAACCTCCAGCTGGTGGCGGCCGAGCCGGTGGCGCCGGACCGGCTCTGGGACGCCCTGCGCCGCGTCGGCCTCGACGGGGCCGTCGCCGGGATGCCCCGCGGGCTGGACACCATGCTCGGGGACGACGGGTTCGGGCTGTCCGCTGGGCAGCGCGCCCGGCTGGCCGTGGCCCGCGCGCTCCTCAGCGACCGGCCCGTCGTCCTGCTCGACGAGCCCACCGCTCACCTCGACGCCGAAGGCGTGGAGACCATCCACGCGGTCATCAGGGCGCTCGCCGCCGACCGGACCGTCGTCGCCACCACGCACCGCGCGGAGCTGGTCGCCGTGGCCGACCGACACGTCGAGCTCGTGGATCTGAGGGCGGCCCGGTGAACGGGAGCCGATGGTGGGAACGGCGGTCGCTCGCACTCGCGGCCCTGCTCGGCGCCGGAGCGACCACCGCCGGCATCGCGCTGACGGCAACGTCCGGCTGGCTCGTCGTCCGCGCCAGCGAGCAGCCGGCCGTCCTCTCCCTCCTCACCGCCGTCGTCGCGGTCCGCGCGTTCGGCATCGCACGCCCGGTCCTGCGTTACGCCGAGCGGCTGCGCTCGCACGACGCTTCTCTGCGCGACCTCGCCGAGCGTCGGGCGCAGGCGTACGCACGACTGGTCCCGCTGACCCCGGCGCGGCTCGGTCGCCGCCGTCGTGCCGACCTGCTCGGCGGCGTCGTCGACGACCTGAGCGAGGTCGTCGAGGCGCAGGTGCGGGTCACGGTCCCGGTCACGGCGGCCGCGACCGCCGGTGTCCTCACCGCCGTCCTCACGGCGTTGCTGGCACCGAGCGTGGGCCTCGTGGTCGCCGGCCTCGTCCTCGCGACGGCCGTCGTCGGCCTCCTGGCCCGGCGTGCGGAGTCCGCCGCCCAGGGCGACCTGCTGGAAGGGCGGGCCGAGCTGCTGGCCTCCAGCCAGCTGGTGACCGGGCAGGCCGAGCAGGTCCGGGCGGCCGGGGCCGGTCCCGCGGTGCTCGCCCGCGTGGACGTCGCGCAGCGCGCCGTCGAGCGGGCAACCCGGCGACAGAGCCGCGGCCGGGCCGCGACGGCGGCGGCCATCCTGGTCCTGGTCGCCGCCACCACCGTCGCGGCGGCGGTGCTGACCCGCGACCTCAACGTGCCGATCGCGGTCAAGGGACTTCTCGTCCTGACGCCGGTGGCGGTCGTCGAGGCGTTCCAGCCGCTGGTCGAGGCGGTCCGTGCGTCGGCTCGCGCCCGCGCGGCGGCGGCGCGACTCAGCCGGCTGCTGGTCCAGGAGCCGGCGGTGTCGGACAGCCCGCATGCACGGACTGGGGCGCTCTCGGCCCATGGGACGACCGGCATACGCCTCCAGCTCACCGACGCCCGGGCGTCCTGGGACGGCGTCGCCACCGCCGTCGGGCCCCTCGACCTGGACCTGGAGCCCGGGACGCGGTTGCTGGTCACCGGACCGAACGGCGGGGGGAAGTCGACGCTCCTGGCACTGCTCGGGCGACAGCTCGAGCTGTCCGGCGGGCGCTACACCGTCGACGGGACCGACGTACGCGACCTTCCCGTCGAGGAGGTCCGGGCGCTCGTCGCGGTCGTGGACGACGAGCCGCACGTCTTCGCGTCGACGCTGCGCGAGAACCTGCGGCTCGCGCTCCCGATCGACGACAGCGAGTCGGGTGACGCCGAGCTCGTGACGGGGCTGCGCCGGGCCGGTCTCGGCGGCTGGCTGGGCGGCCTTCCGGACGGGCTGGACACCCGTCTCGGCTCCGGCGGACGAGGGCTCTCCGGCGGGGAGCGGGCCCGGCTCGCCGTCGCGCGGGCGCTGCTGTCGGGCCGTCCCGTCCTGCTCCTCGACGAGCCGGTGGCCCACCTCGACCACGCCACGGCGACCGCTGTGCTCGCCGACGTGCTCGGTGGCGCGCACGGCCGGTCCGTGGTGGTGGTCAGCCACAGCCCGCTGAGCGCGGAGTCCTACGACCGCGTGATGGACCTCACCCCGGTGCGGGCCTAGCGGTACGGGTTCAGCCGGTCAGGCGCTGCAGGCGGGAGCCGAGGAGAGGGCGGCGGCAGCGGCCTTGTAGGGGTCGAGGTGCACCGGAGCGGCCTTGTAGCGCTCGATCCACCGGGCCTGCGCCTCCGGGCCGTTGAGGTGCCCGTCGCTGTGGTCGGCCATCTCGCTCAGGTGCGTGCGCCAGTCGTCCAGGACCGCCTTCGCCGCGCTCACATAGGTGTCGATCGCCTGCTCGCGGGCGGCACACGCCTGGAGCTTGGTCTTGAGGTCGGTGGGCGCCTCCAAGGCGCCGGCGTTCTGACAGCCGCCGACACCGCTGTAGGCGGTCATCGCACCGTCGTATGCCGCAACGTCACCCGGTCCGGCGGCGCGGCTGGGCCCGAACACGTTGGTCTTGACGTCCAGGTAGGTCTTCGTCCCGGAGTCGATGTCGGCCTGGCCCTGCAGGTGCTGGGACCAGTGCTCGGCGGCGGTCGTCGCCGCCGTGACCACCGGCTTGGCCGCGTCCTGGCGGGTGACGCACTCCTGGAGGGCCTTCTGGACCGCGGCGAGCTCGGCCGAGACGGTGGCCGACGCCGCGGACGTCGTGGTGCTCGTCGTCGTGGACGGCGTGCTGCTCGGGCTGCTGGTCGTACTCGTCGTCGGAAGTGGAGAGGCCTGGCTGGCGCCCTCGGCGCCGGTCAGGATGCGGAAACCGAAGAACGCCGCAGCCGCGATGGCGAGCAGGGCGACGACCCCGAGGACGAGCGGCAGCGGCGATCGCCGCTGCGCACTGTGTTTTCCCACGTTCAACCAATCCTTTCGATGCGACGGCATTGGCGTCGAGCCCGTCGCGTCCTGTTCCCCCGGCTGAGCTCAACGCCGATCTTGGGTCGAGCGTTCCGTCGTGCGACTCGAGCCTCGGCATACGGTGTGCGCATGCGAGTACTGGTCAGTGGTGGGGCCGGGTACATCGGTTCGCACACCGTCGTCCATCTTACGGCGGCGGGTCACGACGTTCTCGTCGTGGACAACTTCGGGAACGCCAAACCCGCGGTCATGGCGCGACTGGACGCACTCACCGACACTCACATCCCGGTACACGCTTTCGACCTCACCGACCGCGACAAGACGGAACATCTGTTCGCCACGGAGCAGATCGACGCGGTCGTCCACTTCGCGGGGCTGAAGGCCGTCGGTGAAAGTGTGCAGCTGCCACTGGACTACTACGAGAACAACCTCCGGTCGACGTTCTCGCTGCTGCGCGCCATGCGACGGCACGGCTGCTCGACGCTGGTGTTCTCCTCGTCCGCGACCGTGTACGGCGACCAGGCTCCCGTGCCCTATCGCGAGGACTACGAGCCGCTCCAGGCCAACAGCCCCTACGGGCGGACCAAGGTGATGATCGAGACGGTGCTGCGTGATGTCGCGCACATCGACCCCTCGTGGCGGATCGCGGTCCTGCGCTACTTCAACCCCGTCGGCGCGCACCCGTCCGGCGCGATCGGCGAGGACCCGCAAGGGATCCCCAACAACCTCATGCCGTTCATCGCGCAGGTCGCCGTGGGTCGTCGCGACCGGCTGCGTATCTTCGGCGACGACTACCCCACGACCGACGGCACCTGCGAGCGCGACTACATCCACGTCGAGGACCTCGCCGCCGGCCATGTCGCGGCGCTCAACCGGATCGCGGCCACCGACGAGCCGATTCGCACCTGGAACCTCGGGACGGGCCGGGGCACCTCGGTGTTGGAGCTGGTCAAGGCGTTCGAACGCGCCTCGGGAAGGCCGATCCCCTACGACATCGTCGGTCGCCGGGCCGGCGACCTCCCGGCCTTCTGGTCCGACCCGACCCGGGCCAACGACGAGCTGGGCTGGGTCGCGACCCGGACGGTCGACGACATGTGCGCGGACACGTGGCGGTGGCAGAGCCAGAACCCGAACGGCTACGAGGACAGCCACGAGGACAGCGTGCGCGTGACCGATGCCTGAGGCTCGTCAGGTCGACCGACCGTTCCACGTCAGCGTCGTCTGCACGGGCAACATCTGCCGCTCCCCGATGGGCGAGGTCATCCTGCGCGACCTGTTCCGCGAGGCGGGCCTCGACGTCACCGTGGACTCCGCGGGCACGACGCGCTGGGAGGTCGGCAGTCCCATGGACCGTCGAGCGGTCGCCGAGCTGCGACGGCGCGGGTATGAGGGGACGGGGCACGTCGCCAGGCAGTTCGAACCCGGCTGGTTCCCCGACACCGACCTGGTCCTCGCCGCCGACGCCGGCCACGCCTCGGTGCTTCGGCGGTGGGCCCGCACCAAGGAGGACGCCGCGAAGGTCCACCTGCTGCGCGAGTTCGATCCGGCGGCCGTGGCCGCTGGGACGTTGGAGGTCGACGACCCCTGGTACGGCGACGAGGAGGACTTCGTCCGGTGCTTCACCGAGGTCGAGGCCGCCTGCCGCGGCGTCGCGTCCTGGGTGGCCGGTGAGCTGACGGCGTCGCGCCGGGACGATGGCTGAGCCGGCGGTCCCCCGGCACGGCATGGCCGGCCAGGGCTCGATGGCCCTGGCGATGTACGGCGCGATCGCGGCCGGTCTCGCCCTGGCGATCGGCGCCGACGCCAAGCTCGGCATCGTCGCGCTGTTGGCCGCGGTGGTGATCGAGATGCTGGTCTTCTTCGTGGCCCACGCCTACGTCGACGTCGTCGGGGAGAAGTACGACCATCCGGAGTACCGATTCGGCGAGCGCCTCGCCCACGGCACCCGGCACGCCGCGATCCTGCTGCTGGGCGGGATCCCGGTCATCGTCGTCTTCGGCCTGGAACGAGTGGCCGGGGTGGACGAGGACGGCAGCGCGACCGGAGCGCTGGTGGGTCTGACCCTCCTCCTCGGCATCATCGGCTACGTCGCCGCCCGGCGCGGTCGGGCCACGCCCGGCGTCTCTGGGAGGATGACGACATGTCCTCGTTCGCGGACGCCGACCCGCCGGTGGCCCTCGGTGCACTCGACGGTCGGTACCGCCCCGTCGTCGCGCCACTCGTCGAGTTCCTCTCCGAGGCGGCGCTCAACCGGATGCGGGTCCACGTCGAGATCGAGTGGCTGATCCACCTCACCGACCACAAGGTGGTCCCGGGCGTCCGTCACCTCACCGACGACGAGAAGGCCGCCCTCCGCCGGATCGTGTCCGAGTTCGGGCCGGCGCAGGTCGAGGAGCTCGCCGCCATCGAGCGCGAGACGGTGCACGACGTCAAGGCGGTCGAGTACTTCCTCAAGCGCCGCCTCGCCGGGATCACCCCGGGTGAGGAGGACCGAGGGCTCGGCGAGCTCGTGCACTTCGCGTGCACCTCCGAGGACGTCAACAACCTCTCGTACGCGCTGATGGTCCGGGGTGCCGTGACGTCGGTCTGGCTGCCCCGTGCGACGTCCGTCGTCGACCAGGTCGCCGGCATGGCCGGTGAGCTGCGGGGCATACCGATGCTGGCGCATACGCACGGGCAGCCGGCCACGCCGACCACCCTCGGCAAAGAGCTGGCCGTCCTCGCGGCGCGGCTGCGGCGGCAGCTGCGGCGAGTCGGCCACGCCGAGTACCTCGGCAAGCTCAACGGCGCCACCGGCACCTACGGGGCCCACCTCGCGGCCGTGCCCGACGCGGACTGGCCGGGCATCAGCCGGTCGTTCGTCGAGGGGTTGGGGCTCACCTGGAACCCACTCACCACGCAGATCGAGAGTCACGACTGGCAGGCCGAGCTGTATGCGGATCTGGCGCGGTTCAACCGGGTGATGCACAACCTCTGCACCGACGTATGGACGTACATCTCGTTCGGCTACTTCGCGCAGGTCCGCGGCCAGGGGACGGTGGGCTCGTCGACGATGCCGCACAAGGTGAACCCGATCCGGTTCGAGAACGCCGAGGCCAACCTCGAGGTGTCCAACGCCCTGTTCGACGTGCTGGCGGCGACGCTGGTGCAGTCGCGCCTGCAGCGGGACCTCACCGACTCGTCGATGCAGCGCAACATCGGGTCGGCGTTCGGGCACTCGGTGCTCGCGCTCGACAACGTCGCGCGCGGTCTGGCCGGCCTCGACGCGGTCCCCGCAACCATGGCCGCCGACCTGGACGCGAACTGGGAGGTGCTGGGCGAGGCGGTCCAGTCGGCGATGCGGGCCCTCGCGGCGCAGGGGGTACCGGGGATGGACGAGCCGTACGAGCGGCTCAAGGAGCTGACCCGTGGGCGGCGCATCGGCGCGGAGGACATGCGCGTCTTCATCGCCGGGCTCGGGCTGCCGGAGGATGTCGCGGCCCGGCTGTCGGCGATGACGCCGTCGACCTACGTGGGCGCCGCGCCGGAGCTGGTCGACTACCTGGACGACGGCGCCGGAGCCTGACCGGTGGCCCGTTCGCGCACGGCGCGTCCCAGCGACATCGGGGAGCTGGCCCTGGCCCTGCCCGAGACGGCGAAGGCGGTCGCGTGGGGTGACCGACCGGCGTACCAGGTCCGTGGGAAGTCGTTCGTCATCTACCGCGACGCCCGTCCCGACGCGCTGGACGCGAACGGTGAGCGACTGACCGACATCGTGGTGTTCAGCTGCTCGACGCCGGAGGAGAAGCAGGGGTTGCTGGCGAGCGGACCGCCGTGGTTCACGACGCCGCACTTCGACGGCTACAACGCGGTCCTGGTCCGGCTCTCCGAGCTGGGGCAGGTCACGCGCGACGAGCTGGTCGAAGTCGTGGAGGACGCGTGGCTGGCGCGGGCACCGAAACGGCTGGCCAAGGAGTGGTTGGCCGCGCGGCCGGGTTGAGCCTCAGACGGTGACGAGGCCCTCGGGGGTCTGGAACGTCACGGCGAGCAGGCCGGGCGTCCCCCGCGGGGCGACGAACGTGAAGTCGATGACCGACGACGCGGTCTGGTCCGCGGGAAGGCCGAGCCACTCCTTGACGCGCTCGGGGTCACCGGCGATCTGCAGCCCCTCGATGGTCACCGAGGTCGAGGCGCCGACGCTGGGGTGAAGCGACTCGTCCTCCCACTGCACGTAGTAGGGCAGCTGCGGATCGGACATGAGCCCCTTGATGCCCAGCTGCCGCCAGCGCAGCTCGACGCCGTCCGGGCGGTGCCGGTTGCCCTCGACCGCGGGCCGCCCGAGGCGCTCCTCGACGGGGGAGATGTCGTCGACGCGAACGCACCAGCCGAGCCAGCCGCCGCCGGCCTCCATCCGCGCCTTGACCGCCTGGCCGAAGGGCGCCTTGTCGGACGCCGGGTGGTCGAGACAGTCGACGACCTCGACGTAGCGCTGGTCCGCGAGCGGGAAGATGATGTTGCGCGTCCCGAACCGGGGGTGGACGCCGCCGTCGACGGGATCGACACCGATGACCTTGGCGAGCCGGGCGGCCGTCGCCTGGAGCCCGTCGTGCTCCGCGGTGTAGGAGACGTGGTCCACGCGCATGTCGTCCATCGTGGCACACGCTCAGGGGTGCTTTTGACCACCCCTGCGGGCAGGGGTCAGGGACCTGTGCTCACGGTGCCCCGACCATGCGCTGGCGGCGCGCCTCGAACAGGACGATCGCCGCGGACGCCGCGACGTTGAGGGAGTTCGCCTTGCCGTGCATGGGGATTCGAACTCGGTATGCGGCGGCGTCCAGGAGCGTGTCGTCGGCACCGTGCTTCTCGGCCCCCACCGCGACGGCCACCGCACCGGTCAGATCGACGTCGGTGTAGAGCCGGTCGGTGTCCGGCGTGGTGACGACGAGCCGCACCTGGCGGGCGGTCAGCCAGGCCAGGGCCTCGGCCGTCGTGGCGGCCGCGACGGGGACGGCGAACACCGTTCCCTTGCTGGCTCGGACGACGTTCGGGTTGCCCCAGTCGGTCACCGGATCGGCCGCGACGACGGCGGTCACACCAGCGGCATCGGCGGTGCGGAGCATGGCTCCGAGGTTGCCCGGCTTCTCCACTCCCTGGGCCACGAGGAGGAGCGCATCGTCGTCGGTGTCGAGCTGCGAGAGGGCGCGGCCGACGGCGGGGACGACGGCGAGGAGCCCGTCCGGACCCTCTCGGTACGCGACCCTCTCGAAGGCGGTTCGGCTGAGTCGGACCACCTCGGCGCCGAGCTGCCGGGCGTGGGCGACGAGGTCCTCCTGCCGTCCGATCTCCTGGCGGCCGGCGTGACCGGCCGGGCTGAACAGCTCGGGACAGACGAAGAGGGTCTCCGGGCGGACGCCGGAGGCCAGGGCCAGGGTGAGCTCCTCGTGGCCCTCTACCAGCGTGGTGCCGGTCTCCTCGCGGGTTCGGCGGCGTCGGAGCGCGACGACCGCCTTGAGCCGCGGGTTGGCGGGCGACGTGATGAGCAGGTCGGGCACGTCGGCAGTCAACCTCATCGGCGCACGCGGAGGCCAGGTCGCGTCGTCAGAGCAGCGAGCGCAGCACGGGGACGAGGCCGTCCTCGTCGACAGTGCCGGTGACCTCGTCGGCCACCGCCTTCACCTCGTCCGGTGCCTGACCCATCGCCACACCGCGGGCCGCCCAGGTGAGCATCTCGATGTCGTTGCGCTGGTCGCCGACGGCCACGGTGTCGCCCGGTTCGACGTGCAACGAACGGCGGACCAGCTCGAGGGCGGAGCCCTTCGAGACGCCCTCGGGGTTGATGTCCAGCCACGCGGTCCAGCCGACGGCGTAGGAGACCTCGTGCAGCCCGACCCGCTCCACCTGCTCCATGAACTCCTCGGACGACGCGTCGGGGCGCCGGAGCGTGACCCGGGTCGCGGGGTGGCCGACGAGCTCCTCCCAGTCGACGACGACCTGCTCGCCGCCGAGCTCGCCGTCCGGAAACGGTGCACTCACCTTGAACCCGACCCCGAGGTCCTCGACCGCGACCAGCGCCTCGGGGATCTGCTCGCGCAGCATCGTCAGCACCGGGCGCGGGTCGAAGGTGACCGTGTCGATGATCCGGTACCCGTCCGGCTGCCCCGCGTCCAGAACCAGCGTCACGGCCCCGTTGGAGCAGACCGCATACCCGCGCTCCAGGCCGAGGAGCCGGACGATGGGCAACGTCGCGACGATGGACCGACCCGTCGAGATGACCAGGTGGTGGCCGGCCGCCACGACGGCGGTGACCGCTTCCCGGACCGCCGGGGAGAGGCCACCGCTGTGGTCGATGGTCGTGCCGTCGAGGTCGAGGGCGACGAGGAGCGGGATATGCGGGGCGGTGCCCGGACGGGTGGCGGCAGTCATGGTCGCCACCACCCTACGGGCGGCGTGGTCGCCCTAGGCCTCGACCTTCAGCGCCTCCCGAACCCCGAGACGGCGGCCGGTGTTGAGGATGGAGCGCCGGTAGAGCCGCTCGCCGATGACCATCGTCCAGGCGGCGAAGGCCACCGTCACCAGCAGCGACAGGATCGGCTCCCACCAGGCGGCCTCACCGGCCAGCAGGCGCTGAGGCATCGAGATCGCGGAGACGACCGGCAGGTAGGAGCCGACCACCCGGACCGTGCCCTCGCCGAACAGCCCGACGAACATCGCCACCATGAGGATCGTCGTGAGCACCGGCGTCGTCGACTGCAGGTCCTCGCTGCGCGTCGCCAGCGACCCGGCCACCGCCCAGAGGCAGGCGAGCGCCGCGAACCCGGCCACGAAGAAGACGAGGAACCACCCGGCCGAGGCCGCGACGAGACCGATCTGCGGCGCATACGAGGTGAACGCCATCCCGACGAGCCCCACGCCGACGAAGAGCACCATCTGGCCGAGGGCGAGCAGGGTGTTGCCGAGCACCTTGCCCGCGAGCAGCTGCCGCAGCGGTACCGCGCTGACGAGGATCTCGACGACCCGCGACTGCTTCTCCTCCACGACGCTGGTGGCGATGGCCATCCCGAACATGATCGAGGCGAAGTAGAAGAGGAACGCGAAGATCAGGCCGACGGCGACCTTGAGGCCCTCGTTGGAGTCCGGCTCGAGCAGCTGGGTGGTCACCGTGCCGCCCGCCGTGAGGACCGCCACCGTGGTGCCGGCGCTCTGGGCGTTCGCGGCGAGGGTCCGCTCCCGGACGGACTCGGTGACGGCCGAGGTCATGCTCGACTTCACGTCGGTCTTGCCGACCAGCTGCCACCCGTCGGTCCCGTGGACCAGGCCGACGTCGGCCTTGCCGTCGCGGACGGCGGCATCCACCGCGGCGGGGTCCGCCGCGTCGGTGATGGTGAGCACCATGTCGTCGCCGCGCTGCGGGGCCGAGTCACCCACCTGTTGCATCACCTGGCGTGCGCCGTCGCCGGACACGGCGACCGTCACCTCGTTGCTCTTGCCGGACATGAACGCCTGGAACGCGAGGCCACCGGCGAGCAGCAGCAACGTGACGAGGGTGCCGACGACGAAGTTGCGGTCACGCAGCTTGACGACGATCTCGCGCATCATGACGATCGGCCAGATGGCCTGCCCGCTGGTGCGCGGAGCCTCGACGACGTCGGCGTCCTGGGCCTGCTGCTTCGAGCTCGTGTCGATGCTCATGCCGTGACCTCCCGGTAGATCTCGCTGAGACTGGGAACGATGGTGCTGAGCTCGCGAACCGATCCGCGCCGCAACGCTTCTCGCAGCAAGCGGTCTGACGCGTCAGCCGCGACCAGCTCGAGGACGGCCACCGGTCCGTCGACGTCGACGACCGCCACACCGGGGACGTCTCGGACCCAGCCGGCGTCCGCGGTCGCACCGGACGGCCCGGCGGCCACGACCAGGCGGTGCAGGGTCCGGCCGCGGTGCCGCAGGTCCTCGACCTTGCCGCCGGCGACGACGCGACCGGAGGAGAGGACGACCAGGTCGTCGCAGATCCGCTCGACGAGGTCGAGCTGGTGCGAGGAGAAGAGGACCGGCACGCCGCGGGCGGCCTGCTCGCGCATGAGGTCGGCCATTGCGTCGACGGCGTCCGGGTCGAGGCCGGAGAACGGCTCGTCGAGGATCAGCGCGATCGGCGACGCCATCACCGCCGCGGCGATCTGGACGCGCTGCTGGTTGCCGAGCGACAACGACTCGAGGGAGTCGTTCGCCCGATCGGCCAGGCCGAACCGCTCCAGGTACTCGTGGCCCGACCGTCGCGCCGCCCGGGCGCTCATCCCGTGGAGCCGGCCGAGGTAGACCAGCTGGAACAGGACCGGCTGCTTCGGGTACAGGCCGCGCTCCTCGGGCATGTAGCCGAACCGGGCGCGGTCGTCGCGACCGACCGGGCGGCCCCGCCACCGCACCTCGCCCGCGGTGGGTTCGAGGATGCCCATGATCATCCGCATCGTCGTGGTCTTGCCGGCGCCGTTCCCGCCGACGAACCCGGTGAGGCCGCCGGGCCGCACCGTGAGGTCCACCGCGTCCACGGCCCGGATGTCGCCGAACAGCCTGGTCAGTCCCCTGGTCTCGAGCATGCCTCCACGCTAGGCAGGCCCGGCCCGGACCGGATCAGCCCGCAGGCGGAGGTTCGCTGTCCACCTCGGGACGGATGAGCCCCAGCTCGTGCGCGAGGACGACGGCCTGTACGCGGTCGCGCAGGTGCAGCTTGGCGAACACGTTCGACACGTGCGTCTTCACGGTCGCCTCGCCGACGAAGAGCTCGGTCGCGATCTCGCCGTTGCTGAGGCCCTTGCCGATGAGCACGAGGACCTCGCGTTCCCGGTTCGTGAGGAGGTCCAGC
This sequence comes from uncultured Actinomycetota bacterium, assembly GCA_963713345.1. Classification (GTDB taxonomy): domain Bacteria; phylum Actinomycetota; class Actinomycetes; order Actinomycetales; family Dermatophilaceae; genus Lapillicoccus. The sequence goes on along the minus strand of CAVQLI010000014.1, from coordinate 474,040 downwards.
TGGTGGGGTGTCGCGGGCTGGGTTGCCGGAGAACGATTTTCGGGGGTATGCGTGTCGCCGGCCGTCATTCGCTCGATGACACGACGGGTCACCTCAGGAGCGAGCAGCGCATGGCCGTTGCCGACGACGCGGACGGCGTCCACGAGCTTCTCCGGCTCGGCGTTCTTCAGGAGGAACCCGCTCGCACCGGCGCGCAGGGCGTCCACGAGGTAGTCGTCACGGTCGAACGTCGTCAGGATGATGACCTTCGCGAGGTCACGAGCGACGATCTCCCGGGTCGCCTCGATCCCGTCGGTACCCGGCATCTGCACGTCCATCAGCACGACGTCCGGCGTCAACCGAGCGACCACCTCGACGGCGGCGGCACCGTCGCTGGCCTCGCCCACGACCTCGAGGTCCGGTTCGACGCCGAGGATCATCGAGAAGCCCGAACGGACCAGCGCCTGGTCGTCCACGACGACGACGCGCAGGACCTCTGGAACGGTCTCCGTCATCGCGTCGAGTCGGCCGGCTCGGGCGTGCGGGACGGTTCGACGTGGTCGGCGTGCTCGGCGTGGTCGGCGTTCTCGAGCATGCTCGACGTCGCGGTCGGCGCGGTCCTCGGCCGTGGTCGACCTCCTGGCCAGGGGCAGCCGGACCCGGACCCGGAACCCGCCGGTGGCTCGCGGACCGATCTCGAGCGAGCCGTCCAGGGAGGCGACGCGCTCCCGCATACCGAGCAGTCCGAGGCCGGTGCCCGAGGTTCCGGTGCGTGGGCGTCCGGAGTCCAGCACCTCGACCTCGGCGAACCCGTTCGGGGCCGACCCGTCGACGCGCAGGACGACGGCCGCGGCCGTGGCCGTCGAGTGCCGGCGGACGTTGTGGAGAGCCTCCTGGACGGTGCGGTAGAGCGTGAGACCGACCGCCGGCCCGAGGTGCGTCGCCGCATCCGAAGGGTCGGCCACGACGGAGTAGGTGACGTCGAGTCCGTCGGCTCGCAGCTGGTCCACGAGGCCGGGAATGGCGTCGACGGAGGGTTCGGGGGCACGACCGGTCTCGGCGGCGGCGCGGTCTCCCTGACGCAGGGTGCCGAGGAGGGAGCGCATCTCGGTCACCGCCTCGCGCGCCGACGACTCCACCGACGAGAGCGCCGATGAGGCGGCCTGGGGGTCGACGTCGAGGACGCGGCGCGCCGCCGCCGCCTGGACCCCCATCACGGACACGTGGTGGGCGACGACGTCGTGCAGCTCACGGGCGATGCGGAGGCGCTCCTCGACGACGGCGTGCTCCTTGAGCTCGGCCGCCTGGGTACGCAGTGTCGCGGCCTGGGTGGCGAGGCGGGCGCGCCGACGGGCGGCGTTCCAGGCGGCCTGCCCACCGAGGACGGCCCCGCCGAAGTAGGCGATGTTGACGAGGAACGAGTAGGTCACCGCGGCGATGACCGGGTTGACGGCGCCCCTCGACCGGCTGGGGTCGGCGATGTCCTCGTTGATCTGGGCGACGGCGCTCCCGAGGAGGAACTGGTAGGCCAGCCAGCCGAACATCAGCAGCAGCACGCCGGCGATGACCATCAGGGCGACCCGGCGGTCGCGGGCCCACGCCATGGCGCTGAACAGCGCGAAGAAGTACAGGCCCTGGACCGACAGCTGCATGGCGATGTCGGGCATCCGGAGCCCGACCACGAAGAACGCCACCGACGACACGACGACCGCCCCGAGCGGCCACCGACGCCGGAATGCGATGGGTGCAGCCATCGCGGCGAGACCGAGGTACTCCTGCCAGACCGGTATGTCGGTACGCAGACCGCCACCGCTGCGCAGCATCTCGAGGCCGATGGCGGAGAGCGCGAACAGGACCAGGGCCACGGTGGCGTCGCGGCGCTGGGCGACAGCGGCGGGCCGCCGCACCCATTCGGAGTCGAGCGCGAAGAAGTCCGCGACCCGCATACGCCATGTCGTCACGACTCCAGCGTAGGGAGGAGACGCCGCCTGACCGGATCCCCCTCGGGGCGGAGCCCCTCGGTGGGCCCACCCCTCGAGGCGGAGGCGCTTCGAGGGGACCGGTCAAGGCGGTGAGTTGTCCCCCTCCTAGGGGGAACGATCCACCGCGGTGGGTGCGTCGAGCACCTCAGGGTCCAGGGGTGTGGCGGACGCGGGCGACGGCTTTCCGTACCGCGAACGCCAGGCGGCCCCCACCGCCAGAACGTTGAGCCCGAGCAGGATCATCGGCGGCCACACGGTGCCGTGCACCTGGGCGAGCGCCGCGATGGCGACCGCCAGGACGGCCGAGGCCACACCGATGATCAGCTGGGTGAACGCCGACAGCTCGGACAGCTCTTCCGGCCGCGCGTTCTCGACGAGGAAGGCCGACTTGGCGACGCTGACCGCGTCGTTCGCCAGGGTGGCCAGCAGGATGAAGATGGCGTGGACGAACGGTGACCCCACCAGCCCGAGCCGTTCGACGGAGACCGCGCCGACCGCGGCGAAGGCGCTGCACATCGTCCCCCCGATCAACATCCCCCGGAACCCCCGCCTCGTGAGCACCCGCTCCCACAGGACGGCACCGATGACCAGCGCAAGGCTGGTGACGGCGATGATCACGGCCAGGCTGCCCGGGACGCTGCCGTGCAGAGCGGCGACCCGGATGCTGAAGAAGGTCGTCCCGAGCGTGACCGACAGGAAGAGGATCTGCTGGGTCAGGTACTCGCGGAGCCACGGGTAGCGTCGCGCGGCCTGCGCCCCCCCGCGCAGCGTCGCGACGAGGCCGCGCCGTGCCACCGCCTTCGTGGGCACGTGCTCCACCCCGATGAGCAGCGAACAGCCCGCCGAGACGACCAGGAAGGCTCCGGCGATCCACTCGAGGGCGATGTGACCGACGATCGGGTCACGACCCGCGAACATCCAGGTCGAGACGATCGCCACCACGCTCGCCAGCAGACCGCCGAGGGCCGCCTGGGTGAACAGCAGCCGGCGGCGACGTTCTCGCTGGACCGCGCTGGCCAGGACGTTGGTGAAGGCGATGGTGCCGATCCCCGACAGCAGGCCGGTCCCGAGGGAGATGCCGAGGAAGGTGACGTTCACGGTGAACGTGCTGTCCCGGAAGAGCAGGCCGATCGTCGCGAGGGCGAACAGGAGGGCGGCCGTCCCGAGCGTGGCGAGCGCCATGACCGTGCGGCTCGGCAGCCGACTGGCCAGCATGTTGGGGCCCAACGTGTAGCCCACCAGCGTGCCGATGATCCCGAGCGGGACGAGCAGGCCGGCGACGATGAGCGAGCCGCCGAGCGCGGCGCAGAGGAACGGCAGCACGATGTTCGTGCTGGCGAGCTTGCCCGCCAACCCGTAGCTGCCGCCCTGGGCCAGGAGCAGGGGGAAGTTGCGGCGCGGCGGCTGGAAGGTCGACGCGTCGGGGGACCCTGGAGGGACGTCGGCCGCACCCTGGGTCAGGGCGACCGGAGGGTCGGCCGGGGCCACGGGCAGGGCTGGGTGGGCGTGCGCGGGCATACCCGTGGCGCGCTGCTCGGGGCCGGGCATCGGCCGTCAGGCCAGCGGAGTGAGGACGTCGAGGCCGAGGTAGGGCCGCAACGCTTCCGGCACGACGACCGAGCCGTCCGCCTGCTGGTGGGTCTCGAGGATGGCGACGAGCCACCGCGTCGTCGCCAGCGTCCCGTTCAGCGTGGCGACGACCCGGGTGGCGCCGCCCTCCGGGTCACGTTCACGGACGCCCAGCCGACGGGCCTGGTAGGTCGTGCAGTTCGAGGTGGAGGTCAGCTCGCGGTAGCGGCCCTGGGTGGGGATCCACGCCTCGCAGTCGAACTTGCGCGCCGCGGGGCCGCCGAGGTCGCCGGCGGCGGTGTCGATGATCCGGTACGGGACGTCGATGGCCGCGAGCATCTCGCGCTCCCACCCGAGCAGCCGCTCGTGCTCCGCCTCGGCGTCCGCCGCCGAGCAGTAGACGAACATCTCGATCTTCTGGAACTGGTGGACGCGGATGATCCCGCGGGTGTCCTTGCCGTGCGAGCCGGCCTCTCGCCGGTAGCAGGTGGACCACCCCGCATACCGCTTCGGGCCGGCGCTGAGGTCGAGGATCTCGTCGCTGTGGTACCCCGCGAGCGCGACCTCCGAGGTGCCGGTGAGGTAGAGGTCGTCGGCCTCGAGCCGGTAGACCTCGTCGGCGTGGGCGTCGAGGAACCCGGCGCCGGCCATGATCTCGGGCCGCACCAGGGTCGGGGTGACCATCGGGGTGAAGCCGTAGTCGACCGCGCGGGCGACGCCGAGGTTGAGCAGCGCCAGCTCGAGCCGCGCGCCGACACCGGTGAGGAAGTAGAACCGCGAGCCCGACACCTTGGCGCCGCGCTCCATGTCGATCGCGCCGAGCAGCTCACCGAGCGCGAGGTGGTCGCGAGGCTCGAACCCCTCCGCCGCGAAGTCCCGCGGCGCCCCGACGACCTCGCGGACGACGTAGTCCTCCTCGCCGCCGACCGGGACGCCGTCGACGATGATGTTGCCGACCCGGCGGGCCAGCAGGTCGAGCTCCCGCTCGCGCTCCCCCGCCTCCGACTCCAGCGACCGCACGCGGGTGGCGAGGTCCTTGGCCTGCGCGACGAGCGCGGCCTTCTCCTCGCCCTTGGCCGTCGCGACCTGCTTGCCGAACGTCTTCTGCTCGGCCCGCACCCGCTCGTACTCGCCCAGGGAGGAACGCCGCGCCTCGTCGGCGGCGAGGATCGCGTCGACGATCCCCGGGTCCTCCCCACGGGCCTTCTGCGAGGCCCGGACGACGTCCGGCGTCTCGCGCACGAGCTTGATGTCGATCACCGGGTCAGGGTATCGAGAACCCATGAGCGACCTGCCGCCCCTTTTCGGCGAGGACCACACCTGCCCGACCTGCCGACTGGCCTACGCGGAACTCGGCGTTGACCGGTGCCTCGCCCTCGTCGGTGAGTCGACGACCGCCCTCGCCGCACTGCTGCCGACGGTCGGCGACGAGGCTCTGCGCCGGCGGCCGCGGCCGGAGGTGTGGTCGCCGGTCGAGTATGCGTGTCACGTCCGGGACGTGCTGCTCACCTTCGCGGTCCGCGTCCACCGCGGCGTCCGCGAGGTCCGGCCGGTCCTCGACCCGATGTATGCGGACTGGCGCGCCGAGCGGTTCGGCTACGGCGCGACCCGCCTGGACGTCCTCCTCGCGGAGCTGTCGGCCGCGGCGCAGGGTTTCGCGGACGAGGTCCGGGCGGTCCCCGGCGACGCGTGGGACCGCACGGTGGTCCGCCGGCCGGAGGAGGTGCGGACCGTGCGGTGGCTGGTCCGGCAGGCGGCGCACGAGTGCGTGCACCACCTGGCCGACGTCACCGCGTCGGTCAGCCCTGCTCCCCCGCGAACGTCGGGTGCAGCGGCTCCCCCGTCTCCAGAAGGGTCTTGAGCGCGGACAGGACACCCATCCAGCCGGCTCCGGCGACGCCGGACGCGGTGCGCGGGGCGCCCTCGAGCCGGTCGTGGATCACGGTGAGCAGGCAGGTCCCTTCGTCGTCGGGCATGATCTCCCAGGTCACCCGGCTCTCGGTCTCCGCCGCCAGCGTCGGGTCGTAGAGCGACGTCCAGCCGTGGACGACCCGGTTCGGCGGGTCCCACTCCAGCACCTCGGCGTCGCCCCAGCTCGACCCGTCCGGTCCGAACGACGCGTAACCCTCAGGCGTGATGGTGATGGCGGCGCCGTGGAAGTAGCGGCGGGTGAACTCCGGGAGCGTGATGGCGTCCCAGATCTCCTGCGGAGTGGCCTTGATGACGATGCGGTAGACCTGCGTCGCGGTCCCCTCGTCGGGGATGGCGGCCGGCTGGTAGGTGTTCGTGTCGGCACTCATGATCGGGGCTCCTGCCGTGACTCGAGGGCGGTCTTGAGGTCGACGAGCGCGGTGACGCGCTCGGCGCGGTACTTGTCGACCCAACGGTCGGCGACCAGCTGGATCGGGATCGGGTTGAGGAAGTGCCGCGTCGAGCGGCCGTCCTTGCGGGTGACGACGAGCCCGGCCTCCTCGAGGACGCGGACGTGCTTCATCACGCCGAACCGGCTCATGGCGAACTCCTCCTCGAGCTCGCCGAGCGTCTGCCCGTCGCGGTCGAAGAGCAGGTCGAGGAGGCGGCGACGCGACGGGTCGGCCAGGGCCTTGAACACCGCGTCGTCGTCCTCGGGCACCCCTCGAGATTAGGTGACCATTTGGTCACATGTCAAGAGGCGGACAGAGAGGTGAGCCGGTCTCCTGTCGTTCTCGCCCCATGGTGGGCGCCCCGACGCGACGAGGCCTACTCGCCGTTCGGAGACTTCGCGGTCAGACCGTGACGACGACGTCCTCGTACTCGAGGCGCGGCTGCCGGTCGCGGAACGCGTCCTCCGCCGGGTGGCCCACGTTGACGACGACGAGGGAGCGGTGCCGACCGTCCGGGAAGAACTCGGCGTCGACACCGGCGGGGTCGAAGCCGGTCATCGGGCCGGCCGCGAGGCCCGCGGCGCGGATCCCGACGAGGAGGTATGCGGACTGCAGGAGAGCGTTGAACTTCGCCATCCGCTCGCGGCCGGTCTCGTCCGCGTCGAGGCGGTCCCGAGCGCCCACCGCGTGGGGGGAGACGCGCGGCAGCTCGTCGTGGAAGTCGACATCGGCGGCCAGGACGAGGGTGAGTGGGGCGATGGAGGTCTTGGCCTTGTTGCCGTCGCTCATGTGCTCGACGAGGCGCCCGCGGGCGTCAGGGCTGCGGACGAGGACCACGCGCAGGGGCTGCGTGTTCATCGCGGTCGGTCCCCACTTGACGAGATCGTGGATGGCTCGGACCTGGTCGTCGCTCACCGGCTCGTCGGTGAAGGCGTTCGCGGTGCGGGCCGAGCGGAAGAGGAGGTCCTGCGCGTCCTTCTCCAGCTCGAGGTAGGAATCGGGGAGGGTGGTGGTGGTCACGAGTGGTTGAACTGTCAACTACTGACGGTTGTTCCCCAGCGCAACTACCGGCGCGACGACGCCCGGCCACCTCGAGCACCGGCATACCGGCTGGGCCTAGCCTCGCACGTCCCAGACGTGGTGGAAGAGGTCGTGCAGGAGGTAGCGGCCGAGGGAGTCCACGGTGAACGTCGACCCGTTGCTGCGCGCGCCGGTCCGGGCCCAGTCGCCCTCGCCGACCCGGGTGTAGGCGTCGGCGAGGTCCGCGCCGGACTCGGTCACCTCGGTGGCGACCACGGCGGGGTCCTGCTCCCAGTAGCGCTCGGCCAGGGCGGTCTCGTCCTGGTCCCAGTTGGCGAAGGTCGGGTTGTCCTGCTCGAGCATCAGCTCGAGGCGCTGCTGGAAGAGCCGGTGGACGTCACGGACGTGGCAGGCGTACTCGAGCGGCGACCAGGTCGCGGGAGCGGGTCGGCGGGTCGCGTCGGGGCGGGCCAGGACGTCGGGCCAGCGGGACGCCGCGTCGCGGACCAGCGCCGGGATGGCCACCGGCTCGATGGTCGCCGCGTCGAAGCCGCATTCCGGACAGGGGCGCTCCAGCGTCCAGGTCCAGTCCTTGCCGTCCGGTTCGGGAGTGGCTGGGTCCGCGGTGGCAGGCTGAGGTGCGGGCTCGGTCACCGGTCGAACCTACTGCCCGGACGCGGGGCATCGGCACCCGCTAGCGTCGGCCTGTGTTCGACAGCCCGGCGTTCTGGATCGTCGTCGTGCTCGTCGTTCTCGCGATCATCGTCGCGGTCGTCGTCGCCCGGCGTGACACGGTTCTGGAGGCCACGGGGATCGCCCGACGTCGCCGCCGCCCACACCGCGACGACTTCCGCCCCGAGGGTCTCGACGAGGATGCGCCCCCGTTGAAGCGGGCCGGGATCATCGTGAACCCGACGAAGTTCACCGACCTCGACGCCGTCCGGGCGCGGGTCACCACGACCTGTCTGGCGCAGGGTTGGGGCGAGCCGATCTGGCTCGAGACGACCATCGCCGACCCGGGTACCGGCCAGGCGCGACAGGCCGTCGAGGAGGGCGCCGCGGTGGTCTGTCCACTCGGCGGGGACGGGACGGTGCGGGCCGTCGCCACCGCGCTCGTGGGGACCGAGACCCCGCTCGGCCCGTTGCCGGGCGGCACCGGCAACCTGCTCGCCCGCAACCTCGACCTGCCGTTCGACTCCATCGAGAAGGCCCTGGTCGTGGCGTTGACGGGCCAGAACGTCCGCATCGACGTCGGTCGTCTGTCGGTGGACCCGTCGGGACAGCACGCCGTCCCGGACGAGCACCTCTTCCTCGTCATGGCCGGCGTCGGCCTGGACGCGGCGATCATGGCCGGCGCGCAGGAGCGGCTCAAGGCCCGCGTGGGTTCGGCCGCCTACGTCGTGTCGGGGTTCCAGAACTTCCTCGGTCCACAGTTCAGGGTGCGGATGAAGGTCGACGGCGAGGGCGAGTTCGCGCGACGGACCCGGACCGTGATCGTGGGCAACTGCGGCCGGCTCTTCGGCGGGCTGGTCCTCATGCCCGGCGCGCGGCTCGACGACGGGGTGCTCGACTCCGTCGTCCTCTCCCCCCGCGGTGTCGTCGGCTGGTCCGCCGTCGCCGGGCACGTCGTCACCCGCCAGCGCCGCGGACACCCGCTCATCGACCGGCACGCCGGCCGAGGAGATCCACATCGAGCTCGACCGGCCGCAGGAGGTGCAGCTCGACGGCGACACGATCGGGACCGCCCGGTCGATGACCGCCCGGGTCGACCCCCTCGCGCTGGTCGTGCGGGTCGGGGTGAGCGCTCAGGCGAAGAGCGCGTCGCCCCAGTAGCCGCCCTCGGCGACGCCGGGCGGGCAGGCGAAGAGGGCCGAGCCGTTGTGCTCGATGTACTCGTTGAGGACGTCCTTGGCGGCCAGCGCCTGCTGCATCGGGACGAACTGCTTCCCGGGGTCGCGGACGAAGGCGATGAAGAACAGACCGGCGTCGAGGTGGCCCACCCCGTCGGTGCCGTCGGTGAAGTTGTAGCCACGGCGCAGGATCCGGACCCCGTCGAGGTTGGTCTTGTGGGCCAGTCGGATGTGCGCCTCGACAGCGATCGCCGGCTCGCCGTCGGTGCCCTTCTTCGCGAAGTCCGGCTCGTCGAACTCCTGCTCCTGGCCCAGCGGAGCGCCGGCCGCCTTGTTGCGACCGATGATCGTCTCCTGGTCCTGGAGATTGGTCCGGTCCCAGACCTCGATGTGCATGCGGATGCGACGGGCGACCAGGTAGGTCCCCCCGGCCATCCAGGCGGCCGGCCCGGGGACGTCGGCCGGGGCCACCCAGACGAAGTCGTTCACCGCCGTTGTCTCCTCGGCCTTGACGTTGGCGGTGCCGTCCTTGAACCCGAACAGGTTCCGCGGCGTGGCCTGGCTGGTGCTTGTTGACGAGGTGCGGCCGAACCCGAGCTGGGACCAGCGCACCGAGACAATGCCGAAGCCGAGCCGGATGAGGTTGCGGACGGCGTGGACCGCCACCTGTGGGTCGTTGGCGCAGGCCTGGATGCAGATGTCGCCGCCGGACCGGGCGGGGTCGAGGTCGTCGCCGCGGAACGCCGGCAGCTCCTGTAGCGCCGCCGGACGCCGGTCGGACAGCCCGAACCGGCCGTCGAACAGGGACGGCCCGAACCCGATGGTCAGCGTGAGCCCGGAGGCGGGCAGCCCGTAGGCCTCCCCGGTGTCCTGAGGGACGCCGTAGGGTCCGCCACCGACCACTCCGCCGGGGGCGGCCTCGGCGCCGACGCTCATCCGCTCGGCCGCCCGGGTCCACTTCTTCAGCAGGTCCACGAGGAGCGCCCGGTCCTTGGTCACGACGTCGAGCGCGACGAAGTGCATCCGGTCCTGAGCCGGGGTGATGATCCCCGCCTGGTGCTCGCCACGGAAGTCGATGGGGGCGTCGAGGCTGGCCGGTGTCGTCGTGGGAGCCGGGTCCGCCGCGGGAGCTGCCGCCGCTCGCGTCGCATACCCGCCGCCGAACCCGACCGCGACGCCCGCCACCGCCGCCCCGGCGGAGACGCCGAGCAGTCCGCGCCGGCTCACGCCGGTCGCGGACTGGGGGGTGGCCACGGGATCGACCGGGGCCGTGGGCTCGGTCACGACGTCGGTGTCCCTCCGGCTCCCGACTCGACGACGGCCGGAACCTTGGCCACCTCTTCCGCGAGGGCGTCGAGAGCCACGGTGAGGGCCTTGACGTCGTCGGCCGAGACCTCGGTGAGGATGGCGTACTCCAGGCCCTTCTTGTGCCGGTCGAGAGCCTGGTTGATGGCGGTGAACGTCTGGTCGAGCGCCGCCGCCAGGGCGGGCTGACGCTCGGTGATGACCGGGCGCAGCACCTCGAGCGCGGCCTGCGAGCCCTGGAGGTTCGCCTTCATGTCGGCGAGGTCGGTATGCGAGTACCGCTCCTCCTCGCCGGTGATCTTGGTCGTCGCGACCTCGTCGAGCAGCTCCTTCGCCCCGTTCGCGATGGAGAGCGCGGTGAACTCCGCGGTGGCGGCCTTCTCGACGATCGTCTTGACGTCCGCGAGCAGCTGGTCGGCGATCGCCGAGCTGTCGGCCTTGAGCCCGTCGACCCAGAGGTCCTTCTCGAGTCGGTGGTACCCGGTGAAGGGCAGCCCCTCCTCGACGACGTCCTCGCGGCCGTCGATCTTCGGGTCGAGGTCGCCGAACGACTCGGCCACCGGCTCGATCCGCTCCCATGGAACCCGCGCGGCGGTGTAGATCGCCTTGGCCTTGGCGACGTCGCCGGCCTTGACGGCGGCGACGAAGGCCTCGGTTCCGGTGAGGAGCTCGGCGGACTGCGCGGCGACGTAGGCCTTGTAGTCGGCGATGGCCTTGGCGACCTTCTGGTCGGCGCTGCCCGGCTGGGCCGTGCCGGTGACGGTGAAGGCGGCGCGGATGCCGTCCCCGACCATCCCCGGCTTGCACGCGGTCTGGAAGGTCCCGGGCTCGGTCACCTCGACCTTGAGCTCGCGGGTGAGGCCCGGGGTGATGTTCTCGACCTCGCTGATGATGCGGTCGCCCGCGCCGTAGAGGTAGAACTCGTTGACCTTGGACCCGGTGTTCTTCACCTGGAAGGTGATGGTCCCGGCACCGGCGGTCGGAACGGACACCGTGCACTCGGTGTCGGTGGCCGTGACCGTGATCGGACCACCGGCGACGGCTCCGGTAGACCCGGCGGTGGACGACCCGGTACTCCCGCCTCCGGAGGTGCACGCCCCGAGGGCGAGGAGGCCGGCGGCGGCGACGACGGCCGACGAGGTGCGGAACACGGACATGCGGGGGCTCCCTGGATGGTGCAGAAGGACGTGGACGGAGGGTCAGGCGCCGCTGCGCGTGGCAGGCGCCGGGCTCGGGGGCGGCGTGCTCGCCACCTTCACCGGACGGAGGAAGAGGGTCAGGACGATGCCGACGTAGAGCACCCAGGCGACCGCCTGGAGCCACGTCGTGTTGGGGCTGAAGTTGAAGATGCCCTTGAGCAAGGTGCCGTACCAGGAGTCCGGCGGCACGGCAGCGCTGACGTCGAAGGCGAGGTTGTTCAGGCCCGGCAGGAAGCCGGCCTCCTGGAGGTCGTGGATCCCGTACGCGAGGATCCCCGCGGCCACGATGATGAGGAGGATGCCGGTGTAGCGGAAGAAGAGGCCGAGATTGATCTTCAGCACGCCCCGGTAGATGGCGATGCCCATGAGCACCGCGCCGCCGAGACCGATGATCCAGCCGAGCATGGGCTGGATCTCGCCCTGTCCGGCCGCCTCGGTGGTGGCGTAGAAGAAGATCGCGGTCTCCAGGCCTTCTCGACCGACGCCGAGGAACCCGACCAGGGCAATCGCCCACGGACCCACGTCGAGGGCCTTGTCGATCCGGCCCTTGAGCTCGCCGGAGATGGTCCGCGCGGCGGTGCGCATCCAGAACACCATCGCCGTGACGAAGGCGACCGCGATGATCGAGGCGATGCCGCCGATGAGCTCCTGCTGCTCGAAGGTCAGCTGCTGGGTCCCGTAGGTGAGGAAGGCGGCCAGCCCCATCGAGAGCACGACGGCGGTCGCCACTCCGAGCCAGACGTACTTGAGCGCCCAGCGCCGGTCCGTCTTGACGAGGAACGCCGCGAGGATCACGACCACGAGGGCCGCCTCCAGGCCTTCGCGCAGCCCGATCAGGGCGTTGCTCACGAGCACGGGGTTCCTCCAGTGCGGCTGTCGGCAGGGCGCCGGAATTACGTGACAGGGCCCTGCCCTAATCGGGAAGGCATATCACAACACAGGTAAGCCTCACCTAACAAGTCCTGGGCTGGTTCAGCCGCGCAGACCCTCGAGCCATCGCCGGGCGTCGTCGAACTCCGCGTCGCTGGTGCCCACCATCGGCGTCGTGGGGCGGCCGTCCGCGCGGGCGTACGAGCCGAGGTAGCGCACCTGCGCGCATACCCTCCGGAGCCCCATCAGTGTCTCGGCCACGCGCGCGTCCGCGACGTGACCCTCGATGTCGATCGAGAAGCAGTACGAGCCCATCGCCTCGCCGGTCGGCCGCGACTCGAGGCGGGTCATGTTGACGCCCCGCGCAGCGAACTGCTCGAGCAGCTCCAACAAGCCACCGGGGTGGTCGTCGCGCTGGTAGAGGACCAGGGTGGTCTTGTCGGCGCCCGTCGGCGGCGGCGTGTGTCCCGGACGGGCCACGAGCGCGAACCGGGTGACCGCCCGGCCGTTGTCGCCGATGTCCTCGGCCAGCACCTCGAGCCCGTGGATCGTCGCGGCAACGGGGGCGCAGACGGCGGCCTGGTATGCGGCGACGTCCCCGGCCGCGAGGTCCAGGTCGGCCGCGGCGGCGGCCGTGGAGAGCGTGGTGAGGTAGACCGCGGAGGGCAGGTTCGCGTTCATCCACGTCCGCACCTGGGCCCAGCCGTGCGGGTGGGTGCCGACGGCGCGGATGTCCTCCAGGCGGGTACCCGGCCGAGCGGCGAGGACGAACGTGACCGGGACGAGGACCTCGCCGGTGATGACGACGTCCGAGCCCACCGAGAGGGCGTCGAGCGTGGCGCTGACCCCGCCCTCGACCGAGTTCTCGATCGGCACCATGGCGGCGTCCAGGCGGCCCGCGCGCAGCGCCTCGAGGGCCCCGACCACGGAGTCGGACGGCACGTGCTCAGCGCCGGCGGCGGGGCTCCAGGCGTCGAGGGCCATCTGGCAGAACGTGCCTGCCGGGCCGAGGTACCCGTAGCGGAGGGTGGTCATCGGCGCTCCCTGGCAGTGGTCGGTGCCGTGGTTCTCGTCGTGGACCGCACCGGACCGCCGCGGGCGGCGCTGAGCGCCTCCTGCTCCTCGGGGGTCAGGGTGATCTCGCTGGAGCCGCCGACGATGCCCTTGGCGTAGGTGCGCGACTCGCCGCGAGCGTGGATCGAGGAGATGACCAGGCCGTCGCCCTCGTCGTCGACGACCGCGCAGGAGAAGCTGAGCCGGCCACCCATGTCGCCGAACGCGTCGTAGCGGACGACGGCGACGTTGCGCAGCGACTGACGCAGGTCACGGCGCACACCGTGCACGTCGTCGCGGACCGTCTCGACCTGCTCGGCGAGCGCGACCAGCCGCCGCTCCTGGCCGGCCGCCAGGGTGGCGACGTCCGTCTCGCCCCCGGCCCAGAGGACGGCGAACCGGCGGCGCATACGGGACAGCCGTAGGTGCGACCCGACGGCGAGGGCGAGGGCGACCAGCGCGACGACCCCGAAGGCGACGGTCAGCCCGGTGAGCTGAGCCGTGGTCAGGGTCACGTCGGCAGGGTATTACGCGGGCGACCGCCGGCTCTCAGCGCAGCGTGACCTGGCGGTTGAGCAGGCCGGCCCGGGCCCGGCGCTCGTCGGCGGTGAGCGCCGTGGTGTCGGCCGTAGCGCCCTCGAGGGCGGTGGCCATAGCGGCCACGGCGTCGGGGAAGTCGCCGGCCTTGGCGTCGGCGGGTACCTCCCAGACCGGCACCAGCAGCCCGCACGCCCGGAAGGCGCCGAGGAGCCGCGCGTCGGGGGTGAGTCGGTCGGCGTCGCCGGCGTGCAGGCGGGCGAGGGCCGCGGTGGCGGTGTCCTCGTCGTACGGGAGGACCCATCGGACGTAGGTGCGTCCGTTGATGACGCACCAGTAGACGGAGTCGCCGCCCGAGACGCGCTCGGTGGGGATGACGGACTCGTTGGCGCGTTCGAGCGACTCCTGGCCGTCCTTGTCGAGCGCGTTGTCGCCGACCCAGAAGTCGAAGCCCTCGTGGATGGTCACGTCGAACGGGGTCGTCGTGTCGAGGACGTCCTGGAGGCGTGGGGAGTCCGCGCCGGGGTTGGGGACCGCGGTGATCGGCGTGCCCTCGTCGGCGTCGGCCGCGAGCAGCAGCGCGGCGGCGATGTCGCGGCTCGGGTCACCACTGGTCGCGCCGGACTGGGTCGCCACGAACAGCTCGCCGCCGTTGCGGTGCAGGGCCGGCCACGCCAGCGGGAGCACGGTGCAGACCGTGGCCGGCGTCGTGGCGCCGTCGGCGGTCAGGGTGACGGCGCCGGTCGCCGCCGGGAGGATCTCGCGGAGCGCGACCCACTCGGTCTCGGACGGCAGACCCTCGAAGGGTCGCGCGACGAAGGGGGCCGGTGCCGGCCGTGACTCGGTATGCGACGGACGGTTCGTGCGTCGACGGCTGGCCTTGCCCATGCGCTGAACCCTAACGGCGCCGGCGAACACCGCCGACCGCGTCCAGCCCCGCGGCCGCCGACCGTGGCGCCTGATGGTTCGGGTGGGACCTGGCGAGAGTCACCCCGCTCGACTGCCAGTCAAGGCCCTCGGCTGGGGTTCTACCGGCAGCCGAGCCGCTCGACTGCCAGTCAAGCCGGACGGTTCGCTCGGGACCAGCCGACGGTGCGCCGCTCTGGCTCGACTGCCAGTCAAGGCACTCGACTGGGGTCGTACGGGCAGCCGAGCCGCTCGACTGCCAGTCAAGCGGGAGGTGGCCCGCGTGGGGCGCGAGCCGGCGCCTGGGGCTGAGTCGGTCGCAGGGAACCGGGCGGCTCAGTGGGAGCGGCGGCGGGACGGTCCGCCGAGGGCCGCCCAGACGGTGCGGCCGTTGCGCTCCTCGGTGACGCCCCATTCGTGGGCCAGGCTGCGGACGATGCGCAGCCCGCGACCGGAGGACGCCCACAAGGACTGGGGCGCCGGCCGTGGCGTGGAGACCCCGCCCCCGTCACTGACCTCGACCTCGACGACGCCGGCCTTGACCTTCCAGTGCACGCGGATCATGCCGTCGGCGAGCGGCCGGGCGTGGCGCAGGGCGTTGGCGATGAGCTCGCTGACGACGATCTCGGCCTCGCCGACGGTCTCGGTCGCGACGCCGCGAGCGTCCAGGTCGGCGACGAGCACGCGACGCGTCTTGGCCACGGCGGAGGGCGCCCAGGGCACGCGGATCGTGCGCGGGCGCTCGCCCGTGTCAGAGGTGGAGGCCGTGGTCATCGAGGTCGGCCACGCGGTCGGCGTCGTGACCCCTGCCCGCACCGTTTCGGCGCGTTGTGCCAATGACTGCTCACCGCCTTGTCGTGCACTGCCCCTCCCGGTCGCCGTTCCCCCTTGCCGACCGAGCCACGCTGAGATTATCGGTTGCGGCCCAGCAGGTCGAGCACGGCGGCAGGACGGTTGCTGATGATCGCGTCCACCCCCAGACGCGTGCAGAGGCGCATGTCCTCCTCGTCGTCGACCGTCCACACCCAGACGTCGTTGTCCGCTTCGTGGCGCTCCGCCACGATCTCGGGGCGTTCGCGGACCAGCGCGATGTCGAGACCAGCGGTTCCGGCGCCCGCCCCGAGCCGCGTTCGGCGCATCGGCAGCGGCTGCTGCGACGACACCAGAAGGACCAGGGGCAGATCCGGGCACAGGCTCGACATCCGACGAACAGCCATGGCGGAGAACGACATCATCCGCGCCCAGACCTGCCCGGGGCGGCGAGCACCGTCGATCCCGTACTCGCGCAGCAACGTCGCGACCTCGTGCTCGACACGGCCACCCGCCCGGGAGGGGTGCTTCGTCTCGACGGCCAACCCGATCTCGCGACCCGCACCGAGGGCCAGCTCGACGAGCTCCCGCAGGGTCACCAGGGCCCCGCTCTCGGGGTCGCGGTCGGCGTCGTTGTCGTGCTTCCAGGCACCCCAGTCGACCGTCCGGAGCTCGGCCAGGGTCATCGACGAGACGATGCCCGTCGAACCTCCGGTGCGCTCGAGCGTGCGGTCGTGCAGGCATACGAGCTCGCCGTCCGCCGACAGCCGGACGTCGCACTCGAGGCCGTCGGCCCCCTCGGCGATCGCCTGCCGGTATGCGCCGACGGTGTGCTCGGCGACGGCGGCCGACGAACCCCGGTGGGCGATGACGAGGGGCTCGCGTTCGGAGGTCACCACCGGCATATCGTGGCACGGTGGGCGAGCCGCACGACTCACACGGGAGCCCACGAGGGCGTTCTACCCGTGTGAACCTTCCCCCCTTCCAGCGACTCGTCGACGACCACTGGCGCGACGTCGCCCGGCTGGCCCGCGGCCTCGCGGGACCGGTCGACGGCGACGACGTGGCCCAGCAGGCGTGGACCCAGGCCTACGCCGCCTACCCGGGCCTCACCTCGACCCGGAACCTGCGCGGCTGGCTGCTGACCATCACCCACCGCTGCGCCATGGACCTGCACCGCTCGCGCGGCCGCAGGGCCGTGCCGACCGACGACGAGACCGTCCTCGCGGGCACCGCCCGGGTCGACGGCCCGGAGTCCGGCCTCGTGGACGAGGACCTGTGGGGACGGGTCTCCCGGCTGCCCGAACGACAACGGGAGGCGGTGGTCCTCAAGTACGTCGGGGACCTCGACCACCCCGCCATCGCCGAGCTGCTCGGCACCACCCCCACGATGAGCCGTCGCCTCGTCAGCGACGGCCTCAAGAACCTGAGAGAGAGCGCCTGATGAACGACAACACCACCCTCGAGCAGCGGCTGACCGGTTGGGAAGCCGGCGACCTGCGGCCTCCGACGTTCCCGTCGGCCGACGTCTCCTACGTCGTCGACGACACCGCCGTCGGACGGATCCTGTTCGCCCGCAACGACTCCGGGGCGCTGGTCGCCACCCGCTACGTGACCGACGACCAGGCGATCGACGCCGTGCTCGACCGACTGGCTCACTCCGTGTCACCGCGAGTGCTCCGGATGCCGGCCGCCCTCGACGACGCCCGTCACCAGTTCGACGACTTCCTGGCCGGACGCCGGCACGACTTCGACCTCGAGACCGACCTGGCGCTCGCGACGCCGTTCCAGCGCAGTGTCCTGGAGACCCTGGCCCGCACGGTCGGGTACGGCGAGCGCGAGACGTACGGCGGGCTGGCCAAGGCCATCGACCGGCCGACGGCGTCGCGGGCGGTCGGCGCGGCGCTCGGTGCCAACCCGCTGTGCATCGTGGTCCCCTGCCACCGCGTGGTCGGGTCGCACGGCGCGCTCACCGGGTACGCCGGCGGGGTCGCCGCCAAGGAGTACCTGCTCGACCTGGAGACCGCCTCCTGACCGGTCTCGCCACGGCCGTCCAGGGAGGTCCCTAGACCGGCATCCAGTGGGCGGGACGGGCGACGTGCTCCGGTATGCGCGTCGACCCGTCCCCGCGGGCGGCGGTCAGCTGGGGGCCGGTGAGGAACAGCGCGTCGGTGAGGTCCGCTCCGGTGAGGTCCGTCCCGCGGAGGTCCGCGCCGAGCAGGTCGGCGGTGCGGAGGTCGGCGCCGCGCAGGTCGGCCCCGATGAGGAGTGCCCCACGCAGGTCGGCGGCCCTCAACCGCCCGCCGCGCAGGTCGCGGCCGGCGAGATCCCGCCCGCGGAGCTCCCGCCCGCCCAGGCCGTCACGGACCGCCGTGCTCACCCGGCCGAGGAGGTCACCGAGGTCGCGGCGCAGGTCGCCGACCTCGAGGGACGCCAGCCGGCTGAGTTCGGCCCCCGAGAGCCCGGCCAGTCGGGCAACGCCGCCATCCACCTCCCCGGCGAGGTCGGCGGGGAGGTCACGGGACGACGCGTCGGCGAGGTACCAACGCATCTCGTGCACGGCCCGCATCGTGTCGAACGCCGCGAACATCGGCCCCGCAACGTCGTCCCCGTCCCGCCACGATCGTCCGCCGAAGGTGACCTGGACGACCTGCTGTCCGGCGCCGAAGCAGTCGAACACCTCGCACCCCGGGAAGCCCTCGGGCCGGAGGCGATCGTGGATCGTGCAACGGTCGTCGTCGCGGAGGTGACGGCATGGCATACCGCCCGGCTTGTCGATCGCGAAGTCGGCCGAACGTGCGAACGGCAGTGCGACACAACAGAGTCCGGCGCATCGGGTGCAGTCGGCCCGGAGCTCCGCGCGTCGGTCCACGGTGTCGCTCGGCACCCCAGGAGGCTACGTCGTTAGGGTGGCCGGGTGGCCTACCGGTTCACCTCCGCGCCCCTGACCCCCGACACGTGGGCCGACCTGGAAGCCCTCGCCGAGCGCCGGGGCTCGACCGTCCTGCGCAGCTGCTGGTGCATGTTCTACCGGACGACCGGCGACTTCGGGTTGACCGTCGCGTCCGGCCCGGAGCACCGCGAGAACCTGCGCCGGGTCGTCGACGCCGGCGAGTCCCCGGGCATCGTCGGGTACGTGGACGGCCAAGCGGCGGGGTGGATCAGCCTCGGCCCGCGCCCGGAGTACCCACGCCTCGACGCCTCGCGGATGATGCGCGCCGTGGACGACACCCCGGTCTGGTCCATCGTCTGTTCGTTCGTCGGAAGCGACTACCGCGGCCAGGGCGTGCAGCGGCGGCTGCTGACCGCGGCGGTCGACTTCGCGCGCGACCACGGCGTCCGCACCCTCGAGGCGTACCCCGTCGACAAGGCCGGTCGCAGTGACAACGGGTCGATGTGGTGGGGGTCGCGGTCGCTGTACGAGAAGGCCGGTTTCCGCGAGGTCGAGCGACGTAGCCCGACGCGCCTGGTCATGCGCCGGACCCTTCGGCCGCGCACGTCGGCGTGACCGAGGTCCGGCCCGGTGTCGCGGACGACCTCGTCGCCCTGACCGCGATCTACAACCACTACGTGACGACCAGCCACGTGACCTTCGACGACGTCCCGTTCTCGGTCGACGAGCGGCAGGAGTGGTTCGCCCACTACGCGACGAGCGGTCCCCATCGGCTCCTCGTCGCCGAGGACGACGGCGGGGTCGTCGGGTACGCGACGAGCAGCCCGTTCCGGCCGAAGCCGGGCTACCGGACCACGGTCGAGACGACGGTCTACGTCGCGGCCGACGCCGGTGGTCGCGGCATCGGGAACGCTCTTTACGCAAGGCTGTTCGAGGTGCTGGCCGAGGCCAACCTGCACCGCGCATACGCCGGGCTCGCCGTGCCGAACCTCCCGTCCCGCGCGCTGCACCTCCGGTTCGGGTTCGTTCCGATCGGGGTGTTCCGCGAGGTCGGCACCAAGTTCGGGCGGTACATCGACGTGGAGTGGTTCGAGCGCCCGCTGTGAACGCCGTCTGCTAAGAAGGCCCATGCTCATCGCGGCCCAGCTGGTGGCCGGCCTCGCGGCCGTGCTCCACGTCGTGTTCTTCGTGTTCGAGAGCCTGCTGTGGACGCGGCCGGAGGTGTATGCGCGGTTCGGGATCGGCTCGCGCGAACAGGCCGAGACCATCCGGCCGATGGCCTTCAACCAGGGCTTCTACAACCTCGCGCTCGCCGTAGGGCTGTTCGTCGGCATCGTCATGCTGGGTCGGGACGGCGCGGCCGGGGTCGTCGGCAAGACCCTGGTGATCTTCGCGACCGCGTGCATGGTGGTCGCCGGCGTGGTCCTGGCCTCCACCGGCAAGAAGTACTGGCGCGCGGCGGCGATCCAGCTGGTCCCCGCCGCGCTGGCCCTGGTCCTGGTCCTGCTGGTGTGACCCGCCGGCGGCGTCGGAGCCGCGCGGTAGCGTCGAGGACATGGCACAGACCCTCAGCCTCCACGAGGCGAACCAGGCAGTTCCGGGCTGGCGAGCGCTGGCCAGTGGGCTGCACATCACCGTGGCGACCGACGACTTCGCAGCCGCCCTCGCGCTGGTCGACCGGATCGGCGCGATCGCCGAGGAGCAGCAGCACCACCCGAACATCGACCTGCGGTGGGGCCGGGTGCACGTCGCCACGTCCAGCCACGACGCCGGCGGCATCACCGACCGCGACCTCCGGCTCGCGACCGCCGTGAACGAGGTCCTGTCCGAGATGGGTCTCGAGCCGGAGACCACGCGGGTGGCGGAGTTCGAGATCGCCATCGACGCCCTGGACATCCCGGCGGTACGCCCGTTCTGGGCGGCGATCCTCGGCTACGACGAAGGCGGCGGCAAGAACCTCGTCGACCCGGAGTCGATCCGGCCGCTGGTGTGGTTCCAGCAGATGGACGCGCCGCGACCGCAGCGCAACCGCATCCACTTCGACGTCTGGGTCGCCCCCGACGAGGCGGAAGCCCGGATGGCCCGCGCGATCGAGGCCGGAGGTCACCTGGTCTCGGACACGGAGGCGCCGTCGTTCTGGGTGCTTGCCGACCCCGAGGGCAACGAGGCCTGCATCTGCACGTCTGAGCAGCGCGGCTGACCTCCGCTCGGCTGGAACGGTCGGGTCGAGGCCGCTGACGCTCGGATCACGACCGGTCGGTGAACGAGTGGTGCTCGTGCGCGACCACCCAGCGATCGCCCTCCTTGCGTAGCCCGATGGACAGCCGCAGCCGGCGCGTGGGATCCGACTCCAGCTCGTCAGGTGTGCCGCACCGCAGCAGGGCGTGAGCGAAGGCGACGTCGTCGCCCGCGGTCACGTCCAGCCGGACGATCTCGAACATCGCGCCGCTCGCCTGCCACTGGAAGAACGGTGGCCAAGTCTCGGTGTACTCGTCCAGGCCGCGCACTCCGTCCTCCGGCGGCGGCACGTCGAACATGACGATGTCGTCGGCGTGGTCCGCCAGCACCTGTGGCAGGTCGCCCTCGTGGACCGCCTGCGCCCACCCCTCGATCAGGTCCCGGATCCGGACCTCGTCCTGCGTCCTCGTGGTGTCGCTCATGAACCGATGGACCCGCGAAGCCGGCCGAACTCATCGGCCCGAGGCGTAAATCGTTCGACGGGCGCGCCCTGGTCGTGGTGTCCTCGAGACGTCCCTAGATCCGAGCGAGGAGGAAACCGAGCGATGCGAGCAGCCCTCATGTCCCAGCAGGTACGCACCCACCGAATGGACGTGAAGGCCCTTGCTCACCCCGGAACCCACTCTCAACCTCGGCATCCTCGCGCACGTTGACGCCGGCAAGACCAGCCTGACCGAGCGCCTCCTCTACGAGGCCGGCGTTCTCGCCGACCTGGGCAGCGTCGACGCCGGCGACACCCAGACCGACACGATGGCGCTGGAGCGCCGCCGTGGCATCACCATCCGCTCCGCGGTCGCGTCGTTCCGCGTCGACGGCCTCGCCGTCAACCTCGTCGACACTCCCGGACACTCGGACTTCGTCGCGGAGGTCGAGCGGGCCCTCGCCGTGCTGGACGGCTGTGTCCTCGTCGTGTCGGCCGTCGAGGGCGTCCAGGCCCAGACGCTCGTCCTCTACCGCGCGCTGCGCCGGCTCGGCATCCCCACCGTCTTCTTCGTGAACAAGGTCGACCGGAGCAACGCCGACCCCCACCGGGTGGTCGGTGAGATCCGGGACCGGCTGACGCCGGACACGGTATGCGTCGGGTCGGTGACCGACCCCGGGTCGCCGGCCGCACGCATACAGGTTCGCGAGAGTCGGGAGGAGACAGTGCGACTCACGGAGTCACTGGCCGACATCGACGACGATGTCCTCGCGGCCGCCGTCGGCGAGCGACCCGCATACCCCTGGGCCGAGCTGGTCCGTCGCCTCGGCGAGCAGACCGCGGCAGGCCGCGCGCACCCGGTGCTCTTCGGCTCCGCGATCACCGGCGCCGGGGTCCCCGAGCTGATGCGGCTGCTCCCCGACCTCCTTCCCCCGCCGGCCGCCGACGTCGACGCTCCTCTGGGCGGCGTCGTCTTCGCGATCCGCCGCGGTGACGACGGGGAGAAGCTGGTCCAGGTACGCGTCGGCTGCGGCACGCTACGGGTGCGCGAGCACGTCGACCTCGGCCACGGCCGGGAGGAGCGGGTGACCGGCATCCGCGTCCATCGTCCGGGTGGCGCGCAGACGTCGGCCACGTTGGTGGCCGGGCAGATCGGTGTGGTTCGCGGCCTGGAGTCGGCCCGGATCGGCGACCCGGTCGGCGTGTGGACGCGACGGAGCAGCGACCAGTTCGTCCGGCCGTCGCTGGAGACGGTGGTCGACCCCGTGGACCCCGCGGACCGCGTCTCGCTCTACACGGCGCTCGGTCAGCTCGCGGAGCAGGACCCGCTGATCGACGTCCGTCAGGACGACGGTCGCCGCGAAGTGGCGGTGTCGCTCTACGGCGAGGTGCAGAAGGAGGTCCTCGGCAGCCTGCTCGAGACCGACTACGGCGTTCCCGTGACGTTCCGCGAGTCGACGCCGATCTGCGTCGAGCGGCTGGTCGGCACCGGAGCGGACCACGAGCTCATCGGCATGACGAGCAACCCGTTCCTCGCGGCCGTGGGACTACGCGTCGAGCCCGCGCCGCTGGGAGCGGGCGTGACGGTCGGGCTCGAGGTCGAGCTCGGGTCCATGCCGTCGGCGTTCTTCACCGCCGTGGAGGAGTCCGTGCGCGCGACGCTGCGGCAGGGGCCGCACGGATGGGAGATCCCGGACTGCGCTGTCATCATTACCCATTCGGGCTACTGGGGACGACACAGCGTCGGGCATGCCGACTTCACCAAGAGCATCTCGAGCACCGCGGCGGACTTCCGATGCCTCGCGCCCCTGGTCCTCATGACCGCGCTGGAGCGCGCGCGGACGACCGTCTGCGTCCCGGTGCACCGGTTCGAGCTGGAGATCCCCGAGCGCCTGTACGCGGCGGTGCTGGCGGCCCTCCCTCGGCTGGCGGCGACCCCGCTGGAGACGCGGCAGAGCGGGAGCCACCTCGTCGTCCAGGGCACGGTGCCGGCGGTGTCCGTGCATGCGCTCCAGCAGCGGCTCCCCGACCTCACCAGCGGCGAGGGGATCCTCACGACGCGCCTTGACCACTTCGCCCCGGCGGTGGGTCCGCCCCCGGTGCGGCCGCGCACCGACGATGACCCGACCGACCGGGTGAACTACCTCAAGACGACGACCCGCCGCGTGGGCCGTTCGTGAGAGCGGCGGTCCGCGCCTCGAAGGCGCGGAGGACTCCGGCCATGTCGACACCTCCGTGGCCCAACCGCTCCGCCTGCGCGAACAGCTCCTCACTGGCGTCGGCGAGGGGCGTGGCCACGTCCGCGTCTCGTGCCGCAGCCGTGATGAGCCGGGCGTTGTAGTGCACGTCGGCGAGCGCCGCCTGGACGGCGAAGTCGTCGGAGCGCAGCTTGGCCAGCTTGGTCCTCGAGATCGGGCTGGACATCTGGCCACCGTCGATGACCTCGCGGAACCGGTCCAGATCCAGGCCCTGCTGATCGGCGAAGTGGTAGGCCTCGACCAGCCCGGTGACCGTCGTGACGAGGTAGAGGTTGACCGCGAGCTTCATCAGCAGACCGGACGGCACAGCCCCACAGCGCACCACGGAGGCACAGGTCGGCCCGACGACGGTCTCGACCTCGTCCAGGTCGCCGTCGTCGCCGGCGAGCATCGCGACCAGCCGCCCCTCCTCGGCGGGCCGCCTCGAACCCGACACCGGCGCCTCGACGTACCGACCACCCGCGCGGACCACGTCCCGGCCGAGGGCCTCGGAGTACGCCGGCGCCGTCGTACCCATGTGGACCACGAGGTGGTCCCGGACCAGGTGGTCGAAGGCCGGTGTGCCGCGGCCCAGCACGCTGTCGACAACGTCGCCGTTGGCCAGCATGAGCAGCACCCGGTCGGTCCGAGCGAAGAGGTCGGAGACGCTGACGGCGACCTCGGCGCCGGCCGCCCTGAGCTCTTCCGTCGCGCGCGACGACCGGTTCCAGACGACCAAGGGAACCCCACCGCGCAGCAGGTTCAGCGCCATGGGCCGACCCATGACACCCAGACCGACGAACCCCACAGGAGTCACGCCGGGAGCATCCCGCCACCCTCGTGCGGCGCACGACCTTGCGGGCGGACATCCTTCGTCATATTCCTGCCGTGTCCGCAGCGCACCGGAGGCCCTCAGTCCGCGCAAACCGCGGCGAACGCGGCCAATTCACCCCTACGCTGCCGCCATGCAGGACGCTCCGCGCTACGACGCCACGCAACCGGTCCCGGTCACGCCGGCCGGCTGGTACCCGCTGAACGGTGAGCTGCGCTACTGGGACGGCGGCCGCTGGACCGAGCACCGCGCGAGCGCTCCTGCCCCACTCCCGCCACCGGCGGCTGCTCAGGTGGTCCATCACTACCACCACGCCGCCGCACCGACGTTCGTCACGGATGCTCGCGTCACCGGGGCGGCCCTCGCGGTGGCGTGGGTCATCGCGATCGTGACGCTCGGCTACATGCTGCCGTGGGCCGTTGCCGCCACACGGGGCAAGTCCAACAGCGGGGCGATCGCGCTGGTCAACCTGCTCGTGGGCTGGAGCCTGATCGGCTGGATCGTGGCCCTCGTCATGGCCTGCGGTTCGCATCAGGTCGTCGGCATCCGCCAGCCGTCCTGAGGTCGGCCGCTCGCGCGGCCTACTCCGACAACAGAAAGCCGTGGCACCACCCGCTCGGGGGTCCGGGTGGCGCCACGACACCTGTTCCATCGGCCCCGTACCTCGGTTCGTTACACGACCCGCATGACGGGTTTCCGCCAGCGTCGACAATCGTCGTTCGTCCACACGCGCCGCGATCCGACAGGCCTCGCCCGCAGCACCGGACCCTGTCGACGACACCTGACGGCCTAGCGGTGGAGCGCCGCCTCCAGGCCGTCGAGGATGAGGTCGAGCCCGAACCGGAACTCGTCGCCGAAGTCGTACCCCGGCTGGAGGTAGTACGTCGTCGCCATCTGTGCGAGGTGCGGGTACTCCCCCGAGGCCATCCGCTCCATGATCGGGCCGGCGACGTCCCCGACGCTCTCGCGGCCCTCGAAGGGCAGGCTGGCCTCCTGGAGGGCGAAGCCGTAGACGTAGCTGTCGATCAGCGCGTACGCGTGGGCGGTCAGCTCGGGCGAGAACCCCGCGGCGCGCAGGGTCGCGAGGACGGTGTCGTGGTGCCGCAGGTTCGCCGGCCCCGGGTCCGGGCGTGACTCCAGCAGCCCGATCGCCCACCGGTGTCGGGCGAGGACCACGCGGGCGGAGTCCGCGCGGCGCTCCATCTCGGGCCGCCAGTCCCGCCCGGGGACCGGCAGCTCGATCTCGCCGAAGACGACGTCGACCAGGGCCGCGAGGATGTCGTCCTTGCCGGCGACGTGGTAGTAGACCGACATCGGCTTCACGCCCAGCTCGGTCGCGAGGGAGCGGATGGTCAGCGCCCCCAACCCGTCGGCGTCGGCGATGGCCAGTGCCGCGTCGACCACGCGCTCGCGACTCAGGCGCTGCCGACGCTGGTCACGGTCGGCGACCTCGGCCTCCTCGGACATCCGTGCTCCCCTCCTCGCGCTGGCGCTGGCCTTTTCGTACAACGTACGGTACCGTCTTCGTACTTAGTACGAATTGAACCTACCCCGGACGGACCATCATGACCAGCACGACGACGAGCACGACGATGCGAGCGGTGACCCAGGACGGCTACGGCGACGCGGAGGTGCTTCGTGTGGCGGAGGTGGCCCGGCCCACGGTGGGCGACCACGAGGTGCTGGTGCGCGTCAGCGCGGCCGGGCTCGACCGCGGTACGCAACACCTGATGACCGGAACCCCGTATGCGGTGCGGCTCGCCCTCGGACTCCGCCGGCCCCGCCAGCCCATCGCCGGACGCGACGTGGCCGGGACGGTCACCCAGGTGGGCTCGGCGGTCACCCGGTTCGGCGTCGGCGACGAGGTCTACGGTATGGCGGGCGGTTCTTTCGCCGAGTACGCGGTGGCCAAGGAGGCGAAGCTCGCCCCCAAGCCGGCAACCCTGTCCTTCGCCCAGGCCGCCGTCGTGCCCATCTCGGGCGGCACTGCGCTGCAGGCGCTCGTCGACGCGGGGCGCGTGCAGGCCGACCAGTCCGTGCTCGTCATCGGTGCCTCCGGCGGAGTCGGGACGTATGCGGTCCAGCTGGCCAAGGCGTTCGGTGCGGACGTCACCGGTGTGTGCAGCGCGGCCAAGCTCGACCTCGTCACGTCACTGGGCGCCGACCGGGTCCTCGACTATCGCCACGACGACTTCGCCAACGGCTCCCGGCGGTACGACCTGATCCTCGACATCGGCGGCGGCGCCTCGCTGGGACGGCTGCGCCGGGCCCTGACCCCACGCGGGACGGTCGTCTTCGTCGGCAGTGAGAACGGCGGCAACCTGACTGGCCTGGGCCGGCCGATGCGCGGGGCCCTCCTCTCACCGTTCCTGCGGCAGCGGCTGGTCATGCTGATGGCCAAGGAGCGCGCGACCGACCTCGAGACGCTCACCGGCCTCATCGACTCCGGGCGCATCCTGCCCAGCCTGGACCGCAGCTACCCCCTCGACGCGGTGCCCGAGGCCATGCGGCGTCTCGAGAACGGCCAGGTGCTCGGGAAGATCGCCATCACGGTGGCCTGACCGGTCGAGTCGGTGGAGCGCCTCCGGCGACGAGCCACGGTCGAGGGTCGATGCCCGGCAGGTCGTGTTCGCGGGTCAGCCGGTCGTGGCCCGCAGGTACCGCCCGAAGTGGGGCACCGTGAAGGCGATCCGCCCGCGTTCGCCGGAGTAGATCAGGCCCTTCTTGAGCAGGGCGTCGCGCGCGGGCGAGAGTGACTGCGGTTTGCGGTCCAGATGCGCGGCCACGGCGGCGGTCGGCACCGAGTCGGGCTCGGGCTCGCTCGTGTCGGCCTCGGCGACCGCGGTCTCAGCCATGGCGCGCAGGTACTCGCGCTCGGCGGGTGTCGCCCGCTCGTAGCGCGACCCGAAGAACCCCACTCCGAGCTCGGCCTCCGCCTCCGGCGCCGCGACACGAACGTCGTCCAGCGTGACCGGCGACCCGGCCGCCGCGTCCCAGACCGCCTTGCCGTAGGCCTGGACGAAGTAGGGGTAGCCCGCCGTCGCCGCATACATCTCGGCGAGCGCCCCGGGGGTGAACTCGACGTCCTCGTCGCGCGCCGGGGAGACGAGGGCCCGGTCCGCGGCCTCGCGGTCGAGCCGGTCGACGCGGCTGTAGCGGAACAGCCGCTCGCTGTAGGACTTGCTCGCGCTCAGCACGGCCGGCAGGTGGGGGAGACCGGCGCCGACGACGACCACCGGCAGCCGGTTCTGGGACAGCTCGTGGCAGGCCGCGCAGAGGGCGGACACGTCCTCGGGCCGCAGGTCCTGCATCTCGTCGATGAAGATCGCCACCCCCCGGCCCACGTCCGCCGCCAGGCCGCCGACGTCGGTGAGCAGCTCGACGAGGTCGATCTCCATGTCGCCGGAGTCCGCTCGTCCGGTCGTGGCCGGGACGTCGATGCCGGGATTCCAGCGGTCGCGCATGCGGCCGGAGCCGGTGTCGCGGGCCGCGAACGCCTTCACCGTCCCGAGCACCTCGTCCGACTGCGGATGTCCGAGCTCGCGGATCGCCATGTGCAGGGCGGACGCCAGCGGCCGGCGCAGGTGCTGGTCCGGCCGCGCCTCGAGCTTGCCGGTACCCCAGTCGGCCCGAACCGCCGCCGACCGCAGGGCGTTGAGCAGCACCGTCTTGCCCACGCCGCGCAGTCCGGTGAGCACGACCGACCGCTCCGGTCGGCCGTGTGCCACCCGCTCCAGGGTCACGTCGAAGGCGGCGAGCTGCTCGTCGCGACCGGCCAGCTCGGGCGGGCGCTGGCCGGCGCCCGGCGCATACGGGTTCCGCACGGGGTCCATGGATCGGACTGTATGCGCGTGTCTAGCGTGCTCCCGAGATTGACCGATCGAACGGTAGGCGTGTCGCCCCGGGAGGCCGGGCGGATTCCGGTGGCGGCTGTCCCCGCCGGGTGGCACGGTTCGGCGCATGGCTTCCCAGACCAGCAACTTCTGCATCGACGCCGCCGACCCCTACGCCCAGACGCTCTGGTGGAAGGACGTCCTCGAGGACTTCCGGATGACCGACGAGGACCAGCACCCCGGCGACGAGGAGTGCGGGCTGGAGGGTCCCGACGGTCGCTACCTGCTGTTCCTCAAGGTCCCGGAGGCCAAGTCGGTCAAGAACCGCATGCACATGTGCCTGCGGCCCACGGACCGTACCCGCGACGAGGAGATCGACCGGCTGCTCGGCCTTGGTGCGACGCTGGTCAACGACCTGCGCAAGCCCGACCGCGGGTGGGCCGTCCTCGCCGATCCCGAGGGCAACGAGTTCTGCATCCTCATGCGCCGGTCCGACCTGCCGCCCGAGCTGCAGTAGGGCGCCCGCCTACGGTGGAGCCATGACGACGACGTCCGAGGTCGGGTCGGTGACCGTACCCGGTGGCGACCTCGCCTACGAGGTCCTCAGTGGCTCCACCGAACCGGTGCTCGCGATCCACGGGATCAGCAGCCACCGCCGGCTCTGGTCGTGGCTGCACGCGGAGGCGCCCGAGCTCACCCTGGTCACGCCGGACCTGCGCGGTCGCGCCGACAGCGTCGAGGTCCAGGGTCCCTACGGGCTCGCGCGTCATGCCGACGACATGGCGGCGGTGCTCGACGCGCTCGGCCTGGACCGGGTTCCGGTCGTCGGGATGTCGATGGGTGGCTTCGTCGCCCTCACCCTGCGACACCGCCATCCCGAACGGGTCGCCAGCCTGACGCTGGTCGACGGTGGGTTCCCGCTGACGCCGCCTCCGGGGCTCACGCCGGACAACGTCGAGGTGGCCTTCGCCGACCGGACCGGCCGGCTGGGCCGACGTTGGGACAGTCTCGACGTCTACCTCGAGTACTTCTGCTCGACCACCGGCCAGCTGCTCGACCACGACGACCCGCTGCTGCGGCACTACCTCGAGCACGACCTGCGGGACGGGCTGGTCCGACTCTCCGCCGACGCCCTGGTCGGGGACGGGCGCGACACGTTCTTCGGCGACGTGCCCTGGCGGGACGTCGGCGTCCCCGTCCGCTGGACGCACGCCGAGTGGAGCATCGGCCGCGACTCCGCCCCGATGTACCCCGCCGACGTCGTCGAGATGTATGCGGCGCAGTGCGTCTCGGTCGTCGCCCTCGACGGCCTCGACCACGCGGGGGCGATCATGACCGTTCGCGGCGCGCAGGCCACGGCGGCGCTCTTGCGCGAGGCCCTGGCGTGACGGTCGACGTCACGACCCCGCAGCTGCTGGAGGCCCTGTCCCGGACGATCCCCGAGCAGCGGCTCGTCACCGACCGCGACGTCGTGGCCAGCCTGTCCGCGGACGACGCCGAGTGGGCGCCGGTCGGCTCGGCCCTGGCGGCGCTGCGAGCGCGCTCCGAGGCGGAGGTCCAGGAGGCGGTCCGCGTCTGCGCCGACCTCCGCGTGCCTGTCGTCCCGAGGGGCGCGGGCACCGGCCTGTCCGGGGGCGCGAACGCCGTCGACGGCTGCCTCGTCCTCGACCTCTCGAGGATGGACCAGGTCGTCGAGATCGACGCCGACAACCTCGTCTGCGTCGTCCAGCCCGGCATCGTCAACGACGATCTCAAGGCGCTCGTGCGCGAGCAGGGCCTCTGGTACCCGCCGGACCCCGCGAGCGCGCCGTGGTCGACGATCGGCGGCAACGTGGCGACCAACGCGGGCGGCCTCTGCTGCCTCAAGTACGGCGTCACCCGCGACTACGTCCTCGGTATGCGGGCAGTCATGGGCGGTCCTGCCGGCTACGGCAACGCGGTCCGGCTGGGTCGCCGGACCGCGAAAGGCGTTGCGGGACTTGACCTCTGCGGCCTGATGGTCGGTTCGGAGGGAACGCTCGGCGTCGTCACCGAGGTCACCCTGCGGCTGCGGCCGGCTCTCGCCGGCACGCCGCGCACCATCGTCGGCGCGTTCGACAACCTCGTCGACGCCGGCGTCGCGGTCGCGTCCGTCACCCGGCGCGGCCTGACCCCCTACGCGCTGGAGCTCCTCGACCGCGAGTGCCTCACCGCCGTCGAGGAGTGGAAGCACCTCGGGCTCGAGGCCGAGGCGCAGGTGCTGCTGCTCGCCCGGGTCGACACCCCCGGCGAGGGCGGCGCCGACGAGGCTCGCGGCATCGTCGCGGCGTTCGAGGACGGCAACCCGCTGTGGGCCGTGGAGTCCAGCGACGACACCGAGGCGGAGGCGCTCTTCGCGGCCCGCCGCCTCGCATACCCGGCCCTGGAGCGGCTCGGACCGGTCCTCACCGAGGACGTCTGCGTGCCGCGGTCGGCGGTGCCGGCGATGCTGGCGCAGCTGCTCGACATCGCGAAGCGGCACGACGTCCGGATGGCCACCATCGCGCACGCGGGCGACGGCAACCTGCACCCGCTGCTGCTCACCCCACCCGGGGACGACGCGGCGCGCGAGGCGGCTCAGGCCGCGTTCGAGGAGATGCTCGATGCGGCCATCGCCCTCGGCGGCACGGTCTCCGGCGAGCACGGCATCGGTCTGCTCAAGCGCGACGGGATGCACCGCGAGCTCGACCCCGCCTCGATCGCCCTGCAGCGGGCGGTCAAGGACGCCATGGACCCGCTGAACATCTTCAACCCCGGCAAGGTCTGGTGAGCGCCGGGTGTCTCAGAGGTCGACGAGCTCGAGACGAACCCGGACCCGGTCGCCGGGTTCGAGATTCTCAGCGCGGCGCACGGTCTTCTTGACCGGGAGGTCGTAACGGTCGGTGGCCGCCGGGAAGATCGAGGTACGCCACGAGCTCCCACCCACGGTCACGGCCACGCGGACGGACCCGAAACCCTTGCGAGGCAACGCCAGCGCCCGCTGGCCGATCTCCTCCGAGAGGTCGGGCGGCACGCTGACGAAGGTCCAGGTGTCGGTGCGCCGCGCGTCCCATACCCAGAGCTCCGCCTCGAACTCGAACGTCGCCACCCGCCGATCCTCCCGCGTCGCCCGATACCGTCGTGACGTGGCCAGCGCCAAGTCGGAGGAGTCCCGTGAGGGAGTGCCACTGACCCATCTGGACGAGCCCCTGTTCGACGAGTCCGACGCGACCAAGCGCGACCTGGTCGACTACGTCGAGCAGATGGCCGACCGGATGGTCGCCCACCTGCGCAACCGGCCGCTGTCGGTGATCCGCGTCCGCGCCGGGCAGGCGCCGTTCATGCAGAAGAACCTTCCGAAGTACACGCCCGACTGGGTCCAGTCGGTCTCCATCTGGGCCGAGCGGCCCAAGCGCGACATCGCCTACGCGCTGGCCAACGACCGCCGGACGCTGATCTGGCTCGCGAACCAGCGAGCCGTGGAGTACCACCCGGGACTGATGACCACGGACGACCCGCTCCACCAGACCCACCTGATCCTCGACCTCGACCCGCCGTCGGACGTCGATCGCGAGGAAGGCTTCCGGCTCGCGGTCGCGGCCACCCGACTGGTCAAGCAGGTCCTCGACGAGGCCGGGCTCGCCGGCGCCGCGAAGACCAGTGGCGCCAAGGGGATGCACGTCTTCGTGCCCCTCGTGCCCACCGACACCGTCGACGTCGCCGCCACGACTCGCGCGATCGCCGCGCGCGCCGAGAAGATCGACCCGCAGCTGGCCACCACCGCCTTCGTGGTCGAGGAACGGCACGGCAAGGTGTTCGTGGACTCCACCCGCGCGGGCGGCGCGACGGTGATCACCGCCTACAGCCCACGGATCCGTCCCGGGGTCCCGGTGTCGTTCCCCGTCGGCTGGGACGACCTCGAGGCGGTGAGCCCGAGGGACTTCACGCTGCGGACGGCGCCGGGCCTGCTCGAGGACCGGGACCGATGGGCGGAGCTGATGCCCGAGCCACAGACCCTCCCGGCCGACCTGGTCGCCGAGGGCCACGAGATCCCGATCGCCCGCGTCATCGCGATGCACGAAGGCAAACGGCGGGCCGCGGCCAGGAGGCAGTCATGACCGTGCAGGAGCTCGGCGACATCGTCCTGCCGGGCAGCCGGCGCCTCGCGGTCTGCGAGGTCGGTGACCCGACGGGTGAGGTCGCGTTCTACTTCCACGGCACCGGCAGCTCGCGGCTCGAGACGGCCCTGTATGCGGACGCGGCCGCCGCTCACGGCGTTCGGCTCGTGGGGTGGGACCGGCCAGGTGCGGGACGGTCGCCGGTCCAGCCGGGTCGCACGCTGCTCGACGTCGTCGCCGACACCCGGGCTGTCGCCGACCACCTCGGCGTGGACGGGGTCCGGGTCGCCGGGCTGTCGGGTGGCGGCTCGCACGTGCTGGCCCTCGCCGCCGCCGGCGGTCCCCTCGTCCGCGGCGTCGTCGCCGTCAACCCCGGCCCCCCGGCCGAGGACGAGATCCTCGTCGAGCTGCCCGGTCAGATCGCCCGCTTCATGCGCCTCGCCCGTGACCGTCCGTCGGTGTTCGCCACGGTCTCCCAGGTCGTGCAGTACCGCGGGACCGGCAAGGTCGCCGAGATCCTCGAGTCGATGCGGATGCGCGGGCAGCACCCTTCCGATGTCGAGGTGCTCCACCGTCCCGAGGTCTACGACGCGTTCCGCGCGGCGGCGGTCGAGGGCGGTCGCCAGCCACACGCCTACACGAACGAGGCCCTCATCATCTGGAACCAGCCGTGGGGTGTCTCGCTCGACGAGTTCCCCATGCCCGTGGACGTGTTCACCGGCGACGGCGACCTGTTCCGCCCCTTCGCGGAGGGCCTCTCCCGGGCCGGCGCGACCGTGCACGTGTTCCCCGGTGGCCACGTCTCGGGGTTCGTGCCCGAGGTCATGAACCAGGTCGTCGCGCTGCTGAGGTCCTGACCCTGGGCCAGGTCAGGACCAGCTGCTCGCCTGGCGCCGTGTCCCGCCACTGCTGGAGCACGTCGTCGAGCCGGGCCTGGATGCGCTCACCGAGGGCCGGGTCGAACTCCTCGGGAATCGGCCCCCGCAGCCGTCCACGCTCGTCGACGAGCGCCGCCAGCCGCTCCGACATCCCGACGTCGCCGGCTCCGGCCGACCCCAGCCGTCGAGAGCGGCGCTGGTCATCGGCCTTGTGCCGGTCGCCGGGGTCGGGGCGGAAGAACCCGCCGACCTCCCCTCCCGCGGCGACCTGACCGTAGATCCCCAGCGGCAGCTCCGCCTGCTCCTCGACGACGAAGTGCACCAGGTCGTGCGGGACCTCGGCGTGGCCCGGCCCCGGGCGGGGCGTGATGTCCGCCCCGACGTCCGTACGGGCGTTGCGACGCACGCCGATCAGGTAGCGCCGAGCGTCGACCCGCTCGAAGACGACATCCATGACCTCGACGCTACGACGCCGTGGGTCCGCCTCACCACCGAGTTCTCTGCGTGGCCAGGCCGATCAGGAGAAGAGCGCGCTGTAACCGTTGAGCGCCGGTTGGCCGCCCAGGTGGGCGTAGAGGACGGTCGAGTCCTTCGGGATCTCCTGCCGTCCGACCAGGTCGATGAGCGCCGCCATCGACTTTCCCTCGTAGACCGGGTCGGTGATCATCCCCTCGGTTCGCGCGGCGAGCCGCATCGCGTCGAGGGTGGCCTCGTCGGGGATGCCGTAGGTGCCGGCGTGGTACCGCTCGTCCAGCTCGATCTCGTCGTCACGCAGGTCACGGCCGAGCTCCAGGAGCGCGGCCGTGTTGCGGGCGATGCGGGCGACCTGGGCCCGCGTCTCGGCCGGCTTCGCCGACGCGTCGATGCCGAGGACCCGGCGCGGCCGGCCGCCGGCGTCGGCGATCGCGGCGAACCCGGCCACCATCCCCGCCTGGGTCGACCCCGTGACCGAGCAGACCACGACGGTGTCGAAGAAGACGCCCAGCTCGCGCTCCTGCTCCACCACCTCATAGGCCCACCGCGCGAAGCCGAGACCACCGAGCGGGTGGTCTGACGCGCCGGCGGGGATCGCATACGGGGTGCCTCCAGCGGCCGTCACGTCGGCGAGCGCCTGTTCCCAGCTCTCCTTGAACCCGATCCCGAACCCGGAGCGGACCAGGCGTACGTCCGCGCCGGCCAGCCGGCTCAGCAGGATGTTGCCGACCTTGTCGTAGACGGCGTCCGGCCAGTCGACCCAGCTCTCCTGGACCAGGACGCACTTCAGCCCCAGGTGCGCGGCTACCGCTGCCACCTGGCGGGTGTGGTTCGACTGCACACCACCGATCGAGACCAGGGTGTCGCAGCCCTGTGCGAGGGCTTCGGCCACCAGGTACTCCAGCTTGCGAGTCTTGTTCCCGCCGTAGGCGATCCCGGAGTTGCAGTCCTCCCGCTTCGCCCACAGGCGAGCGCCGCCGAGATGCTCCGTCAGCCGGTTCAGCGGGTGGACCGGCGACGGCCCGAACAACAGGGGGCGGCGCTCGAACGACTCGATCGACATGACCGACATCCTTGCGGACGCGCTAGACGTCGGTGACGGGGAACCGCTCGTCGGGGTTCGCGATGGCGTCCTGCTCGGCGATGAGGGCCATCTCCTCGAGACCGGCCGCGTGGGTGGCGGCGAGGACCGCATACATCGTCGCCGCGGTCCGCGAGAGGGCGGTCCGCGGACCGTCGGTGAGGGTATGCGCGAGGAACACCGCGGCGGTGACGTCGCCGCCGCCGCGCACGGTCATCGGCAGCAGCGGCGTCGACACCAGCCACCGACCCTCGGGCGACGAGCACAGCATCTGGATCTCGCCGTCGGGGGTGTCGGCCGTCAGCACGCTGGTGACGAGCACCGTCGACGGACCCATCCGGTGCAGCTGCTCCACCGCCGCCACGACGTCGTCCAGCGTGGTCATCGGCCGGCCGGTGAGGAACTCGAGCTCGAACTGGTTGGGGGTGACGATGTCGGCGGCCGGAACGACCTGGTCCCGCATGTACTCCGGAATGCCCGGCCGGACGAAGAAGCCGCGTCCCACGTCGCCCATGACCGGGTCGCAGCAGTAGACCGCGGCCGGGTTGGCCGTCTTGACCCGCGCGACCGCGTCGAGGACGACCTCGCCGACCGCCTCGGCGCCCTGGTACCCGGACAGGACCGCGTCGATGGTCGGGAACGCGCCGCGGTCCTCCACGCCGTTGATGACCTCACGGACGTCGTCCGGGGCGATGAGCGGCCCGCGGGTCGCGCCGTACCCGGTGTGGTTCGAGAACGTGACGGTGAGCACGGGGTAGACGTCGTGGCCGAGCCGCTGCAACGGGAAGACCGCGGCGGAGTTGCCGGCGTGCCCGTAGGCGACGTGCGACTGGATCGAGAGGATGCGCATACTGGGGCCGGAACGAGGGGTGACGAGGGTCAGATGACCTGCGCCGAACCGCTGCCCTCGGCGACCATCGGCTTGCCGGCGGCGTCCCAGGCCTGCATCCCGCCCGCCACGTTGACGGCGTCGATGCCCTGCTGGGAGAGCCACGCCACGACCCGGCCGGACCGGTTGCCGCTACGGCAGACCACGGCGAGCGGGCCGTCGCCGAGGGGCAGCTCCTCGATCTGGGAGGGCAGGTCGCCCATCGGGATGAGGATCGCGTCGGGCGCGTGGCCGGCCCTCCACTCGTTCCGCTCACGGACGTCCACCATGACGGCGTCGTCGGGCAGGTCGGAGACGGAGACGACCGGGACGTTCGGCTGCATCGACATGGAGCCCATTCTGGCAAACCCCGCCAAGCCGCCCTACTTGAGGAGTCGCGACATCCGGCGGTCGGCCAGCGGCTTGCCACCGGTCTGGCAGGTCGCGCAGTACTGCAGCGACGAGTCGGCGAACGACACCTCGCGCACCGTGTCGCCGCAGACCGGGCAGGGCCGGCCGGTGCGGCCGTGTACGCGCATACCCTCCCGCTTGGCGTCCTTGAGCTCGGCCGCCGGCTTTCCGGAGGCGGCGACCACCGCGCCGGCCAGGGTGTCGCGCAGCGCGGCGTAGAGGCGCTGCACCTCCTCGGGCTTGAGCGAGCCGGCGATGGCGAACGGCGACAGCTTGGCCACGTGGAGGATCTCGTCGGAGTAGGCGTTGCCGACGCCGGCGAGGAACTCCTGGTCGCGCAGCAGGCCCTTGATCTGCGTGCGGCGGCCCTCGAGCATCCCGGCGAAGGTCCCCTCGTCGAAGTCGTCGGCCATCGGGTCGGGACCGAGCCGGGCGATGCCGGGTACCGCGGCGACGTCGCGGACGATGTAGGCCGCGAGCGACTTCTTCGTGCCGGCCTCGGTGAGGTCGAAACCGGAGTCGTCGTCGAACCGCACGCGGAGGGCGATCGGCCCTTTGCCCGGCCGCATCACGGTGTGGGGCAGCGCCTCCGACCAGCGCAGCCAGCCGGCGCGGGCCAGGTGGAACACCAGGTGGATGCCGTCGACGTTCAGGTCGAGAAACTTGCCGTGCCGCGACCAGCCGTCGACCATCCCGCCGGCGAGCGCGGTCGGCGGCGGGTCGAAGGTCTTGAGCACCGAGAACGACGCCAGCTCGACACTCGCGACGGCGAGGCCGTCCGTCCGCTCGGCGAGGAAGTCGACGAGCGCCTGGACCTCGGGCAGCTCCGGCACGGCGTCATCTTCTCATCTGCCGCCGACCGTCGCGCACGGCCGCCGACGCCAGCCCTCGCCGCCGCCAGCCCACGCCGCCGAAGCCGCCGATAAGTGCGCACGTGGTGACTTATCCCGGCCGATGTCCGGTATGTCCGCCGAAAGGTCACCACGTGCGCAGTTGTTGGCGCGGAGGTGGGCGGTGCGGCGGGTGGGCGGCCCGACGTCGGCGGTGCGGCGGGTGGGCGGTGCGGCGGGTGGGCGACCCGAACGTGGGCGGCTGCGGCGGGTGGGCGCGTGCGGCGGGGTGATGTCGCGCTGACGTCGGCGGGTGGTCAGGCCTGGCTGGAGACGCCGACCTTGCCGGCGGCGCGGAGGATCTCGAGGAGGCCGTAGCCGTCCGGCGCGTAGTAGACCGGCACCTCGCGCGGCGGGCGGGTGTTGCGCGGCTGCAGCTCCTCGTTGGAGACCGGCAGACCGTGCGACAGCACCTGCTCGGTCGGGGTCAGCTGCCGGATCGCGATGGCGTCGACGATCTCGGGTCGGGCCTCGGCGAAGTCCTGGTAGATCTTCGGGTCGTGCTGGCCGTCGTCGCCGATGAGGAACCAGCGGATCGTCGGGAAGTCCTTGGCCAGCCGGTCGAGCGAGGCGCGCTTGTGCTCCTGGCCACTGCGGAACCAGCCGGTGTTGGTCGGGCCCCAGTCGGTGAGGAGCAGCGGCCCGACGGGGTACCCGTGGCTGCGGAGGAACCGGTTGAGCGTCGGCGCGGTGTTCCAGGCGCCGGTCGACACGTAGACGATGGGTGCGCCCGGGTGCTCGGCCAGCAGCTCGCGGTACATGGGCGCCATCCCCGGGACGACGCGGCGGGCGCCCTCGTGCTTCACGAAGGTGTTCCAGGCGGCGATCATCATCCGGGGCAGCGTCGTCGTGATCACCGTGTCGTCGATGTCGCTGACCAGGCCGCTGGTGACCTCCGGGCCGACCACGACGACCTCCGCCTCGATGTCCTTGGCGCCCTGGGCGGAGATCGTCACGCGGTGCCAACCGGGCTCCAGGCCGTGGTCGCGGAAGGTCGCGTCGATGTGCCCGGAGCGGTCGCTGCGCGCGTGGAACGTGCGGCCGTCGACCCTCACCGACACGGGGACGCCCATGGCCGGGGCCGTGACGAACGCGCGCCAGCCCCGGTCGCGCAGGAACGGCGAGCGCATACCGCCGTAGGTGGGGTCCGGCTCGTCGCTGTCCCCGCCCTCGTCCCGCGCCCGGCCGAGCAGGACCCGTCCGAAGACCCGGATGAACGACGGCGACCCGTAGCCCACGTGTCCGATGATCCGGTTCTCCCAGCCCCGGCGGCGCAGGCCGCGCTCCAGCTGACGGTGCCACGTGTCCTCGACGAGCGCGGCGACGTGCGGGCGCGACATGGCGTCAATCTATGGCACACACGAGCGCCGCCCACCTGTGCGATCGGGTGGGCGGCGCCGTGGTGGTGCCGGACGGCTGTGCTGGTGTCAGACCGAGCGGAGGGTGTGGCGCACC
Source organism: uncultured Actinomycetota bacterium (assembly GCA_963713345.1). GTDB lineage: Bacteria > Actinomycetota > Actinomycetes > Actinomycetales > Dermatophilaceae > Lapillicoccus. The sequence continues at coordinate 435,971 of CAVQLI010000014.1, read as the reverse complement.
GTGAGAGTGCGGCTCGGTCCGGAAGGGGTCGAGGTCGAGCGGGTATGCGTCGGGCCGGCGTCGCGGCCGGAGGCCGCCCGCAGCTCGTCGAGCACCCGGAGGGTGTCGCGGTCACGGACGCGATCGCGACGGTCGGAGGCGCCGAGGTCGGCGCCGAAGGGGGCGTGGCCCAGGCCGCTCTCGCGGCGGTGGGTCCGCTCCAGGAGGCCGACGACGAGGGTCGCGAGGACCGCGACCACGACGACGACACCGGCGGTGTTGGCGATGCTGGCGAGGAGTTCGGTGGTCATGGCAGTAATCATGCGCTCATCGACTTCCCGCCAAAAGTGGCAGACAAGACACCTATCGACAAATTCCTGCCAATCGTGCGATCATCGCCGGTATGCCCCTCCAGACCGTCGCCGTCCTCCTCGCCGACCAGGCCGCCGCCTTCGAGTTCGGGGTGGTCCACGAGGTCTTCGGGCTCGACCGCACCGCCCAGGGTGTGCCCTCGTTCGACTTCCGGGTCTGCGCCGAGCATCCGGAGCGGCCGGTCGACCTCCTCAACGGACTGTCCCTCAACGTGCCCTACGGGCTGGAGGCCCTCGAGGGCGCCGACCTCGTCGCCGTCCCGGCGACCAGGCTGCGCGAGTTCTCGCCCACGATGCTCGACGCGCTGCGACGCGCCCACGCCGCCGGCGCCACCCTCATCTCGGTCTGCAGCGGCGCCTTCGTCCTCGGTGCGGCCGGGCTGCTCGACGACCGTGACTGCGCGACCCACTGGATGAACGCCGACGAGCTGATGGCCGCCTACCCGCGGGCCCGGGTCAACCGTGACGTGCTCTTCGTCGACGACGGCGACATCGTCACGAGCGCCGGCACCGCGGCCGGCATCGACGCCTGCCTGCACCTCGTGCGCCGCGAGCTGGGCGCCGCCATCGCGACGACGATCGCCCGCCGGATGGTCGTCCCGCCCCAGCGCGACGGCGGCCAGCGGCAGTTCGTCGACACGCCGATCCCCGAGTGCGCCACCGACAGCCTGCGCAGCGTGCTCGCGTGGATGGAGGAGAACCTCGACACCGAGCAACCGGTGGCCGTGCTCGCCCGCCGTGCGGCGATGTCCGACCGGACCTTCGCCCGCCGGTTCGTCCAGGAGACCGGCACGACTCCCGCGAAATGGCTGGCGCTGCAACGGGTTCACCGCGCCCGCGAGCTGCTCGAGAGCAGCGACCTCGGCATCGACCAGGTGGCCAGCCGCAGCGGATTCGGGAGCGCCGCGCTGCTGCGACACCACTTCACGCGTCAGGTCGGCGTCGCTCCGAGCGACTATCGCCGGACCTTCAGCCGCACCGAGAGGCCGCTGGCCGCGGCCGAGCTGAGCGCGTGACCGTCGACCTCCAGTCCCTCACGCCGGACGCGCTGCGGGCCCGCCGGACCCTCAAGTGGGCCAGCCAGCCGGACGACGTCCTCGCGATGTGGGTGGCGGAGATGGACTACCCGACGGCGCCGGCCATCACGGCGGCGCTGCACCGGGCGGTGGACGCCGAGACCTTCGGCTACCCCCTGGACGCCGGGCCGTCCGGCCTCGCCGAGGTCCTCGTCGCGGACCTGGCCCGTCGGCACGACTGGACCGTCGACCCCGCGGACGTGTTCCTCGTCGCCGACGTGATGCGCGGGATGTCTCTCGCCCTCGAGACGTTCAGCGCGCGCGACGACCCGGTCGTCATCACGACACCGGTCTACATGCCGTTCTTCGACGTCGTGGAGCTGTCCGGTCGGCCCCAGGTCCACGTCCCCATGGCGGAGGTCGACGGACGCCCGACGTACGACCTCGACGCCCTCGACGGGGCCCTCGCCCAGGGCGCCCGCACCGTGTTGCTCTGCAACCCCTACAACCCGCTCGGGCGCGTCCTCGACCGCGCCGAGCTGGTCGCCTTCGCCGAGGTCGTCGAACGTCACGGGGCCCGCGTCGTCGCCGACGAGATCCACGCCCCTCTCGTGTTCGAGGGGCGCCACATCCCGTATGCGTCGCTGTCGCCGGCCACCGCGAACCACACGGTCACCCTGGTGTCGGCCAGCAAGGCCTGGAACCTGCCCGGTCTCAAGTGCGCCCAGGTGGTCACCAGCAACGCCGCGGACCGGGCCGCGTGGCGGCGCATACCGCTGTGGGCCAAGGTGGGCGTCGCCTCACTCGGGATCGAGGCGACCATCGCCGCGTACCGCGACGGCCACGAGTGGCTGGCGGAGGTCACGACCCTGCTCGCCCGACACGCGGCGCTCGTCGCCGAGGCCGTCGAGGTGATGCCCGGGGTGCGACACCGGCGCAACGAGGGCACCTACCTCGCGTGGCTGGACTGCACGGAGCTGGAGCTCGACGTCGACCCCGCCGACTGGTTCCTCGAGCACGCCCGGGTCGCGCTGAGCCCTGGACGACCGTTCCGCGCGCCGGGCCACCGCTTCGCACGGCTCAACTTCGCCACGACGACGCCGATCCTGGAGCAGTCCCTCGACCGTATGCGCCGGGCTGTCGAGAACCGTTGACCGACAACGTTCTCACGTGATCGTGAGGTCGACCGGCTCGGTGACCATGGCGTAGGCGGAGTCCAAGCCGATGCTGTAGCCCACCAGTGCCCGCAGCCGGTAGGCCCCGGGTGTGAGGGGACGGCGGTCGCAGCCGGCCAGCGTGATCGAGGTCGGCACCGTGGTCGCGAGGACCGTCGTGCCGCGCGTGAGCGTGGTCGGGACGTCGGTCCCGGCGACGCCGACGACCCTGGCGACCACCGCCCCCGGAGCCAGGATCTCCAGCGCGGACCACTGTGGCCGGGCGGCCACGGTCGGGGCGTCCGAGAGGACGACGATCTCGGTCTTCACCGTCAGCACCGACCCGGCAGGGGCCGATGACGCCGAGGTCGTGACGACGACCACCTGGCTGGTCACCGGGCCGCCGGACACGGACGTCGGCGGGCAGCCGGTGCCCCGCGCCGTGGAGGGTATGGGCGCCGGCCCGGCGGTCGAGGTCGGCGACGGTGTGGGTGCCGGAGCGGAGCAGCCGGCAGTGACCAGGAGCAGCAGCGCTGCGGCGACCGCGCCGAAGCCTGCTTCGCCGTCGTATCGTCGGCCCGCTCAGGCGCGGACCTTCGCCAGGGGCACGTCAGGATCGGCGAGCTTCTCGCGGTCGACGGCGTCGCGCGAGGCGATGAGCGCCTGGATGTCGTCCTGGACGTCCCAGACGTTGACGTTCATCCCCGCGGTGACACGGTCACCGTCGAGCCAGAAGGCGAGGTACTCCCGGCCGTCCAGGTCGCCACGGATGACGATGTCGTCGTCCCGGCCGCCGCGGCCGGAGTACTCCAGCCCGAGGTCGTACTGGTCCGAGTAGAAGAACGGGAGCTTGTCGAAGTCGCCGGGCTTGCCCAGTACGCCCTTGGCCACGGTCGGCGGGCGGTCGAGGGCGTTGGCCCAGTGCTCGACCCGGACCCGCTGCCCGATGGCCGGCGTCTCGGCGTTGGCGACGTCGCCCACGGCGAAGATGTCGGGATCGCTGCTGCGGCCCTGGGCGTCGACGAGGACCCCGTTGTCGAGGTCGAGACCGGCGGTGACGGCGAGGTCGGTGTTGGGGATCGCGCCGATCCCGACGAGGACCGCGTCGGCCGGGACGCTCGTCCCGTCGCCGAGCACCACGGCCCCCACCTTGTGGCTGTCGGCGGCCGGCTCGATGGCCGCGATGGTGACGCCGGTGCGCAGGTCGACGCCGTGCTCCCGGTGCAGGTCGGCGAACGACCGGCCGAGCGCCGGGCCGAGAACCGCCATCAGCGGCTGCTCGGCCATCTCGAGGACCGTGACGTCGGCGCCGGCCTCACGGGCCGCCGAGGCCGTTTCCAGCCCGATCCAGCCACCGCCGACGATGACGATCTTCGCGTCCTTCTGGAACGCCTCCCGGAGCTTCTCGCTGTCCTCCACGGTGCGCAGGTAGAGCACGCCGCCGAGGTCCGCGCCGGGCAGGTCGCTGCGCCGCGGAGAGGCACCGGTGGCGAGGACGAGCTTGTCGTATGCGGTCCGGCTGCCGTCGGTCGCGAGGACCTCGTGGGCGTCGGCGTCGATGGACGTCACCGCCGTGCCGATGTGCAGGTCGACGTCGTGCTCGGCATACCAGGACTCGGGCAGGACGTCGCCGTCCTCGGCGCTCTGCTCGCCCTTGAGGAAGGCCTTGGAGAGCGGCGGCCGGTCGTAGGGAATGTGACGCTCCGCGGCGAAGAGGACGATCGACCCCGCATACCCCTCGGCGCGCAGCGCCTCGGCGGTCTTGGCCGCCGCGAGGCCTCCTCCGACGATGACAACCCGCTGGACATCCGCTGTGGGCATGGGTGCGCCTTTCGTTCCTCGTCGTCGTCGATGTGAGGATGGGCGTCATGCGGCACCCGAAACGAAACCTACGGCAGCGCGTCGCTGTCGGCGCTGTCGGTGTGCTTACGGTCGTCACCACCCTGACCGCCTGCGACATCGGCAAGAAGCCGCCCACGCCCGACCAGACCGCCAAGGCACTGGCCGCCGGCCTCGCGGGTGGCGACCTCAACCAGGTGGCGTTCGACGGGGCGACGTCGGCGAACGTCGCGGCGTTCCTCGCGACAGCCGTGGGTGACCTCAAGGACGTGAAGCGCGCCGTCACGGTCAGCCAGGTCTCGGAGCCGAAGTCCAACGACCGGACGGCCACGGCCACGCTGGCCTTCACGTGGACGCTGCCGTCGGCCGCCCCCGCCTCGGCGACCGCGACGGCCACGGCGACGGCCGCCGGAACGCCGTCGGGGTCCGCGAGCGCCACGCCCACCCCGAGCACGACGACGCCGTCGTCCGCCACGACGACCGGAGCCGGTGGCGGCACCGACGTGGTCTGGAGCTACACCACCACCGCGAACCTCAGCCGGGCCCAGGACGAGACCTGGCACGTGACGTGGAACCCGGCCGTGTTCGCCCCGAACCTCACCGGGTCCGAGAAGCTGACCCTGACCACGGTCGCCGCCAAGCGCGGCGACATCGTCGGAGCCAACTCGACGCCGTTGATGACCCAACGCGACACGGCGCAGGTGGGCATCGACAAGACCAAGGTGGGCGCGGACCAGCAGCAGGCCGCGGCCACGGCCCTCGCCCAGCTGGTCGGCACCGACCCGGCGGCCTACGCCAAGGCGGTCGCGGCCGCCGGTGCCAAGGCGTTCGTCCCCCTCATCGTCGTGCGGGCCGACGACCCCATCCTCACGACGCAGACGGCGGCGGTCGCGGCGATCCCGGGGGCGGTGAGCATCCCCGGAAAGTCGGTCATCGGGCCGTCGCCGAACTTCGCCCGATCGATCCTCGGCACCGTCGGCGAGGCCACCGCGGAGCTCGTCCAGAAGTCCAACGGAGCCCTCAAGGCGGGCGACGTCGTCGGGCTCTCCGGCCTGGAGCAGCGCTACGACGCGCGGCTGCGTGGAACCCCGGGCCGGACCATCCAGGCCGTGGGGACGGACGCCGCGGGCAAGAAGTCCAGCCGCGACCTCTTCACGTCGCCCGCCGTCGACGGCAAGCCGCTCGTGGTCACCCTGGACGCCACGGCGCAGTCCGTGGCCGAGGCCGTGCTGCAGGGCAGCACCACCAACACCCCGACGTCACTCGTCGTGGTCCGGCCGTCCACCGGTGAGATCGTCGCGGCGGCCAACGGGCCGGGCAGCAACGGCCTGCCGGTGGGGACGACGGGCCAGACGGCCCCGGGCTCGACCTTCAAGATCGTCACGGCTCTGGCGCTGCTCCGCGCCGGCCTCACCCCGGACTCGCCGGTCTCGTGCACCCCGACCGTCAACGTCGGCGGCCGGTCGTTCAAGAACTACAACGACTACCCGCCGAACAAGATCGGGACCATCCCGCTCCGGACCGCGTTCGCCAACTCCTGCAACACCGCGTTCATCTCCAACCAGGACAAGGTCTCGCAGGCCGACCTCGCGTCGGCCGCCGCCGCCCTGGGCGTGGGTGTCGACCTCGACCTGGGGTTCCCCGCATACCTCGGCTCGGTCCCGACCACCGCCACGTCGACCGAGCACGCTGCGTCGATGATCGGCCAGGCCAAGGTGCTCGTCTCCCCGATGGACATGGCGACGGTGCTGGCCTCCGCGGTCAAGGGATCCGTCGTCCGGCCCCGGCTCGTCGACGACAACCCGGCCGTGGCCGGCTTCCCGACCCCGGACAAGCCCCTCCAGCCCGCGGAGGCCCAAGCCCTGCAGTCGATGCTCGGCGCGGTCGTCTCGGAGGGCAGCGGAGCGTCGCTGGCGTCCGACGGCGTGACGGCGGCCAAGACCGGCACCGCGGAGTACGGCACGGCGAACCCGCCCCTCACCCACGCCTGGATGGTCGCGGCGAAGGGCGACCTCGCCGTCGCCGTCTACGTCGAGAACGGCGACTCCGGGTCGAAGACCGCGGGCCCGCTGCTCAAGGCGTTCCTCGAGGCCTACTCCGGCTGACGGCGCTCCGCCTCCGCGTCACGCTTGGCGAGCACGTCGTCGGCGCGCTCCCGCGCGCGGTCGCGGGCGTCGTTCTCGGCCCCGGTCTCCTCGCGGGTCTCCTCGGCGGCTCCGTCGGTGGTGGCGCGCGTCGGGTCGGTACGCGGCGTCGCGCCGTCCGTCGTGGCCGCCGGTGCGGTCGGATCGTCCTCGTCGAGACCGCGCATGTTGCCGACACGGTGCGCGGACTGGCCGTGCTCGGCGTGTGCCTCGTCGGAGGAACCCCGGTCCGGCTGTTCCGCGGCCGTCTGCTCGTCCTCGTCGAGACCCCGCATGTTGCCGACACGCCCACCGGTGGGCTCGTCCCCGTCGTCCGCGTGGGTGTGCCCGTGACCGTGCTCGCCATTCGGGCCGTGGTCGTGGTCGTGGTCCCGAGCCGCTGCCGAGGCCCCGAACCCCGCTGCGGCCCGCTCCACGGCGGGCGTCTCGACCGGGTGGCCGTCCTCGTCGAGGCGGTTCCCCTCCTTGTCGGTGGCCACCTCCGGGTCGAGCGCGTCCGCGCGGCGCAGCTGCTCCTCGGTGGTGGCGGCCGCAGCGTCGCGGTCCTTGCCCGCACGCTGGGCCTGGACCTGCCAGCTGCTGGGCCTCGGCCGCCCGCTGGTCCGCCTCGGCGCGGACGCGCCTCGCCTCAGCCTCGGACGCCGCCGCGGCGGCCTCCTTCTCGCGCAGCTCCATCTGGTGGTCGGCCGTCGGGTCACGCAGCTCGGCCGCCTCGACGCGGCGGTTCTCACGCTGCCGGGAACGGGACATCACCAGTGCGACGACGATCGCGACGACGATGACCAGCAACAGGATCCAGACCCAGGCGTCCATGGCGGGGTACTCCTCGTTTCGGGGTTGCGGCTCGGGGTCGAGCCGCTCGCCACGCTAGCGGTGGGGCAACGGCCGTGCACGGCGAAAGGCGCCAACGAGAAACCCGACGAGTTCGCCAAATTCCTCGCCCCAGGGGGTGGCGCCCGGGCTCCGGAAGAGGTGACATGGTGCCCTGGGCCCGAACCTGCAGTTCGCCGGCAGTGTGGCACGGCGGGGCCCGACCAAGGAGGCTCGAATGTCCGAAACCGCACCGAGCGAGGCGGTCGACGAGAAGACAGATCAGGTGGTGGAGATCGACACCGTGCTTTCGCACAGCGTCGACCACGTATGGCGTGTCCTCACCACCAACGACGGCGCCCAAGCCCTGCTGGGTCCCGGCGCCCGCCTCGGCGGCAAGGGCGAGCCGTGGCACGCCGACGACGGCAGCCATGGGGTCTGGCGCAGCTACCACCCCCTCGAACAGGTGCGGGTCTCCTGGCACGCGGACGCCGACGGCCCCCGGTCGCTGGTCGACCTCCACCTCGCCGCCGAGGGCGACGGGACGCGGGTGTCGCTGCGCCACGAGCCGGCCGGTCCCGACCGCGCCGCCATCGAGCAGCGCTGGTCGGCCGCGCTCGACCGCCTCGACGCGCTGGCCTGAACCCGTTCGGCCGTCGACTCCGTCCCGGCGTCAGCCGGCCGGGACGATGTCGACGTCCGCGGCCCGCACGTACGCCGTCCGGTGGCCCAGTGACACCTGGTAGTAGGCGTCCTGGCCCCTGATGTCCACGTGGTCCGTCGGCGGCGTGCCGGCGAAGGTCGTGGCCCGGTAGTAGTCCGTGCTGACGGTGGCGTCCTGCAGGGCGTACCGCTGCCCTGCGAGGATCGAGTACTGCAGCGGGACGACGGCCTGCACGGGCACCCCCGGGTATGCGGCGTAGGCCGCCGACTCGGGGTAGGCCCGGCCGTAGACCGGGACCGATGCCCGGCCGGCCTTGGGCACGACGACCGAGCCCGTGACCGGGATGGCCGTCGGCGCCGAGACGGGGTTCTCGAACCACGCCTTCTGACCCAGCCACCAGATGGCCGTCCAGTCGCCGGCCCGCTCGGCCACCGCATACTCGACGCCGGCGGTGGCTCGGGCTCCGATGTCGGCCACCTCGGTCGTGCTGGCCGCACCGGTGGGCCGGATCCCGATGTCGGTGACCAGCGGTGCCGAGTCGCTCGGCGCGGTGCGCAGGTAGACGAAGTTGGTGCCCTGCGGCTCACACGCGACGGTCGCGGTCACGCAGCCGGTGACCGGCTGCACGTTGCCCTCGAACCCCGGCAGGATCCGCACGACGTCGGACGACGCGACGGCGTGCGCCTCGAGCGGCGCGCCCATCAGCTGGAAGTAGTGCTGCCAGTCCCAGTACGGGCCCGGGTCCCAGTGCATGCCGGCCACCCCGGCCGGGGTGATGCCGGGGACCTGGTCGTGGCCGAGGATGTGGCCTCGGTCCAGGGGGATGTCGTACTTGTCGGCGAGGTACTTCACCAGCTTGGCCGAGTTCCGGTACATCGGCTCCGAGTACCAGGTCGCACCGGACGGGGCGAAGCCCTCGTGCTCGATGCCGATCGAGTGCATGTTGACGTACCAGTTACCCGCATGCCAGGCGACGTCCTTGGTCGGAACGTGCTGCGCGATGAGGCCGTCGGTCGAGCGCACCGAGTAGTGCCAGCTGACGTAGGTCGGGTCCTGGACCAGCTTCAGGGTGGTGTCCCAGCTGGCCTCGGTGTCGTGGATGACGATGTACTGCACCGCCGGGCCGGCCGCGGTGTCTCGCGCCGCGAGGTCGTGGTTGCCGTAGGCGCCCGGCGTGGGTCCGTACTGCAGGTACGGCGCCGGGATCGACTCGCACGGGATGCTCTTCGGGCACTCGATGTTGGGGTCGGGCTTCGGCTTCTTCAGGCCGAGCCGGTCGAGCTGGCCGCGCTGCGGCGTGGCCGGCTGCGCCGGCAGCGACACCGCCTGTCCGTCGGTCGTCGTCCGGGCGGCTCCGGTGGTGAGGGCGGCGTACGCCGCGTCGGCGAAGTCCGCAGCGCCGTCGGCGTCCGGCGCCCCGCTGACCGCCGCGACCGACGCGTACCACTGCCCCGCGTCCGTCCCCGCGCCGGTCGGCAGGCCGAGGGAGTCCTGGGTGCTCTTCAGCAGGGCGGCGCCGCCGCGGATGTTCACGGCCGCGTCGGTGCGCAGCGCGTCGCGGTCGACCCCGAGCAGCCGGGCCGCCCGACCGAGGCTGTCGAGCGAGCCGGGCACGGCCTGCGCGGATCCCACGCCGTCACGCTGCTGGGCGACGTCCGCGGTGAAGACGGTGGCGTCGACGAGGTTCATCGGGCCGTACCCGCCGCTGGTGTTGTGCTCGCCCGCGTGGCCCTCCCACCGCGTCTGCGCGTAGGAGACCGCCTCGAGCAACGGGGCCGGCACCCCGAACTCGGCCGCGGCGGCCGTGAAGGCCTGCTGTCTCGCCCCCGGCCCCGAGGCGGGGGTCGGCGCGGCCGCCGCCGCGCTGGTGGTCACGGTGGCGGTGACGGTTCCGAGGGCGAGAGCGGCGACGGCCGCCACGGTGCGAAGACGTCGTGACATGCGCTCCACTCGTCGTCACTCCGTCACGACGTGAAGATTCAGTACGTAAATTTTTCACCAGAAGACGTCCAGGAGAAACCTCACCGCCGATCTCAGCACCGGTGGCGATACTGACCCGATGGGACGGCCCGCCGCGGGGTGGCGAGCGGTCGTGACCGCACTGGTCGCGGCCGCCGCGCTCGGCGCCTGCACGTCCACCGATGGCTCTGGGTCCGCGACCTCCACGGCCGGCAGCGGTCCTCGGCTGTCCTGGGCCACGGTCACCCTCCCCGCGGGGGTCGAACCCAAGACGCTCACCACGATGGGCGACCGTGTCCTCGTCGGCGGGCTCAAGGCCGGTGACACCCCGGACACGCCGTCGCCGACGATGCTCACCATCGACGCCGCGGGGAGCCAGAGCACCGGTCCCGCTGAATCCGCAGTCCCCGTATGCGCCGCTCGCCCGCTGGTACTCGGTCGCCACCGACGGCACCCGGATCGTCGCGATCGGCGGGGCGAACGGCGGCGCCCACGCGAACGTCCGGTGGACGACGTGGGCGGGCACTGCCGCCGGCGTCGACGAGCTGCCGCAGAGCTTCTACGCGTTCGGCGGCTGGGGCGCCGGTGACCTGGTCGACGCGGTCATCACTCCTGGCGGCGATGCGCTGGTGGGCAGCTGGGGCGGCGCCAAGGCCGGCCTCGACGCGGCGGTCTGGACCTTCGCCGACCGCGTCTGGACCCGTCAGGAGTCCGCCGGCACCGCTCTGGAGAGCACCGCCACCCTCCTCGTCGGGCCGCGCGGAGCCACCGGTGACGGCGACGGCGTCCTCGTCACCGGCTCCGCCCTGCACCTGGACCAGGGGGTCGACCAGACCGCCGCGGTGTGGCGGTCCTCCGGAGTCAACACCGGCTGGCACCGCATCGACCTGCCGGGCGCCGGCGCCCACAGCGAGGCGGTCTCGGCGCAGTGCTCGCCCGCCGACGGGTCCTGCCTGGTCACCGGACAGGTGGACGGCCGGCTGGCGCTGTGGGACCTGCACGGGGACACCGCGACCGCACAGGCCGGACTGCCCGCCATCGGCGTCGGGGACCAGGACGTCATCCCCCGACCGATGTCGGCCGGACCGCACTCCCTCGTCGTCAGTCCGTCCGCGGGACAGAGCGTGGTCCTCAGCAGCGCGGCCGCAGGGCTGGGCCACGTCGGCCGGACCGACCGGCCTGCCCGTCGCGGCCGCTCTGGTGGGCGACCGCCTCTACGTCGCGACGCGACCGACCGCCGGTGCCGCAGCGAACCTCTTCGTCGCCCGCTGGCCGGGGTAGGGACGGGTCAGACGGCGGGCACCTCGGCCGGCAGACCGAACGTCTCGAACAGGCGCAGGTCGAAGTAGGCCGTGACGCGCTCGACGCCCCGTGGTCCGAGGGTCAGCTGCTGCAGCTGGAACGGCCGCATCCGTCCGTCCAGGCCCCTCATGTAGAGGCCGAAGGCGGGCTGGCCGTTGGCGGTCGTCGGGACCATCCGCATGTCGCCGGCCTTGGTCGCCGGGCACTTGTTCGCGATGAGCTTCCCGATCTCCACGTTGCCCTGGTACCAGCCGGTGAACGGCGGCATGTCCCAGATCGCGTCGGTCGTGAGCATCTCGACGATCGTCTCGATGTCGTAGGCCTCGAACGCGGCGACGTAGCGTTCCAGCTTGGCCTTGACCTCCGGGTCGTCGGCGCTGAGCTGCGACGACGCCTCCTCGGGCGGCGCGAGCTTCTCGACGTGGGCTCGAGCCCGCTGGAGCGCGCTGTTGACCGCGGCCACGGTGGTGTCGAGAGCGGCGGCGACCTCGGCGGCCCGCCAGTTGAGGACGTCGCGCAGGATGAGCACGGCCCGCTGGGTGGGGGTGAGGTGCTGCAGGGCGGCGATGAAGGCGATCCGGATCGAGTCGTGGGTGACCGCGGTGGCCTCGGGATCCTGCGGCGCGGTGCCCGCGACGAGGGTGTCGGGCATCGGCTCGAGCCACGTGATCTCCGGCCGAGCCTCCAGCGCGCCGGTCGGGTCGGAAGCCGGGGCACCGAGGCCGGTGGGCAGCGGGCGGCGGGCCCGGCTCTGCAGCGCGGTGAGGCAGGTGTTGGTGGCGATCTGGTACATCCACGTGCGGAGCGACGAGCGGCCCTCGAACCCGTGGAACGCCCGCCAGGCCCGGATGTAGGTCTCCTGGACGAGGTCCTCGGCGTCGTGGACCGAGCCGAGCATCCGGTAGCAGTGCGCCATCAGCTCGCCGCGCATCGGCTCGACGAGCGCCATGAAGTCGCGGTCGGTCTGGGGCTGGTCGCGGTCGGGCTGCGGCTCGGCTGTCGGCGTGCGGGTCTCACTGGCCACCGGAATCATCACCCGAAACTACGCGACCCCACCGACATCCGTAGCGGGTGGGCCGACAGATTTTCGGGCCCCTGAGAGTCTCAGGGTGCATGAGGCGGATGATCTTCGTGAACCTGCCGGTGGCCGACCTGCCGACGTCGCGGGACTTCTACACCTCGCTCGGCTTCCCGGTGAACGAGACCTTCTCCGACGACCAGCTCGCCGCCATCGTCGTGTCGGACACCATCGTCGTCATGCTCCTCACCCGCGACCGGTTCGCCGACTTCGTCACCGGCTCGGTCGGTGATCCCCGGAACGGGCCGACGACGATCGCGTGCCTCAGCGCGGAGTCGCCGCAGGAGGTGGACCGTCTGGTCGGCACCGCGATCGCGTGCGGCGGATCGCCGTGGCTGCCCAAGATGCAGGAGGGCCCGATGTACGGCCACAGCTTCGCCGACCCGGACGGGCACGTGTGGGAGGTCCTGCACATGGACCTCGGCGGCGTGGACGGGTCGGCCCTCGCCTGACCGCCGTCAGCCGCGCAGCGTCGCGAGCGCCAGCCGGATCTGGTGCTCGAACAGCGCCGCCGGCTGCGTGAACGTGTCGGTTCCGTACTGACCGAACACCTCGAGGCTGACCGCCCCGAACAGCACCGACCACACCATCACGGCGCGGCCGACGACAGCCGGGTCGATCTCCACGCCGAGCTCGTCGTGGACCCGCGCCAGGTCGGTCCGCAACGCCCTCGGCATCGGGACGTCGGTCACCCCGTCCACCACGTCACCGTCTCGAACCCCCTCGGCGACCAGCGCGACGAGCGTCCGGATCACCCGGGTGCCCGGCTCGGTCGTCTGCTCGCCGGGGGCCTCGTACCCCGGAACCGGGCTGCCGTACAGGAGGGCGTAGCGCGCGGGTTCGCGCAGCGCCCACTCGCGCACGGTCACGCATACCGCGAGGGTGCGAGCGTCCCAGGAGGCCCGCGGCAGCTCGGCCAGCCGCGCGTCGACCGCGTCGCCGAGCTCGGTGTAGGCGTCGACGACGAGCAGGGTGAGGAGCTCGTCGCGGCTCGCGACGTAGCGGTAGACCGCCGACGACACCATCCCGAGGTCGCGGGTGACGGCTCGCAACGACAGCGCGGCCGCGCCGTACTCGACCAGGTGCTGCCGGCCGATCTCGAGCACCCGCCGGGTGACGTCGTCGCGGCGTCGGGCGCGCACCCCCTCGGTCATGGCGGAAGTCTGCCACAAATTCGAGAGCACTGCTCTTGACTTCGGCCGCCGGCCAGGCGCATACTCGACAACAAGCGAGAGCAGTGCTCTCTAAATCCGTATCGAGGAGAACGACATGACCCAGCAGCCCGCCTCCGCCGCCCGCTACATCCAGGCCACCCGCGGCGACGTCGCGTTCATGAAGGTCGTCCGCTGGCTGACCGATCACGGAGTGAGCCTGATGGGCTCGCGGGTCCTCACCGTGCGCGGTCGCAAGACCGGGACCCCGCAGTCCGTGCCGGTCAACCTGCTCACGCTCGACGGCAGGCGCTACCTCGTCGCCCCGCGCGGCCACACCCAGTGGGTCCGCAACGTGCGGGTCGCGGGCGAGGCGGAGCTTCGGGTCGGCCGTCGCGTCGAGCGGGTCCGGCTGGTCGAGGTGCCGGCCACCGACCGCGTACCGGTCCTCCGCGTGTACCTGAAGCGCTGGGGCTGGGAGGTCGGCCGCTTCGTCGAGGGCCTGAGCAAGCGCTCCACCGACGCCGAGCTCGCCACGGCAGCGCCGGGTATGCCGGTTTTCGCGCTGGAGCCGCTCGCCGCTACTACCGTGGCGGCGTGAGGACGCAGGGGCTTCGCTCGGTCCGTTCGGTATGCGCGGTGCTGGCCGCCGCGGGACTCGCCACCGCCCTCGGGGCGTGCAGCAGCTCGCCACCGACCCCCAGCACCCGCACCCAGCACGTCGACGCCGGCGGCCTCGACGACGTCCACCGGCTCGGGGACCTCCTCGGTGACGTCGACCGGGTCCCGCACCTCCGCCGGCAACCTGTGCAAGGTCAACACCGCCAAGGCGGTCGTCGAGCCGGCCCCGGGCGGGAACTCCGCCGGACACATCGGCCTCCAGGTCACCGTGACCAACAGCGGCTCGGCCGCCTGCGTGATCGAGGGCTTCCCGGGCGTCTCCCTCGTCACCGGGACCCAGGGCCAGCAGCTCGGCGCACCGGCCAAGCGCACGACGGGGACACCGGCGGCGATCACCCTCGCGCCGGGCGCCAAGGTCAGCGCGCCGCTCCAGCTGGCGCAGGCGGCGAACTTCCCGGACTGCGGCGTCACGCCCGGCGATGGGTTTCCGGATCTACCTCCCGGACGACACGGCGGCCCAGTTCTCGCCGCAGACGCAGCAGGGCTGCTCCAACGCCGGCGTGGTCCTCATGGAGATCGGACCGTTCGCGCGCTGAGCCGCTGCTGTTGCAGGTTTGTCCAGGGTTTGTAGAATGTTGGGATGACATCGGCCTCCCCTCGTGTGGACGCGAACGATCCCGGCGAGCCGGTCGGGGTGCGCATCGGTGAGCTGAGCCGGCGGGTCGGGGTGAGCACCGAGCTGCTGCGCGCCTGGGAGCGCCGCTACCAGCTGCTCCAACCGGCCCGCTCCCCGAAGGGCTACCGGCTCTACGCGGTCCAGGACGAGCTGCGCGTCCGCTCCATGCAGGACCAGCTGGCGCGTGGGCTGTCCGCCGCGGAGGCCGCACGGGTGGCGCGGCGCGCGGCACCCGCCGAGCGGGAACCCACGCCGGTCGAGACCGACGCGGCGATGCGCCACTACCGAGCACTGCGGCAGGCCCTCGACGCCTACGACGACACCGACGCCCAGCACGTGTTCGACACGATGCTGCGCGAGCTCAGCCTCACCACGGTGCTTCGCGACGTCGTCATGCCCTACCTCGCCGAGCTCGGTGACCGGTGGGAGGCCGGCACCATCGACGTGGCACAGGAGCACTTCGCCAGCAACCTCCTACGCGGGCGGCTGGCCGGGCTCGCGCTGGGGTGGGGTCAGGGCGTCGGCCCACGGGCCGTGATCGCCTGCCCGAAGGGCGAGCTGCACGACCTGCCGCTCATGGTCTTCGGGATCGTTCTCAACCGATGCGGTTGGCGGGTGACGTTCCTGGGCAACAACACACCCGTGAGCGATCTCGACAGCGCCGTGCACTACCTCGAACCCCAGGTGGTCGTCCTCTCGGCGACGACGAGCGAACCGTTCGAGGCGGACCTCGACGGGCTGCGCTCACTGGCGAATCGGGTGCCGGTGGTCCTGGCCGGGCTCGGGGCCACGCCGGACGTCGTCGCCGCGACCGGCGCCACCGCGCTGCTCGGCGATCCGGTGACCGAGGCGATCAACCTGCCGGTGCCGCGTCAGTCCGTTGCGACCGGGACCGGCTCATGAAGGTTCTCGTCGCGGGGGCCTCGGGCTTCGTCGGCCGGCGTCTCTGTCCCGCGCTCGAGGAGGCCGGCCACGAGGTCCGAGCCATGACCCGGCACCCGGACACCTACGAGGGCGCCGGCACCGCGGTCGGCGCCGACGTCCAGGACGCCGACTCGCTCGACGAGGCGATGGCCGGCTGTGACGCCGCCTACTACCTCGTGCACTCGCTCGACGACGACGACTTCGAGAACAAGGACGCCGCCGGCGCCACCACCTTCGGGGCCGCGGCCGAGCGGGCCGGGCTGAAGCGGATCGTCTACCTCGGGGGTCTCGGTGACGACTCCGAGGAGCTCTCCGCCCACCTGCGCAGCCGCCGCGAGGTCGAGTCGGCGCTCGCGGAGTCGGGGGTGCCCGTGACCACGCTGCGCGCCGGCATCATCGTCGGCGACGGCGGCATCTCCTGGGAGATGACCCGTCAGCTCGTGGACCACCTGCCGGCGATGGTCACCCCCCGCTGGGTCACGACCCGCACGCAACCGATCGCCGTCGCCGACGTCGTCCGCTATCTCGTCGGCATCCTCGAGGTGCCCGAGGCGGCCGACCAGGCCCTCGAGATCGGCGGCCCCGAGGTGCTGCGCTACAAGACGATGCTGCAGCGGGTGGCCACCATCCAGGGTCGCGACCTCCCGATCGTCCCGGTCCCCCTCCTCTCGCCCCAGCTCTCCTCGCGCTGGCTGTCGCTGGTGACGGACGTCGACACGACGACCGGTCGCAACCTCGTCGACTCGATGACCAACGAGGTCGTGGTCAAGGACGACCGGATCCGCCGGATGGTGCCGTTCGAGCCGATGAGCTACGACGAGGCCGCCCGCACCGCGCTCCGCGAGCGCGCCGAGCGGCTGTCCGGCGAGGACACCACCGCGGGTCCGGCCGACACCATCCACCGCATCCTCGGACGGCTGCCGAAGCCGTTCCACCTCCAGGAGCCGCGCGTTCCCGACGAGACCGAGGCAGTGCGCAACCGTCGCCGCCGGATCGTCCTCGGCGTCGGCGCCGCGGGCGCGACCCTGCTCGGTGTCTCCCTGAGTGCCGAGCCGGGCTCGAAACGGTTCTACTGGCTGACCGGGGCCCTCGCGGCGACCTGGACCGCCGGCGCGGTCGCGTCGGGTCCGCTGCACCTCGGCTGGATCAAGAGCCGTGACGACAACCTGCGCCGCCCGATCATCACGCCGGTCGCGACCGGTGTGGCGGCGTTCGGCGCGTTCTACGGAGCCGCGCTGGTGGCTCGAGAGATCCCGATCCTCAACCAGGCGATCGGCAACGTCCTGCGTTACGCCGACCAGGGCAGCACGCCGCTGATCATCCTCACCACGTCGGTCAACGGGCTGGCCGAGGAGATGTTCTTCCGCGGGGCGTTCTACACCGCCGCCGCGGACCGGCCGATCCTCATCTCGACCGTGGCCTACACCGTCGCGACCGCCGCCAGCCGCAATCCCGCGCTCACCGTGGCGGGCGGGGTGATGGGGCTGCTGTTCGGGATGCAGCGCCGAGCGTCGGGTGGCATCCAGGCACCGATGCTGACCCACCTCACCTGGGCGATGCTCATGCTCCGCTACCTGCCACCCCTGTTCGAGCGGTCGATCCGCCGGGAGGAGCTCCGGGCGTGACCCCGTCGGTCCTGTGGTTCCGCCGCGACCTGCGGCTGCGCGACCATCCCGCCCTCGACGCCGCAGCCCAGGCCGGGCCGGTCTGCGCCCTGTTCGTCCTCGACGACGTCCTGCTCAAGGTCGACGAGGGACCGCGGACCGCATACCTCTACCGGTCGCTGCGAGCCCTCGACGACGACCTCCGCTCGCACGGCGGCCGGCTCACCGTCAAGCGCGGTCGCCCCGAGAACGTCGTGCCCCGGCTGGTCAAGGAGATCGGGGCCGGCGAGGTCCACGTCAGTGAGGACTTCGCCCCCTACGGCCGGGCCCGCGACGGTCGCGTCGAGAAGGCCCTCGGCGACGTGCCGTTGGTACGGACGGGCAGCCCGTATGCGGTGTCACCGGGCCAGGTGCTCAAGAAGGACGGCGAGCCGTTCAAGGTCTTCACCCCGTTCTACCGGGCGTGGTCGGAGCGCGGCTGGCACAGCCCGTCGACGTCGAACCCGGCGGGGGTCTCCTGGCACCCCGTGGACGGGATCGACGTCCCTCACGACCCGAGGACCGTCGCCGAGCTGCCCGAGGCGGGGGAGGCCGCCGCGCTGGCGGCGTGGAAGGACTTCCTGGACGGGGACGTCGAGCACTACAACGCGGAGCGCAACCGGCCCGACCTCGACAGCACGTCACACATGTCGGTGCACCTGAAGTTCGGGGAGATCCACCCGCGAACGATGCTCGCCGACCTCGGGCGGCGAGGACCGGCATACCGGCGTCAGCTGTGCTGGCGCGACTTCTACGCGCAGGTCCTGCACCACTGGCCGGACAGCGCACACGGGTACTTCCAACCGGCCATGGCGCGGATGCGCTACGACACGGGGAAGCGGGCCGAGGAGCGGTTCGAGGCGTGGAAGCAGGGCCGGACCGGCTACCCGATCGTCGACGCCGGTATGCGTCAGCTGCTCGCGACCGGGTGGATGCACAACCGGGTCCGGATGATCGTCGCGTCGTTCCTCGTCAAGGACCTGCACCTGGAGTGGACACTCGGCGCCCGGCACTTCATGGACCATCTCGTCGACGGCGACCTCGCGAACAACCAGCACGGGTGGCAGTGGACGGCGGGGACCGGGACCGACCCGTCGCCGTACTTCCGGATCTTCAACCCCGTCCTGCAGGCGAAGAAGTTCGACCCCGAGGGGGCCTACGTGCGCCGATGGGTACCTGAGCTGAAATCGTTGTCCGCCAAGGAGATCCACGAGCCCTGGAGCGTGGATGCCCCGCCGGACGGCTACCCGGCCCCGATCGTCGACCACGACACCGAACGCAAGGAGTCGCTGGCTCGCTACCAGGAGGTCCGCGCCGGCTGACGGATTCGGCGGACAGTCACGTTCAACGGTTGCTACCTTCCGAACGTCATCGGACGCGTGAGGAGACGGCGTGTCGCTGTTCCAGCTGAGCACGCCGGCGCTCGTCGTCGGCCTCTTCGCGGTCATCATCGGCGCGACCGTCGTCGGTCACCTCATCGGCCGGTCGATGCGCGACCGGTCCGAGGGGCTCCGCGAGCCGTTCGGAGCCATCCAGTCGGCGATGCTCGGGTTCATGGCGCTGGTCATGGCCTTCGGTCTCAGCCTGGCGGTGGGACGCTACGAGAGCCGGCGGGCGGCGGTCGTCACCGAGGCCAACGCCCTGGGCACCGCCTACCTGCGGGCCCAGACGCTGGCCGAGCCGAACCGGACGCCGTCGCTGGAGCAGATGCGCCGGCTCACCGACGCGTCCATCGACATCTCGGAGACCGTGCCGGGCAGCCCGGAGCAACAGGCCGCGCTGGTGCGGAGCGGCGACGCCCAGCGCGCTCTGTGGGACCAGGCCGGTCAGGCGATGACCGCCCAGCCGACCGCGAGCGCGCCCCGCCTCTACCTGGACAGCCTCAACGAGGCCTTCGACGCCCAGACGACCCGGGTGGCCGGTCTGGGCAACCGGGTCCCGACGCCGGTCCTCCTGCTCGAGATGGTCGGGGCGGCGCTGGCCCTGGGACTGCTGGCGCTCCACCTCGGGACGTTGGGCCGCGGTCCGGGGATCGCCCTGCTCGCGGCGGTGCTCGTCGCCTCCACGCTGTTCATCACGTTCGACCTCGACCGGCCCGTTCGCGGGCTCATCAACGTGCCGGCCGACCCCCTGACCACGCTGCGCACCTCCATGGACGCCCCGCCGGCCTACGGCGGCCCGACCTGACCGCGTCCCCTCGGCTGCCCCGGACCCACAGCGAAGCGGCTGCCGTAGCGGCTGCGGTGTCGCGATCACGACGTTGGGGCCGCTACGAACGCCGCTCCCCGACGCGTGGAGCGGCGGCCGGTCACGTCAGCTGGTAGTCGAACCAGACCCGGTGGGTGTCGTCCTCGTCGACGGACATCCCGCCACCACCGGAGATGGCCGCCAGGTCGCCGACGCCGCTCCCGGGGACGATGACGAACAGCTCGTACCGCCGGTCCGAACCCGTCGTCGTGGCCGAGTGCACGTAGGCGAACCGGCCGGTCTGGTCACCGAGCCGGCCCTCGAAGGTCTCCAGCGCCACGTACGTCCCGATCCCCGTTCCCATGTCGAAGGCCGAGGTGAAGATCGTGGCCGAGCGGCCGGACACGTCGCCCTCGTAGACCTTCTCCATGACGGCCGTCCCGACCGGGATGCCCACCTCGACGGCCGCGGGCCGGCGGGTCGATCTGGGCGGGGACGAACGACGCGACGGTGAAGGTGCCCTCAGCTCTCATGGTTCCGGACCCTAGTCGGGCACCCGGGCCCGAGATCGGTGTCGGTGCCGACCGCGACGATGACCGGGTGACGACGTCGACGACCACGAGCGCGACCATCCCCACCCGCGGACCCTTCTCGCTGGAGGAGCTCGCCCTCTTCGGCTTCGGCCACCGCAACGAGCGGTCGTTCGACGGCGTCATGCGGATGGCGTTCCGCCTCGACGGCGACCTCGAGACCGCGGTCGGCGTCGAGGTCCGACAGCGCGGCGACCAGCTCGACCTCACGGTCCACGGCGACGCCG
This sequence comes from uncultured Actinomycetota bacterium, assembly GCA_963713345.1. Classification (GTDB taxonomy): domain Bacteria; phylum Actinomycetota; class Actinomycetes; order Actinomycetales; family Dermatophilaceae; genus Lapillicoccus. The sequence continues at coordinate 415,636 of CAVQLI010000014.1, read as the reverse complement.
ACCCCGAGGCCGTCGCCGCCCAGGTGGCGCGGGTCGTCTCCTGCGACCACGACGGCGAGGGGTTCGCCGAGCTCGGCCGCCGCGACCCGGTCATCGGGGCCCTCCAGCAGGCCGCGCCCGGACTCCGCCCGGCGCTGTTCTACTCCCCCTACGAAGCCGCGGTCTGGTCGGTCATCAGCGCCCGCCGAGCCCGAGCGCAGGGCATCACACTTCGCGAACGCCTCAACGAGGCCCACGGCGACGCCTTCGAGCTGGCCGGCCAGACCGTCAGGGCCCTCCCCGCCCCGTCGACGCTGGCGGCGCTCACCGACCTCCCAGGGCTCCCGGCCGACCGCATCCCCCGGCTCCAGGCCATCGCCGCAGCAGCCCAGCGAGGCGAGCTCGACGTCGACCGCCTCGTCGCCCTCGGCCCCGAGGCCGCCCAGCAGGCGGTCCAGGAGCTGCCCGGGATCGGGCCGTTCTACAGCGCGCTCATCGTCGTCCGGGCGTGCGGCTTCGTCGACGTCCTCCCCACCGACGAGGCCCGCAGCCGTCAGGCGGTCCACGACCTCTACGGCATCACCACGGCGATGAGCGACGTCGAGTATGCGACGTTCGCCGATCGCTGGAAGCCCTACCGCACGTGGGCGGTCGTGCTCATCCGCGCCGCCGCGCACCGGCTCCCGGCCTAGCGGTCAGACGACGGCGGTCATGCCGCCGTCGACGTAGAGGACCTGCCCGTTGACGAAGTCCGATGCGGCGGACGCGAGGAAGACCAGCGCGCCCACGAGGTCCTCGACGCCGCCCCAGCGACCGGCCGGCGTGCGCCCACGGACCCACTCGCTGAAGCTCGGGGTCGTCGACCAGCGCCTGGGTCAGCTCGGTGTCGATGTAGCCGGGACACAGGGCGTTCGCCTGGATGCCCTGCGGCCCGAGGTCCGCGCAGAGTCCGCGGGTCAGCATGACGACGCCGCCCTTGGTCGCGCTGTAGGGCGCGATGCCCGGTCTCGCCAGCCGGCTCTGGACCGACCCGATCATGACGATCTTGCCGCTGCCGCGTTCGGCCATGCCCCGACCGACGCGCTGCGAGACCAGGAACGCGCTGGTGAGGTTGGTCGCGACGAGCTCGTCCCAGTCGGCCACCGAGAAGTCGAGGACCGGAGCCCGGCGCTGCATACCGGCGTTGTTCACGAGGATGTCCGGCGTCCCCCACTCCGCCTCGATCCGGGCCACCCCCGTGTCCACCGATGACGCCGACGTCACGTCGAAGGCCGCCGGCAGCGTGACGCCGGCCCCCTCGCCGGCCAGGGCCGCCGCCGCCGCGACCGCCCGGTCCTCGTTCCGGCCGTGCACCACCACCCGGGCTCCCGCCGCGAGCAGGCCGCGGGCGAGCGCATACCCGATCCCCCGTGTGGACCCGGTGACCAGAGCGGTTCGCCCGGTGAGATCGAAGAGACCGTCCGGCATGATTTACAGCATGCCCGAGCCCGCACCCCACGACGTGACCCAGGACGTCGACCGTGTGGGCGTGATCGGGCTCGGGGCGATGGGCCGGCCGATGACCGAGCACCTGCTCCGGCGACCCGCGACCGCCGTGGCGATCCACGGTCGCGGCCGGGACCGCTACGCCGACCTCCTCGACGCGGGTGCCCGCTGGCACGACACTCCGCGCTCGCTCGCCACCGACGCGACCATCGTCCTGCTCATGCTCCCCGACCTCCCCCAGGTCGAGGACGTGCTGGCCGGCGAGGACGGACTGCTGGCCGCCCAGCCCGACGACCTGCTCCTCGTCGTGTCCTCGACGTCGTCGCCGACCGGGGTCCGTCGACTCGGCGAGCGGTTGACCCGCGAGACGGACAGCCGGGTCCGTGTGGTCGACGCTCCGGTGTCCGGCGGCGTCGAGGGCGCCGAGGCCGGGACGCTGTCGATCATGGTCGGTGGGACGGACGTCGACGCCCGCCGGGCGATGGCGGTCCTCGAGGCGTGCGGGCGGGCGTACCACCTCGGGCCGCTCGGGTCCGGTGAGGTCGCCAAGGCCTGCAACCAGCTGATCGTCGCCGCCGCCGTCCTCGCCCTCGGGGAGGCGGCGGTCCTCGCCGACCGCAGCGGGCTCGAGCTCGACACGCTCTTCGAGCTGTTCGCCGGCGGGTATGCGGACAGCCGGATCCTGCGGACCCGAGGCGAGCGGATGGTCACCGACGACTTCAGCCCCTCCGGGATCGCCCGCTACATCCTCAAGGACCTCGACTTCGCGACCGACGTCGCGACCGCGACCCGGACCGACGCCGCCCTGCTGCCGGCCGTTCGCGCCGCCTTCGCCGACCTCGTCACTCGGGGGATGGGCGACTCCGACATGGCCGTGACCAAGCGCTACATCGAGGAGCGGAGCCGACGTCGGTGACCTCCGCTGCACCAGCCGGTCGCCGCCCCAACATCCTGTTCCTCCTCAGCGACGACCACGCGGCCCACGCCATCAGCGCCTACGGGTCGGTGGTCAACACCACGCCGCACATCGACGCGATCGGCGAGGCCGGCGTCCGGTTCGAGAACCTCTTCGCGACGAACTCACTCTGCGCCCCGAGCCGCGCGTCCCTGCTGACCGGCACCTACAGCCACGTCAACGGCGTGAGCACCCTCGACACGTTCATCGACGCCACGCAGCCCACCTTCGTCACCGCCCTGCGGGACGCCGGCTACCGCACCGGCTTCGTCGGCAAGTGGCACATGGGCGACGGCGAGACCGACGGGGTCAGCCACGACCCGCACGGCTTCGACTACTGGGACGCCCTCATCGACCAGGGCGAGTACCACGACCCCCGGTTCCTCTCCGCGGACGGGCTCCGCGTCGAGCCCGGCTACGCCACCGACCTCATCACCGACCTCGCGATCCGCTGGCTGGGATCTCTCGACGGCGGCGAGCCGTGGTGCCTCCTGGTCTGGCACAAAGCACCGCACCGGCCCTGGGAACCGGACGACGCGCATACCGGCATGTACGCGGACCGCCAGATCCCGGTGCCGGGCACCTTCGCCGACGACCTCGCCACTCGCTCCGACACCGCCCGTCGGGCGGCCATGAGCGTTGCCGATGACCTCACCGAGGTGGACCTGAAACAGCCTGTCCCGCAAGGGCTTTCGCGCGAGGACGAGGCGCTGTGGAAGTACCAGCGCTACATGGAGGACTACCTCGCCTGCGTGGCCTCGGTCGACGACAACGTCGGCCGGCTCGTGGGGTGGCTGCGCGACCGCGGCGACCTCGACGACACCGTGCTCCTGTACGGGTCGGACCAGGGCTTCTTCCTCGGCGACCACGGCTGGTTCGACAAGCGGTTCATGTACGAGGAGTCGATCCGGATGCCGTTCCTCGTGTCGTACCCGCGCGCGGTGGCCGCCGGAACGACGCATACCGGCATCGTCAGCAACGTCGACGTCGCCCAGACCCTGCTCGAGGCGGCGGGCGTACCCGCCGACCCCCGGATGCAGGGCCGCTCGTTCTGGCCCGACGTCGCCGGAACCCGCGACCCCGACCCGCCGCACGACGGCCTCTACTACCGGTACTGGATGCACGACGACAGCAGCCACCACGTCGGCGCGCACTACGGGTTCCGCACCGACCGGTACTGCCTCGTCTACTTCTACAACGACGGCCTCGGCGTACCCGGCTGCTCCGACGAGCGCTACCCGGCCGAGTGGGAGCTCTACGACCTGCGCGAGGACCCCGCCGAGCTCCACAACGTCGCCGACGATCCGGCGTACGCGTCGGTGCGGACCGACCTCGAACGCCGGCTCTGGCGCGCGCAGGCGTCGGTGGGCGACGTCCCGCATCCGGAGCAGCCGCGACCCCTCTAGGCGCGGGAATGGGCTTCAGCGGTCGGAATTCCGACCGTTCTCACCCGGAAGGAACCAGCTGAGGAGTCGGGGTTCCTATGACTGCGATATGAGTCGCGGTCCTACCCTGCCGCTCGCGCGCCGCCGAACGTACAGTCAGGAGGTGGCCCGCGTCATCGCCCCGCCCGAGGCGGACGCCGCTGGAAGCAGCGGCAACGGCGATCCCGGCCGTCCCCGTGAGGACGGCGCCGGTATGCGCGTACGCCGGGCCGGCACCCGCGTCGCCGGGCCCTTCGTCGCCGCGTGGACGTGGGCCCGCGGCGTACCCGGCCGGGTGTGGGTCGTCGGCATCGTCGCGGTCCTGCTCCTCGCGGCGGTCGGGACCTACGCGCTGACCCGGCCGAACCCGATCGCTCCGGTCACCCAGCAAGACATCGACGCGACCGTGAAGAAGGGCATCGAGGACCAGGCGAAGGCCGAGGCCCAGGCGCCGCCCGACGGGACCGTGGCCTACCAGACCATCCAGCCCTCGCTCGTCCTCATCAACGCGAAGCGGGCCGGCGGCAGCGGCGGCGAGAGCGGCAGCGGGGCCGGCGTCATCGTCAAGGACGACGGCACGATCCTCACCGCCCTCCACGTCGTCAGCGGGGCTGAGGCGATCACGGTGAGCTACACCGACGGCACCTCCTCCCCCGCGACGATCGCCAGCCAGCAGCCGGAGAACGACATCGCGACCCTCGCCCCGTCCGTCCTCCCGCAGACCCTCGTCCCCGCGGTCCTCGGCGGCGGCGTCCAGGTCGGCACCCCGGTGTTCGCGGTCGGCCACCCACTGGGGCTGACCGACTCGCTCTCCGCCGGCGTCGTCTCCGCGCTCGACCGGTCGGTCAACGTCGGCAACGGTCAGAAGCTCGAGCACCTGATCCAGATCGACGCGGCGGTGAACCCCGGCAACTCCGGCGGCCCGCTGCTGAACAAGGCCGGCCAGGTGGTCGGGATCGTCACCGGGCTCGCGAACCCCAGCCAGCAGGGCTTCTTCGTCGGGATCGGGTTCGCCGTCCCCATCGCCTCGGCCGGCGGCGGCGCCGGCGCCCCCGCCCAGTGACCTCGTCCGTGACCGTGCCCAAGGAGCCGACATGACCGACTCGCCCCAGGCCAGCGCCGCAGCGCGACCGCACCCGCTCGAGCAGGCGCTGTACGAGGTCAAGAAGACCATCGTCGGGCAGGACGACCTGCTCGAGCGGATGATCGTCGCGCTGCTCGCCCGCGGTCACCTCCTCGTCGAGGGAGTGCCGGGGCTGGCCAAGACGATGGCCATCAAGACGCTCGCCGACGCCATCGGCGGCGACTTCCAGCGGATCCAGTTCACCCCCGACCTCGTGCCGGCCGACCTGGTCGGGACACGGATCTACAACCAGCGCGACGGTGAGTTCCAGGTGTCGCTCGGCCCGGTGTTCGCCAACCTCGTCCTCGCCGACGAGATCAACCGGGCGCCGGCCAAGGTCCAGAGCGCCCTGCTCGAGGTCATGCAGGAGCGGCAGGTCACCATCGGCCGCGAGACCTACCCCGCTCCGGACCCGTTCCTCGTCATGGCCACGCAGAACCCGATCGAGTCGGAGGGCACCTACGAGCTCCCCGAGGCCCAGGTCGACCGGTTCATGCTCAAGGTCCTCATCGGGTACCCCACGCCGCCCGAGGAGTTCGTCGTCGTCGAGCGGATGATCGGCACCCTCGCCGCGACCCAGAAGGTGCTCACCGCCGACTCGCTGAGGGAGTACCAGCGGCAGGCCGCCCAGGTCTACGTCGACCCGGGGGTCATCGAGTATGCGGTCCACCTCGCCAACGCGACGCGGAACCCGGCGATCATCGGGAAGGCCGAGCTGGCCCGGTTCGTCACCTTCGGCGCCAGCCCGCGCGCCTCGATCAACCTGGTCCTCGCGGCTCGTGCGCTCGCCTACCTGCGCGGCCGCGACTATGCACTGGCCACCGACGTGCGCGACCTGGCCCGCGACGTGCTGCGGCACCGCATCGTGCTCTCCTACGAGGCGCTGGCCGAGGACATGAGCGCCGACGACCTGCTGACCCCGATCCTGGCCGCCACCCCACTTCCGCAGATCCCGTTGCGGGAGAGGTCTGCCCACGCCGTCTCGCCCGGTGACTCACCGTGGACCAGGCCGCCTCGCTGACGCCGGAGCGCCTGCTCCGGCAGCTCGAGTGGCGGGTCGTCCGGCGGCTGGACGGCCAGCTCCAGGGCGACTACCGCAGCCTGTTCCGGGGGAGCGGGATCGACTTCACGAACCTTCGCGAGTACGAGCCCGGTGACGACCTGCGCCACATCGAGTGGAACGTCACCGCGCGGATGGACACGCCCTACGTCCGCGAGTACGTCGAGGACCGCGAGGTCACGGCCTGGCTGCTGCTCGACCACTCCGCGTCGATGGGGTTCGGGCCGGTGGACCGGCAGAAGGACCTCGTCCTCGCCGAGCTGGCGACCACGCTCGCCCTCGTGCTGACGCGACGCGGCAACCGGGTCGGGATGGTCGTCTTCGACCAGGACGTGGAGCGGGTGCTGCCCGCGCGCTCGGGCCGGAACCAGGTGCTCCAGATCGCCGACGTGCTCCTCGACCGCCGGAACGCCCGCGCCGCCGCCACCGAGGCCGCGTCGACGACCAAGCCGGGCCGCCGCCGGAGCCGCGGCGACAGCGGACCCGAGCGCCACGTCACCGACCTGGGCGCGATGCTGAACCGCTCCGCGGGGATGATCCGCCGTCGGGCCCTGGTCGTCGTCGTCTCCGACTTCATCAGCGAGCCGGGATGGGAGAAGGCCCTGAGCCGGCTCGCCCGGCGCCACGAGGTGGTCGCCCTGCAGGTCAGCGACCCCCGTGAGGACGAGCTGCCCGACGTCGGCTCGATCTACGTCGAGGACGCCGAGACCGGCGAGCAGATCTTCGTCGACACCTCGGACCCCGGGTTCCGCTCGCGCCTCAAGGCCGCGGCCGACGAACGCCAGGCGCTCCTCGAGGAGACCACCCGCTCGGCCGGTGTCGACCTGCACCAGGTCCGGACCGACGAGGACCTCGTCCGCTCTCTGCTGCGCATCTCCGAGCTGCGACGGCGGCGGCGCCGATGAGCCTCGCCTGGCCGTGGGCGCTGTTCGGCCTGCTCGCCCTCCCCCTGGTCGTCGTCGCATACCGGCGGCTGCTTCGGCAGCAGGCCGAGCGCCGGGCCGACCTCGCGCGCCAGGGCCTCGTCGTCCCGACGCGCCGGGCCGACCGGTGGCGGCACGTCGCGCCGGTCCTGCTCGTCGCGCGCCCTCGCTGTGATGCTGCTCGCCCTGTCCCGCCCGGTCGCCGCAGTCGCGGAGCCGCGGCGCGAGGGCACGGTCGTCCTCGCCTTCGACGTCTCCACCAGCATGGCGGCCAAGGACATGCAGCCGACCCGCCTCGACGCGGCCAAGGCGGCCGCCAGGGGGTTCGTCGAGAAGCAGCCGTCGACCGTGAAGGTCGGCGTCGTCGCGTTCGGCGGCACGGGGGTCATCGCCCAGCAGCCGACCACCGACAAGGACCAGGTCCTCGCGTCGGTGAACCGCCTGACGCCGCAGGGCGAGACATCGCTCGGCCGGGGGATCCTCACGTCGCTGAGCGCCATCGCCGGCAAGCCCATCGTCAGCAACGGTGATACCGAGCAGGGCGGCGCGGACGAGACGCCGATCGGCTACTACGGCGGCACCGCGATCGTCCTGCTCACCGACGGGGAGAACACCAGCGGCCCCGACCCCGCCAATCTCGCCGACCTGGCGTCCGCGGCCGGCGTGAAGATCTACACGATCGGGCTCGGCAGCGCGGAAGGGACGGTGCTGGAGATGGGCGGCTTCAGCATCGCGACGCACCTGGACGAGGACACCCTGAAGCAGATCGCCGAGATCTCCGGGGGGACCTACTACAACGCGACCGACGCCACCTCGTTGTCGCAGGTCTACGACTCGGTCCAGCTGAACTGGGTGTCGCGCAGCGTCCCCCACGAGATCACCTCCCTGGTCGCCGGAGTCGCGACCCTGCTGCTGCTCGCCGGAGCGGTCGTCTCCGTACTGCGTCGAGGACGGGTGATCTGAGTGAGCTTCGACCAGTCGTACCTCCTCCTGGGCCTGCTGGCCGTGCCGATCCTGCTCGCCGCGTACCTCTGGCAGACCCGGCGCCGGAAGCCGGCCGCGGTGCGTTACTCGAACGTCGCCCTGGTCCGCACGGCGGTCGGCCCGAGCCGACGCTGGCGGCGGCACCTCCCCGTGGCGCTCGTCATCGCCAGCCTCGGGCTTCTCGGCGTGGCAGCGGCTCGGCCGCAGGTCAAGGCCGACGTGCCGATCTCGAGCTCGACGGTGATCCTCGCCCTCGACGTCTCGGGTTCGATGTGCGCGACCGACGTGGAGCCCAACCGGCTCGCCGCCGCGCAGGCAGCGGTGCGCAAGTTCGTCGAGACGCAGGGCGACGACACCAAGATCGGCCTCGTGCTGTTCTCCGGGTTCGCCCAGCTCGCCGTGGCTCCGACGACGAACAAGACCGACCTGCTCAACACCCTCGACGCCGTGACGACCGGTCGTGGCACGACCATCGGCGCGGCGATCCTCAAGTCGATCGACGCGATCGCCGAGCTCGACCCCAACGTGGCACCGAGCTCGCCCGAGGATGCGCCCAACCCCGACGGGTCGTCGATCCCCAAGTCGCCCGAGAACGGTGACGGCTCGGGGTCGACGCCCACACCGACGCCGAACGCCAACGGGGACAAGGCTCCGGAGATCGTCGTGCTGCTCACCGACGGCGCGAACACCCGCGGTATCACTCCCCAGGACGCCGCGGTCCAGGCCGCCGCCCGCGGTGTGCGGGTCTACCCGATCGGGTTCGGGACCAAGAACCCGACCCAGATGGTCTGCTCCGCCGCACAGCTCGGCGGGATGAACCAGCAGCGGTTCGGCGGCGGCGGCCGCGACTTCGGTGGCGGGGTGACCCCTGGCGGTGGCCGGAACTTCCTCGTGGTCGACGAGGAGGCCCTCAAGACGGTCGCGTCGACGACCGGCGGCGAGTACTTCGCGGCGACCGACGCCGACCAGCTGCAGAGCGTGCTGGCCAACCTGCCGAAGCACGTCACGACCCAGCAGCAGGACGTCGACATCAGCGCCGGGTTCATCGCGGTGGCGGCCCTGATCCTGCTCATCGGGCTGGGGCTGTCCATCCGCTGGAGCACTCTGTCCGGCTAGGTCCCAGACCGCCGGACCGCGGAAGGTTGCACCCCCTGGGAGGGGTGCAGACTTCCGCGCCCGTCGGTCCGGTGGTGGTCGGTCCGGTGGTGGTCAGTCCGGTGGTCTTCGGTCGCGCAGACGGCCGGCCATGAGCGGCGTCGAGTGCCGCCGCCACACCCGCCACTCCCCGTCGATCCGCCGCCAGAGGTCCGACAGGACGAACACGCCGCTGCGGTCCTCGCCCATGACCGTGGCCTCCATCCGAACCCGTCGGAGGACCGCCCCGACGTCGCCGTCGACCTCGACGATCTGCTCCTCGACGTCCCACTCGCTCACGACGTAGTCGGCCAGCACCTCGAGCCACACCTGCCGGTTCATGACGTTCCGGACCGGCTGGACCAGCTCGAGCGCGAAGTCGGGGGCCAGCAGCTCGGCGGCGGCCGACTCGTCCCGGTCGCGCACGGCGGCGTCCCACTGGGCGGCCCGGCGCAGCAGGTCGTCCGCAGTCGACGCGTCCGACTCGACCACGGTCACCGGTGACAGCTCGGTCTCGAGCTGCTCGTCAGGCATGACATCCACTGGCGTCCTCTTCTCGGCCCCGAGTGAGCGTCGTGACACCCTGCCGTGGTGTCGTCCATGCCCGCGCCCGAGTCTGCCACCACTGTGCGGCGGTCCGCCTGGCGAGCGGTCGTCGGGGCCGCGTGGGTAACCGGCGCGGTGGTCTGCGCGGTCCTCAGCCGAGAGTCGCTGCTCGCCGGCCATCCCGCCTATCCCGTCACGCTGGCGGCGGTCGCGGTCGTCGGCCTGCTCCTCATCGGCACCGGGCGACAGCTCGTCCCTCGCGACCGACCGCGCCACCGCGCTGCGACCGTCGTCGGCCGCGTGGCCGCGGCCGTCGTCACCGTGGTCGTCCTCGGCGCCATCGGCTATCTCGTCCCGCTGGCCGCGGCGCCCGAGGCCGTCGCGGCCATGTCGGGCGACTCGGCCGTCAGGGTCGAGACGTCCCCGACCCGGATCGTCCTCACTCCCGCCGCCGCCCCGAAGGCCGGCCTGGTGTTCCTGCCCGGCGCGAAGGTCGACCCGCGCGCCTACGTCCCTCTCCTGACCGAGGTCAGCGCTGCTGGGTACCTCGTCGTCATCGTCAAGGAGCCGTACGACATCGGCCTCCTCGCCACCGGTGAGCCGGCGAAGATCGTCGCGGCCACGCCCGGTGTCACCCGGTGGGCGGTCGGCGGCCACAGCCTGGGCGGGGTCGCCGCCGGGATCTCGGTGTCAGCGCGCGACTCCGGCCTGTCCGGGCTGCTGCTGTGGGCCGCATACCCGCTCGGATCGCTGGCCGACCGGACCGACCTCGTCGTCGCCTCCGTGTCGGGGACGGCCGACGCCCTGAGCACGCCGGCCGACATCGCCGCCAGCCGGGCCAACCTGCCCCCGTCGACGGTGTTCACCGCGGTGGAGGGCGGCATCCACGCGTACTTCGGTGACTACGGCCCACAACCCGGGGACGGGACGCCCGGCGTCGACCGGAACACCGCGCAACGACAGATCGTCGCGGCTTCCGTGAGCTTCATGGACGCGGTCGCCGAGGCGGGTTGACGAGGTCCTGGCGACCCGTAGACTCCAGTTTGTGAATCGTTTCAGCCCGCGCGCGGGCGACGCCGCCTGGGGCGACCACGAACCTGACCCGTACGTCTGGACCAGCGGCCCGTGGCAGGTCGAGGTGCGCGGGGACGAGCTCGCCGACATCCGGTATGCGGGTCGGCCGGTCCTGCGGTCGGTCCGGGGCGTCGCCCGCGACCAGGACTGGGAGACGGTTCCGGTTGCCGTGCGGGAGGTGGTCGAGACCGACGACGGCCTCGATCTCGCCCTCGACCTGGTCGGGCTGGGTGCGGACATCGACGGACGGTTGGGTATGCGTGCGGACCCGCGGACCCTGTCGGTGACGTTCGACGCATACCTGCGAACGTCCTTCCGGCGCAGCCGGATCGGCCTCGTCGTCCTCCAACCGGCCTCGCTCAACTGCCGGATCCCGTGACACCCATCGGCGGTTCGCCTGAGCGGACGGACCCGACCGGTGTCCTACGCTTCCACCACCACGACAGCGAAGGGGTACGCGAATGGCGGTGAGCGTGCGCGACGTCGCCGCCGTCGCGGCCGTCTCCGTGGGGACCGTCTCGAACGTGCTCAACCGCCCCGACAAGGTGGCGCCGGCGACCGCCGAGCGGGTCCTGGCGGCGATCGCGAGCCTCGGGTTCGTCCGCAACGACGCCGCCCGGCAGCTGCGGGCCGGCCGAAGCCGCAGCATCGGGCTGGTCGTCCTCGACATCCGCAACCCGTTCTTCACCGACATCGCGCGCGGGGCCGAGGAGCGGGCGGCCGAGAAGGGGATGACCCTGCTCGTCGGCAGCAGCCAGGAGGACCCCGACCGCGAGGGGGCCTACCTCGACCTGTTCCTCGAGCAGCGGGTCAGCGGCGTTCTGCTGTCGCCGGTCGCCGACACCCGCGACCGGCTTGAACGGTTGCGCAGCAACGGAGTTCCGGTGGTCCTCGTCGACCGCCAGTCCAAGGACCACACCTTCTCGTCGGTGGCCGTCGACGACGTCGTGGGTGGGCGGCTGGCCGTCCGGCACCTCGTCGACGTGGGACGCCGGCGGATCGCCTATGTCGGCGGCCCGCCCTCGATCCGCCAGGTCGCCGACCGGCTCCGTGGGGCTCGGCAGGCGGTGCGCCGCGCCTCCGGTGTCGAGCTCGAGGTGGTCCAGACCGACGCGCTCACCGTGCTGGCCGGCCGGGCCGCGGGTGAGCTGATCCGCGAGCGCCGTCCCGGAGACCGGCCGGACGCGATCTTCGCGGCGAACGACCTCCTCGCCATCGGGATCCTCCAGGCGCTCATGCTGCCGGGAGGCCTGCGGGTCCCCGAGGACATCGCGCTGATCGGGTACGACGACATCGACTTCGCCTCCGCGTCGGTGGTGCCGCTCAGCTCGATCCGCCAGCCGGCCGGCGTCATCGGTCGCCGGGCTGTCGAGCTGCTCCTCGACGAGTCCTTCGCCGAGGACGACGGGAGCTTCGAGACCGACCGAGTGCTCTTCCAGCCGGAGCTGATCGTGCGTGAGTCGACCCGCAGCGGGCCCCCACGCTAGAGCGTCGTCGAGAAGCGGTGGTCCCCGCTCGCGACCACCTGTGAGGCGACGCCGGGCAGGTCGACGGTCGCCGTGGTTCCCGTCGGGACGGTCACGTCCACGGTGAGCTCGTCACCGTCCCGGATCCACGCGATCGCCGCGCGCCCGTACGGCGTCTCGTGGGCCGCCGACGCCGAGAACAGCCCGCCGCCGGGACGCGGACGGAAGAGGATTTCGCGGTACCCCGGCTCCGCCGGCGCGAGGCCCGCGACCACGCGGTGCAGCCAGCCGGCCACCGCCCCCAACGCGTAGTGGTTGAACGAGGTCATCGTCCCCGGGTTCACCGTCCCGTCCGGGCGGAGGCTGTCCCAGCGCTCCCACACCGTCGTCGCTCCCTGCCGCACCGCATAGAGCCACGAGGGTGCCTCCTGCTCGAGGAGCAGGTCGTACGCCGCGTCGACGTGGCCGGTCGAGGTCAGCGCGTCGCTGACGATCGGAGTGCCGACGAAGCCGGTGGCGATCCGGTGCTCCGACTCCTCGACCAGCTCCGCGAGCCGTGTCCCCGCCTGCTCCCGAGCTTCGGTCGGGAGTAGGTCGAAGGCCACCGCGAGGGCGTATGCGGTCTGCGCGTCACTGGTCATCCGGCCGTCGGGCAACAGGTATGCGCCGGTGAAGGCGCTTCGGACCTCCGCCGCCAGTGCGGCGAACCGGTCCGCGTCGTCGGTGCGGCCCAGGACCCTGGCGGTCTCGGCCAGGCGTTGCGCCGAACGCGCGAAGTAGGCGGTGGCCACGAGGTAGCGGTCGGTGCGCGCGTCGGCCGGATCCTGCGGTGGTGCCGCGGGGTCCAACCAGTCGCCGAGCTGGAACCCGTTGTCCCACAACAGATCCGGGCCCGCCAGCTTCTCCACGAGCTCGACCCAGGCCTTGGCGCTGTCGTACTGGCGGGCGAGGATCTCCGCGTCGCCCGAGCTGGTGTAGAGGTCCCACGGCGTGAGCGTCGCGACGTCTCCCCAGGCCGCTCCGGGACGGATCGGCGTCCACTTCTCATGGGCCGGGATGACCGGGACGTACCACGGGACCGTCCCGTCGGGCAGCTGGTCGACGGCGACATCGCGCAGCCACGAGGAGAGCATCCCCGAGACGTCGTAGAGGAACGCTGCGGTCGGGGCGAACACCTGGATGTCGCCGGTCCAGCCGACGCGCTCGTCGCGCTGCGGACAGTCGGTGGGAATATCGAGGAAGTTGCCGCGCATGCTCCACACGACGTTCTCGTGCAGCCGGTTCACCAGAGGGTCGGAGCAGGTGAACCAGCCGGTCTGCTCGAGGTCCGAGTGGTAGACCCGCGCGACGATGTCGCCCGCGGCCACGGCGACCTCGACGTCGCCGGGCCATCCGGAGACCTCGACGTAGCGGAACCCGTGGAAGGTGAACCGCGGCTCCCACTCCTCGACCCGGCTGCCAGCGAGGACGTACTCGTCGGTCGACCGGGCGCTGCGCAGCGGCCGCGTGTAGATCTCGCCCTCCTGCATCACCTCGGCGGTGCGCATCACCACCCGGTCCCCCGGTGCGCCCGAGACGCGGATCCGCATGCGCCCCACGAGGTTCTGCCCGAGATCGAGCACGGTGGCGCCGCCCGGCGTCCGGAGAACGGCGACCGGCGTCACGTCCTGCGTGCACCGGACCGGCGGGCCCTGCGGCGCGACGAGGGTGGCCGGGTCGCGCTCGCCGACCGCCACCGGCTCCCAGCCGGCGTCGTCGAACCCGGGCGAGCTCCAGCCCGGCCGCTCCAGGCGCGCGTCGTAGAGCTCCCCGTCGTAGTTGCCGGTGCGCACGATCGGGCCGGTCGCCGTCCACCACGACGCGTCGGTCGCGACGACGTCGACCGAGCCGTCCGCATACGTCAGCTCGAGCTGGGCGATCAGCGAGAGGTCACTGCCGAACAGGTTGCGGAACCCGCCGTTCCAGCCCATCCGGCCGCGGTACCACCCGTCACCCAGCCAGGCCCCGATCGTGTTGTCCCCCGGGCGAAGCAGTTCCGTGACGTCGTAGGTGTAGTACCGCAGCCGGTGCTGGTAGGACGTCCAGCCCGGCGACATGGCGTCGTCGCCGACCCGCTGCCCGTCGATCTCGACCTCGTAGAGCCCGTGGGCGGTCGCGTAGAGGCGAGCGCGCGCCAGTCCCTCGCGCACCGTGAAGTCACGTCGCACCAGCGGCGGCACGCGGTCGTCGGAGTCCGCGTCCTCCGCCCACGGCGCCCCCACCGGCCGGGCCGCCCAGTCCTCGGCCCGCAGCAGGCCGGTCTCGACGTCGGCCGCCGGGCTCCACGGGGAGACCGAGCCGTCCGCGCCGGTGACGCGGACGCATACCGCGGCCGCCTGCCGGGAGCCCAGCGCGACTCCGGGCCAGGACACCAGGACACTCTCCGCCGAGGTGACCGGCTCGTAGGTGTGGTCGTCCACGCGCAGCTCGTATGCGACCTGCGTCCAGCCGGCGGGAGCGCTCGTCCGCCAGGAGATGCGAGGGCGGGGCTCCCCGATGCCCAGCGCTGCGCGATGGTGCTCGAAGGTCGGCGGCTCGACGGTGACGGTCACGCAGCACATATTGACACGTTTCAAGCTCTCGGAAAAGATGACCGCGGACGCCGCGTCGTCCGCCCCTCACCGGAAAGGACCGTGCGTCGACGATGACCACGACACCGCGAGTCGCCCTCGTCGGCACCCTCGACACCAAGGGCGCCGAGTACCAGTGGGTGGCCGACCGGCTGCGCGAGCACGGCGTCGACGTGGTCGTCGTCGACACCGGGGTGCGGCGCCGGCGGGTCGTTCACCGCTCCGCGTCACCGTCACCGCCGAGGACGTCGCCGGTGCCGCGGGCGCCTCGACTCGACCGCCTGCGGGCCGGGCAACGACCGCGGTGCCGCCGTGTCCGCGATGGGCGAGGGCGCGGCCGTCGTGCTGAGCCGACCTGCGCGCCGCCGGCGCCTCGACGGCGTGCTCGCGCTCGGCGGCAGCGGCGGGTCCTCCATCGCCGCCCGCGCGGTGCGGGACCTGCCGATCGGCCTGCCCAAGCTCCTCGTCTCCACGATGGCCGTCGGGCGACGTGTCGCCGTACGTCGGCGCCAGCGACGTCACGATGATGTACAGCGTCGTGGACATCGCCGGCATCAACCAGGCTGTCCCGCGCCGTCTCGGCAACGCCGCCGCCGCGATCGCCGGCGATGGCCCGCGCGCACGCCGCCCGCGACGGCGAGCGTCGCCAGCGGCCGAGACCGTCCGCTCGTCGCCGCGTCGATGTTCGGGGTGACGACGCCCGCGGTCGACGCCGCCCGCGCCCGCCTCGACGGAGCTCGGGTACGAGGTGCTGGTGTTCCACGCGACCGGCTCCGGCGGGCGGGCGCTCGAGGCCCTCGCCCGGTCCGGGATGCTGGCCGGCGTGCTCGACCTCACCACCACCGAGCTCGCCGACGACCTGGTCGGCGGCGTGCTCACCGCCGGGCCCGACCGGCTCACCGCCGCCGGTGCGGCGGGGATACCGCAGGTGGTCAGCCTCGGCGCGCTCGACATGGTCAACTTCGGCCCGCGGGACACCGTGCCCGAGCGCTTCGCGGACCGGCACGTTCTTCGTGCACAACCCGACCGTGACGCTCATGCGCACCACCGCGGAGGAGAACGCCGAACTCGGCCGGCGGTTCGGCGCGAAGCTCGCCGCCGCCACCGGGCCCGACCGTCCTCGTCGTCCCGCGCACGGCGTCTCGGCGCTCGACGCCGACGGGCATGGCCGTTCCGCGACGAGGCCGCCGACGCCGCGCTGTTCGACGCCGCGCTGCGACGCGTCGACGGCAGCGCGCGTGACCGTCGTCGACGAGGACGCGCACATCAACGACCAGGACCTGGCCGTGCGGGCGGCCGATCTGCTGCACGACCTCATCGCGACGCGCGCTGCCAGCGCGGAGGGCTGAGATGGACCGCGCCACCGCGCTGCGCCGCCTGCGGGCCACCGTCGCCGCCGGGAGGCCGGTCATCGGCGCCGGCGCCGGCACCGGCCTGTCCGCCAAGGCCGCCGAGGTGGGCGGCGTCGACCTGATCATCATCTACAACTCCGGCCGCTACCGGATGGCCGGCCGCGGCTCGCTGAGCGGGCCTGCTCGCCTACGGCGACGCCAACCAGGTCGTCGTCGAGATGAGCCGCGAGGTGCTGCCGGTGGTGCGGGACACGCCGGTGCTCGCGGGCGTCAACGGCACCGACCCGTTCCGGCTCATGGGCCGGTTCCTCGACGAGCTGGCCGGCCATGGGCTTCACCGGTGTGCAGAACTTCCCGACCGTCGGCCTGTTCGACGGCGTCTTCCGGCAGAACCTCGAGGAGACCGGCATGGGCTACGCGCTCGAGGTCGAGATGATCCGCCTGGCCGCCGAGCGCGACCTGCTGACCGCGCCCTACGTCTTCGACGTCGACTCGGCGGTCGCCATGGCCGAGGCCGGTGCCGACGTCCTCGTCCCGCACCTGGGGCTCACCACCAGCGGCACCATCGGCGCGCAGACCGCGGTGACCCTGTCGACGAAGCCGCCGCACGCGTCCAGGAGATGCGCGACGCCGCCGTCGCCGTCAACCCCGACGTGCATCGTGCTCTGCCACGGCGGCCCGATCGCCGAGCCCGAGGACGCCGCGTACGTCCTCGCCAACACCACCGGCGTCGTCGGCTTCTTCGGCGCCTCCTCGATGGAGCGGCTGCCCGACCGAACGCGCCATCGCCCAGACGAGCGCACGGCGAGTTCAAGGCCATCCCACTGTCCTAAAGGAGAACCGCATGATGACGCGACCGCGCTGTCCGGACGCCGACCCGGACGAGGTACCCACCCGGGTCTTCGACTGGGGCACCATCAAGTGGCTGGTCACCCCGCACCTCGACGCCGGGCGCCGGCCTCACCACCGGCGAGGTGATCATCTACCCGGGCCAGGGCCACGACCCCGCACGTCCACCCGGGCGAGGAGGAGGTCATCTACGTGATCTCCGGCGAGGGCACGCAGACCGTCGGCGACGGACGCGGACCGGCGTTCGCCATCAAGGCGGGTGACGCCGTCTACATCCCGGCGAACACCCTCCACTCGACGTACAACACGACCTGGCGGCCGCTGCGGCTCGTCGTCGTCTACACCCCGGGCGGCGCGGAGACCGGCCTCGACCAGCTGCCCGACGCGCGGATCCTCGAGCCCGGCGTGGCGTCCAGCTGGAGCCAGTCGACCTGATGCCGGTGCTCCCGCCGGGCGCGTGGCTCAACCCGGGATTCCCGGCCGCCGTGGTGCGAGGTCACCGCGGCCGGGCGGTTCGTCGTGCTGCGCGACGGTGGCCGGTTCGACCGGCACCACCACGACGACCACGAGCTGTGGTTCATCGCCGAGGGCAAGGCCAAAGTGCTCACCGACGGGGCCGAGCACTACGTCCAGGCCGGTGACATCGTGCTCACCCAGGCCGGCGACAGCCACGACGTCGTCGAGGTCTACGAGGACCTGCGCGGGTTCTTCGTCGAGACCGGCCATCCCGGGGGTGGACGGGCGGGGCACCTTCACGCGTCCGACGCGGATGCCGCGGGTCATCCCGTGCCGGCGTTTGCGGTGCCCTCCGACTTCCCGGTGCGGTGACCGTGCGCGTCGCGGTCACCGGCAGCTCCGGCAAGCTCGGTTCGGCCACCGTGGAGCGGCTGCGGGCCGACGGTCACGAGGTGGTCGGGTTCGACCGCGACGGTTTGCCCGGGGCCGGGTTCGTGCGGGTCGACCTGACCGATTACGGGCAGGTCCTCGACAGCCTGCTCGGGGTGACGGCTCGGCACGACGGCCTCGACGCGGTGGTGCACCTGGCGGCGATCCCGGTCAACGGGCTGGTCCCGGACGCGGCGACGTTCCACAACAACGTGACGGTGACGTTCAACGTGCTGCACGCCGCGCTGCGGGCCGGGATCCGCACCGTCGTCATGGCGTCGAGCATCACGGCGATGGGATTCCCGTTCGACGAACCGCCGCCCTACCTGCCGGTCGACGAGGACGTCACGCTGGCCAACAACACGTACGGGCTGGGCAAGGTGGTCGAGGAGGCGATGGCGGCGCAGCTTGTCCGCTGGTACCCCGGTCTGGGGATCACCGCACTGCGGTTCACCAACGTGGTGGCCCCGGGCGAGTACGACACGTTCGAGCGAGCGAGCGACCCGGCATACCGGCGCAGCCTGCTGTTCTCGCTACGTCGACGCGCGGGACGGTGCGGCGGCCGTCGCCTTGTCGCTGGCCGGTCCTGAGCCGGGGTTGCGGGTCCTGTCGATCGCGGCGCCCGACACCGGCAGCGCCATACCGACCGCCGAGCTGGTGGCGACGCACTTCCCCGACGTGCCCGTTCACGGGACACTCGGCGAGTTCGAGACGCTCGTCTCGATCGACCGCGCACGGGAGCAGATCGGGTACGCGCCGACGCACCTCTGGCGCGACGAGTACCAGCGTCCCTGGTCGACTCGACCGTGAGTCGAGCTACTTGACTGGCGGTCCACCGTGAGTCAAGAGGCTTGACTCCCAGTCGAGTGGCCCGTTGGTCGTCGTGGCGTGGCCGACCCCGAAGGTGGTCGGCTCGATGGGACGCGGTAGCGCTCCGGGAGGGCCGGGCCGCGGGAGGCACTTCCCGAGTCCCTGCCGGGCTCTGTCGAGGTTCAGCCAGACCCGGCCGCTCGAGGTCAGTCGCCACCGGTCGCCCTCTCGGGCACCGCCTCCAGTTCGTCGAGGAGCGCCGAGGGGAGATCCATGGCGACCAGCTCGTGCAGGCGTTTCAGGCGGGCGAGGCTGGAGACGCCGACCGCCGTGGCGTCGACGAGCTCGCTGCGGGTCGAGAACGCGAGCTCGGCGGCGTCCATCGGCACGCCGAAGCGCGCGCAGATGCTCTCGACCAGGGCCGCACGACGCAGGGTCTCCTTCGACGCCGGCCGGTAGGCGTACGAGTCCCGATGGTCCGGCGAGCCGGCCAGGATCCCGCCGCCGAAGGGCGCGGCGCTGATCGTCAGCATCCCGCACTCCCGCGCCGCCTGGAGCACCACGAGCGAGTCGCGGTCGATGAGGTTGTAGTGGCTGTGCGTCAGGACCGCGTCGAACACCCCGGTCCCGATGTAGTCGAGCAGCAGCCGCTGTGGCTCGCAGGCGATGCCGATGGCGTCGACGGCGCCCTCGTCACGCAGCCGGACCAACGCCTCGACCGCGCCACCAAGGCTCATCCTCGGTGAAGCTGATCGTGTAGGGGTCGTGGATCTGCAGCAACGGCAGGCAATCCAGGCCGAGACGCGTGATGGACTCCTCGAACGAACGCCGGACGCGGTCTCCGTCGAACACCCCCGTCTGCGTGTCGGCGTCCACCTTGGTGATGACGACGGTGCCGTCGGGGAGCCCGACCCGGCCGATCGCGCGACCGAGGTACTCCTCACTACGGCCCGCCGCATACCGGTTCGACGTGTCGATCGCCGGGAAGCCCGACCGCACCATCGCGTCGGCCAGCTCGTCCGGATCGGGCCGGCCGGGCTGCCCCAGGGTGCTGGCGCCGAGCAGGACGGCACGCGGCGGCAGGTGCACCGCCGCAGGCTAACACGCTGGTTGACACGTTTCAATGATGCCTGACACACTGCACGCGTCATCATCGATGAGGAAGGACCATCATGCGCCTCGAGGGCCAGCGAGCCGTCGTCACGGGAGCCGCCGGAGCCCTCGGCCGGGTCATCGCCAAGACCTTCGCTGCTGAGGGCGCGGACGTCGCCGGACTCGATCTCGACGCCGTCGCGCTCGATGCGACGGGCGAGCTGGTCCGCGCCCAGGGCCGCCGCTGGACGTCCGCGGCCGTCGACCTCACCGACTTCGACGCCGTCCAGGAGGCGGTCGGAAAGATCGTCGCCGAGTGGGGTGGCGTCGACGTCCTGCTCAACGGCGCCGGCGGCGGCGCGGTGAGCCCGTTCCACGAGATGACCTACGCGACGTGGACCACCCAGATGGATCGCAACCTCAACTCGGTCTTCAACGTGACCCGCGCCGTCCTCCCGTCGATGCTCGACCAGCACCACGGCCGGATAATCAACATCGCCTCGATCGCGGCGGTCAGCGGCGGCCGGCTGGTGCGCAACGCGACGGCGTATGCGACGGCGAAGGCCGGGGTCATCGGCCTGACCAAGGCGCTGGCCATCGAGGTGGCCGACCAGGGCGTCACCGTCAACGTGCTCGCCCCGGGCGCGC
This sequence comes from uncultured Actinomycetota bacterium, assembly GCA_963713345.1. Lineage (GTDB taxonomy): Bacteria > Actinomycetota > Actinomycetes > Actinomycetales > Dermatophilaceae > Lapillicoccus. The sequence continues at coordinate 395,238 of CAVQLI010000014.1, read as the reverse complement.
AGGCCACCCCGGGCCGCGACCGGGACACCCCGGAACGCCGCGAGGCCCTGCTCGCGCAGATCCCGACCCGCCTGCTCGGCCAGCCGGCCCACCTGGCCGAGACGGTCGTCTTCCTCGCATCTCCGGCGGCGGTCAACGTCACCGGCGTCGTCCTGCCGCTCGACGGCGGCCACTCGATCTGAAGGGCGCATCCATGGCAGACCGTCTCGCCCGCGGCAAGGCGAAGTTCGACGAGGTCTACGGCGCGGGCAGGTCTGAGGGCCTGGTCGCCATGCAGACCGGGCTCGCCCAGGACCTGGCGCGCTACGGCATCGAGTTCAACTTCGGCGACATCTACTCCCGCCCGGGCCTCACCCTGGCCCAGCGCGAGCTGTTGACCATCGCCGCGCTCGTCGCCATCGGCGGTCTCGAACCGCAGCTGCGCGGCCACACGCGGGGCGCGCTGAACGTCGGCTGCACCCCGACCGAGATTCTCGAGACGGTGATCCACACGGTGCAGTACTCGGGGTTCCCGCGGGCCCTGAACGCCATCCGCGTCGTCACCGACACCCTCATCGAGAACGGCGCCGCGATCCCCGAACCGCTCGGCCCTGACGCCTGACATCACGCTTGACGTCATCATGACTTGACACTGACGTCACTATGACGTCATAGTGGCGTCATGGACCTCAGCAGCTACGTCGACACCCTTCGTCACGAGCTCGCCGTCGCGGCGCGCTCGGCCGGACCGGAGGCCGAAACCCTGGCCGAGCGGCTCACCGCTCCGCTGGAGTCGGCCACCCGGCTGGTCCTCCAGGAAGCGGTGTCCGACGCCGCCCAGGAGATCAGCCGTGACCTCGCCCCCGGTTCGGTGGACGTCCGCCTGCGCGGCCGCGAGCTCGGCTTTGTGGTCGACCGCGGACCACAGGACCGCGGCGCAGTGACGGACACCGCGGGTTGGCCCGCGCCCGGCTCCGCCGCGCCACCTCCGCCGCCCGACGCGCCGCAGGACGCCGGTGAGGCCGGCACCGCCCGCATCACGGTCCGCCTCCCCGAGACGCTCAAGGCCCAGGTCGAGGCCGCCGCCGAGCGCGAGGGCGTCTCCGTCAACGCCTACCTCGTCCGGACCCTCGGTGCAGCGATGCAGCCGGGGGCCGGCGCGGCGGCGCCGACCTGGCACCAGTCCGGCAACCAGCTGAGCGGGTGGGTCCAGTGACCGGCCCCCAGGACACTCCTCAGGACACCGCCCCAGGACGTCCCGCAGGACAGCCCGCAGGACGCCGGGGGCACCACCACCGGCACCGCCGACGGCACGCACACCTTCGCGGCCGGCGCCCCGATCGCCCTCGCCGTCATCCTCGAGTTCGGCACGGTCCGCGTGCGCGCCCAGGACACGGGCACGGTGACCGCCCGGATCTTCCCGGCCCGCTCGACCCGCCGGGTCGACGTCGAGGCGGCTGAGCGGACCCGGGTGCACTTCGCCGACAACGCGCTGGAGATCCGGGTGCCCGGAGCAACCCGCCGCTTCTTCGGCAGTCCCGGCTCGGTGGACGTCGACGTCGTCGTCCCCACGGGGTCGTCGCTGCGGCTCGACGCCGGCTACGCCGAGGTGGAGGTCATCGGCACGGTCGACACGTGCGCCGTCAAGTCCTCCTACGGCGACATCCGGGTCGACGACACCGGCCGCCTCGACATCGACAGCCAGGGCGGCGCCGTCACGGCCGGCCGGGTGGGTGGACCGGCCAAGGTCAGCAGCACCTACGGCCGGATCCGGATCCGCGAGGCGGCCGGCCCCGCCGACCTCGCCACCTCGTCCGGCGACATCTCCGTCACCCGGGCGACCGCCGACGTCACCGCTCGGTCGGCCTACGGCCAGGTCGCCATCGGCGAGCAGGTCCGCGGCTCGGCCTCGGTCTCCGGGTCCTACGGAGCGGTCACCGTCGGGATCCCGACCGGCACCGCGGCATACCTCGACCTGCGGTCCGACCACGGCCAGGTCCGCAGCGAGCTGGACCGCACCCCCGAACCCCGTCCGGACATCGAGCGGGCGGCGATCCGCGCGCGAACGTCCTACGGCGACATCACCATCCGACGAGCCTAAGAGAGAACGGACAACGAGATGACCACCATTCAGATCCAGGAGCCTGCGATCCAGGTACAGGGCCTGGAGAAGTCGTACCAGGACCTCCACGTCCTGCGCGGCGTCGACTTCGAGGTGGAGCGGGGTGGCATCTTCGCCCTGCTCGGCTCGAACGGCGCCGGCAAGACCACCGTCGTGAGGATCCTTTCCACGCTGCTCAAGGCGGATGCCGGGACGGCCAACGTCAACGGGTTCGACGTCGCCACGGAGGCCGCTGACGTGAGGCAGTCCTTCAGCCTGACGGGCCAGTTCGCCGCCGTCGACGAGATCCTCAGCGGCCGGGAGAACCTCGTGCTGGTCGCGAAGCTGCGACACCTCGAGGACCCGGGCGCGATCGCCGACGACCTGCTCGAGCGGTTCTCGCTCACCGATGCGGCCGGCCGCAAGGTGGCGACCTACTCGGGCGGTATGCGCCGCCGGCTCGACATCGCGATGAGCCTCATCGGGAGCCCGCCGGTCATCTTCCTCGACGAGCCGACGACGGGGCTCGACCCCCAGGCCCGGATCGAGGTGTGGCAGGCGGTCCGGAAGCTCGCCGCCCAGGGCACGACGGTGCTGCTCACGACGCAGTACCTCGACGAGGCCGAACAGCTCGCCGACCGGATCGCGATCCTCCACGAGGGCCGGATCCTCGTGAACGGCACCCTCGCCGAGCTCAAGCAGCTCCTGCCGCCCGCCACGGTCGAGTACATCGAGAAGCAGCCGACCCTCGAGGACGTCTTCCTGACCCTCGTCGGCACCAGCGAGTCCCAGACAAGTGAGGAACAGCGATGAGCACGCACTTCATCGGCGACACCGCCGCCCTGCAGGGACGGTCCCTGCGTCACATCCTGCGCAGCCCGGACACGATCATCACGACCGCGGTCATGCCGATCGGCTTCATGCTGCTGTTCGTCTACGTGTTCGGCGGCGCCATCGACGTCGGGTCGGGCTCGTACGTGAACTACCTGCTGCCCGGCATCCTCATCATCACCATCGCGTCGGGCATCTCCTACACCGCGTACCGGCTCTTCCAGGACCTCCAGAGCGGCATCTTCGAGCGGTTCCAGTCCATGCCGATCGCCCGGTCGTCCGTGCTCTGGGCCCACGTGGGCACCTCACTGGTCTCCAACATGGTCTCCGTCGTGGTCGTCGTGCTCGTCGCCCTGCTCATGGGCTTCCGTACCGGCGCAGGTCTGCTGGCGTGGCTCGCGGTCGCCGGCATCCTGGTCCTGTTCACGCTGGCGCTGACCTGGGTGGCCGTCATCCCCGGTCTCACCGCCAAGACCGCGGACGGCGCGATCGCGTTCTCCTACCCGCTGATCTTCCTGCCGTTCATCAGCTCGGCGTTCGTGCCGACGGAGACGATGCCCGGGCCGGTTCGCTGGTTCGCGGAGCACCAGCCGGTGACGTCCATCGTCAACGCCATCCGCGCCCTGTTCGCGCAGCAGCCGGTCGGCAGCGACATCTGGGTCGCTCTGGGGTGGATCGTCGGCATCCTCGTGGTCGCCTACGCCCTCGCGATGCTGGCCTACCGCCGCCGGATGGCGTAGGCGGACTAGAGGCGGCTGAGCTCGGTCAGGGTGACACTGCGCAGGCCGCGTTCGGCCAGCCGGGTCAGCAGCCAGTCGGTCGTCTCGACGACGTCGTGGCGAGCGGAGGTGCCCTCGTGGAGGACCACGACGGCACCTCCGCTGATCTGCGCCAGCAGGCGCTGCTCGCGCCACGACCCGGGTTCGGGGGGCGGGCCGTCGGCGACGGCGAGGGTGCCGAGCACGCATCGCATACCGAGCGCATGGGCCTCGCGGACCATGGTGCGGGTGGTCCAGCCGGAACCCGGCCGCCACCAGCTCACCTCCTGGTAGGGCGCCAGGAGGTCCCGCGCCTCGGTGAGGTCGTCCCGGAACCGGCTGCGCGACAACCGGATCGATGCCTCGTCGTGCATGAGGTGGTCGCCGAGCTCATGGCCCTCGTCCACGATCCGGCGGACCACGGCCTCGTTGCCGACGACGCGGTCGCCGATGACGAAGAACGTCGCCCGCGCGTCGTGTCGGGCGAGGACGTCGAGGATCGCACCGGTCAGCTCCGGGTGGGGGCCGTCGTCGAAGGTCAGCCCGACCACCGGTTCGTCGGTCTGGCGAGAGCAGCAGACCGTCGGCAACGCCACCCCGGTCGCCCACCGGGCCGACGCGTCCAGGGCATGGCCGGCGGTCTCCCCCGCCCATTTCCCGTTCATCGCGCGGCGGCCCGCCCGGCCTCGAAGAAGGTCACGACCGCCTCAACGTCCGTGACGTCGGCAGCGTCCCGGAGGGCGCCGAACGGCGCGTTCCAGAACTCGCCCTCACGCGGGGTCCAGGGGCCGACGTAGGCGTAGGGACCGGTATGCGTCGAGTCGCCGGGCGACGCGCCGTAGTTGACCTCGTCCACCGCGAGGCCGACGTCGAAGTGCTCCGGCCACAGGATGGGTTCGACGTCCGGGGCGAACGCCCGCAGCGCTGCGTCGCCGCGGACGAACCAGCCGAGCAGCCGGTCGAGGGCCTCGGCGTCGACCGCGAGCGCCTCGTCCGGGTCGACGCCCGAGCCGACCGCGTAGACGTCGGCGAGGTCCGAGACCTCCTGGCCCGTCGCGGCGGCGAGCTCGCGGCAGGTGCCCTCCAGCCGCATACGTCCGCCGTCCCAGACCAGGTCGGACCCCTCGACCCGGACCGGCGAGAGGTGCCCGCCGAACCCGCCCGGGCGCACGCGCAGCTCGATCGAGCCCAGGGTCCGGAACTGTGGCCCGGCGATGACCAGCTCGGCGACCCCGTGCAGCGAACGGCGCGTGGCGACCAGCGCCTGACTCTCCAGGTCGTCCATCGGCCCTCCTCCGGCGTCGCGAATGCCCACCGTCTCACGCGAATCACTCCCGCCACGAGCAGGGCCTCTGGGACCATTCGGACATGGCCTTCCGGCCAGCCCCCAAGCGGCCGTCCCTCGCGCACCGGCTGCTCGACCAGAAGACGGTCTGGCAGCGGGCGCTCATCGCCGTCACGGCCGTGGCCACGGCGGTCACCGCGGTGGCCGGTGTGGTCGCGTTGCTCCTCCCGCTGTTCCGGCCGGCTCCGGACACCGCGGCCCCGTCCACGCCCGGACCGGCCCCGGCCGTGACGCGGGTCGACAGCGCCGTACCGGCCGGGGGCGCGCTGACTCCCGCGGGCGTCACCGTGGTTCGCACGCAGACCGCCGAGGCCGATGCCCTGGTCCGGAACCTCATCGCCACGGCCGGCCACGCGCCGGTCCTGCTGGACCACCAGATCATGGGCAGGCCCGGACCGGCGAACGTCACCCTCTACTACGGCTGTGGGTCGACCGCTTCGTGCGCGATGACCCGGATCGAGGTCGCGGACCTGGAGGGGATGGCGGTCCTCACGGGAAACACCGGCGTGTGGCTCCGGGGCTGCTTCGCGGTCACGCTCGACGGGAACGGGTACGGCGTCGAGCACCTCGACATCGAGCTGCGGAAGGTGGGCGACGGCTGTCCGACCTAGCGACAGGGGTCCGGGCTAGCCTCCCCAGCGTGGGGACCCGCTGGAGCGCCGACCAGGTGCTGGCGCTCGCCCCCGACCCCTCCTCGCAGAGCGCCGGGCGCTCCTTATCGACGCCAACGCCGTGGTCGGCCACCGGTGCGTTCGAGACGCTGGTCTGGGGACTTTGCCGCGGTAGCGGCTCCCGGCCGTACCAGACGGTGGTGGACCTGGACGGCCCCGCATACCGGTGCAGCTGCCCGAGCCGGAAGTTCCCCTGCAAGCACGCGCTCGGACTGCTGCTGCTCTGGGCCGCCGACGGGGTCCCCGACGCCGACCAGCCGGCCGGCTTCGCCGCCGCGTGGGCGGCGACGCGGGACGACCGCGCCACCCGGGCGGCGGAGCGCCAGACCCGAGCGGCCGCACCCAAGGACCCGGAGCAGGCCGCGCGCACGGCGGCCCGGCGCGCAGGAGCGCGTGACGAACGGGCTGGCCGAGCTCGACGTCTGGCTGCACGACCAGGTGCGGACCGGCATCGCCGGGGCGTCAGCGGACGCCTACCGCCGGTTCGACGGCATGGCCGCCCGGATGGTCGACGCCCAGGCACCGGGGGTCGCGGGCACGCTGCGCCGGCTGCCCCAGGTGACGTCCTCGGGGTCCGGCTGGCCCGGCCGGCTCCTCGCCGAGCTGGCCCAGCTGCGGCTGCTCGTCGCCGCGCACCAGCGGCTCGCGGAGCTGCCCGAACCGCTCGCCGCCACCGTCCGGCAGCGGGTCGGCTACACGGTTGCGGCCGACGACGTGCTCGCGGCGCCGCCGGTCCGGGACCTGTGGCACGTCCTCGGGTCGACGGAGTCCGACTCCGGAAACCTCATCACCCGGCGGACCTGGCTGTGGGCCGCCGAGGCGGACCGGCCGGCGCTCGTCCTCACCTTCGGCGCCGGCGGCCGAGAGCCGGACCGGTCGTTGGTCCGAGGCACGGCGGTCCCCGCGGACCTCCACTTCTATCCGGGCCAGCCGCCCCTGCGCGGTCTGGTCGGCCAGGTGCACGGCGATGTCATCCGGCCGCCGGGCGTCACGCCCAGTCCTCGACCGCGCACCATCGCCCGGCTGCTGGACGACCACGCCGCGGCCCGGGCCCAGGACCCTTGGCTGACCGTCGTGGCCGACGCTGCTCGACGTCCGTCCAGCGCGCGGTGGCGGTCAGTGGCGGCTCGTCGACGAGGACGGCGACAGCCTCCCAGTGCGCGGCGGCCGCGAGTGGCTCTGGCCGGTCCTGGCCGTCTCCGGCGGCGCGGTCGTCACGGTCGCCGCCGAGCTGGCCGACGGCCGCCTCCTGCCCCTCGGCGCGTGGCCGAGGCAGGGGTATGCGTCGGAGCCGGTTGCGGCCCCGACCGCCGGGACGGCGGTGGCCTCGTGAGCCGGACCAGCGTCGCGTGGGACGAGCTGGTCACCGCGGCGACCGTCGGTACCGGCACCCGGCCGCTGCCGCATACCGGCTTCCACCCCACCACCGTTGCCGCGGTGGCCGACGGCAGCGTCGAGGCGGACGGCGCGGCCCGCCTCCTGGAGCTGGCGGCCATGGAGACCGCCGCGAACGCCGTCACGGTGCAGCCCGCGACGGCCACCCCCGTCGAGCCTGCGCCGGCCGAACACCGAACCGTCATGACCGACCGGCTGGCCGACCTGCTGCTCCTGGCGGTCCGGACGGACCATGACGTGGCCACCGACCTGTTCGAGACGGTCGCGACCGCCGGCCTCGTGCTGCCGCCGGCCACGCTGCCCGCGTTCCTCGAGCTGGGCCGGGACAGCGGGATCATGCCGGTCCTGACCGACCTGGTCGGCGAGCGCGGTCGCTGGCTGGTGGACCTCGACGAGGACTGGGCGATCTTCCTGCCGCGGGGAACTCGCGCGCGCGATGTCGCGGCCCTGCGCCGGGTTGACCCGGTGGCCGCCCGCGACCTTGTCGTCGCGGAATGGGCCGGTGCCTCGGCCGGCGATCGAGCTCGCCTGCTCGACGCGCTGGCGACCGGGCTCGGCGTCGACGACGTTCCGTTCCTCGAGTCGGCCTTGGGCGACCGCAGCGAGGCCGTGGGCGTCCGCGCCGCCACCATGTTGACCCGGCTCTGCGCTCGGCTCCCGCTCGACGAGCAGCCCCCGTTCGGCGAGCGGGCGATCACGCGGGCTCAGCCGTTGGTTCGGGTGGTGCGTCAGGGACTGCTGCGGTCGCCGGCGTTGGAGGTGGTCGCGCCCGAGTCGCTGGACCAGTCCGCTCGCGGTGACCTCCTGTCCGGTCCGGAGCCGGGGTCCCGGACCGGACGGCGGGCGTGGTGGCTGGAGCAGGTCATCCAACGGGCGCCGTTGTCGTTGTGGGAGAAGGAGTTCGGACGGTCACCGGTCGAGCTCGTGGCCCTTCCGGTGACCGGCGACTTCGCCCGCGAGCTCCACCCCGGATGGCGCGCGGCGGCGTGGGCCCAGCAGAACCTCGCCTGGGCCCGGGCCCTCCTGGCTGTCCACGACGCGCCGGTCGACCCGTCGCTCGTCGGCGTCCTGCCGGCGGCCGAACAGGCCACGCTCGCCGTCCGCGTCCTCGACTCGGTGGAGGCCGGGTGACGGCGTGGTCCTCCCGCTGCTCATCGCGATCGACGGGCCGTGGCCGTCCGACCTCGCCACGGCGGTCGTCGGCTACGTCGAGCGCCTGCTCACCACGGTGCCGGTGCGGGAGTCGACGACGGTCCTCCAGCTCGTGGCGCGGCGGCTGCCGGTCCGGACCCCGTTCACCGTCGAGACCATCCAGGCTCGCGCCACGAGCGAGGACTGGGCCGACCAGCAGGCCCGGTCGGTCGGCTTCGACCATCCCTGGCGGGCGCTCCTCACCTCCCTGTCCGCGACCCTGTCGGTGCGTGCCCGCGTCGACGACGAGCTCCGAAGGAGTGACCCGTGACCGACTCCCTGGCCAGTGCGCCGGCCGAGAGCGAGCTGCTGCGGCCCCACGCGGAGCAGCTCTTCGCCGACGAGCTCACCGCACTGGCGGCGGCTGACGACCGCCCGCGCCCGCCGTCCTGGTTGCTCTCGCCCCAGGCGGTCGTGACGTACCTCCTCGGTGGTGAGCTGGCCGACGGCACCGTCATCACCCCGAAGTACGTCGGGCCGCGCCGGCTCGTGGAGGTCGCCGTCGCGACCCTGGCCACCGACCGCGCCCTCCTCCTGCTCGGCCTGCCCGGCACCGCGAAGACCTGGGTCTCGGAGCACCTCGCCGCCGCGATCAGCGGCGACCTCGACCCTCCTCGTCCAGGGCACCTCGGGTACCGCCGAGGAGTCGATCCGCTACGGCTGGAACTACGCCCGCCTGCTCGCCGAGGGGCCGTCCCCGGCCGCCCTCGTCCCGTCCCCGGTGCTCACCGCGATGCGCGAGGGCAAGATCGCCCGCATCGAGGAGCTCACCCGGATCCCGTCGGACGTCCAGGACGCCCTCATCACGATCCTCTCGGAGAAGACCCTCCCGGTGCCCGAGCTCGGCACCGAGGTGCAGGCGGCCAAGGGGTTCAGCGTGATCGCGACCGCCAACGACCGCGACCGCGGCGTCAACGACCTCTCGTCGGCGCTCCGCCGCCGGTTCAACACCGTCGTCCTCCCGCTGCCGGCGACCGAGGACGAGGAGGTCCAGATCGTCGCCCGTCGCGTCGCCGACCTGGGGCGCGCGCTCGAGCTGCCGGACGTCCCGGCCGCCGCCGACGAGATCCGTCGCGTGGTGCGAGTGTTCCGCGAGCTGCGGTCCGGGGTCACCGAGGACGGCCGCACGAAGGTCAAGTCGCCGTCGGGCACGCTGTCGACCGCCGAGGCCATCTCGGTCGTCACCAACGGGCTCGCGCTGGCCGGCCACTTCGGCGACGGGGTGCTCGGGTCGTCGGACGTGGCCGCCGGCATCCTCGGCGCCGTGGTCAAGGACCCGGTCGCCGACAGCGTGGTCTGGACCGAGTACCTCGAGGCGGTCGTCCGCGAGCGCCCCGACTGGTCGGACTTCTACCGCGCCTGCCGCGAGGTCAGCGGGTGACCGCTGCGGTCGCCGAACGAGTCACCGCCGAGGTGGCGGACGGCACCTACGTCCTCGGCATTCGTCACCACGGGCCGGGATCGGCGCGCGGCGTCGTCGCCGAGCTCGACCGGATCGCGCCCGACGCGGTGCTGGTCGAGGGACCGGCCGATGCGGACTCACTGGTCCGCTTCGTCGCCGCCGACGGCATGGAGCCGCCGGTCGCGCTCCTCGCCTACGACGCGACCCGGCCGGCCCACGCGGTCTTCTGGCCGTATGCGGTCTTCTCCCCCGAGTGGCAGGCGCTGCGGTGGGCGATGGACCACGGCGCGCTCGCTCGCTTCATCGACCTGCCATCGGGAGCCGTGCTCGCGCACCGGCCGGCCCGCGCACCGGTCGAGCCCGACGAGCCCGACGAGGCCGACGCGGCCGACGCGGCGATCGAGCCGGTCGTCCGGTCCGACCCGATCGCCCTGCTGGCCGAGGCCGCCGGCTACGACGACCCCGAGCGCTGGTGGGACGACGTCATCGAGTCCCGTTCGGACGGTTCGGGATTCGAGGCCATCACCGAGGCGATGGCCTCGCTGCGCGAGGAACCGGACCCCCGGCATACGCATCGCGACGAGGACCACGAGGCCCGGCGCGAGGCCTACATGCGGACCGTCCTGCGTGAGGTGCGCAAGGGCGGCGCTCGGCGCATCGTCGTCGTCTGCGGCGCCTGGCACGCGCCGGCGCTCACCGACCCACTGCCCACCGCGGCGGCCGACGCCGCGCGTGCTCAAGGGGATGCCGAAGGCGAGGACGGTGATGACCTGGGTCCCGTGGACGCACTCCCGCCTGTCGTACGCGTCGGGCTACGGCGCGGGGATCGAGTCACCGGGCTGGTACCACCACCTGTTCACCACGCCCGACCACGTCGTGCCGCGGTGGCTGACCAAGGTCGCCGGGCGGCTGCGGGAGAAGGACCTGCCGGTGTCGTCGGCCCACGTCATCGAGGCGGTCCGGCTGGCCGAGGCCGTCGCGACGATGCGGGGCCGGCCCCTCGCCGGGCTGGCCGAGGTCACCGACGCGACCCGGTCGGTGCTGTGTCAGGGCGAGGAGCTGCTCGTCGAGCTGGTGACCCGCGACGTCGTCGTCGGCGAACGCCTGGGCACCGTCCCCGACGAGGCGCCGACCGTCCCGCTGGAGGCGGACCTCCGTGCGACCGCCCGGCGGCTGCGGCTGGCGATGGACCCGCTCGACAAGGCTCTCGAGCTGGACCTCCGCAAACCCAACGACCTCGCTCGATCCCGGCTGCTGCACCGGCTCCGGGTGCTCGGGATCGACTGGGGGACGCCGGCGCGGACGAGCGGCACCGGGACGTTCAAGGAGGGGTGGTCGCTGGCCTGGCGCCCCGAGCTGTCCGTCGACATCGCGGTGGCCAGCGTCTGGGGCACGTCCGTCCTGGACGCCGCGACGGCGCGGGTCGTCGACCGCGCCACGTCCACGGACAGCTCGCTGGCGACCGTGACCCGGGCCATGGAGGCCTGCCTGCTGGGCGACCTCGCCCTGGCGCTGCCACGGGTCCTCACCGCGCTCCGTGACCGGGCCGCGCTCGACGTCGACGTCGAGCACCTCATGGAGGCGCTGCCGGTGCTGGTGCGCGCGATGCGCTACGGCGACGTGCGGTCGACCGACACGACGGCTCTCGGGGAGGTGGCGACCTCGCTGCTGGTGCGGATCGAGGCCGCGTTGCCGGCCGCCGTGACCGGGCTGGGCGACGAGGCGGCGGAGACCCTGCGGGACCGCGTCGAGGAGGTTCACGCCGCGACGGCACTGCTGCCTGTGGAGCGCCGGACCGAGTGGCTCGACACCCTGGAACGGCTGACGCGGCGCGGTGATCTCCACGGGCTGCTGGCCGGCCGGTTCGTCCGGCTGCTGGCCGACGCGCAGGTGTTCGACGCCGAGGACACGGCCCGGCGGCTGCAGCGCGCGCTCTCGGTCGGCTCGACGCCGGCGGAGAAGGGCGCCTGGATCGAGGGGTTCCTTGCCGGCGGAGGGCTGCTCCTGGTCCACGACACGGCCCTGCTCGCGACGCTCGACGCCTGGCTGGACGGGCTGCGGCCGGAGGAGTTCGTCGACGTGCTGCCCCTGCTGCGGCGGACGTTCGGTGGTTTCCAGCCGGCCGAGCGGCGGCAGCTGGCCCACCAGGTCCGCCGGCTCGAAGCCGGTGCCTCGGGGCACGCGACGCGGGTCACGACCGAGTGGTCCGACGCCGATCTGGCGCGGGCGACGCCCGCGGTCGCCACCGTGGCCCGGCTCCTCGGTCTGCCGTTCCCGCCCGGAGCGGGCCCATGACCGCCGAACGGGACCGGCGCTGGCGGCTCACCCTCGGCGAGGACTCCGCGGAGCCCTCCGAGGGGGTCGGGCTCAGCGCGGACGACCAGCGGATGGACGAGGCGCTGGCCGCTCTCTACGGCGGCGACGGTCGCCCGGGCGACGGGTCGTCAACCGAGCCGCGAACCGGCGGTCTCGGCGGATCCGCACCGCGCGTCGCGACGTGGCTCGGCGACATCCGGACCTACTTCCCCTCGTCGGTCGTCCAGGTCATGCAGCGCGACGCGATCGACCGGCTCGGGGTGCGTGCACTGCTCCTCGAACCCGAGCTGATGGAGTCGCTGGAGCCCGACGTCCATCTCGTCTCGACCCTCATCAGCCTCGGCTCGGCGATCCCGGAGACGTCCAAGGCGACCGCGCGCACGGTGGTCCGCACGGTGGTCGACGACGTCGAGCGGCGGATCGCCAACCGCACCAGGGCCGCCGTCACCGGAGCGCTCAACCGCGCCGCCCGCACCCGCCGGCCGAAGCTGCGCGACATCGACTGGAACCGCACCATCGCCAAGAACCTCAAGAACTACCTGCCCGAACAGCGCACTGTGGTTCCGGAGCGTCTGGTCGGCTACGGGCGCCGCCAGCAGCACGTCGAACGCGACATCATCCTGGCGATCGACCAGTCCGGGTCGATGGCCGCCTCGGTCGTGTACGCGTCGATCTTCGGCGCGGTGATCGCGTCGCTGCGCGCGGTGCGCACCTCGCTCGTGGTCTTCGACACCGCCGTCGTCGACCTCACCGAGGAGCTGTCCGACCCCGTCGAGGTGCTCTTCGCGACGCAGCTCGGCGGCGGCACCGACATCAACCGTGCGATCGCCTACTGCCAGGGTCTCGTCAGCCGCCCGGCGGACACCGTGTTCGTCCTCATCTCCGACCTCTTCGAGGGCGGCGTCCGCGACGAGATGCTGGCGCGGGTCGAGCAGCTGCGCGACGCGGGTGTCGTCGTCGTGGTCCTGCTCGCGCTGTCGGACGAGGGGGCGCCCGCGTTCGACCGGGCCCTGGCCGGAGACCTCGCCGAGCTGGGTGTCCCCGCCTTCGCGTGCACCCCGGACGCGTTCCCCGACCTGCTCGCGGTCGCCCTGGAGCGCGGCGACATCCGGGCCTGGGCGGCGAAGCAGGAGCTTGACCGGCGCGGGATGAGCGGCTGAGCCCGACCGGCTACCGGACGCCGCCCATGAGGCGCTTCAGCCACTGAACCGCTCCCACATCTCGACGCCGAAGAGGTTGGCCAGCAGCCGGGGCTGTCCGAAGAACTGTCGCTCCGGCACCGCCTGCGCGACCTCGGTCATGACGACACGATGTCAGTGCTGCTCCACCGGGCACCAGTACGTCGTGCGGCCGCCGACGGTCGCGCGGGCCACCTCGGACCCGCAGCGCGGGCAGTGCCCGTCCCGCGTCCGGTGGCTCATGAACGTGCCGGTATGCACGCCGCCGCGTTCGCGGGCGCGCCGGGTGGCCGCGCGGAGGGCACGGCGCAGATGGGCCAGCTCGTCCGGGGCGAGCTCGTCGGCGGGCCGGCGCGGCGAGATCCGCGCCTGCCACAGCGTCTCGTCGGCGAGCAGGTTCCCGACGCCGGCGATGACCGACTGGTCGAGCAGCCGAGCCTTGACGGCGGCGTGACCCCGGCCGAGCCGCTCACGGAACTCCGCCAGCGTGATCACCTGCGCGTCCGGGCCGAGCCGTTCGCGGTTCGCGTCCAGGCGGACCCGGCCGAGGCGGCGCGGGTCGAACAGCCGTAGCTGACCGCCGTCCTCGAAGGTGATCGTGAACCGGTCCCAGGCCGGGTTCTTCGGGTTCCGTGCGGCGGCCCGCCGGCCCTCGGTGGCCAGCCAGTCACCGCCCTCGGTGAGCTCGCCGTCGGCGTAGGTGACGAGGATGTGGCCGCTCATGCCGAGGTGGATGGCCAGCTCCGGACCAGGGGTGTGCGAGCGACCGAGTCCCGAGGTGTCGCACCAGATCGACTTGCCCTGGCGGTTCGCAGCCGTGAGGCTGCGGCCGACCAGCGCTGCGCGGATCTCTCCCGGCGCGTGTGGCCGGCATACGTAGGTGTCGGAGTCGTCCACGTCGGCGATCCGGCGGTTGAGCGCGGCGCGTTCGATGGCGGCCCGGGCACTCTCGACCTCGGGAAGCTCGGGCACGACGTCAGTCTCTCAACGCCTACCGGCTGCTGCCTGTCGAGGTCAGCGAACCCCGCCCATGAGGCGCTTCAGCCACGGGGCCATCACGGCGAGGATGATCCCGATGCCGATGGCGATCGCGCCGAGGATGCCGAAGTAGGCGACCTGGTTGTCGACCGAGTAGAACTCGGCGAGGGTGCCCGAGAGCACGCTGCCGAGGGCCACCGAGAGGAAGAACAGCGCGACCATCTGGGTGTGGAACGCCTCCGGGGCGAGCTTGGTCGCGAGCGACAGCCCGACCGGGGAGAGCAGCAGCTCGGCGATGGTGAAGACGAAGATCACCCCGATGAGCCCGAGCAGGGGTGCGGAGTTCGGCTCGGTGCTGGCCATGGGGATGAAGAGGAGGAAGGCGATCCCCATCACCACGGTGCCGGCGGCGAACTTCAGCGGCGTCGACGGTTGGCGGTCGCCCATCTTGGTCCAGATGGCCGCGAAGACGCCGGACAGGATGATGATGAACACCGGGTTGATCGACTGGACCCACGACACCGGCATGGTCCAGCCGAAGATGTCCCGGTCCAGCTGGCTCTGCGAGTAGACGGTCAGCACCGTGAACTGCTGCTGGTACAGCGACCAGAACGCCGCGCTGGCGATGAACATCGGGATGAACGCGAGGACCCGCTTGCGCTCCACCGTGGTGACGTGCGGGCTGCTGAGGATGACGGTGAAGTAGGCCAGGGTCGCGCCGACCGTGAGGACGATGACGGCGGTGTCGAGGTTGCTCGCCTTGAGCACACCCGTGGCGCCCAGGATGCCGACGACCGCGGCCGCGGCGACGATGCCGAGCACGTACCAGAGCCGCTCGCGGCGCGGCAACGGGTCGGGCACCTCGTTGGCGACCGCGGCCAGCCGCTTCCGGCCGATCGTGTACTGGATCAGGCCGATGGCCATCCCGACGGCGGCCGCCGCGAACCCGATGTGGAAGCCGAAGCTGCTCTGCAGCCATCCGGTGAGGAGCGGTCCGAGGAGCGCGCCCAGGTTGATGCCCAGGTAGAACAGCGAGAAGCCGGCGTCGCGACGCGGGTCGTCGGCGGTGTAGAGGGTGCCGACGAGGGACGTCGCGTTCGCCTTGACGCCACCGCTGCCGAAGGCGATGAGGACCAGCCCCACGCCGACGCCGAGCGTCCCCGGAAGGGCCGAGAGGGCGATGTGTCCGGCCATGACCAGGACCGCCGAGTAGAAGAGCGTGCGCTCGGCTCCGATGAGCCGGTCGGCCACCCAGGCCCCGGCGATGGTGCTGAGGTAGACCAGCCCGCCGTAGGCCCCGACGATCCCGACGGCCGTGTCCTGGGAGATCCCCAGTCCGCCGTCCTCGGTCGAGTAGTACAGGTAGAGCAGCAGGATGCCCTGCATGCCGTAGAAGCTGAACCGCTCCCAGAGCTCGACGCCGAACAGGTTGGCCAGTACCCGCGGCTGGCCGAAGAAGGTCCGCTCGTGGTCCTTCGGCTTCTGGGCGACGTCGGTCATGCGGACCACGATGGCACCCGGGGCGCGCGGGACGGCAGCACCGAACGGGTCATTCTCCGCGTGTCTCGGCCGGGCGTGCGGACGGCGGTCAGAACAGCGGACGCGAGGACGACAGCACGACGATGTCGGCGACCACGCCGGCGGCCAGCAGCACCACGAGCGCCCACCAGACCCATCGGGGCGGGCGACTGACGACGTGCCAGACGAGCACGCCGATCGACGCGACGAGCGCCACCCCGTTGACGATCGACGCGACCAGCGCGGGGCGGAAGATCGCCGTACGCCGGATGATCCCCTCGGGGCTCGGAACCAGGAAGCTCAGCGTCGTCTGGCTGAGCGCATACAGGAAGAGCACGGCGGCCAGGACGACGGCGGCGACACTCAGCAGCACCGCGTTCCGGCGGGTGAGGGCCATGCGCCCGAATGTAGTGGCGAGCGCGTTGAGAGATCGTCGATCGGTCGCTAGCGTCCGAAGCGATCCGTGCCGAGCGACCTGGAGGTTCCATGACCACGCCCACCGACGACCGTCGTGACCTGGTCACCGTCTTCGCCTCCATGCGGGCGGCGCCGGGCAAGGAGGACGAGCTGCGCCGATGGCTGGAGTCGGTCATCGAACCGACGACGCAGGAGGCCGGGTGCGTCAACTACGACCTGCACCAAGGGATCGAGGACCCGGCCGCGTTCTACTTCTACGAGAACTGGGAGACGGCGGAGCAGCTGGACGCCCATCGCGAGACGCCGCACATGACCGAGTTCGCCGCGGTCCTGGACGACCTGCTCGACGAGAGCGGCCTGACCGTCCACCGGGCTCGCCGCATCGGGTAGCCGGCCCGGGACGCACAACGCGGTGGATCGCACCCCTGGTAGGGGGTGTGATCCACCGCGATGACCGATGAGGTCCGTCGGTGCGCGAGGGGGGACTTGAACCCCCACACCCTTTCGGGCACTGGCACCTGAAGCCAGCGCGTCTGCCATTCCGCCACTCGCGCGCGGGGACCAGTGTGGCCCATGGCCCTCGCTCTCGCCAAACCGCTTAGCCCGACGACTCCGGCGGCTCGGTGATCCAGCGCTGCGCCCGCGCGTCCCACCGGAACCGCGACCCGTCGCCGCTGGTCCACGAGCTCGACGCCCCTCGACCACCCGCCGCGGCGGCGACGTCCGGCGGCGGTTCCTCGGCCACCACCGGGGCAGCGGTGGCCCCGGTCCCGGCCGGTACCCACGCCTGCCGGTAGGCGTCCCACCGGTACTCGCCCACCGCGCCCAGGGCGGCCGGTTCGACCGCGACCGGCTCGACGGCCGGCTCCGGAGGTGGCGCCGGGATCCAACCGGTACGCCCGACGGTCGCCTCCGCGGCCTCGTCCGGGTCGCCGAGCTCCTCCTGCTCGGCCTCCTCCTCGAGCGCCGGACAGCCTGGGGAGCGTCGAGAGCACCGGCGGCGCCCACGACGCCACCGCCGGCACCTCGGCGCCCTCCGGACCCTCGGGAACCGCCGCGACCCCCGGCACGATGCCCAGCCGAACCCGCTCCTCGGCCTCGAACGCCTCCTGCTCCTGCGGCGTGAGGTACCCGTACATCGGGTGCGTGGGCTGGGGCGGGACGTACCCCTCCGGCAGCTCGACACGCATACGGCAAGCCTAAGGACTCCCCGACCGGTCGCCCACCCATGTCGTGCTTCACCTGCTGGTATGCGCGTCACGGTTACGATGAACCGACTTCCGACCGGGACGTCAACACATCGAGGAGTAGGCGAGTGGGACTGTTCGACAAGGTCGAGCGCGGCCTGGAGCGAGCGGTCAACAGTGCCTTCGCGAAGGCGTTCAAGTCGGAGGTGCAGCCGGTCGAGCTCGCCTCGGCCGTCCGCCGGGCGATGGACGACCGCGCCGCCGTCATGGGCCATGGCCGCACGATGGTCCCGAACCTCTACACGATCGAGCTCTCCGGGACCGACTTCGAGCGCCTCTCCGGCTACGAGGAGGCCCTCTCCGACGAGCTGGTCGCCGCGGCGCAGGAGCACGCCGACTCGCAGCGCTACCAGCCCGGCGGCCCGGTCCAGATCAGCTTCCACCGCGACGACGAGCTCGAGACCGGCGTGTTCCGGGTCCGCCCCGCGACGAGCCGGCGCTCCATCGCCCCCAGCACCCAGGCCCCACGGCGCGAGACGGTGCCTCCGGCGCAGAACGCGCCCGTCGCGGCTCCGCCCCAGCGGCCCTCCGCCAGCCCGGTCGCCCGCCCGTGGCTGGTCATCGACGGCGAGCGCTACCCGCTCATCGGCGCCCACACCGTCATCGGCCGCGACGAGCTGGCCGACGTGGTCCTCGACGACCCGGGCATCTCGCGGCGTCACTGTGAGATCCGCGTGACCAACGACGGTCCGCACCTCGTGACGTCCATCCGCGACCTCGGTTCGACGAACGGCACGTTCGTCAACGGCGAGCGCATCACCAGTACCCGGCTCGACGAGGGGGACGAGATCACCATCGGGCGCACCCACGCGGTGTTCCGGCCCGGTAAGCGGTGACGGCCGCGTGAGCGAGCTGACCTACACGATCATTCGCCTCGGCCTCCTCGCCCTGCTCTGGGTGTTCGTCCTGTCCTTGGCCGCGGTGCTGCGGCGGGACCTCTACGGCACCCGCATCTCGCGGCGCGGCCTCCGCGACCGCCGCGCCACCCCGCCGTCGCCCGCCCGCGTACCGGTCCCCGCGGGGGCCGCAGCAGCAGGAGCCGCCGCCGCATCACCTCCGCCGCCCAAGCAGCCGCGGCGGCGGCGCGAACCGGTCAGCCTGGTCGTCACCGACGGTCAGATGACCGGTACCTCGCTCCCGCTCGGCCGCCAGGGCGTGCTCATCGGCCGCGGCCCCGAGTGCACGCTCGTCCTCGACGACGAGTTCGCCTCGAGCCGGCACGCGCGCATCTTCCCCCGCGCCGAGGGCTGGTTCGTCGAGGACCAGGGCTCGCGCAACGGCACCCAGGTCGGCGGCGTCAAGATCACCGGCGCCGTCCCGGTCGAGATCGGCTCCGTGATCCGGATCGGGCGCAGCACGCTGGAACTGCGGGGCTGACCGATGGCCATCGCCCTGCGCTACGCGGCGCGGACCGACCTCGGGCTGGGACCGAAGTCCCGCAACGAGGACAGCGGGTATGCCGGTCCGCACCTCCTCGTCCTGGCCGACGGGATGGGGGGCCACGCCGCGGGCGACGTCGCCAGCTCACTGATCGTCGGGCAGCTCGCCCCGCTCGACGGCGAGAGCATCGGTGCCGAGCAGGCGCTGCCCGCGCTGGAGAAGTCCGTGCGCGACGCGAACTCCAGCCTGCGCCGGGCCATGGAGGACGACCCCAAGCTGCGCGGGATGGGCAGCACGACGATCGCCATGCTCCGCACCGGCAACAAGCTGGCGATGGCCCACATCGGCGACTCCCGCGCCTACCTGCTCCGCGACGGGAAGCTCAGCCAGATCACCAAGGACCACTCCTTCGTCCAGCAGCTGGTCGACGAGCACCGGATCACGCCCGAGGAGGCGGAGGACCACCCGCAGCGCTCCCTCGTCACCCGGGTCATGACCGGACAGGTCGACGACGAGCCCGACCTCTCGATGCGCGAGCTGCGGGCCGGCGACCGCTACCTGCTCTGCTCCGACGGCCTCAGCGACTTCGTCCGCCGCGACATCATCGAGGAGATCCTCTCCGAGTCGCCGAACCCGAGCGCGGCCGCGGACCGGCTGATCGAGGTCGCCCTCAGGGCCAGCGCCCGCGACAACGTCACCGTGGTCATCGCCGACGTCGTCGACCTGCGCGACTCCGAGGCGCCCAGCACCTCCCCGCAGATCGTCGGCGCGGCGTCGCTGCGCGACCGCGAGGGCAAGCGCACCCGGGGCCTACCGATCAGCCCCGCCGAGAAGGCCGCCAGCCTGGCCCGCTCGGTGCGCGCGCCGTCCGCGGATGACGATGACAGCCCGGTGCTGGCCGAGGAGCCGCGCTCCAAGCGCGTCATCTGGATCCGCCGCGTCGTCCTCGCCTTCGCCCTCGCCCTGATCCTGGCCGGCGGCGGGTACGCGGCCTACGCCTGGACCCAGAACCAGTACTTCGTGAAGTCCTCCGACGGCTACGTCGCCATCTGGCAGGGCGTCGGCCAGAACATCGGCCCCGTGAACCTGTCCCGCGTCTACCTGGTGACCGACGTCCCGGTCGGCCAGCTGCCGACCTACGTCCAGGACGTCGTCAGCACGGGTACCCCGCTCGGCAGCCTGGCCGACGCCAACACCCGGGTCGAGACGTTGCGCACCTCGGCGACCGACTGCCGCGCGCAGGCCACTGCGGGCATCCCGTGCGGCCAGAACCCCGTGGTGGCGCCGACGCCGTCGACCACGAGCACGACGGTGCCGGTGTCGCCCACCGACACCGCGACCACGCCGGTCACCGGCCTGACGACGGGCTCGACGCCGTGAGGACCACCGTCGAGACGATCACGCCGCGCACCCGTCGCGGGGTCGAGCTGCTGCTCACCGTCTTCGCCGTCGGCATCACCCTGCTGGCCTGGATCAGCGTCGACCTCGGCGTCCGCGAGACGGTCCCGGCGCAGCTGCTCACCATCGGCGGCGGCCTGCTCGGGCTCGCGCTGGCGTTCCATCTCGTGGTCCGTTGGCGCGCCGCCTACGCCGACCCCCTGTTGCTGCCGATCGCCACGCTGCTCAACGGGTTCGGGCTGGTGATGATCCACCGGCTCGACCTCGCCGGCGGCCGCACCGGCATCGACAGCGACGCCGGCCGCCAGCTGATCTGGACCGCTGTCTCGGTGGTGGTCGCGGCGCTCGTCCTCATCTTCCTGCGCGACCACCGGCTGCTCCGGCGCTACACCTTCACGGCGATGGCCGTCGGTCTCGTCCTCCTGCTGCTGCCCCTGCTGCCCGGCATCGGCACGACCATCTACGGCTCGCGGATCTGGATCCGGTTGGGACCGCTCAGCTTCCAGCCCGGCGAGATCGCGAAGATCGCTCTCATCATCTTCTTCGCGGGCTATCTCGTCTCGGTCCGCGACGTCCTCTCGCTGACGGGGAAGAAGGTCCTCGGGTTCACCTTCCCGCGCGGCCGCGACCTCGGCCCGATCCTCATCGCCTGGCTCGTCAGCCTGGCCGTCCTCATCTTCGAGAAGGACCTCGGCTCCTCCCTGCTGTTCTTCGGCGTCTTCGTCGCGATGCTCTACGTCGCGACCGAGCGGGTCAGCTGGATCGCCATCGGCCTGGTGCTCTTCGCGGCCGGCGCCTACCTGGCATACCGGATCTTCGACCACGTCCAGCAGCGGGTCGAGCTGTGGCTCGACCCCTTCTCCCAGGCCTCGCTCGAGCAGTCCGACCAGCTGGCCAAGGGCATCATGGGGATGGCCTCGGGTGGGCTCTTCGGCACCGGACTCGGGCAGGGCCGGCCGTGGCTCGTCGCCTTCTCCAACAGCGACTTCATCTTCGCCAGCTTCGGTGAGGAGCTGGGCCTGTTCGGGGTCGCCGCCCTGCTGGCCCTGTATGCGGTGTTCGTCGAGCGTGGGTTCCGCACCGCGCTCGGAGTGCGGGACGGGTTCGGCAAGCTGCTCGCCTTCGGTCTGGCCTTCTCGGTCGGGCTCCAGGTGTTCGTCGTCATCGGCGGGGTCACCAAGGTCATCCCCCTCACCGGCCTCACCACTCCGTTCATGTCGCTCGGTGGTTCGTCGCTGCTGGCCAACTGGGCGCTCATGGCGATCCTGCTGCGGATCTCCGACCAGGCCCGGCGTCCGGTGACCGACGACGTGGCCACCCCCGACGGCCGGCAGGAGAGGCCGGCCGACAACGCCACCGAAGTGGTGGCCATGCCGTGAACGGGCCCCTGCGTCGTGTCTCAACCGTTGTCGCGCTGCTCTTCGCGGCGCTGTTCATCTCGACCACGCTGATCCAGGTGATCTTCGCGCCGTCGATCAACGCCCGGCCGGACAACCGGCGGACGCTGCTCGACAACTACTCCCGCCAGCGCGGGGCGATCCTCGTCGGCGACCAGCCGGTCGCGGTGTCGCAGCCGACGCCGAACGAGGAGATCAAGTACCTGCGCAGCTACCCCCAGCCGCTGCCCTACAGCCACGTCACCGGCTACTTCTCGTACACCTACGGGGCCGGCGGCGGCCTCGAGGGCGCGGCCGACGACCTGCTGTCCGGGTCGTCCAGCCAGTTCTTCTACACGCGGGTCACCGACCTGCTCACCGGGAAGCAGCCGGTCGGCGCCACGGTCCAGGCGACGATCAACCCCAAGGCACAGGACGCCGCCGACAAGGCGCTCGGCAACCAGCGCGGCGCGGTCGTCGCCCTCGACCCCAAGACCGGCGCGATCCTCGCCATGATCTCGCACCCGCAGTACGACCCGAACCGGCTGTCCTCCCACGACCAGGCGTCGGTCGTCAAGGCCTGGAACGAGCTCAACGCCGACCCGACCCAGCCGCTGGTCAACCGCGCGATCGCCGGCAACCTCTACCCGCCGGGGTCGGTGTTCAAGATCGTCACGGCGGCCGCCGCGCTGGAGAACGGCAAGGTCGACACCACCACCCAGATCCCCGCGCCCGGGGTCATGGAGCTGCCCCAGACGACCGCCGGACTGCCCAACTACGACCGGCAGCCCTGCGGCCCGAACAACCAGACCACGCTTCAGCACGCGCTCGAGATCTCCTGCAACACGGCCATGGGCTACCTCGGTATGCAGGTGGGTGCGCAGGCGCTCGCCGACCAGGCGGCCAAGTTCGGCTTCGGCACCACGATGCGGATCCCGACCCGGGTCGAGCCGAGCCGGTTCCCGACGGGCATCAACCAGGCGCAGACGGCGCAGTCGGCGATCGGCCAGTACGACGTCCGGGTCACGCCCATGCAGGTCGCCATGGTCAGCGCGGGCATCGCCAACGGGGGTGTGGTCATGCGCCCGTACCTCATCAACCAGGTGCTCAGCGCCGACCTGCAGACCATCGACCGCACCTCCCCGGAGCGGCTCGGGACCGCGGTGTCGTCGCAGACGGCGGCCACGCTCACCCAGATGCTCGTCGGGGTCGTCGACCAGGGCACCGGCACGCCGGCCAAGATCAACGGCGTCCAGGTGGCCGGCAAGACGGGGACCGCCGAGCAGGGCAACGGCAAGCCGCCACACGCCTGGTTCACGGCGTTCGCCCCCGCGAACGACCCGAAAGTTGCGGTGGCCGTCGTCGTCGAGGACGGTGGCAACGCCGGAAACGAAGCCGCCGGGGGGCGTCTCGCAGGACCCATCGCCAAAGCAGTCATGGAAGCGGTGCTCAACCAGTGATCAGCGCATGAACCCCGAAGCAGGTATGACCCTCGGCAGCCGGTACACCCTCACCGAGCGCATCGCGACCGGTGGCATGGGTGACGTCTGGCGGGCCACGGACTCGGTGCTCGGGCGCGAGGTGGCCGTCAAGGTCATGCGGGCCAGCACGGCCGAGGACCCCACGTTCGCCGAGCGGTTCCGCGACGAGGCGCGGCACAGCGCCGGGATGTCCCACCAGAACATCGCGACGGTCTACGACTACGGCGAGGACGAGGGTGTCGCCTACCTCGTCATGGAGCTGGTCGAGGGCGAACCGCTCTCCCAGCTGATCGCGCGCGGCCCGATGAACCCCGCACCAGGTCCGCGGCATCGTCGGCCAGGCTGCGCTCGCGCTCGCCGCCGCCCACGCGGCCGGCGTGGTCCACCGCGACGTCAAGCCGGCCAACATCCTCATCACCCCCGACGGCCGGGTGAAGCTGACCGACTTCGGCATCGCGCGCGCGGTCGACGGTGCGTCGCATACCCGGACCGGCGAGGTGCTCGGCACCCCGCAGTACCTCTCCCCGGAGCAGGCCCTCGGCAAGGGCGCCACCGGGGCCAGCGACCTCTACGCCCTGGGCATCATCACGCAGGAGATGCTCACCGGGCGCAAGCCGTTCGACTCCGGCTCGGCCGTCGCGACCGCGCTCGCCCAGGTCAACGACCCGCCGCCGCCATTGCCGGACGGGGTCCCGTCGGACCTGCGGCGGATCATCGACCAGAGTCTGGCCAAGGACCCGGCCGACCGGCCCACGTCTGCGGCAGCCGTCGCGGCCGCCCTCGGTATGTCCGTCACCGGCCTCGCGCAGATCCCGCCGGCGACCAGCGTCGTCCACACCGGCGACACCGACCCCGACGGCACCCAGGTCTTGGACGCGCCGACCGGCACCGAGCTGCTGGGCACCGCCGCCGTGATCGGCGCCGCATACCCGGACTACCCGGCGACGGGGTACGACCCCGGGTATGAGGACGGGGTTCCTCCCTATGAGCCCTACCCGCCTCTGCAGCCGGAGCCGGAGAAGAAGGGCGGCGGTATCGGCCTGTGGTGGATCCCCATCATCGTCCTGCTCGCCGCCATCGGGTTCTTCGCCTGGGCGTACGCCAGCAACAACCAAGGCGGGGCAACGGCGGTGACCACCACGGTGACCGCGCCCGCCTCGAGCACCTCGAACTCGACCTCGGCGCCGCCGACGACGATCACGCCGTCGCGCACGACGGCCACGACCCAGAGCACGACGTCGACCACACCGCAGGTGGTCATCAACAAGGCCGACTACGTCGGTAAGTCCTTCGACGAGGCGAAGGGGATCCTCGAGGGCGCCGGCTGGAAGGACAACCAGATCAAGCAGGTGACCCAGGCCGGCAAGGAGGCCGCCGGGACGGTCGTCGACGTCAAGCCCACGGGGAAGGTGGACGTGGGAACTCCGATTACGCTGACGGTCTCGGACGGCAACGCGACGGCAGCCCCCCCAATCGGTTCGGAAGGCGGCAATGGCTCGGGAGACTGACCCGATGCGAGGTCGCTGGTGACGATGCCTGCGCTGCTCGGCGGCCGTTACGAGGTCGGCGAGCTCATCGGACGAGGGGGGATGGCCGAGGTCCATCTCGGTCATGACACGCGCCTCGACCGCCCCGTGGCGATCAAGCTGCTGCGCGCGGACCTGGCCCGGGACGCCAACTTCCTGACCCGGTTCCGGCGCGAGGCCCAGGCGGCCGGCGGTCTGGCGCACCCGAACATCGTGGCGATCTACGACTCCGGCGAGGAGACGACGACCGAGTCGGGCGGAGCCACGGTGCCGCTGCCGTACATCGTCATGGAGTACGTCGACGGCGAGACGCTGCGCGCCAAGCTGCAGCGCGAGAACGTCATCGCGCCGTCCGAGGCGGCGACCATCGTCGAGGGCGTGCTCGCGGCCCTGGCCTACAGCCACCGGATGGGCATCGTCCACCGCGACATCAAGCCGGCCAACGTCATGATCACGCGGTCGCGCGACCTCAAGGTCATGGACTTCGGGATCGCGCGGGCGGTGGCCGACACGTCCGCCACGATGACGCAGACACAGGCGGTCATCGGGACGGCGCAGTACCTCTCGCCCGAACAGGCGCAGGGCCTGCCCGTCGACGCGCGGTCCGACCTCTACTCGACCGGCTGCCTGCTGTTCGAGCTGCTCACCGGGCGGCCACCGTTCGTGGGCGAGTCACCGGTCTCGGTCGCCTACCAGCACGTCGGCGAGAAGCCGCAGCCACCGTCGAGCTTCAACCACGACGTCCCGACGGCCTACGACAACATCACCCTGCACGCGCTGGAGAAGCCGCGCGAGCGCCGCTACCAGAGCGCGACCGAGTTCCGGAACGACCTCATCGCGGCGCGGGAAGGGCGGCCGCTCAGCGCGGCGGCGGCCGGAGCGGTCCTCGGTGCCGCCGCCGCCATGGCCGGCGCCGGGACGCTCGTCGCCGACGCGGACCTCGTGCCCCTCGAGGACGTGCCGGTCGAAGACCCCGGCCGGAAGCGACCGGGGTGGGTCTACGCGCTCATCGCCCTCGCCGTGGTGCTCGTGCTCGCCGGCACGACGTGGACGGGCATCGCGCTCTTCGCCCGGCAGAGCCCGGAGCAGGTGCCCGTCCCCAACCTCGCCGGGCTGACCGAGACGGCCGCACGCACGGCCCTGACCAACGCCCAGCTCGTGGCCCGCGTCGAGAACAAACCCAGCCCGACCGTGCTCAAGGGCCAGGTGATGGCCCAGAACCCGGCTCAGGGCACCAAGGTCAACACCGGGTCGACGGTCACCATCGACGTGTCCACCGGCCCGGACGCCGCGGCGATCCCCAACGTCGTCGGGTTCACCCAGGAGGCCGCGACGACCGCGCTCCGGAGCGCGGGGTTCACCGTCGGGACCATCCAGCAGGTCGACGACAACGCGCAGCAGAAGGGCAACGTGCTGGGTACCGACCCGGCCGTCGGAGCGGTGACCCCGTTCGCCACCCCGGTCACGCTCAAGGTCGCGACCGGCAAGGTCCCCGTCCCCGACGTGCGGACGAAGAACTTCGGGGTGGCCCAGGACACCCTGCAGAAGGCCGGTCTCACCGCGCAGATCCAGCAGGTCGACGACGCCAAGGCCACCGAGGGCACGGTCCTCGACCAGTCCCCCGCGCCCGCGACCGTGGTCGACGTCGGCAGCACCGTGACGATCAAGGTCGCCAGGCGCCCCACGGCCCCGCCGTCGACGACGACCGTCACGGTCACCGTTCCGCCGACGACCCCACCGACCTCGACGACGACCGCGCCCACCGCGCCCTCCGCGGCGTCCGCGGCGCCGACGACCTCGACGACGCGTCCCTGAGGACCCTCAGGCCACGGGCGTGACGAGCCCGTGGACCAGCGGACTGAGGCCGTGCGAGCGGTCGACCGCGTCAGGCATACCGCAGAGCACCAGCCAGTTCGCGAGCAGCCGGTGGCCGCCGACGGTCAGCACGCTCTCCGGGTGGAACTGCACGCCGTGCAGCGGGAGGGTCGCGTGGCGGACGGCCATGATGATGCCGGTGTCGGTATGCCCGTTGGCCAGGAGCGTGTCCGGCCGGGTCGCGGGGTCGATGGTCAGCGAGTGGTAGCGGGTCGCGGTGAAGGGGGTCGGCAGACCGTCGAGGACCCCGGTGCCGTCGTGGTGGACCTGCGACGTCTTGCCGTGCAGGAGCTCCGGCGCGCGGCCGACGGTGGCGCCCATGACCACCCCGAGGGCCTGGTGGCCGAGGCATACCCCGAGCATCGGCTGGGCCCGCTCGCCGCAGGCCTCGATCATCGCCATGCTGACGCCGGCCTCCTCGGGCGTGCCGGGTCCGGGTGACACGAGGACCCCGTCGAAGTCCGCGCCGTCGGCCGCCGAGACGGCGTCGTTGCGGACCACCTCGCAGTCGGCTCCGAGCTGCTGGAGGTACCCGACGATGGTGAAGACGAAGCTGTCGTAGTTGTCGACGACGAGGATGCGCGCGGTCACGAGGTGGCTCCCGTCGTGGGCTCGATGGTGACGTCCTCAAAGGGTAGGTGAGGCGCGACGGCCGGGAAGACCCAGATGAAGAGGATCGCGACGACCACCGCGAACAGCAGCAGCGCCTGAAGGGTCTTCGCCAGCCGGCCGCCGGGGAACAGGCGCCACAGAGCCGCATACATCAGCCGTTGCCTCCTGGTGCGGCGAGGACGTCGGCGGGCAGGCCCTCGGCCCGCGGGACCGAGCGGTCGAGCTTCGCGAAGACGATGAACCGGTTCGTGGAGCCGTACTTGGGTTCGCACGAGGTGAGCGTGAGCCACGCCTCCGTGGGCGCGACGCCGGGCTGGTCGGGCACCGGCGCGAGGACGTTCACATCGGTCGGCGGGACGATCTCGGAGCGGTCGGCGCGGTAGATGACGTAGGTGTCGGCGGTCTCGACGACGATCGCGTCACCCGGCCGGATGGTGTCGATGTCGATGAGCGGGTTGCCGTGGCCCGCGCGGTGTCCGGCGAAGGCGGCGTTGCCGACCTGGCCGGGCAGCTGGGTGTCGGGGTAGTGGCCGATGCCCTTGGCCAGGACGTCGAGCCCGACGCCCTGGTAGACCGGCTTGGCCCAGGCGGCGCCCAGACGGGGGATGCGCAGGATCGCGAAGGCGTCCCCGGGCGGCGGGAGCGGGACGGGAGCGGGCGTCGTCGGCGAGGCGGTGGGGGTGTCGGTCGGGCCGGACGTGGTCGGCGTGGTCGGCGTGGTCGGCGCGGTCGGCGTCGGTTGGGCGAACTGGCGCTCGAGCGTGTCCACCGTGGCGGCCTGCGCGCGGTTGGTGGTGAACCCGACCACGCCGAGCTCCCAGACGACGAAGAGGAGCAGCAGGACGCCGGCCGTGATCGCCAGCTCCCCGACGGTACCGACGACGGCTCGGACGACCCTCACTCGGCCCTCAGCCGCCGGTGACGCGGTCGAGGTCGATGGTGCCGGTGTAGGCCGGGAAGTCCGCCTGGTCGGTGGTCGCGACGTCGTACCCGAGACCGACCGCGTCGACCCACTCGCGGTAGATCCGCACCTGGGGGTCGCGGTCGAGCGCGGCCTTGAGGGAGGTGGGGTTGCCGATCGCCTTGATGACGTAGGGCGGCGAGTAGACCCGGCCCTGGAGGAGCAGGGTGTTGCCGACGCACTGGACGGCGGAGGTGGCGATGACGCGCTGGTCCTGGATCATCATCGCCTCGGCGCCGCCGGCCCAGAGCGCGTTGACGACGCCTTGCACGTCCTGCTGGTGGACGACGATGTCGTCCGGTCCGTAGGGCTTCGGCAGGCTGGCGGCGCTGCGGTGGGCGTCGTCGAGGGAGACGGAGACGACGGGGCCACGGACGGCCTGGGTCCCCACGAACGGGGCGAGGACGGCGGCCTGCTGCTGGAGGCTCTGGACCTGAGCGTCCCCGGGGGCGGCCTGGGTGGAGAGCTGGTCCACCTCGGACTGGAGGGCGCGGACCTGTTCGGCCTTGGTGGCGACGTCGCGGTTCTGGTCGGCGATGAGACCCGGGAGGTCACGGCCGGCGCTGCGCAGCTCGGTGCCGTGCGCGGTGGCGTAGCTGGTCGCGAAGAGGGCGCCGGCCAGTAAGGCGACGACGGGGACGACGAGAGCCCAAGCGGACGGGCGGGTGCGGCGCTGCTGCTCGTGCGGCTCGTGCTGGTCCTGCTGGTCCGGCTGGTCCGTGGCCTGCGGCATACCCCTCCCCCTCTCGGCTGGCTCTCGACGTGACCGATGTTTCCCTCGGTGCATCTACGCTAGATCAGACGTTGAACCACTAGCGCCACCTCGCGAGTTCCCCACCAAGGAGTCACACCGTGCCCGAGTCGAAGGGCCGCGACAGTCGGTCAGGCCATTACACCCCGCAGCAGCGCGCCAAGAAGCAGGCGCCGAACCCGGAGTGGTACGTGCCGGTCTTCGTCACGCTGCTCCTGCTCGGGCTCGCCTGGATCGTGGTCTTCTACGTGTCGCAGGGGGCGTGGCCGATCCAGGCGTTCGGCTACGGGAACCTCGTGGCCGGGTTCGTGCTCCTGCTGGGCGGCTTCGGGATGGCGATGCGCTGGCGCTGACGCCGCGCCCCCGCTCGGTTTGAGGCCTGTGGACAGCCGAGGAGGCGGGTCCGGCGGGTCCGACACGCTCATCGGGTGGACCGCGACTCATCGTGGGGCCGGACGCTAGGCGCTCCTCCGACTCCGCTCGATCTCCGCACACTCGCGGACGTCGCCGTAGAGCAGCGCGGCCTCCTGACCCGCGGGCAGTGCCTCTCGGCCGGCATGACCGACCGAGCGATCCGGTGGCGCCTCCAGCGACACCGTTGGCTGACCGTCCACCACGGGGTCTACCTCACCGTCCCGGGTCGCGATGACTGGCATACCACCGCACT
Source organism: uncultured Actinomycetota bacterium (assembly GCA_963713345.1). Taxonomy (GTDB): domain Bacteria; phylum Actinomycetota; class Actinomycetes; order Actinomycetales; family Dermatophilaceae; genus Lapillicoccus. The sequence goes on along the minus strand of CAVQLI010000014.1, from coordinate 365,884 downwards.
AGCGGCCCAGCTCGCCGTACCGGACTCGGCGTGGTCGAGCCGCACCGCCGCCTACGTGCAAGGGCTGCTCCGGTACCCGCCACCGCAGATCCAGCTCGTCGTCGCCGCTGAACGCCGTGTCACGTGCCCACCAGGTGTCGACGTCAGACGGCGACTCGACGTCGACCGAGCGGTGGATCAGTTGCACTGGCCCTGGCGGACGGTGGTGGCCGAGACCATCCTCGACGTCGGCTCGACCGCCTCCGTAGACACCCTCCTGGCGATGCTCGGCCGCGCGTTCCAGCGCGGGCTGGTCACGGAGGAGGCAGTCCGGGCCGCGTTGGACCTGAGGCGGGGTCATCGACACCGTGCCCTCCTCGACGACGTCCTCGCGATGGCGAGCGACGGCGCTGAGAGCGCCATGGAGGTGCGCTACATCCGGGACGTCGAACGAGCCCATGGGCTTCCGGTTGGCCGACGTCAGCGCCCGGCGCCCGGGCGGAGGGACGCAACGACACGACATCGGTTACGACGAACAACGGGTACTGGTCGAGCTGGATGGCCGGTTGGCGCACGAGGGATTCGAGGCGCAGCAGCGGGACGGTCGACGCGACCGGAGGGGAGCGACTCGAGGCTGGCTCACCATCCGGGCGTACTGGACCGACGTGGCGGTGACCCCGTGTGAGCTGGCGGTCGACGTCGATGCCGTGCTTGTCAGCCGGGGCGGAGCGAGCGATCTTCGACCCTGCCGCAAAGGCACGTGCGTCGTTCGCCAGAACCGCCCGAACGGAAGAATGTTGACGTCCTAGCGTCAACTTTCTTCCGTTCGAACCGAGCTACCCGGCCAACCTCGGTTTATCCACAGGGTTGTCCCCACCCTGGGGATGAATCACACCCTTGTAAGTCGCTCAGCGGAACATCGGTGGGACGGTGGAGTACTTGGCGGCCATCAGCGTGACGACCACGACGAGGACACCGAGCATTCCCAGCACCGCGTACCGACGCAGGTTCCGCTTGTTCAGCAAGGTGATCACGCCCGCGCAGGCCAGGCCGGTGATGAACCCCCCGAGGTGGGCCTGCCACGCGATCCCCGGGTAGAAGAACCCGATCGCCGCGTTGATGAGGATGATCACGCCGATCCCGGCCGTCGACCGGCCGAGGTGCCGGTTGAGCACCAGCAGCGCCGCGAACAGGCCGAACACCGCCCCCGACGCCCCGACCACACCGGTGGTCCAGGACCCGATCGGGTCGGCGGCGGTCGGCGGCGACGCGAGCAGCAGGAAGCCCGCCGACCCGCCGACCGCGCAGACCAGGAAGAGCACGAGGTACCGGAGCCGGCCCAGCAGCCCCTCGAGGTAGGGCCCGATCTGCCACAGCACCAGCAGGTTGAACACGATGTGGAGGAACATCTGCGGCGAGTGCAGGAACGCGGCCGTCAACGCGCGCCACGGTTCACTCGCCCCGGTCGCCGGCGAGAACGCGAACCGCTGGAACACCGCCGGACTGACCAGCTCGGCGATGTAGGCGACGACGCAGATCGCCATGATCGTGTAGGTCACGACCGCCCCGCGCGGGTTGACCGCACCGCCGAAGATCGTGGTGGCGGTGCGGCTCTCCCGTGCGCTCTGGTTGACGCAGTCGACGCACTGGACCCCGACCGCTGCGGGCCGCTGACACTCCGGGCAGACGGGCCGTCCACACCGCTGGCAGCGGACGTGCGACTCGCGGTCGGGGTGCCGCGGGCATACCGGAACGTCGACCGGCGTCTGGTACGCGGTGGGGTCGGTCATGGTCCTGGAAGAACGGGTATGCGTCGGGCCCGGTTCCGGTCAGCCCTCGCGGTCGATCGTGACGCTCTCGATGACGACGTCGTCGACCGGCTTGTCGCTGCGGTCGGTCGAGACCCGGCTGATCTTGTCGACGACCTCACGGCTCGGCCCGTCGGCGACCTCGCCGAAGATCGTGTGCTTGCCGTTGAGGTGCGGGGTGGGGCCGACGGTGATGAAGAACTGGGAGCCGTTGGTGCCCTTGCCCATCCGCTTGCCGGCGTTGGCCATGGCGAAGAGGTAGGGCTTGTTGAACTGCTTGTCCGGGTGGATCTCGTCGTCGTACTCGTAGCCCGGGCCGCCCGTACCGCGGCCCAGCGGGTCGCCACCCTGGATCATGAACCCGCTGATGATGCGGTGGAAGATCAGCCCGTCGAAGAACGGCGTGGGGTTCGTGCGGCCGGCGTCGTCGCGGTACTCCCGCTCACCCGTCGCGAGTCCCACGAAGCTGTCGACCGTCTTGGGCGCCTCGTTCGGGAAGAGCGTGACGACGATGTCGCCCTGGTTGGTGTGGAGGGTTGCCTTCATGGCGGTCATCCTTTCACGCATACAACCCGCGGATTCTGGGGTATGCGCCGTGGCCGGCGGGCAGCGTCGGGCGGGCTGGTGTCGTGTCCGAAGGGGAAACACGGCAGGATGGGGCCCAAGTCGAACGAGCGATCTGCAGGCCAGACGCACTCAGGAGGCACGGTGTTCGCACAAAAGAAGCAGCCGACCGTCAGCGACTACGTCGACGTCGTCCGAGAACAGGCTTCGACAACCGTCGACAAGGGTCTCGGCAAGGGTTCCGACCTGGCTCAGTCCTACGGTCCCAAGGCCAAGGTGCAGGCCCAGGCCGCCGCCGACGCCGCCGCTGCGGCGGCACGGACCTACGCGCCGATCGCCCGCGACAAGGCCGCCGAGGCGTACGAGGCGGCGCTTCCACGCGTCGAGGGGGCCTACGAGGTCGCCCGCGAGCGGCTCGACCCCTACCTGACCGAAGCGCGCAAGCGCGCCGAGCCCTACGTGGAGCGGGCCGTCGAGACGGCGGCTCCCCGCGTCCAGCGGGCCGTCGAGAACCTCGAGCCCAAGGTCGACAAGGCTCGCGATGTGATCGTCGAGGCGTGGATCCCCCGGGTTTCGGCGGCGACTGGCGGCCTGGGCCGCCGCTGCCTCGGCGGCCAAGACCCAGGTGGTTCAGTGTCGCCGAGCGGGCACCCGACGCCGTCGCGGTCCTCAAGGGCGACAAGGTGGCCAAGACGCCGAAGGCCGGCAAGCTCCTCATCGGCCTGGGCATCGTCGCCGCCGTCGGCGCCGTCGTCGTCGTCCTGGCGAACCGCAAGCCCAAGGACGACCCGTGGGCCACGCCCTCGACGTCCTACACGCCGCCGGCCAAGACCTTCGGCGACCGAGTGTCGGTCGCCAAGGAAACCGTCACCACGGCCGCCGGCACCGCCGCGCACAAGGCCGGCGAGCTCGCGGACAAGGCCAAGGACGTCGCGGGCGAAGCGGCCGACAAGGCCAAGGACGCGGCGGGAGACGCCGCGGAGAAAGCCAAGACCGCCGCGAGCAAGGCGACCGGCGCAGCGAAGGACACCACCGCGGCGGTCGCCGGCGAGGCCAAGGAGGCCGGATCCGACACGGTCGACGTGCTCGGGGACGTCGCCGACACCACGGCGGAGACCAGCGGCGACGTCGCGGCGGACGTCGCCGGCGCGGCCGCCGACGTCAAGGCCGATGTGTCAGAGGGTGCCTCCAAGGCCAAGTCCCAGGTCGACGACGCGACCTGACGCGCATACGCGACCGTAGGCAAACAACGCCACAACGCCCGGACCTCACGGTCCGGGCGTTGTGGCTGTTCGTAAAGACTCCGTCAAGTCCCCGATCTCATATGGCGGAACTTCACAGCCAGTCCTAGGGTCCGTCACATTGTGTCGTTATAGGGGTGGGGGCCCTACCTGTCTCCTCGACGGCGCGATATCCCACGAGGAGGCAATGTGCGTAGGACAACAGCCGGGCTGCTCAGCCTGGCGTTGGCGTCGGGACTCGGCGTCAGCTTCTCAAGCCAGCCCGCGTTCGCGGCTCCACCCGCCGACACCGGGACAGGCTGCGGCGGCAGCCAAGAGCTCGGGTCCGGACGAGCTACCCAACCCCGCGGAGGAGAAGCGGCGCGCGCTGAGCAGCGAGGCCATCACCCAGATCCTCAACGGTGAGGTCGCCCCCCAGCATCAACGGCAGCAACGTCGTGAAGCTCAAGGGTGCGCAGGACTCCACCCCGGCTCCGGCCCGCCCCGGTCAGAAGGCCGCCAAGGACGTCCAGACGAAGGACAAGTACGTCGAGCTGAAACGGGAGAAGACCGACAAGATCTTCGTGATCCTCGCGGAGTTCGGCAACGAGCGACACCCGAGCTACCCCGACAAGGACACCAGCGCGGCAACAGCTGGACCGGTCCGTTCGACGGCCCCCTGCACAACGAGATCCACGAGCCGACCGGGCGGTCGACAACTAGACCGTCTGGCAGACCGACTACGGCGCGAACCACTACCGCCAGCTCTACTTCGGCACGGTGCCGGCGTCGAGTCGCTGAAGACGTACTACGAGGCTCAGTCCTCGGGTCGCTACAGCGTCAACGGTGAGGTCACCGACTGGGTCAAGGTCCGCTACAACGAGGCTCGCTACGGGCGCAGCAACGGCTACCCCTGCTAGCGGCAACGTCTGCTCGAACACGTGGAACCTCATCCGGGACGCCATCGACGCGTGGGTGGCGCAACAAGAAGGCCGCGGGCGCCACGGACGCGCCATCAAGACCGAGCTGGCCCCGTTCGACCAGTGGGACCGCAACGACTACAACGGCAACGGCAACTTCAACGAGCCGGACGGCTACATCGACCACTTCCAGATCGTCCACTCCGGTGGCGACCAGGCCGATGGTGACCCGTACCAGGGCGAGGACGCCATCTGGTCGCACCGCTGGAAGGCGTTCCAGGGCAACGCCACCGGCCCCGCCGGCCACCACGACGGTGGGACCAGATCGGCAGACCGGCCTGTGGGTCGCGGACTACACCATCCAGCCGGAGAACGGCGGGCTCAGCGTGTTCGCGCACGAGTACGCCCACGACCTCGGCCTTCCGGACGACTACGACACCGCGCACGGGCGATCCACCCCAACGAGCGGTGGAGCCTGATGGCGCAGAGCCGTCTCTCGGCCAGCCGGCCAGGCGCATCGGCACCCGCCCCGGTGACATCGGCGCCTGGCAGAAGCTCCAGCTCGGCTGGCTCGACTACGAGGTGGCCGTCAAGGGCACCAACACGGTGGTCAATCTCGGCCCGGAGGAGTACAACTCCAACAGGCCCAGGCCATCGTCGTCCCGCTGCCCCAGAAGCAGCGTGACGATCCAAAACCCGACCGCCGCACGAGGGCAGCAAGGCTGGTACAGCGGCGCGGTGACGACCTACCACCTCGATGAGCCGCACGCTCGACCGTCCCCGCCGGGCCGCCACGCTGGAGCTTCCAGGCCGCATAGACATCGAGGACTGCGGTCCCGACCCCTGCGACTACGCCTACGTGGAGGTCGACGACGGCACCGGCTGGAAGGCCATCGCCGGCACGATCACCAACGCGGCGGAGGGCAACGGCATCGACGGCTCGATCGAAGGCAGTTGACCCGGCGTCCGTTCGACCTCGGCGCCTACGGCGGCAAGTCGGTCGGGCTCCGGGTGCGTTACGTCGACCGACGGCGCGCACAGGGCAACCCGGACGACACCGCCGTCACGGCATCTTCGTCGACGCCATCACCGATCACCGCGGTGCGACAGACCTTGTTCTCCGACGGTGCCGAGACCAGCGCCAACGGCTGGACCCTCGACAGGTTCGCGTCGATCGGGGCGACCGACCCGTGACCACGTTCTACGACAACTACTACATCGCCGGATCACCGGTCCTACGTCTCGTACGACAAGCTACCTCAAGAGCGGCCCGTACTACTTCGGGTACCTCAACACAGCCCGACTACGTCGACCACTACGCGTACCAGCAGGGTCTCCTGATCTCCTACTGGGACACGTCGCAGGCCAACAACAACGTCAGCGAGCACCCGGGGCAGGGGTGAACCTCTACATCGACGCTCGCCTCAAGACGTTGTACCGGCTCGACGGTCAGCCCTGGCGGACGCGCATCCAGCTGTACGACGCGCCGTTCAGCCTCACCAAGGCCGACTCGTTCACTCTCCACCACAACAGCCAGCCGAACTACATCCGTGGTGAGGACGGCAACCCGCTGTTCGACGACACCAAGCAGTACTTCGACCCCGAGCTGCCGAACCACGGCGTGAAGCTCCCGGCGGCCGGAGTGAAGATCCGCGTCCTCAGCGAGGACGGCACGTCGATGCGGGTCCGCGTCTCCTGACGCCGGCCTGAGCGACACCTGCTGTATGCGGCGGGCCGGGAGCGTGTCTCCCGGCCCGCCGTGCATGTCTGGAACGAAAGGGACAGGCTCGCGGGTCTTGATGGGTATGCGAGTCGTTGCGCAAGCTGTCGCCGTGGTCGGGCTGGGCGTCGCCCTGGCCGGCTGCGGGAGTGCTCGCATACCGGAGGGTGCTGCCGGGTCGGCGGCGACCTCGCCTGTGCGACCTCGTCACCCGTCAGTTCGACTGGAAGCTCGACCGGAGGCTCGATGACCACACCACCGCCGTCGGACGGGGCCACGACTCCGCCACTGAGCCAGATCCCGCCCCCGACGATGAAGCAGCCGGCTCCCCCGCCGAAGTCGCCGTCGGACTTCCTCTCACCGTTGTCCCTGACCGGTGCCGCCGCGAAGCACGCGCCGACGGGCTGCATCCTGCTCACGACGACGGGCGGGGTCGTCGAGCTGGTCGGCCCGCTGGCCGCCTCGGCGCTGGCGCACCCACGCGTCACCGTCGTCGCGATGCCGCACCCGGAGATCCCCTCCCCCTGCGACGTGGCGACGATGGAGGTCCAGTCGGTGGTGGCGGCTAGCTGACGACCTGACGGGTCAGCAGGGTTTCGAGCCGGTCGAGGTCCTGTCGATGCTGGCGCCGGTAGGCGGGCGCCAGCAGCCAGGTGAGCGGTGTGGCCAGGCCGCGGAAGCGGATGTCGACCTCGGCGGTCACGCGTGTCCCATCCGTCGTTCGTTGGAGGAGCCGGCGGCCGCTGACCCGCACCATGGCGCTGCCACCCTCGAAGTGTGCGCTGGCGTCGTCGGCGTCGACGATGTGAGTCGGGGTCGTGAAGGTGGCGCCGGCGAACCTCATCGTCTCGAGCAGGCGCTGGCCCGGCGTGGCGGGTCCGAGCGGGTCGCCGGTCATCGACGTGACGGCGGTGCGCCACTCGGGGTCGCGGGTCCAGTCCAGGACGAGCGCTCTGGTCGTGGCGAGATCGGCGGCGACGACGCGGGTCTCGACGAACCGGGTCATGAGGCGGCGCTCCAGAACTCGTCGACCTCGTACTGGTCGCGGCTGTGCAACCAGCTCTCCGCGATGAGCCCGCCCTCGAGCCGTGCGACGTGGGCGAGGTTGTTCTCGAGGTGTGCCTCACCGTCCGCAGTGGAGCGCGTCGCGGTGTAGGTGGCGATGGCGACGGTCCACTCGCCATCGTCGAGCACCCGGTGGACGGTCATCCGCAGGGTATTGCCGGTGGCCTGCGCCGCGCCGGCCACGAAGCCGACGATCGCCTCGCGACCCTGGTACGTCCCGGTGTTCGGGCTCCGACCAGGGACGTGGAGGACCGAGTCCTCGGTCAGGAGCTGACCAGCGGCGGCGAGGTCTCCCCGGCTCAGGTGGTCGTAGAAGAGGTCCAACGGGCGTTCCACTGCCGCTCCTTGTGGTGTGACTGTTTGACGTGGAAATGATGGTGACATACTGACGTTTCCACGTCAAACTGTCTCCGTGGCGAAGGATGCGGTGAAGCGGATGACCCGCCAGTGGCGGCGGGAGCGACCGGACATCGACCCTGAGTCGATGGCGATGTTCGCTCGGCTGAGCCGCGCCCAGGCGTCGGCCGGCGATGCCATCGAGGCGACCCTTGCCGGGTTCGGGATCAACCGAGGTGAGTTCGACGTCCTGGCGTCGCTGCGACGGTCGGGTAAGCCGTTCGAGCTGTCGGCCGGCGCGCTGGCTGCAGCGGTAGTGCTGTCGCCGTCGGCGATGACCAACCGTCTGAAGCGGCTCGAAGAGCACGGCCTGGTAACGCGGCGGCCGGACCCGACGAACGGCCGGGTGGTTCTGGTCGCGCTGACGGTCGGCCGGGCGACGGCTCGTGGACCAGGCGGTGGTCGCTCACGTGGCCACCCTCGACGGGCTGTTATCGGGGTTCAGGAAGCGGGAGGTCCGCTCGTTGTCCGCGCTGTTGGCCCGCCTCGAGGCGACTAGCTGACAGCGGTCTGCGGCCGGCCGAGGAGCGCGGCGAGACGGTCGAGCGGTGGGGCGTCGGGTGGGCATTCCTGAGGTGTGCCGAACGGATTCCGGCCCTCGGGTATGCGGGCGAGCATCGGCTCGCTCCAGGCGTGGGCGTCCGCGATGGTGGCCTCGTCGAAGTCGATCGTCGTGCCGAGGGCCTGTTGGAGGTCCCAGCCGTGGACGAGGGTCTCGGCGATCTTCAGGCCGAGGGCGTCGCGGCCCGACAGCGGACCGATGGGCCACTGGGAGACGCCCTGCATGACGGCCGGCCGGCTGAAGGCCTCGAGCACTTCTATGTTGCTCTTCTCGTACGCCTCGACGAGGTCCCTGGTCGTCGCGTCACTGCGGTCCGGCGGGGGTCCGGGCTGCTCACCGGCGAGGCGGACGACGAACCGCTCGTTGCCGGTGATCAGGTGCTCGACCAGCGCGCGGACGTCCCAGTCGGGGCAGGGAGTGCTCTCGGTCCACTGGTCCTCCTCAGCCCACCGCAGCGCGGCGACGACGGAGTCCTGAGCGGCCTTCAGCTGCGACACGTCCATGCCTCGACCATAGGACGCGCTAGCTTCTGACGCCCATCCAGGCGAAGCTGCTCGCTGTGCCCACGCCCTTTGTCCGATACGCGCGAGGCCACCTGACCCACGATGAGTCGGTCGAGATGGAGCGGTCGACTCTCTTGCGGACCAACCGCGAATGCACTTGGACGCTTCTGCCGAATCCATCGACCGTCTGCAGCGCATACTCGCTCGAAGCAGACCGATGGCCGAATACTGCGAGGCCAACGATCCCCTGAATCCCCGAGTTGAGTCAGCTCTCATCGGGCAAGACGTCGGGGCGTCGGTCGCCCTGGTGAAGACGCATCACTCAGCACACCCTCTCGGTCACCTCATCACACTCTTCGCCGACCACGCGGATGAGTGGAAATCCCGTCGCTGATCACTAGCCCCACCGGCGATCTTCCACGCGAGAGGGGATGAGGCTTCGCGGCCCAGCGCTGACTCGTCGATCATCACGTAGTTGGCCGCGACTCCTGGCAAGCTGCGTCAAGTGAGGGACGGGGACGACAGCCTGCTCGAGGGGCTATACGAGAGTCTGATCACGCGCGCGCTGGAGAAGCGCCTGGCGGGTCTCTCGAACCTCGATGTTCAACGGGGAGTGATCGACGAGGCCGACGAGCCGGACGTTCTGGCAAGGCACGTCCGTGATGTCACCCTGCGAGCCCTGCGCCAAGAGAGGGATGCGGGGCGTCGGCTGGCCCTGGTCAACCGGCTCGTAGGGGAGCTAGGGGCTTCTGACGATTCGCTCTCCGCCGCTGGGCAACTCCTCGCTGTTGCGATGCCGGCCGTACCCGGCACCGTGGTCCGAACGCTTCGTGAGCGCCCGTCCACGCCACTCTCGGATGCCGCACTCCTCACCAACGCGCCTGGTGAGCCAGGAGTCGGCCACGAGATTCGAGCCGAGCTGGCGAGTGCCGACCGGGTCGACGTCATCATGGCCTTCGTCAAGTGGTACGGCCTGCGCCTCTTCGAGGACCGGCTCAAGACAGCGCGCGAGCGTGGCGTCCCCCTCCGCCTGATCACGACGACCTACATGGGAGCCACCGAGCGGGCCGCCCTGGATCGGCTCGTGAGGGACTTCGGGGCCGAGGTCAAGGTCCAGTACGACGCGCAACGAACTCGGCTCCACGCCAAGGCATGGCTCTTCCGGCGCAACACCGGCTTCGACACGGCCTACGTCGGGCTCCAGCAACCTCTCCCGCGCCGCGATGCTCGATGGCGTCGAGTGGAACGTGCGCCTGTCCTCCGTGTCCACGCCGCCCTTGCTGCGGAAGTTCCTCGCGACGTTCGACAGCTACTGGAACGACCCCACCTTCGAGAGCTACGACCCCGACGCCGACCGCGACAAGCTGGACGACGCCCTGGCCGAAGCAGCCGGCAAGCGCATCAACGACAGGGTGACCCTGACGCTCTCGGGCCTCGAGGTGCGTCCGTACCCCTACCAACAGGAGATGCTCGACCAACTCGAGGTCGAGCGCGTCGTCCATGGCCGCCACCGGAACCTCTTGGTCGCGGCGACGGGCACGGGCAAGACGGTTGTCGCCGCTCTCGATTACCGGCGCCTTGCTGCCGACGCCCCGACGCTTCCGGGACTGCTCTTCGTCGCGCACCGGCGCGAGATCCTCCAGCAGTCCTTGCGGACCTATCGAGAGGTTCTTTCCGACGCGAACTTCGGCGAGCTCTACGTGGACGGTCGTCGCCCCGAGCGTTGGGAGCATGTCTTCGCCTCGGTGCAGTCACTGTCGGCGTACGGCATCACGAACATCCCCGCGGGGGCCTACCGAGTCGTCGTCATCGACGAGTTCCACCACGCAGAGGCGAAGACCTACCGACGGATCCTCGATCACCTCAACCCGCGTGAGCTGCTTGGCCTGACGGCCACCCCCGAACGTGGCGACGGCCTGGACGTGCGGTCCTTCTTCGGTGGCCGCACTGCGGCCGAGCTGCGCTTGTGGGATGCCCTCAAGGCAGACCTGCTGACACCGTTCCACTACTTCGCCGTCGCGGATGGCATGGACATGACCCGGGTCGACTGGAAGGCCGGCGCCTACGACACGGGCGAACTGTCGAATCTGTTCACTGGGAACGACGCTCGCGCCCGGATCGTCCTCAAGGCTGTTCGTGACAAGGTCGCCGACCTCACCGCCATGAAGGCGCTGGGGTTCTGTGTCTCCCGCGACCATGCGCGGTACATGACACGGTCTTCAACGAAGCCGGGATCAGAGCGGCGACTGTGCTCGGCGACACTGCGTCGAGCGACCGCGACGCCGCGGTGCAGGACCTTCGAGATGGCGCCGTCCAGGTGGTGTTCACCGTCGACGTGTTCAACGAAGGGGTCGACGTACCGGCCATCAACACCGTGCTCTTCCTCCGGCCCACGGAGAGCTCCACCGTGTTTCTGCAGCAACTCGGACGAGGGCTGCGTCGTGCGAAGGACAAGGCGGTACTCACCGCGCTCGACTTCGTCGGCCACCACCGCAAGGAGTTCCGGTTCGACCAACGGTTCCGGGCGATGACAGGCAGTACCCGCGCAGCGCTCGAGCGCGACATCGAGCAGGGCTTCCCGTTCCTTCCCGCCGGAACGCAGATCGTGCTCGACCGCCAGAGTCAGAACCTCGTTCTCGACAACATCAAGAGTCAGGTCACCAAGCGCTGGCCAAACATCACGTCCGAGCTGCGAGCCCACCCCACCGACGACCTGGGCAGGTTCCTCGACGACTCCGGCGTGGAGTTGGCCGACGTGATCCGCGGCGATCGCTCGTGGGCTCGCCTTCGCCGCGAGGCCGGGCTCGAGGTGCCTCATGAGGGACCTAGGGAGGTGGCTCTTCTGAAGCGGGCTCGCGCTCTCTGCCACGTCGACGATCACGAGCGTGCGGACGCCTATCTGACGTGGTTGGGCGATGAGGCACCAAACTACGACTCCGCCGACCCGGTGCTTCAGGCGTACGGACGGATGCTGTTCTTCTCGCTGTGGCCGGATGGGGGTGGGTTCGATTCGTACGGCGCCGGCCTGGACGCGCTTCGGCAGGAACCTGCCGTGCGCGAGGATCTGAGAGCTGTGGTCGGGCTAGGCCTGCAGGGGGCCGAGCGAGTCGCCACTCGACTGTCCGGTGAGCTGGGGATGCGGCCGCTGCGGGTCCACGCCAGGTACACGCGAGAAGAGATCGTCTCGGCTCTGGACTATGTGGCGATCGACGGTCGAAAGCCAAACAGCTTCCGGGAAGGGGTCCTCTTCTCGCCCGCCGCGAACGCCGACGCCCTCCTCGTGACTCTGCACAAGTCCGAGGCTGACTACTCACCGACGACGATGTACCAGGACTATGCGATCAGTCCCGAGCTGTTTCACTGGGAGTCACAGTCCGTGACGACGGTCGCCTCCAAGACTGGTCAGCGCTACCTCAACCATCGCGCCAACGGCAGCCACGTCCTCCTTTTCAGTCGCCCGCAGAAGGTCTCGGCTTTCGGCACGGGCGCGCCTTACCACTTCCTCGGAGAAGCGGACTACGTGGAGCACCGTGGAGAGCGGCCGATCGCGATCACCTGGCACCTTCTGACCCCTATGCCGGCGGCCGATTTCGCCGCAGCGAGTGTGGTGCTCTAGTCCAACCTGCGCTCAACCCGATGATCAGAGGCGGGCGGGCAGCCCTTACGCGACGATGAGCGAAGTCCGGGCTGGAGCCGTCTGCAGTCATCGAAGACGTAGTCGTCACAGTCGTGGTGCGGCACGCAGCCCAACCAGTGCGCCTGCAGTACTTTGCCGGGGTACGGAGACGAAAGCGGCCCCTCCCGGGGAGCGGAAAGGGCCTTTGACCTGCGGTGGAGCCAAGGGGACTCGAACCCCTAACCCCCTGCTTGCAAAGCAGGTGCGCTACCAATTGCGCCATGGCCCCTGGGTTGCCGGCCGCGCGGGCCGGCCAGGGGGTCAGCCTGCGGAGGCCGGCTTCGGCGGGGCGGAGCGGACGTCGTCGGTGGCCTCGGCCCACAGCTCCTGCTCCGCGCGCTGGTCGCGGACCTTCTTCTGGACCACGATGGCGCCGGCGGCGACGATGGCCACGACGAGCAACTTCTTGAACACAGGGGTCTCCTCCGGACGACACGTGGTGGTGGGCCTAAGAGGACTTGAACCTCTGACCTCTTCCTTATCAGGGAAGCGCTCTAACCGTCTGAGCTATAGGCCCCAACCGCGCCGCGACAGGCTATCCCACGCAGGGCAGCCCCATCAAAACGCGGGGTCGAGCAGGGATCAGTCGTCGGTCAGCGTGAGCTGGATCCCGCCGACGAGCGCCGAGCAGATGTTGTAGAGGAACGCCGCGAGCGTGGCCAGCGCCGTCATGAGGATGATGTCGATGACGCCCAGGACGATGCTCAACGACACCACGCGGCCGAAGCCGATGTAGTTCATCAGCGTGAACGCCGTCGTGGTCGACGGCTGGATCTCGCCCACGACGCGGTCGATGTCGGAGAAGACGCCCATGCCCGACAGGATCAGCCACAGCACCGCCGTGAGCACGACGCCGGCGATCCCCGCGGCGACCGCGAGGAGGAACGACATCTTCATCACGGACCACGGGTCGACGCGCGCGATCGCGAGCTTGACCCGACGGGTGGTCGCCCGGCGCGGGGCGCCCTGACGCGGGGGCTGGCCCTGACCGGCCCGACGCTGCTGGCCCTGGGGGCCACTCCGCGGCACCCGGCCCGTGGCCTCGGACCGCGACTGCGGGCGGGTAGCCGTCGCCGCCCCAGCAGCACCGGCGGCGCCAGCTGCGGCACCCACGGCAGCGCCGGACGCGCCGGCTCCGCTCGGAGCCACGCTCGGCCGGTAGGGGGTGGCAGTCCCCGGAGCACCCGACTGGGCACCGTCCGGACCACTAGGAGCGCCAGGACCAGCAGGCCGCACGGTCGGAGTGGGGGCCGTCGGTGCGCTACCGGACGGTGCGGCACCGTTGCTCGGCGCCCCCGAAGGCGCGCCGGCCGGCGTACCGGATCGTGTCGGCGTACTGGACGAGCCCGTCGACCCACCCACGGCAGTCCCAGGCGTACCGCCCTGTCCTGTCGAGCTCACTGCTGGCCTCCGTTGTCATCTTCTGGCTCGTTCGTCTCACTAGACGGTACGGCATCCTCCCCCGCACCCGACGAATCCGCGCCATCGTCTGAGACAGCGACCGGGGCGTCGTCGGCGACGATCTCCAGCTCCGCCTCGACCGCTCGCTCGGCGTTCCTGGCCACCGCGACGATCGCGTCACCGGCGTCCGGAGCGGCGAACTTCACCCCCTGGGTGTTGCGGCCGGTGCGGCGCACCTCGTCGACCCGGGAGCGGACGATCTTGCCCTTCTCCATGACGACCATGACCTCGTCGTCCTCGTCCACGGTCAAGGCACCGACCAGGTCGCCGCCTCGCTCGGACACCTGCGCCACCCGGACACCGAGCGTCGCGCGACCCTTGACGGGGTAGTCCGACGCCGGCGAGCGCTTGGCCAGCCCGTTCTCGAACACGACGAACACGTCGGGGTCCTCGCCGTGCTCGACCACCGAGATCGACAGCAGGTGGTCACCGTCGCGGAACTTCATCCCGACCACGCCGGAGGTCGCCCGGCCCATCGGCCGCAGGGCGTCGTCGTTGGCGTGGAACCGCACCGACTGGCCCTTGCGCGACACGAGGATGAGGTCGTCGACCGAGGAGGCGAGGCCGGCACCGACCAGCTCGTCGTCCTCGCGCAGGTTGACGGCGATGAGGCCACCGGTCCGCGGCGAGTCGTACTCCGACAGCTTCGTCTTCTTGACCAGCCCGCGCCGGGTGGCCAGCACGAGGTAGGGCGACGTCAGGTAGTTCTCGATCGCCAGCACCTGGGCGATCTCCTCACCCGGCTGGAACGCCATGAGGTTCGCGACGTGCTGGCCCTTGGCGTCCCGCGACTGCTCGGGCAGCTCGTAGGCCTTGGCGCGGTAGACCCGGCCCAGGTTGGTGAAGAACAGCAGCCAGTGGTGCGTGGTCGTCGTGAAGAAGTGCTCGACGACGTCCTCACCGCGCAGCTGGGCCCCTCGCACGCCCTTGCCGCCGCGGCGCTGGCTCCGGTATGCGTCGACCCGGGTCCGCTTGGCATACCCACCGCGGGTGATGGTGACCACCACGTCCTCGACGGGGATGAGGTCCTCGTTGGTCATGTCGCCCTCGGCCAGCTCGATCGAGGTGCGTCGCTCGTCGCCGAACTTGTCGACGATCTCGGCCAGCTCGCTCGACACGATGTCGCGCTGCCGCTGGGGCTTGGCCAGGATGTCGCGGAAGTCGTCGATCTGGCTCTGCAGGTCGTCGTGGTCCTCGAGGATCTTCTGTCGCTCCAGGGCGGCGAGCCGGCGCAGCTGCATGTTGAGGATCGCCATGGCCTGGATCTCGTCGATCTCCAGGAGCTCCATCAGCCCGTCCCTGGCCACCTCGACGGTCTGCGATGCCCGGATCAGGGCGATGACCTCGTCGAGCGCGTCCAGTGCCTTGAGGTACCCGCGCAGGATGTGGATGCGCTCCTCGGCCTGACGGAGGCGGTACTGCGTGCGCCGCTCGATGACCTCCATCTGGTGGTCCACCCAGTGCCGGATGAACCCGTCCAGCGGCAGCGTGCGCGGCACCTCGTCGACGAGGGCCAGCATGTTGGCGCCGAACGTGGTCTGCAGCTGGGTGTGCTTGTAGAGGTTGTTGAGCACGACCTTCGCCACCGCGTCGCGCTTCAGCACGACGACCAGCCGCTGACCGGCCCGCCCCGACGTCTCGTCGCGGATGTCGGCGATGCCGGCGACCCGCCCCTCGCGGACCAGCTCGGCGATCTTCTGCGCGAGCACGTCCGGGTTGACCTGGTAGGGCAGCTCGGTGACGACCAGGCACTGGCGGCCCTGGATCTCCTCCACCTGGACGACCGCGCGCATGATGATCGACCCACGGCCGGTCCGGTATGCGTCCTCGATCCCCTTACGGCCCATGATCAGGCCCGCGGTGGGGAAGTCCGGCCCCTTGATGATCCCCATCAGGGCCTCGAGCAGCTCCTCGCGCTTGGCCTCGGGGTGCCGGAGGTACCACTCGGCCCCGGCGGCCACCTCGCGCAGGTTGTGCGGCGGGATCTGGGTGGCCATGCCGACGGCGATGCCGGCCGACCCGTTGACCAGGAGGTTCGGGAACCGGGCCGGCAGCACGACCGGTTCCCTGCTCCGACCGTCGTAGTTGTCCTTGAAGTCGACCGTCTCCTGGTCGATGTCGCGCACGAGCTCCATCGACAGCGGCGCCATCCGGCACTCGGTGTAGCGCATCGCGGCCGCACCGTCGTTACCGCGCGAGACCCGAAGTTCCCCTGGCCGTCGATCAGCGGATAGCGCAGTGACCACGGCTGCACCAGACGCACCAACGCGTCGTAGATCGCCCCGTCGCCGTGCGGGTGGTACTGCCCCATGACGTCGCCGACGACCCGCGAGCACTTGTTGTAGCCGCGGTCCGGCCGGTACCCACCGTCGTACATCCCGTAGATGACCCGCCGGTGCACCGGCTTCAGCCCGTCCCGCACGTCCGGCAGCGCCCGGCTCACGATGACGGCCATGGCGTAGTCGATGTACGACCGCTGCATCTCGGTGTTGAGGTCGACCAGCTCGATCCGGTCGGTCACCGGCTCAACCGGACCCGGCTCGGACCCCTCAACGGTCGATTCGACGACCTCCTCAGTCGAGTCGTCGCTCGGGTTGACGCCGTCAGGCCCGTCGATCGGCGGCTGCTCACTCACAAGAAGTCCTTACAGAGACGAAGAGGCGAGGGAAAAGGAGGACTGGGGGTATGCCGCGCGCAGCATGGCGGGCCTGGCGGGAGGCCGAGCTTGCGAGGCCGGATGGTCTGCTGCGCGGGGCATACCCGCGGTCCGACGGACGAAAGGTGAGACGACGCATACGGCTCAGATGTCAAGGAAGCGGACGTCGCGAGCGTTGCGCTGGATGAACCCACGACGCGACTCGACGTCCTCCCCCATGAGGATCGCGAAGATCTCGTCCGCCGAGGCGGCGTCGGCCAGCGTGACCTGGAGCAGCGTGCGAGTTTCGGGAGCCATGGTCGTGTCCCACAGCTCGTGGTAGTTCATCTCGCCGAGACCCTTGTAGCGCTGGATCGCGTTCTCCTTCGGGAGCCGCCAGCCGCGCTCCTTGCCGACGGCCAGCAGGCCGTCGCGCTCCCGGTCGGAGTAGGCGAACTCGTGCGACGCGTTGCTCCACTTGAGCCGGTAGAGCGGCGGCTGCGCGAGGTAGACGTAGCCCGCCTCGATGAGCGGCCGCATGAACCGGAAGAGCAGCGTCAGCAGCAAGCGTGCGGATGTGCATGCCGTCGACGTCGGCGTCGGCCATGATGACGATCTTGTGGTAGCGGGCCTTGGCCAGGTCGAAGTCCTCGCCGATGCCCGTGCCGAACGCGGTGATGAGCGCCTGGACCTCGTTGTTGCCGAGGATCCGGTCGATCCGGGCCTTCTCGACGTTGAGGATCTTCCCGCGGATCGGCAGGATCGCCTGGGTATGCGGGTTGCGGCCGGCGACGGCCGACCCACCGGCGGAGTCGCCCTCGACGATGAACACCTCGGAGATCGAGGGGTCCTTGCTCTGGCAGTCCTTGAGCTTGCCGGGCAGGCCGACGCCGTCGAGGAGGCCCTTGCGGCGGGTGGACTCGCGCGCCTTGCGGGCGGCGATCCGCGCCGCTGCGGCCTGGATCGCCTTCTGGATGATGTCGCGGCCCTCACGCGGGTGCGCCTCGAGCCAGTGGCCGAACGCGTCGGTCATGGCCCGCTGCACGAAGCCCTTGACCTCGGAGTTGCCGAGCTTGGTCTTGGTCTGGCCCTCGAACTGGGGCTCGCCGAGCTTGACCGAGATGACGGCCACGAGACCCTCGCGGACGTCGTCGCCGGTGAGGTTCTCGTCCTTCTCCTTGAGGATGTTGTTCTTGCGCGCGAAGTCGTTGACCAGCTTGGTCATCGCCGCGCGGAAGCCCTCCTCGTGGGTGCCGCCCTCGTGGGTGTTCACGGTGTTGGCGTAGGTGTGGACCGACTCGGTGTAGCCGTTGGTCCACTGCATCGCCAGCTCGAGCGCGAGCGCCCGGTCCTTGTCCTCGACCTCGATCGAGATGATGTCGGGGTTGATCGGCTCGGCCCGCTTGGACGCGACGAGGTGCTTGACGTAGTCGACCAGGCCGTCGTCGTAGCGGTAGGAGACCCGCTTCGCCTTCTTGCTCGGCGTCGCCGGCGTGCTCTCGTCGACCGCCACGGTCTGGACGTCGACCTCCGCGTCGGCGTGGTCGAGGTCGATGTCGTCCTCGTCGTCGGCGCTGGGTTCGGGCCGCTCGTCGAGCAGGGTGATGGTCAGGCCCTTGTTGAGGAACGCCGTCTGCTGGAACCGGGTCCGGATGGTCTCGAAGTCGAAGACCGTCGTCTCGAAGATCGTGGCGCTGGGCCAGAAGGTGACCGTCGTGCCGGTCTGGTCCGGGTCGTCGAGGGCCTCGTCCTGCGAGAGCGGGCCGCGGGCGACGCCGTCGTCGAAGGTCATCCGGAACACGTGGCCCATCTGGCGGACCTCGACGTCGAGCCGGCTGGAGAGGGCGTTGACCACGGACGAACCGACACCGTGCAGCCCGCCGGACACCTTGTAGCCGCCGCCGCCGAACTTCCCACCGGCGTGCAGCTGCGTGAGCACCAGCTCCACGGCGGAGACGTCCTCGCCGTTGCGCTTGCCGGTGGGGATGCCGCGGCCGTCGTCGACGACGGTCACGCCACCGTCGGCGCGCAGCGTCACGTCGATGTCGGTCGGCGTAGCCGGCGAGGGCCTCGTCCACCGAGTTGTCGACGATCTCCCACACGAGGTGGTGCAGGCCGCGCTCACCGGTCGAGCCGATGTACATGCCGGGCCGCTTGCGCACGGCGTCGAGGCCTTCGAGGACCTGGATCGCCTGGGCGTCGTAGGCCGGCGAGGCCTCGAGCTCGGTCGGGGGCGACGGCCGCGGGTACGGGAGCATCCGGAGTGTCGGCGGCGGGAGCCGGGTTCTCGGGAGTGGGAGTCGTCCTGGTCGGTTCGGCCTCGGACACGCTGCTCCTTCGTGCACCGTCCCACCACACGCCGCTCGGAGGTCTCCGGGCGCCCACGTGGCGCGGTGCTGTTCATGACGAGCGGCCGACTCGACGCCCGCACATCACTCGCGTGACGCGCGCACGACGGCTGGCCGCCTTTGACTCTTCATTCTACAGGTCCGTGCTCGGGAAACTGGCCTCAGGAGGCCCGCAACGGCCGGTTTCCGGGTAAAGAACCGGTCAGCAGGTGTCGGGGGTCGTCCCCTGGCCCGCAACGGCGTTCTCGCGGCGTTTGCCGTCCTGACCCATCCTGCCCGGTGCCCACCGGTTGTCCCCAGGTCTGTCCACAGATCCTGTGGACATCATGGCCGGCTGTCCAAGGTTGGTCGGCCCGGCTGGGCACCGAGCGCGGCCGGTCGCTCGAGGGTCGTTCGACCACGCCGACCAGGACCCCGGGAAGAGGGCGGCGTCGACCCCGAGGACCGCGAGGGCCAGCACGTCGCGGGACGCCGAGACTCCGGACCCGCAGTACGCCGCGACCGGCGTCTCGGGGTCCAGAGCCGGTCCGCGAGCCGGTCCGAGGGCGGGTTCGAGCAGCTCGCGGAGCCGGTCGTCGGCCGGCATCCGGCCGTCCTCGTAGAGGGTGGCGGCCGAGACGTTCACCGCGCCGGGGATGTGGCCGGGACGGGGGTCGAGCGGCTCCACCTCGCCGCGGTATCGCTCAGCCGCCCGGGCGTCGACGATCACCCCGTCCTCGGCGAACCGTGCCGCCGCGTCGACGTCGAGGGTCGGGAGCTGCCCGACGGTGAGGTCCAGCCGGGTCGCCGCCGCGGCCCGGGTTTCGCCGGTCTCCAGCGGCCGTCCCGCCGTCGACCCAGGCGTCGATCCCGCCGTCCAGCACGCGGGCCCGGAGTCCCGCCCACCGGAGCACCCACCAGGCCCGCTCGGCGGCGAACGACCCGGGCTCGTCGTACACGACGAGGTCGTCGTCCGGTCGCACCCCGAGCGCGCCGAGCCCCTCGGCCAGCGTGGAGGTGTCGGGCAGCGGGTGCCGGCCGTCCAGCGGGTCGCCGGTATGCGACGTCAGCACCGCCTCGAGGTCGAGGAAGCGCGCGCCCGGGAGGTGACCGTCCGCATACCGGCGCCCTCCGTCGCCCGGAGCGTCGCTGAGCCGCCAGCGGACGTCCAGGAGGCGGACCGAGGGGAGCTGGTCGGCCAGCTCGTCCACCTGGACGAGGTGCCGCTGTCGAGGCGATCGGGTCATCCCCACCAGTCTAGGAAGTCAGCCGTAGGTGTCCCGAGGGCCCCGGCCGGGCGCGCGCCGGCGCCCCTTCGCCCAGGTCGGACCGCTCGGGCCGGTGACGACGATCTCGGTCACCGTGCCCGCGCCGACCTCCTTCTCGAGCCGGCCGAGCAGGACCGAGGTGAGGAGACGCATCTGCGTCGCCCACGCCGTCGAGACCGCTCGCAGGGTGAGCACGCCCCCGTCGAACGACACGGGCTGCACGTGTTCGGCGACGTCGGGGCCGACGATCTCCGGCCAGCGCCCGATCACCGACCCGACGGCGACGTCGACCTGCCACCCTCGGTCGGACACGAACTTCTCCAGCTGCTCGCCGAGGAGCAGCGGGTCGCGGGCATCGGGAGCGCTGCCGCTCGGCGTCCCGGCCGGCTGGTCGGACGACCGGCGTTTGCGCATCGGCCGGAGTCCGGGACGAAGACCCTTGTCAGCGGCGGCCTTTCGCGCTCGGGCGAGAGCCAGGGACGCGGCCTCGGCGGCTGCCTCGTCCTCGTCCCGCTCGGGCGTCGGGTCGGGTGCGTCCTCAGGCGACACGGGTGACCTCGCCGAGGCTCACCGCGTACGTGGTGCCGCGTTCGCGGAGCACCTCCGGCACGTCGGCGCCGACCGCCGCGGTGATGAGCACCTGCTCGCAGTCCTCGACCAGCTCGGCCAGCCGTTCGCGGCGGCCGGTGTCGAGCTCGGCGAAGACGTCGTCGAGGACGAGCACCGGATCCTCACCGAGGTCCGACCGGAGCAGCTGGTATGCCGCGAGCTTGAGTCCCAGCGCGAACGACCAGGACTCGCCGTGGCTGGCATACCCCTTGGCCGGCAGCTCGCCGAGGGTGAGGTGCAGGTCGTCGCGGTGCGGACCGACCAGGCAGACGCCGCGCTCGACCTCCTGGTCGCGGACCTCCGCCAGCGTGGCGAGCAGCTCCTTCTCCAGCACGTCGACGTCGGGGACCTCGTCCCCAGCCAGCCGGCCCGCGGCCTCGTCGCGCAGGCTGGAGCGGTAGACGACCCGGGCCGCCGAGGGTCCGGCGCTGACCGCGGCGTAGGCGTCGCTGAGGTGCGGCCGGAGGTCGGCCAGAAGGCGGAGCCGGCCGTGCAGGAGCTGGGACCCGAACCGCGCGAGCTGGCTGTCCCACACGTCGAGGGTGTGCAGGGCGGAGGCGCGGGCGTCCTCCCTACCTTCGGCAGGGGCCCTCACGGGGTCGCCGTAGGCCGTGACCCGCTCGGATCGGCGGCGGCCGCGGCGGAGCACCGGCGCGGCGGACTTCAGCAGGGCGCTGCGCTGTTTGAGGACCTTGTCGTAGTCGGACCGCACGCCGGCCCAGCGGGGCTGGCGCTGCACGAGCAGGTCGTCGAGGAAGGCGCGGCGGCCGGACGGGTCGCCCTTGACCAGCGCCAGGTCCTCGGGGGCGAAGAGCACCGAGCGCAGCGTGCCGAGGATCTCGCGGGGCCGTGGCATCGGCGACCGGTTGAGCCGGGCGCGGTTGGCGCGGCCGGGGTTGAGCTCCAGCTCGATGAGCGTCTCGCGGCCCTCGCGCACGACGACTCCCCGGATGACCGCACGCTCCGCCCCGAACCGGACGAGCGGCTGGTCGGTGGCGACGCGGTGGCTGGACAGCGTGGCGAGGTAGCCGACGGCCTCGACGAGGTTCGTCTTGCCCTGGCCGTTCGCGCCGACCAGGGTCGTCACGCCGGGACCGAGCGGCAGCTCGGCCTGGGCGTAGCTGCGGTAGTCGGTGACGCTCAGGTGCCGGACGTGCACATCAGGACTTGACGGCGGTCTTCTTCGCCGTCCTCTTGGCGGCCACCTTCTTGGTGGCGGCTTTCCTGGCGGTGGTCTTCTTGGCCGCGCCCTTGGTGACCGACTTGCGTACGGCCGCCTTGGCCGCGGCGGGGGCGATGTCCCAGTCGCCGGCGATGCCCTTGCGGCGCAGGTCCTCGCCCTCCTTGAGGGTCATGACCGGGTGACCGCCGAACTGGCCGCGCAGCGCAGCGACCATCTGCATCGTCGGCGACACGTCCTGGCGCGAGGCGAACCGGGCGAACAGCGACGCGGAGATGACCGGCATCGGCACGTCGAGAGCGATGGCCTCCTCGACGGTCCACTTCCCCTCACCGGAGTCGACGGTGTAGTCCGAGACGCCCTCGAGCGTGGGGTTGGCCTCCAGCGCGGCGACCGCGAGGTCGAGCAGCCAGGACCGGACGACAGTGCCGCGGCTCCACGCCTTGAAGGCGCCGGGGACGTCCTTGACGATGTCCTTCTTCTCGAGCAGCTCGTAGCCCTCGGCGTAGGCCGCCATGAGGCCGTACTCGATGCCGTTGTGGACCATCTTCGTGTAGTGGCCGGCGCCGACGTCGCCCGCGTGGACGAAGCCCTCTTCCCGTGGGCCCTCGGGGCGCAGCGCGTCGAAGATCGGCATCACCCGGTTGACCAGGCGGGTCTCCCCGCCGCACATGAGGCCGTAGCCGTTCTGCAGGCCCCAGATACCGCCGGAGACGCCGCAGTCGACAAAGCCGATTCCCTTGGCCTTCAACATCTTTGCGTGCGCGATGTCATCGGTGAAGCGGGAGTTGCCGCCGTCGATGACGAGGTCGCCCTTGTCGAGCAGGTCGCCCAGCTTGGTGATGGTGTCCTGGGTGGCGGCGCCCGCGGGGACCATCACCCAGACCGTGCGCGGCGCGTCGAGTGCCTTGACCATCGCGGCCATGGTGCGCACGTCGGAGACCTTGGGGTCGCGGTCGAAGCCGACGACCTCGTGGCCGGCGCGGCGCAGGCGCTCGCGCATGTTGCCGCCCATCTTCCCGAGACCGATGAGACCAAGCTGCATGGCTGACCCTTTCGAGACGAGCGACCGACGAGTGCCGGGGGACGATACTGCGACCACAAATCACGACCTGCGAGGTGGTGCGGCGACGCGGACTGCGGGGTCAGGCTACCGCCACCGCACGCATACGGAAGGGGGCGAGAGCTTCCGGCTCAGCTGGCGAAACGCACCGGCATGAGGACGTAGCGGTAGCTGTCGTCGGAGTCGCCCTCCGCCTCGGCCTGACCGGTGAGGACCGCGGGCCGGCTCGGCTGGGTGAACGACAGTCGCGCGTAGGTCGTGCCGAGGGCGCCCAGCCCGTCGAGCAGGAAATGCGGGTTGAACGCGATCTCGATGTCGGGACCGGTGAGCGTCGCCTCGACCGCCTCGGAGGCCTGGGCGTCGTCGCCGGTGCCGGCCTCGATGGCGACCTGACCGTCGGTGAACTTCAGGCGTACCGGAGTGTTGCGCTCCGCGACCAGGGAGACGCGGCGAACGGCCTCGACCAGCGCCGCCGTCTCGATGACCGACTCGGAGTCGACGCTGGTGGGGAAGATCGAGGTGACCTTGGGGTACTCGCCGTCGAGGAGCCGGGTCGTCGTGCGCCGCTGACCGGCCTCGAACCCGACCAGCCCGTCGCCGCCGGCCGCGCCACCGAGGGCCATGTCGACCGAGCCGCTGGCGCCGAGCGCCTTGGCGGTGTCGGACAGGGTGCGGGCGGGGATCAGCGCGACCTGGGCGATGTCGGAGGCCGTCGGCTTCCAGGTCAGCTCGCGCATGGCCAGCCGGTAACGGTCGGTGGCGAGCAGCGTGATCTTGTCGCCCTCGATCTCCATCCGGACGCCGGTGAGGATCGGCAGGGTGTCACCGCGGTCGGCCGCGATCGCTACCTGGGCGACGGCCTGCGTGAAGACGTCGCCCTGGATGGTGCCGGTGGACTCCGGCGCCGACGGCAGGGTCGGGTAGTCGTCGACCGGCATCATCAGCAGGCTGAACCGGGACGAGCCGCAGGTCACCTGGACCTTGTTGCCGTCGGCGACGACGTCGATCGGCTTGTTGGGCAGGTTGCGGGAGATGTCGGCGAGCAGCCGGCCGAGCACGAGGACCCGGCCCGCTTCGGCGACGTCGGCGGGCACGGTGACCTTGGCGGACACCTCGTAGTCGAACGCGGACAGGGTGAGGCTGCCCTCGTCGTCGGCCTCGATGAGCACGCCGGCCAGGACCGGCACGGGCGGACGCGCCGGCAGGCCACGGGCCACCCACGTCACGGCGTCGGCGAGCACGTCGCGGTCGATCCTGAACTTCACGTGGTCCCCGCCCTTCGCGGCCTGAATGAACGAGCAGCCGGACATCGTGCTGCCTCATCGCGTCCGGCTGGGTCTGCCCGGCTCGGACTCCGAACCCTAGTGTCTCGGACCGACGCCCACCACAACTCTCCACCACGCCCGGTCCTGGCCTCTTTCTGCCGGTCAGCCGTTCTCCACACCCGTACGCGGGGCCATCGGATCACTGGGAGGACTCGTCGTCGTCATAGGGGGTGTGCACACGGGGGACAACCGGCGTCGGCGCAGGTCAACGGGCGTCGGCCCCTGTGCACCGACTCGTGCACAAGCTGTGGACAACTCGAGCTCGCGGGGGACGACGGCCGGACGTCCCCAAGGGTCGGTCGGCGCGAGGGGCAGGCCCCACCGGTTGTGGCGGCTTGTCCCCCACCTGTCCACAGGGGATGTGGACACCGTGATTTCGTGCGCTGAGCGTGCGGCGGCGAAAACCCTGCGGTGATCCACCGGCGGCGGTCCACAGAGTTGTCCACAGGATGTGGAGAACCGGCGGATTTCCGACGAAACCCGCACGACGCATACGGGGATGGGCTGTGGACAACCGGGGCGTCGGGTGGGGACAGCACTACTTCTTTGACTGCTGCTTGATCCGGTTGGTCAGCTCGGTGACCTGGTTGTAGATCGCGCGACGCTCGCCCATGAGCTCGCGGATCTTGCGGTCCGCGTGCATGACGGTGGTGTGGTCGCGGCCGCCGAAGTGCTGGCCGATCTTCGGCAGCGACAGCTCGGTCAGCTCGCGGCAGAGGTACATGGCGATCTGGCGGGCCTGGACCAGCTGGCGCGACCGCGAGCTGCTGCAGAGGTCGTCGATGGTGAGGCCGAAGTACTTGGCGGTCTCGCCCATGATCGTCGAGACGGTGATCTGGGCCGGCTGCTCGCTGGGGATGAGGTCGCGCAGCACCACCTCGGCGAGGTCCAGGGTGACCGGCTGGCGGTTGAGGTTCGCGAAGGCGGTCACCCGGATCAGCGCGCCCTCGAGCTCGCGGATGTTGGAGCTGATCTTGCTGGCGATGTACTCGAGCACGTCGTCCGGCGTCGACATCCGCTCGAGGGTGGCCTTCTTGCGCAGGATCGCGATGCGGGTCTCGAGGTCGGGCGGCTGGACGTCGCAGATGAGGCCCCACTCGAACCGGGACCGCAGCCGCTCCTCGAACCCCGACAGCTGCTTCGGCGGCAGGTCGGAGGTGATGACGACCTGCTTCGTCGCGTTGTGCAGCGCGTTGAAGGTGTGGAAGAACTCCTCCTGCGTCTGCACCTTGCCGGCGAGGAACTGGATGTCGTCGATGAGGAGCACGTCGACGTCGCGGTAGACCGTCTGGAAGCGGGCGGTCCGGTCGTCACGGATGCTGTTGATGAAGTCGTTGGTGAACTCCTCGGAGTTCACGTAGCGCACCCGCAGGTGCGGGAGCAGCTGGCGCGAGTAGTCGCCGATCGCGTGCAGCAGATGGGTCTTGCCCAGCCCGGAGTCGCCGTAGATGAACAACGGGTTGTACGAGCGGGCCGGCCCCTCGGCGACGGCGAGCGCGGCCGCGTGGGCGAACCGGTTGCTCGAGCCGGCCACGAAGGTGTCGAAGGTGTACTTCGGGTTGAGGCGGCTCTTGTCCGCCTCCCGGGGTCGCTCGAGGATCGCTCCGTCGCCGGATCCGGTATGCGAGCCGGCATGCGTCCCGGGGAGCGAGAACCCCGATCCGGAGGGCGGGACCTGGCCGTTGGTGTGGCCGTTTCCGCTGGTCAGGGGGTCAGAGCCGGCATCGTCGGTCAGAGCGGGCGGGTACTCCTCGGCGAGCTTCTCGTCGACCGACACCGACAGCTGGGCGATCTCGACGCCGAGCTGGTCCGTCAACGCGTCGCGGACGGCGCCGCCGATCTGGTCCTCGATGACGCCCTTGGTCATCGTGTTCGGCGTGCTGATGATGGCCAGGTTCTGCAGCACGCCGACCAGGCGGCTCAGGCCGAGGAGGGCACGACGGTGCTGGGCGACGCCCTGACCGTCGAGCTGGCGGATGGTCTCCTGCCAGACCCGGCCGTAGTCAACCTCCGCGTCCGACATCTCCCCGCCCTTGTGTCGCCTGACCTACCTGCGCACTGCGCTCCCGGGAGCACTCGGCACCCGAGCGGGACGGATGTCCACACCGTTGTCCACATCCTGTGGACGGAACCGTCGTGAGGCGTGACGCTAACAACACTCAGGGGTAGCGATCAACCTCGGACGGCGCGGCGTGGAGAGAAATCCTGGACGGCTCGGCGTGTCGAACGGAGGCTAGCCGGATCGGGTCGGAAACTGGAAGGTTGACTTGCACGTTGGACCGGGAGTCGAGCCGTTCGGCTGATCCCGCGCTGGATCACGGGTCGGTGGGCTCGGTGAGTTTGACCCTGTCCGTAGCGCTCCCGTATCGTGGACAAAGCCTGTTTTTCGGTCGCTTTCGCCTGCCCGTGACGCGGTTCGCCATCGTCGTCGTCAGTCCGGGTTTCCGATGGCGCCCGAACTGGGCTCTCATCCCACTCGCCTCGCACCACTGGCACGCCAGGCCCCGACCGTCGGTCGCCCGGCAGCAACGGAGAACACCTCGTGAGCAAGCGCACCTTCCAGCCGAACAATCGCCGCCGGGCCAAGACCCACGGCTTCCGCCTGCGGATGCGCACCCGGGCGGGTCGCGCCATCCTGGCCGCTCGCCGCCGCAAGGGCCGCTCCGAACTGTCCGCCTGAGACGGTTCGAGCAGGGCCGCGTGCTTCCCGCCCGACACCGGCTGCGGACGGCGACGGACTTCTCCGCCACCGTGCGCGGGGCGGGCGGAGCACGCTCCGGAGGCCGGCTGCTCGTCGTCCACGCCCGGTATACGGCCCCTGCTGATGCTGACGACCGACCCGTCGACCACCCGGCGCGGGTCGGTTTCGTCGTCTCCAAGGCCGTGGGCGGCGCGGTGATCCGGAACCGGACCAAGCGGGTCCTGCGCCACCTCGTCGCGGCCCGGCTGACCCGCATACCGGCGGGGTGTGACCTGGTGGTCCGGGCCAACCCCGCCGCCGCCGGCGCGACCACGCCCGAGCTGGCGGCCGAGCTCGACCGGGCGCTGGACGCGGTGCTGCGCCGACTGGACAGTCGCTCGCCGGCCGTGGCAGGGGTCTCGTCGTGACCCTCACCCGGCTGCTGGCTCTCCCCCTGATCTGGCTGGTCCGCGCCTACCAGCTCGTCATCTCCCCGATGACCCCGCCGTCCTGCCGCTTCTACCCCTCGTGCTCGGCGTATGCGATCACGGCACTGGAGCGGTTCGGCCCGCTCAAGGGGACCTGGCTGACCGTGCGGCGGCTGCTGCGCTGCCACCCCTGGAACCCGGGGGGCGTCGACCACGTTCCCGAGAGGTCGCCGTCGCGGCCCGCCACGCACGCTGCGCACGCGCACCACTGACCACTAAGGACGACTGTGTACGACTTCTTCGTCAGCCTGCTGAACCCCCTGATGTGGGGCGAGGCCTGGGTCATGAACTCGTGGCACTCGCTGTTCACGCTGATCGGGATCCCCTACGAGAGCGGCTGGGGCTGGGCGCTCTCCATCGTCGGTCTCACGGTCGTCGTGCGGTTCCTGATGATCCCGTTGTTCGTCAAGCAGATTCACGCCTCTCGGCGGATGCAGCTCATCCAGCCGGAGATGCAGAAGATCCAGGCGAAGTACAAGGGCAAGAGCGATCCGGAGTCACGTCAGAAGATGACGTCGGAGACGATGGACCTCTACAAGAGGACCGGGTCCAACCCGTTCTCGTCGTGTCTGCCGATCCTGCTTCAGTCACCGTTCTTCTTCGCGCTGTTCCAGCTGCTCAACAACCTGCCGCACGTCGCCACGGGGGCGCACGCGCCGATCGGCCCGATCACGCCGGACGTGGCCTCGGTCATCGAGAAGTCGACGATCTTCGGCGCGCAGCTGTCCGCGACCTTCGTCGGTTCCGACGATCTGAACGTCAAGATCCTCACGGCCGTCCTGATCGTGCTGATGTCGCTGTCGACCTTCACGACGCAGCGCCAGCTGATGCGCAAGAACATGCCCGACGCTGCGCTCGACAACCCCTACATGAAGCAGCAGAAGATCATCCTCTACCTGATGCCGATCTTCTTCGCGATCTCCGGCATCAACTTCCCGATCGGTGTGCTGCTCTACTGGCTGACCACGAACGTCTGGTCGATGGGCCAGCAGTTCTACGTGATCCGGCGGATGCCGGCTCCGGGTTCGGCGGCCGAGCGGGCCTACGAAGAGCGGCAGAAGAAGCGCGGCAAGACCATCAAGAAGCTGCACATCCCCGGGCTCGGCGACACGACCACCGACCAGCCGGACGTCCAGGACATCCTGACGGAGGCCCCCAAGAGCGGTCAGCGGCAGCAGCCGAAGGGCAAGAAGCGCAGCAAGCGCGGTCCCAGCGGCGGGCCTGGTGACGGCGCCGCTGCGTCGGGCGCGGCTGCCGGGTCGGCCTCGACGAACGGGTCGGGCTCGGGTTCCGGGAGCAGTACGCCGCAGGATGCTCCGGCGGACGCTCCGTCGAACGGATCTGGTGCCACAGGTTCGGATTCGGGTTCTGGTTCGGGTTCGGCGGGCGGCACAGCACGACCGGCTGGCCAGCGCCAGCAGCCCAAGCGCCAGAAGCAGAAGCCGGGCTCCGCGCGCCCGAAGCAGCCCCAAGGTCAGGTCAAGCGGGAGCCGAACGCGCCGACGACCCGGCGTTCGGACCAGAGTTCGCCGAGTCCCGACCCGGCCTGACCAACACGACGGGTATGCCCGTCCGGACGAGCCCACGTCGCGCCCTTCGCGACGGATCGTCCCCACACACCAGTGACACTGCGGGACCTGGTCCCGCTCGAGCAGAGTGATCAGGAGTTTTGCTGATGAGCGACGACACCGATGTGACGACCCGCCCGAACGGCCTCGACGAGCATTCCCCGCACGGCGTCGAGGACGTGACGTCTTCCGACCGCCTTGACAACCTTGACGCTGCGGATGATACCGAGGCTGCTGAGGGGCCCGACGACTCTGAGGCCACCGAGCGGTTCAGCGAGGCGGCGGAGCGGGCGGACGTCGAGTCCCAGGCCGACGCCGACCTGGAGTCCCAGGCTGACGCGGACCTCGAGGCCGAGGGCGACGCCGACGACGAGAGCGAGGGCGTCGGACCGAACGGATCGCGCCGCGCTGGGGGCTCCCGGGTCCGGCTGCTCGAGCGTGAGGGCGAGGTCGCTGCGGACTTCCTGGAACGGCTGCTCGACATCGCTGATCTCGACGGTGACATCGAGGTCGACATCGACGGCGACCGCGCGTCGGTGGCGATCGTCGACTCGGAGGACGGACGCGTCCCCCGGCGAATGGTCGGGTCCGACGGCAAGGTGCTGGACGCGCTCCAGGAGCTGACGCGCCTGGCGGTCCAGGCCGAGACCGGTGAGCGGAGCCGGCTGATGCTCGACATCGCCGGGCACCGCGCGCAGCGCCGGGCCGTGGTCGTCGAGATCGCGCAGACCGCGATCGCCGAGGTGAAGACCACGGGGACCCAGAAGGCCCTCGAGGACATGTCCGCCTTCGAGCGCAAGATCGTTCACGACGAGGTGGCCGCCGCCGGGCTCGGCTCCGAGTCCGAGGGCGTCGAGCCGCACCGGCACATCATCGTGTTCCCGGCCTGAACCGCAGACACCTCTGCGTTTCACGTGAAACATCCGTCGGCAGCTGAGCCGACGACCCCTGAGCCGGCGGCCCTGCCGGTCGTTCCGCCCACTCCCACGGTGGCGGCGACGGTCTTCGGGCCTCGACTCGACGTGGCGGAGGCCTATGTGGCGCTGCTCGCCGACACGGGGATCTCCCACGGGCTCATCGGCCCGCGGGAGGCGCCGCGGCTGTGGGACCGGCACGTGCTCAACAGCGCGGTGGTCCAGCCGGTCTTCGCCGAGGGCGCGCGGGTTGCGGACATCGGGTCGGGCGCCGGCCTCCCGGGGATCCCGCTGGCCATCGCCCGCCCCGACCTTCAGATGGTCCTGGTGGAGCCACTCCAGCGCCGGACCATCTGGCTCACGTCCACCATCCAGGCGCTCGGCCTGACCAACGTCGAGGTCCACCGAGGCCGGGCCGAGTCGCTCTGGGGGGCGGAGCGCTTCCGTCACGTGACCGCCCGGGCGGTGGCCCGCACCGGCGAGCTCGCTCGGATCACCCTTCCACTCCTCGCCGCCGGTGGCTCCTTGCAGGCGCTCAAGGGCGAGAGCGCGGCGTCCGAGCTCGACGAGGATGCGGCCCTGTTGCGCTCTCTCGGGGCGAGCCGGTGGAGCGTCGCGCGGTTCGGAGCCGGGATCGTCGACCCTGAGACGGTCGTCCTGTCGGTCGAGGTCGACGCCCTGGTGGACGTCCCCTCGGCGCACCGGAGCGGCTCGCGACCGGGATCGACCCGCGGGTCACGCACGTCGTCGCGCCGCGCCGGAACGGGTTCGGGGTCGCGCACTCGACGATCTCGGGACGATCGCTGATCGGTCGTCCACAACGCGGTGTTGCGGCGTGAAGTGAGCCCGGCCCGAGTGGTTGGATAGGGCGTCATCACGAGCCGGACCGGTTCGTCGGGCGGCGGACGAAGGGTTGAGCAGGGTGATCGAGGACGGCACGGTGCGGACTCGGTCCCTGACTCCCACGATCGACCACTCCCCCTCGTTGGGCTGGCCCACCGACCTCCATGCGTCCCGGTCGGTGAGCGGGCTCGGCTGGCCCGTTTCACGTGAAACAACGCCGGGCGGCGCCGACACGGACGCGGTCGATGTTGACGTGGTCGACTCGTGGACGCCGACTCCGCGCTCGCCGTCGTTCCCTGTTTCACGTGAAACATCGCTCTCCGACCGCGGCACCGACCCCGACACCGTCGCCGACCCCGGCACCGGCGAGGCGGTCGATCGACGAGAGCCCGGTTTCACGTGAAACGTCGGCCGAGCTCCGTGAGGAGCTGGTCGCCACCATTCCTGAAGCGGGGGCGGACACGCCGTTGGCGCAGACCCTGGCTCAGGACGCCCGCCGCCGGATCGCGCTGACCGGGCGTCGCCTGCCGTCACCCCCGTCGACGCGCGTGCTCACCGTGGCGAACCAGAAGGGTGGCGTCGGGAAGACCACCACGACGGTGAACATCGCGGCGGCACTGGCCCAGTCCGGGCTCAAGGTGCTCGTCGTCGACCTCGACCCGCAGGGCAACGCCAGCACCGCGCTGGGAGTCGACCACCACGCCGAGGTGCCGAGCGTCTATGACGTGCTCGTCGACGGCAAGGCGTTCGCCGAGGTCATCGTGCCGTGCCCGACCGTCGAGGGACTGTTCTGCGCGCCGGCCACCATCGACCTGGCCGGCGCCGAGATCGAGCTGGTCTCGATGGTGGCGCGCGAGATGCGTCTCGGCCGTGCGCTCAACGACCACCTCGCCACGACCGACCTCGACTACGTCCTCATCGACTGCCCGCCGAGCCTCGGACTGCTCACCATCAACGCCTTCGTCGCCGCCGCCGAGGTGTTCATCCCGATCCAGTGCGAGTACTACGCCCTCGAGGGTCTGTCGCAGCTGCTCAAGAACATCGAGCTGATCCGTGGCCACCTCAACCCCGGCCTGCACGTGTCGACCATCCTGCTGACCATGTACGACGGCCGCACCCGGTTGTCGTCCCAGGTCGCCGACGAGGTCCGCTCCCACTTCCCCGACCAGGTCCTCCGCACGAGCGTTCCGCGCTCGGTGCGCGTGTCCGAGGCGCCCAGCTTCGGCGAGACCGTGATGACGTACGACCCCACGAGCAGCGGCGCTCTCTCGTACCTCGAAGCGGCCGGCGAGCTCGCCGTCCGGGGCGCCGCGACGACATCAGCGGAGAAAGAGGGAGCGCGATGAGCGAGAAGCGGCGAGCACTGGGACGCGGTCTCGGGGCGCTCATCCCCACGTCTCCCGGGACCGCTCGACCGGTCGACGTCTTCTTCCGGGAGAGCACGCCGACGATCACGCTCGAGCCCGACCACGGCAGCAACGGCCACGACCAGCACGACGACCAGTACCACGACCAGCACCACGACCAGCACCACGACCAGGACGAGGCCCGCGACGGTCACTCCGGCCACGGCGACCAGCACGACGGGCAGCCCATCGAGCCGGATCACACGATCGATAGTGATTCCGCTAGAAACGCTGAGACTCTCCCAACGAGCCCCCGGCTCGGCGACCTGGCCCCGGTTCCGGGTGCGACCTTCGCCATCCTGCCCATCGCGTCGATCCGCCCGAACCCACGTCAGCCGCGCACCGTGTTCGACGAGGACGAGCTGGCCGAGCTGGCCGCGTCGATCCGCGAGATCGGCGTCCTCCAGCCCGTCGTGGTACGACCCATCCCCGCGTCCGAGCCCGACGGACCCCACGAGGCCAGCGAGCACCACGAGCACGGCGAGCACCCCGAACCGTCCGGGCCGCGGTTCGAGCTCATCATGGGCGAGCGTCGGCTCCGCGCCAGCCAGCTCGCGGGCCAGGACTCGATCCCGGCCATCGTCAAGGAGACCGCTGACGACGACCTGCTGCGGGACGCGCTCCTGGAGAACCTGCACCGCAGCCAGCTGAACCCGCTCGAGGAGGCTGCCGCATACCAGCAGCTGCTCGACGACTTCGGGTGCTCGCACGAGGAGCTGGCCGCCCGCATCGGCCGGTCGCGGCCACAGATCTCCAACACGCTGCGGCTGCTCCGCCTCCCCCCGCTCGTCGCCCGGCGCCTCGCGGCCGGCGTCCTCTCCGCCGGACACGCCCGAGCCCTCCTCGGCCTGGACGACGGTGCCGCCATGGAGCGGCTCGCCCAGCGGATCGTCGCCGAAGGACTCTCGGTGCGCAGCGTCGAGGAGATCGTCGCCATGGGTGGCGACGACCCCGCGGCCGTCCCGAAGCCCCGCCGACCCCGCGCGGGAAACCGGCACCCCCAGCTGGACGACCTGGCCTCGCGGCTGTCCGACCGCTACGACACCCGCGTGACGATCGCCCTCGGCCAGCGCAAGGGGAAGCTCACCGTGGAGTTCGCCTCGGTCGACGACCTCAACCGGATCGTCGGCCTCATGGATCGGATCTAGCCGAAACCCTAGAGAAGCGCCAGCGCGGGGTTGTGCTCCGGCGGCACCACCTCGCCGGTCGGCACCGGCCCGGGCGCCGTACCGCTCCCGAACGGCCTGCCGCCGAGGCGGTCGCGGTCGTGCGGCATCGCCCACTCCTCCAGCAGCGGACCCTTCGGCACGATGCCCGTCGGGTTCACGTCGTGATGGACGACGTAGTAGTGCCGCTTGATGTGGACGAAGTCGACCGTGTCGCCGAACCCCGGCGTCTGGAACAGGTCGCGGGCGTAGCTCCACAGCACCGGCATCTCGGTCAGCTTCTGCCGGTTGCACTTGAAGTGGCCGTGGTAGACCGCGTCGAACCGCACCAGCGTGGTGAACAGCCGCACGTCGGCCTCGGTGATGGCGTCACCCATGAGGTACCGACGGTCCGTCAGCCGGTGTGACAGCCAGTCCAGGCCGGCGAACAGCTGGTCGTACGCCGCCTCGTAGGCGTCCTGGGTGCCGGCGAAACCACAGCGGTATACGCCGTTATTGACGGAACGGTAGACGCGCTCCATCACGTCGTCCATCTCGGGCCGCAGCGCCTCGGGGTAGAGGTCCGGCGCCCCGGTCCGGTGGTACGCCCGCCACTGCGTGGAGAGGTCCAGGGTGATGCTCGGGACGTCGTTGGTGACCACCCGACCCGAGGGCACGTCAACCAGGCAGGGCACGGTGATCCCCTTGGGGTAGTCCGGGAACCGGGCCAGGTAGGCGTCCTGGATCCGGGGGATCCGCAGCACCGGGTCAAGGCCGTCAGGGTCGAGGTCGAACGTCCACGAGCGCTCGTCGTGGGTCGGCCCGCACACCCCCATCGAGATGGCGTCCTCGAGGCCGAGCAGCCGCCGGACGATGATCGACCGGTGCGCCCAGGGGCAGGCCCGAGCGACGACCAGCCGATACCGGCCCGGCGCCACCGGCCAGTCACCCCCACCGTCGGCGGTGATCCGGTCGGCGATGTAGTCGGTGTCCCGGGTGAAGCTCTCCTCGACGTAGGTGCTCATCAGATCGACCCTAATCACGTCACGCGTGCTTAGCATGTCGGGATGGAGGCCGTCTTCGGCTCGACCCGTCCGCCCCACCGGCACCGGCTGACCCGGCGTGAGCTGCTCGTGGACCTCGGCTGGGGCGGCGTCGCGGTGGCCGTGCTCGGCGGCTGCTCGAGCCCCAGCCCCTCGACACCCCTGCAGACCTCGACTCCGTCGCTCGCCACCACGGCCGGCTCGGACACCACCGCCGGCACCGCCACCCCCGGCGCCGCCACGCCCGGACAGCTGACCTGGACCCGGGCCAACCTCGGCTTCGTGTCCGCGTACGTCCTGGTCCGTGGCCGGCAGGCCGCGGTCGTGGACACCGGGGTGGCCGGCAGCGCGGACGCCATCGGGTCGGCCCTGCAGACCGCCGGGTCGAGCTGGGAGGCCGTGACCGACCTCGTCCTCACGCACCACCACGGCGACCACGCGGGGAGCCTCGCGGACGTGGCGGCCCGGGCCACCAAGGCCACCGTGCACGCGGGTGCGGCCGACATCGCCCAGATCACCAGCCCACGCACGGTCGTCGCCGCGGCCGACGGCTCCGAGATCTTCGGGCTGCAGGTGGTCGCGACCCCCGGTCACACCCTCGGCCACATCTGCGTGCTCGACCGGGCCACCAAGATCCTCGTGGCCGGCGACGCCCTCAACAACAGCTCCGGTCTGAGCGGCTCCAGCCCACGCAACACCGCCGACGCGGACCAGGCCAAGGCCTCGGTGAAGAAGCTGGCCGCCCTCGACATCGCCGGCATCCTGTTCGGTCACGGCGAGCCGCTCACCGCCGACGCGTCGGCGGCACTCCGGCAGTACGCCGGTACGCTCTAGGTCCCGGAAGAGGAGGCCACCCCATGGGACGCGAGGTGCTGCCCCTTACCGTGGACCGTCTCGGCGACCTCACCGGTACCTGCGCCGACTGCGTCTTCTGGGAGCTGGGACCCGCGCTCACCGCCCGTCGTCGCCGACACCCCCGCGAGGACAAGGAGGGCTGGCTGACCGCGACCCTGCTCGAGTGGGGGTCACCCGGCCGAGTGGCCTACGTCGACGGCCGGTTCGCCGGCTACATCACGTATGCGCCCGCGCATCTCGTGCCGCGCGCGCTCGCCTTCCCCACGGCCCCGGTCAGCCGCGACGCCATCGTGCTCGTGACGGCACGGATCGACCCCGAGTACGCAGGTCAGGGGCTCGGGCGGGTCCTGGTCCAGTCGGCGGCCAAGGACGTGCTCCGCCGCGGCCACAAGGCGCTCGAGGCCTACGGGTCCGGCAGCGAGCGTACCGACTGCCTGCTGCCCGCCGAGTTCCTCACCGCCGTGGGCTTCCGGACGGCTCGCGACCACGTCACGTACCCCCGCCTCCGGCTGGACCTGCGAACGGCGCTGCGCTGGCGCGGCGAGGTCGAGCAGGCGGTCGAGCGGCTGCTCGCGCCGGTACGCGGGCTGGGCCCGCCACAGCCCGTGGGCACGGCGCACCTGGAGGACCCGAACCCCAACTAATGGCGCGCTGCTGCCTGGTGATGCAGGCGGGCAGCTCAGCCGGCCAGCTCCTCCAGCACCTTGCGGAGGTCGCCGAGGTGGAGGACGCCGGTGGCGCTGTTGTCCTGCTCGCCGAGGTAGAGCCGCTGGAGCGCGACGACGATGCCCTCCGCGATGTCGTCGCGGAACGCAGCCGCTCGCAGCCGCTCGGCATCGTCGGGGTTGCTGACGTAGCCGGCCTCGATGCGCACGGCCGGCATCCGGGTCGCCTGGAGCAGCTTCCAGGAGCGGGCGTGGCTCCGGCAGTCGGTCAGGCCGGTGCGGGCGACGGTCTCGCGCTGGATGAGGTCGGCGAGCTGCTCACCGACGGCGGACCAGGCCCCGAACCGCTTCTGCCCGAAGAAGAACGTGGCGACGCCGCTGGCGTCCTGCTGGTCGGCGGTGTCGCAGTGCAGGGACAGGACGATGTCAGCGCCGCAGTCGTTGGCGAAGTTGGCGCGCGCCTCGTCGTCCCCGGCGCTGGTGAACCGGGTCCGCGTGTAGACGACGTTGGCACCGTGGGCGCTGAGCCGCCCCTCGATCCGGCCGGCGAGGTCGTGGACGATCTCCGCCTCGACGATCCCGTGGGCGACGGCACCGGGGTCGTCGCCGCCGTGACCCGGGTCCAGGACGATGGTCCGCCCGCCCAGGCTGTGCCCGGACCGGCGGACGTGCTCGCGCTCGCGCAGCGACAGCGAGGACCCGCCCGCGACGCTGCGGCGCAGGTCGGTGAACGCCCGGAGCGTGGCGGGCCCGACCTCACCGTCGACGTCCAGGC
Source organism: uncultured Actinomycetota bacterium (assembly GCA_963713345.1). GTDB lineage: Bacteria > Actinomycetota > Actinomycetes > Actinomycetales > Dermatophilaceae > Lapillicoccus. The sequence continues at coordinate 329,221 of CAVQLI010000014.1, read as the reverse complement.
CGACGCCGCGCTGGAAGCCGCGGACCGCGGCCTCGGTGTCGGGACCGAACAGCCCGTCGATCCGGCCGGGGTGGAACCCCAGGCCGAGCAGTCGTTCCTGCAGCTCCGTGACGTCGTCGCCGCGGACCAGGTGGCCGGGGGAGTGCCGCAGCAACCGGTCGCCGAGCTGCCATTTCGCGGCGTCGAGCGCGGCGTAGGTCCAAGGCCCGACGATGCCGTCGACGAGGAGGCCGCGCTCCTGCTGGAACGAGCGGACGGCGGCGTCGAGCTCGTCGTCGAAGACCTCGGCGGTCCCGTTGACGGCCCCGTTCGTGGCGGCAGGACGCAGTGCTCCCGCGGCGGTGAGGCTGTCGCGGAGGTGGCGGACGACGGGTCCGCGATAACCGAGACGGGCCTGAAGGCCGGTACGCGGTTCGGTCACGTCCCTCCCCTCACGGAGCTCTCGGGAGACGGGCGGGCTGCTCGAGGCAGGCTGCGGGCGGAGTGAAACTGTGCGAACGATAGCCGACGGAGAGGCGAAGAGCGCGCCGACGCATACGGGATTCAGGGAACCCGCAGCACGCGTCGGCGAATCGTCACCCGAGCTGACGGATGACCGTCAGCTGGCGATGTAGTCCTCGAGCTCGCGCAGCAGGCGCGGCTTCGGCATCGCGCCGACGAGCGTCTTGACGACCTCGCCGTTCACGTAGACGTTCATCGTGGGGATGCTGACGACGCCGTAACGGCTGGTCACCGCGGGGTTGGCGTCGGTGTCGAGCTTGACCACGTCCACCTGGTCGCCGTAGGTGGCGGCGATCTCCTCGAGGATGGGGGCGACCGCGCGGCACGGACCGCACCACGTGGCCCAGAAGTCGACGATCACCGGCTTCGCGTTCTTCAGGACGTCCTGCTCGAACGTGGCGTCAGTGGTGACCTTGGTGGCTCCCATGGGGGTCCCTTCTGGGTACGGGTTGTCTGGGTTCAGAGGCTAGCGGTGGCGGGCGACAGGCTCGGGTCGAGGTCGGACGAGGGCTCGTCCATCGCCTCGTCCTGGGCCGCCGCCGCGACGGCGTGCTCGAGGTCCTCGAGCGACGCGAGGTAGTGCTCGGCGTCGAGGGCCGCGGCGCAGCCGGACCCGGCAGCGGTGACGGCCTGCCGGTAGGTGTGGTCGACGAGGTCGCCGCAGGCGAACACGCCGGGTATGCGGGTGGCGGTGGATCGGTGCGTGCCGTCGACGCCGGTCACGACGTAGCCGGCCGGGTCGAGGTCGACGAGGTCGCTGACCAGCTCGTTGCGGGGGTCGTGCCCGATCGCGACGAACAGGCCGGTGACGGCCAGCTCGCGCTCCTCGCCGGTATGCGTGTCGCTCAGGGTGATCCCACTGACGCGCTCGTCGCCGTGGATCGCGGTGACCTTGGAGTTCCAGGCGAACGAGATCTTGGGGTTCGAGAAGGCCCGCTCGGCCATGATCTTGCTGGCCCGCAGTGCCTCCCGGCGGTGGACGATCGTCACCGAGCGGGCGAACTTGGTGAGGAAGGTCGCCTCCTCGATCGCCGAGTCGCCGCCGCCGACGACGGCGATGTCCTGGTCGCGGAAGAAGAAGCCGTCACACGTGGCACACCACGAGACGCCGCGGCCGGAGAGCCGCTTCTCGTCGGGCAGGCCGAGCTCGCGGTAGGCCGAGCCCATCGCGAGGATGACCGCGTGGGCCCGGTAAGTGTGGCCCTCGCCGGTGGTGACCGACTTGACCTCGCCGTGGAGCTCGACGGCGGTCACGTCGTCGGTGATGATCTCGGTGCCGAACCGCTCCGCCTGGGCGCGCATGTCCTCCATGAGGGCCGGGCCCATGATCCCGTCGCGGAAGCCGGGGAAGTTCTCGACCTCGGTGGTGTTCATCAGCGCGCCGCCGGCGGTGACGCTGCCCTCGATGAGCAGGGGATGCAGGTTCGCACGGGACGCGTAGACGGCGGCGGTGTAGCCGGCCGGTCCCGAGCCGATGATGATGACGTTGCGCACGTCGCTCACGAAGTCAACCCCTTGTGGTCCGCCGGGTAGCGAACCGCTAGATGCTGTGGCCGGGGGGCCCGAGAGCCCCAACATACCGGCCGTCGCCGAAGATTCATGGGCGGTAACCGTCGCGTCGGCCGTGTTGTTCCCCGGTCGTGCCTGGCGGCCCGACCGCGGCTCCACCCGGTCGTGCCTGGCGGCGGCTACGGGACCGTCACACCGTCCTGGATGACCCCCGCGTCGCCGTCGCCGCAGTCGCGCTGGACCGCGTACACCGTGGTCGAGTCGGACCGTCGGACGACGACGATGGCGGCCGGCTGCCCGTCGTAGGTGGCCAGGTCGATGCTCACCGCTCCCGCGTCCGAGGCGTTCAGCGCGTTGACGCACGCGGCGGCGCCGGCCTGCGTGACGAGCGGGCCGGCCGACGGGGCGTCGCCGACGCTGGCGTCGGGGCCGGGGGAGGCGATGAGGGCCTGGGCCTGCGTGACGAGACCGTCCTTGGTGTAGGCGGTGTTGCTGATCTGCACGTGGACCGACCCGGCCGACCCGGCCGCGCTTCCCGCCGGCGGGATCGCCGCGAGGCCGTTGTTGGTACTGCGCTGTTGGGCCACGACGGCGCCGGCGATGGCCAGGAAGGCCACGATCGCGGCCGCGACGCCGATCAGCGGCCAACGACGGCGCTGGAGCAGGGGCACGACGTTGTCGTCCTGGTGGCCGTCGTGGGGCTCGCCGGTGAAGACGATGACGTCGTCCGCCTCCTCGACGGAGTAGACGGCGTCGGGGTCGCTGAAGCCGAGCTCGTCGAACAGCTCGTCGTCACCCGCGCGCCGGACGGCGGCCTGCGCGAGCGACATCTCGATGCGCCGGGAGAGGTCCGCGGGCATCGGCCCGGGGTCGGGGGCGTTCCGGAGCAGGGTGCGCACCGCGGACTGCACGGGGTCGCCGGCCGCGTCGACGTCGACGTCGGTCTCGGACGGGACGACCTGCGGGTATGCGGCGGCGCTGGCGTCCGGGGCGGTCTCGGGGCGGGGGTCGGTCGGGTGCTGGGGATCCATGCGGTCTCCGGGTCGGGTGGTCCGGTCTGGGTTCCGGGCCGAGTGCTACGGGTGGTTCGGTGCCTGAGCGGGGTCAGGGTGGTTCGGGCAGGGTTTCGCCGGAGGTCAGACGTCGGGGGACGGCGGACGGTTCCCGCCGGGGTCGGACGGATCGCGTTCGGTGCCGGTGCGCCGTTCCCCGGCGATGCCCAGCAGCTCGGCGAGCGCGGCCCGGCCGCGGGCGCACCGGGACTTGACCGTCCCCTCCGCGACACCGAGCACCCGGGCCGCCTCGGCGACGCCGAGGCCGTGCATGTCCACGAGGACCAGCGCGAGGCGCTGCCCCTCGGGAAGCCGGGCGAGCGCGGCCCGGACGTCGAGCGCCGACTCGGTGCTGCCGTGGTCGTCGCGGCGGTCGGCGAACTCGAGCGACTCGTACTCCGGCAGCGGGCCGGTCGGCCGGCGCCGCCGGAGCCGGTCGAGGCAGGCGTTGACGACGATCCGGTGCAGCCACGTCGTCACGGCCGCGTCGCCCCGGAACGAGTCGGCCCGCCGGAACGCCGCGAGGAACCCGTCCTGGACCGCGTCGGCCGCGATCTCCCGGTCTCCGCACGTCCGCAGCGCGACCGCCCACATGCGGTCGCGATGGCGCCGGAACAGCTCACCGAACGCGTCCGGGTCGCCGGCGCAGTGGGCGGCCAGGAGCTCGGCGTCGGTGCGGTCACTGGGGTCGAGGGTGCGGGACCTGGCGGCCGGACGTACCCCGGCGGGGGGCATACCGGTGGCGGGAGGCATACCCGCGGTGCCGGTGCCTGGTTCGCTCACCGGACGCTCGCCTCGGCGACCTGGGCGCGGAAGTGCCCTTCGCCGTCAGGCCCGAGCGTCGTGAACCAGAGGATGACGTAGCGGCCCTTGACCGCCCCGTTGTTCGGCACGGCCACCGTGGCGTCGCCGTCCTGCTGCGAGACCGAGCCGATCGGGGTGGCCCCGTCGACCTCTCGTCTGGTCGCCGACGTAGACGGTGACGTCCGCGGCCCCTCGCGTCGTGAACGCGACCTGGTGGACGTCGGTCGGCTGGCCGAGGTCGAGGAGCAGGCCGGTCACCCGGCCCTTGTAGCCGCCGTACTGGGCATTCGCGTACCACTTGGTCGAGCGCCACAGGGTGTCGCCGTTGCCGTCGAAGGCCGCTGCGCCGGTCTTGACCGCCTGGACGCCGCCGTCCTCGGAGACCTGACTGGCCGCGACGATGGGGATCGGCCCGGCCGCGGGGGCCGTCGTCGGCGCGGCACTGGCGCTGGGGCTCGGGGCGGCACCGCTCTGGCTCGGCGTGGCGGTCACGGTCGCCGTGACGACGGGCGGAGCGGCCGTGGTGCCGCCGCCCAGCCAGAGCTTGGGCAGGCCCCAGACCCCCACCACGGCGGCGATCAGCACGAACGCCGCGATGACGACCAGGGCGAGGCGGGACTGGTTCTTGTCGAGGGGCTCCTGGGCGGCGCCGGGCAACAGGGGCAGGGCGGGCTCGAGCTGCTCGTCGGTGGGTTCGAGGGTGTCGGACAGGCGGACGTGCTCGTCGGCGAACAGCGGGTCCTCCCACCGCTCGGTCTGCCGCCGTTCGGCCCGCGACGCGGAGCGCTCGGCGGCCCGGTCGGCGGCGCCGCGGGCCAGCCCGCCCACGCGTCCGGTGGCCTTGGAGGCGAGCGACCCCGCCGCGCCGAACGCGGTCCCGACGCCCTTCGCGACCGCCGCGCCCGCCGCGGCACTGGCGGCGACCGCCCCCGCCACGGCCGTCGGTCGCGCCGTGCCGTCGTCGTACCCCTCGTCGCCCTCCTCGTACGGCCCGTAGCTCGCGGGGTCGTCGGGCAGACCGTCGTCGTAGGCGTCGAGCGCGCCGGTGTCGTCCCCGCTCTCGGGTGGGATGTCACTCGCTCGGGTGTCGAGGTTCATGCCGAGGACGCTGCGCGCTCCGCCGGCGCCCCCCGACCCTGCGGCGGTCCCCAGCGCCGCACCGGCAGCACCGGCTCCGGCGACGGCACCCGCACCGGCAGCCCGCGCAACCGCGTTGCCGCGGGACGTCCGGGGCGCTGCCGACCCGCTGCGCCCGGAGCGCGCCGAGGGAGGTTTGGCCACCCCGCCGGTCACCCGGTCACGCTCGAGGGGTTCGGTGCGGCTACCCGGAAGCCGGCGGACCTCACGAACCTCGAGGCCGGCGCCGACCGGCGTCGGCGACCAGGGGCCGATCTGCTCGACGAGCTCGCCCGGGGTCTGCGGGCCGCCGTCCTCCGACAGCGTGTGCCGCGCGACGAAGTCGAGGTCCGGCGGCACTCCGGCGGCGATCTCCGACGGGGCGGCAACCCCACCGATCACGCGGGGAGCAGCCTCGAGGCCCGAGTCCGGGCCCGGCAGCGGCCAGCGGCTGGTCAGCAGCGCATACGTGAGCGCCACGAGCGAGACGGTGTCGCCGCGGGTGGCCTGGTCCGGCGGGATGTCGTCGGCCTCGACCAGCGCGGCCTCGGTCGCGAGCCCGCGGACCTTGACCGACCCGTCGGCCAGCCGGAACACCGACCGTGGGGTGAGTACCCCGTGGTGCAGGCCACGGGCGCGGGCGCGCTCCAGCGCGGAGGCCGCCTCGCCGACGATGCGGCGGGCCTCCTCGGCCGGCAGGCCGCCGTCGGCGAGGACGGACGTGACCGACCGGGCGCCGTTCAGCGACTCCTCGACGACGAACGCGGTGGCGTCGTCACGGCCGACGTCGAGGACGCGCACCAGGCGCGGCTCGTCCACGCCGGCGGCGCGGCGGGCGGCGTCGAGGGCCGGCGAGGCGACCGGGCCGTCGGCGTCGAAGCACAGCAGGACGACCTCGCGGTCCAGTGTCTGGTCCGCGGCGACCCAGCGTTCGTAGCGGGAGTGCTGCGAGACCCGTCGCTGGACGAGGTACCGCCCGCCGAGCAGCGAGCCTGGTCCGACGCCCTGCATACCTCTCCCGCCGCCGTTCGACAACCCGCATACCGCACCGACCCGCGTGGCGGCCCGTCGGGGTCAGGTCCGGTCGTCCGTCATCCTACGGGGCCCGGAGTCCGCCGCCGGTGCAGGCGAGGCCGAGTCGCCGACACCCTCGGGAGCGAGCTCTGCCCCCTCGACCAGGCCGGAGGGGGCGGGGACCACCCGGGAGGCCGCGCGAGCGGCGGACTTCGACCGTCTCAGGGAGCGGACGATGCCGAAGACAAGGATCAGCGCGACGATCGCCCCGCCGACGATGTAGAAGAGGTAGCCCGGCGGGTTGGCCCGCACCGTGATCGTCCCGGGAACGCCGATGGGGGTGCCGTCGCCCGTCGTCAGCGTCGCGTTGACCGGGACCAGCCCGGCGGCGAGGGCCTCCGCCCGGACGGGGACGACCGCCTTGCTGTTCGCCGCGATCTGGATCGGTTCGGGCTGGCTGACGATCCGCAGCCTGGGGTTGGTCGGGTTGAGCACCAGCCGGACCCCGTCGACCTCGACGCCGAGGTCGTTGACGACGGTGACCTGGAGGGTGCCCTCGTCGGCGAGGAAGTTCGTCGTCTGCGGGGCGACACTGATGCCGCGCGTCGCCGAGGTGGACGCCTCGCTGACGAGGGCGTCGAGCCGGTCCTGCTCGGCGGGGTCCGCCCGCCACCGCACCGACGGCAGCTGGTCGAGCATCGTCCACAGCTGGTTCCGGTACGCCGCGCCGTTGGCTCCGAGGATGGTGGCGATCTCACCCGTGGTCCGCCGCTCCTCGGTGATCCGGCTCAGCCGAGCGGCGTCGACCTGCGGGTCGCCGTACCCGTTCCAGGAGCCCTTCGCCGTGCTCGCGACCGGATCCTGCGTGGCCGCCTGCTGCTGGAGCTCCGCCGTGGTGACCAGCTGGACCCAGGGCGTCTGCGCGAGCGTCCCGAGGACCTGGCGCAGGGCCCCGACGTCCGGGTTCAGCGTGCGCGGCATGGCCATGAGGAGCTTCGGGCCACCCCCGGGCTCTCGCCGAGGAGGGCGGCCGTCTCCGCCACGAGCCGCTGCGTCGTGAGCGCGCCCTCGGCCGGCGTGGTCGCCTGTGTCGACAGCCGGCTGAGGACGTCGTCCCAGGCCAGCAGGGTGATGCCCGAGCCGGTCCGTCGCGGCGCCTGACCGGTGAAACCGCTGGTCACCGGCAGGGCGGAGGACGACCCGACGAGCGCCTGGAGCCCGATGCTCGCGTAGGCCTGCCGCAGCCCGGCCTCACGGTTGGCCTCGAAGCTGCCGTCCACCGGCCACGCGATGCCCATGGTGGTGGCGACCCCGAGCTCCTGGCCGAGGGCGGCGCTGGCCTTCACCTCGGCGGCGACGGTCGGGTCGCCCGGGCTAGTGACGACGGTCGCGGCGAGGTCGGGGTCGGCCTGCGGGAGGGCCCAGAGGGTGTGCCGGCCGGCGGCGGTCGCGAGCCGCGTGACCAGCGGGGCGACGACCGGGACGAGCGGGTCGGGTCCGGCCGAACCGCCGGCGCTCGCCGCCGCGTCGGTGCCCAGCACGGCGGGGTCGACGGCCCAGGTGACCGGTACCGGTCCGGCCGGTCCGTCGACGTCGGTCCCGTCGAGGATCCGGTTGATCCGGGAGCCGGGATCCAGCTCCGCCTTCCAGGCCGCCAGCCGGGTGGCGGCGTCGGTGTCGAACAGCGCGGCGGACGGCGACAGGGTGACCGGCGCGACGACGGCCAGCCGGACCGGCTCGTACTGCTTGCTGCGCTGCCAGCCGACGAAGGTATGCGTGTACTCGCTCGTCGAGGACGCGGTGTCCCGCACCTGGATGGCGACGGGGATGATCCCGAACGCCCGGTTCAGCACGAGCCGTCCGGGAGCGATGGTGATGCTGAACGGTGCCGACGTGCCGACGTCGACGGCGCGGCCGATCTTCGACCGTGCCGACCTCGATGCCGCCCGGGGCCGTGGTGCTCGCCGCCCATGCCTCGACCGACGCCCGGGAGACCACGGTGGTGGCGCCGAGGACCACCCGCACGGTCGGGTCGGCGAGGCGGGCGGTCCGCGCGACGACGGAGCCGGTCACGGTCACCGTCACGCCGGGACCGGCGACGGGAGGGGTGATGGCGCCGAGGGCGAGGGTCGACGTGTCGGTGGCCGCGGCGGGAACGGCGGTCGCCGCCGGCACCGGACTCGACGCGTACGCGGCCGGGGCCAGCGGCCCGAGCACCGCGGAGAGGAGGAGCAGTGCGAGGACGCGGCCCCGCCGTGGGGTCACGCGGTGCCTGCCAGCCGCTCCCAGGCGACCTGTGCGATACGCCGTTCGTTGGGGAAGGTGAGGTGGTGGTGCACCTCCTGCAGCGGGAACCACGCGACCTCGATCGCCTCGTGGTCCGGGTCGTTGTCGATCGTCAGCTCGCCACCGAGGGCCTCGAGGAGGTAGTGGTGCACGAACTTGTGCACCCGCCGGTCGGCGGTCGCGAACCAGTAGTCGATGGTCCCGAGCTCGGCGAGGACCCGACCGATGATCCCGGTCTCCTCGGCGACCTCACGCTCCGCGGTCTGGGTGAGCGTCTCCCCGGGCTCGATGTGGCCCTTCGGGAGGCACCATTCGACGCGGCCGGCGCGGTTGCGGCGGGCGATGACCGCCGTGCGCGCGGCGCCCTCGTGGACGTCGATGACGACCCCGCCCGCTGAGCGCTCCTCGACCGCGGGGAGCCGGCGCCCGCGCAGAGCGCCGCCGTACCTCCCCGGGGTGCTCGAGGTCGTGGCGCTCATCTGTCCACTCTAACCAGCGGGGGAAATGTCCCGGTCCGCCTACGTCTACGCTGACGCACCGTGTCACCGAGCGAGCTGCCCGACCTCCTGCGTGCCGCAGTGGCCCGGCTGGCTCCGGTGATCCCGGTCGGCCAGGAGCTCGGCCGGCGGTTCGCCGAGGCGGGGCACGAGCTGGCTCTGGTCGGCGGTCCCGTGCGCGACGCGTTCATCGGCCGGACCTCGCCGGACCTCGACTTCACGACCGACGCGACTCCCGACGAGACGCTGGCGGTGATCCTCGGCTGGGCCGACGCGCACTGGGAGATCGGCAAGGCGTTCGGGACGATCGGGCTGCGCAAGGGCAAGTACGTCATCGAGGTGACGACCTACCGCTCCGACGTCTACGACCGCACGTCACGCAAGCCGTCGGTGACCTTCGGGACCACGCTGAGCGACGACCTCGTCCGACGCGACTTCACGGTCAACGCCATGGCGGTCCGGTTCCCGACGCTGGAGTTCGTCGACGAGCACGGCGGCCTGGCCGACCTCGCGGCCCGCGTCCTGCGGACCCCGTCGGCGCCCGAGGAGTCGTTCGCGGACGACCCGCTCCGTATGCTCCGCGCCGCCCGGTTCGCCTCGCAGCTCGGCTTCACGGTGGCCACCGACGTGCAGGCCGCCATGACGGCGTCGGCGGAGTCGCTGTCGATGGTCTCGGCGGAGCGGATCCGCGAGGAGCTGACCAAGCTGCTGATGTCGGACTCGCCACGGGCAGGGCTGACCCTGCTCGTCGACACCGGGCTGGCCGAGGTCTTCCTGCCGGAGCTGCCCGCGCTGCAGCTCGAGGTGGACGAGCATCACCACCACAAGGACGTCTACCAGCACTCGTTGACCGTGCTGGAGCAGGCGATCCGGCTCGAGGGGCCGCGTTCAGTGCCGGGCGTGTCCGCTCCGGAGACCGTGGAGGGTCCCGACCTGGTGCTGCGGCTCGCGGCGCTGCTGCACGACGTGGGCAAGCCGGCCACGCGGCGGTTCGAGCCGGCCGGGGGCGTCTCCTTCCACCACCACGAGGTGGTCGGCGCGAAGCTGGTCGCCAAGCGGCTCAAGGCGCTGCGGTACGACAAGGAGACGATCGCGGCGGTCGCGAGCTGGTCGAGCTGCACCTGCGGTTCCACGGGTACGGCACGGGGGAGTGGACCGACTCGGCGGTCCGGCGCTACATCACCGATGCGGGACCGCTGCTGCCGCGGCTGCACCTGTTGACCCGGTCCGACTCGACGACGCGGAACGCCCGCAAGGCCCAGTGGCTGGCGCGGACCTACGACGACCTCGAGGCCCGGATCGAGACGCTCAAGGCCGCCGAGGAGCTGGCGGCGGTCCGGCCCGAGCTGGACGGCAACGAGATCGGCGAGATCCTCGGCGTGCCGCCCGGGCGCGTGATCGGGGACGCCTACAAGTTCCTGCTGGGCGTGCGGCTCGACGAGGGGGTCATCGGCCCGGACGCGGCGCGGGAGCGGTTGCTGGCCTGGTGGGCCGAGCGCAACGGCTGAGGTGGCCGGCGGCCGGGCACGCGGCATACTTGCCGCACGCCACGGGACCGAGGAGGAGGGGCACCGATGGAAACCATGGGCGGGGTCATCGCTGCCCTGGCCACGGACGTCGGCCGGGTTCGTGCGCACAACGAGGACGCGGGGCTGATCACGTCGGACCTCGTCGCCGTCGCCGACGGGATGGGCGGGCACGCGGCCGGTGAGGTCGCGAGCAGCCTGGCCGTGGAGGCTCTCCGGGAGGTCGGCGAGTCCGCAGGGTCCGGCGAGGCCGGCGGCCTGCGGCCCAAGGACGTGCTCGACGCGGTCCAGGCGGCGAACCGCGCCATCCTGCAGTCGGTCGCGAGGAACCCCGAGCAGACCGGCATGGCCACGACGCTGGCCGGGCTGGCGCGGGTGACGGTGGGCGGATCGCCGCACTGGGCGGTGTTCAACATCGGCGACTCGCGGGTCTACCGGGTCGTCGACGGGCGGCTCACCCAGGTCAGCACGGACCACTCCGAGGTCGCCGAGCTGGTGTCCCTCGGGCTGCTGACCCCGCAGGAGGCCCTGGTCCACCCGGCCCGCAACATCGTGACCCGATGCCTGGGCCGCGACCCTCTGGAGCCGGTGGACTCGTGGGTGTTCCCGCCGCACGCGGGGGAGCGGTTCCTGCTCTGCACGGACGGGCTGACCAACGAGCTGCGCGACCCGACGATCGCCCGGATCCTGGGGGACGGCGACGACCCTCAGGCGATCGCCGACCGGCTGGTGGCCGCCGCGGTCGACGCCGGCGGACGCGACAACGTGACCGTGGTCGTCGTGCTGGGCTCGCCGCTTGCCGACGGTGGCGCGTCGCACGAGGCCGACGAGGAGACCGCGCCGCGGAACGGTTCGCCGGAGGGTTCGGCGTGACGGGAGCGACGATCGACGTCCAGCGGCCGCCCACCGGATGGTCCCACCTCACCGGGCCGCTGCTGCACGTCCTCGTGGCGCTCACACCGGCGGATCCGCGGTATGCGGCGGCGTCGTCGGCCGCTGACGAGGGTGACCTCGACGACGTCCTCGACGCGCTCGCCTCGGAGGGTATGCGTCGGACTCCGGCGTTCGTGGCGGTCGCCGGGGCGTCCCGGCCGCGGGTGGTGACGCATGCGGACGGGTACGCCGTCCTGACCTCGGCGCGGGGGACGCTCGAGGTACGCGCGCACCACACCCGGGTCTGGTCCGACCTCCTGGCCGACGAGGACGTCGACACGGTGGCGCTGCGGGTGTCCCCGACCTGGGTCGCGCCCTGGCTCTCCAGCCCCGAGCCCGCAGCAGTCCCCGAGCCCGCAGCAGTCACCGAGCCCGCCACGTCGGAAGATCGCACCCCCGATGAGGGGACCAATCTTCCGATCACGCAACCCCTTGCCGACAACTCATCACGTGATGCCGAGTTAACCGACATTCCGAACACCCGCCTCGATAAGTCCGCACTTGATGAGTTGTTGACGGAGCGTGCACCCGAACCCGAACCCGAACCCGAGCCGGAACACGAGCCGGAACCCGGACCCGATCCCCAGCCGGAACCCGCCTCGGCCGTGGGCAACTCACCACGTGGGCCTGAGTTGACCGACATTCCGGACACCGGCCCGGATACGCCACCAGTTGGTGAGTTGTCGACCGGGCCCGAACCGGAGCCCGAGCCCGAGCCCGAATCCGAGCCGGAGCCGGAGCCCGAACCCGAGCTGCTGCGGCCGCCGAACCGGGCTCCGGTCGTCGAACCGCCACCCGAGGGCGGCACCGACCTCATCGCCGCCGTTCCGTGGCGCCGTCCCACCGACCCGGAGCGCCGGCCCTCGAACCGGCCACCTCGCGTACCGAAGCACCGCCCGCCGAACCCCTAAGGCAGCCCGCCACCGAGCCCAGCGCAGAACCCCACCCCGACCGCGACCCGTCCGACGCGGACCGGACCGTCGACCGCGCCGCCCTCCTCGCCGCCGCTAACCCACCCAACCCCGCCATCCCGGACATCCCGGCCAACCCAGCCACCCCCGCACGCCCCGGCGCCCCCACCGGCCCGACCGTGCTGGCGGTCCTGTGCCTGCGCGGCCACCCGAACCCACCGACCAGCGCGCTCTGCCGGATCTGCGGCCGCGAGGTACCCGAACAACAGGCGTACGAGACCCCCCGCCCGCCGCTCGGCGTACTGCGCCTCTCGACCGGCGACGTCGTCAGCCTCGACCGCGGCGTCATCATGGGCCGCGCCCCGCAGGCCCCGCCCGGCCTGCCGCCGGAGCTGCAGCCGCACGTCGTCCGGATCGCCAGCCCGCAGCGCGACCTCTCCCGCAACCACGTCCAGGTCGTCGTCGAGGGCTGGCAGGTGATCCTGCGCGACCTCGACACCACCAACGGCACGACCGTCACCCCACGGGGCGGGACGACGACCCGGCTGCGCGGCGGCGACCCGATGGTCCTCGACCCCGGAACCGTCGTGTCCCTGGCCGGCGAAGTGAGCTTCACGTACGAGGTCCCGGCCGAGGCCCAGCAGTGAGCCGCCTCCAGACCACGGGCGCCCCGCAGCTGCCCGGCCTGGTCTACGTGCAGCCGCTCGGGTCCGGCGGCTACGCCGACGTCTACCTCTACGAGCAGCAGTCGCCACGGATGCCGGTCGCCGTCAAGGTCCTGAGGTCGGAGGGCCTCACCGATGCCCTGAGACGCCAGTTCGCCGAGGAGGCGGACACCATGGCCGCGCTCGGCGACCACCCCTACATCGTCCAGATCTTCCGCGGCGGCACCTCGGCCGACGGCCGCCCGTACCTCGTCATGAAGTACTACCCCCCGCCGAACCTCGCGCGCCGCGCCCGGCTCAAGCCGCTCACCGTCGACGAGGTCCTGCGCACCGGCATCCAGCTGGCCAGCGCCGTCGAGACCGCCCACCAGGCGGGCATCGTCCACCGCGACATCAAGCCGGCCAACGTCCTCGTCAGCAGCTACGGCGCGCCGGGCCTCACCGACTTCGGCATCGCCGGCCGCGGCGCCGACACGTCCCTGATCTCCCGCCCGCCCAGCAGCGACGCCGAGGAGTCGGCCGAGGTCGGCGTCTCGGTCCCCTGGGCGCCCCCGGAGGTCCTCTACGTCCAGAACGAAGGCACCCCAGCCCTCGCCGAACGTGGCGACGTCTACTCGCTCGCGGCCACGCTCTGGCAGCTGCTCGTCGGGCGCTCGCCGTTCGAGGTCCCCGGAGGCGACAACTCGGCGTATGCGTTGATGCCCCGGATCCGTACGCAACCGGTCCCGTCGACCGGCCGGCCCGACGTGCCGCCCAGCCTCGAGCGGATCCTCGCCCAGTCGATGGCCAAGGACCCCGCGCTCCGCCCGGGCAGCGCCCTGGAGCTGGCCCGCCTGCTCCAGGGCGTCGAGCAGGAGCTGCACCTCGCCCGCACCCAGATCGTCGTCCTCGACGACCGCGGCGGGGCCCAGGCCGCGCTGCCGACCTCCGACGGGGCCGACGCGACGCGGGTCAAGAGCGTGCAGCAGGTCGACGCCCAGAAGCAGCGGGGTATGCGGACCCCGCCGGCGCTGCCTCCGTCGCCCCGGCCTCCGCCGGCCAGTTCGCCTCCTCCGGTGCGTTCGCTCCGGCAACGGGATCCGAGCTCGACGAGCGCACCTCGGTCGCCCGTCCGGGTCAGCCGGCGCCGACCAACCGGCGACCGCTGGTGATGGCCCTCGTCGCGGTCGGCCTGTGCCTCGCCGTCATCGCCGTCCTGCTGACCCGCTCCCGCGACGAACCCGCCCCCGCGCCGACCCCGACCAAGACCGCCGTGGCCACCCAGAGCCAGACCACCGACTCCGCCATCGGGGACGGCGTCTTCGCGGCCCCGGTGGTCGTGGCGAGCCCCAAGGTCGGCGCCGTCGAGTTCAGCTGGAGCTACTCCGCCCCGAAGTCCACCGACACCTACCGCGTCCACGTGGGCCTGACGCCCGACGAGGCCCAGGTCGCCGACCCGGTGACGCTGCCGAAGGCCACCTACTCGGTCAAGGCCGCCAGCGGCTCCGCGGTCTGCCTCATCGCCACGGTGGTCCGCGCCGGCCAGATCTCACCGGCGTCCCCCGCCGTGTGCGGCACCGCCCGCTGACCCGCCACACTCCGCGCCGCTTTCACGGAACGATCTGGACACAAAGTTGCGTCGAACCGTCCGTGGCGGTCACCCTTGTCCGGGTTCAGCGCCGCCGGGGGTGCGCGGGATGAGCCGTTCGTCGACACAGGGGGCAGGTCCGAGATGGTGAGCGGGGTGTCGCGAGCGCGCCGGTTAGGGGCCGTGTCCACGGTCCTCGTCCTGCTGCTCGGCACCGCTCTCGTCTGGTTCGCGCTCCGCGCCGACGGCGACGTGGTCCGCAAGACCGACCTCTTCGACGGCGGCGTGTGGGTGACCAACGCCGAGCAGGCCCGGTTCGGCCGGCTCAACAAGCCCGCTGGGCAGCTCGACGCCGGCATCGCCTCCCCGGGCACCCAGAGCTCCGGCCTCGACGTGGTCCAGGACGGCGCCGCGGTCCTGGGCGTGAGCAAGGCGTCGAACCAGCTGCTGCCGATCAACCCCAGGACGGCGACCCTCTCCGACTCCAGCCAGATCACGCTGCCGGCGCCGCAGACCGCCACGAAGGGCTCCACGGTCCAGGCCGTCGTCGACCTGCGCGGCGGCTCCGTCGCGATCGCCGACCCCGCGAAGGGCAGCGTCTGGGCACAGCGGATCGACACCCGTGCAGGCGTCGGCACCCTGGAGCAGCTCCAGCCCTCGCAGAAGCCACGGGCCGTCCTCGGTGGTGACACCGTCGTCGCGGTCGGCGCCGACGGCACGGTGTACGCGGCGTCCGGCACCAAGGGCGACCTCGCGACGTTCAAGGTCGCCCCCGGAGGCGACGACTTCGTCGACCCGGTGATGACCAAGCTCGGCTTCACGACCGCCGCCCTCCAGCTCACCGCCGTGGGTGGCCACTGGGTCGCCCTCGACGGTGCGACCGGCAACGTCTGGTCCGACGCGTCCCCGCAGCCGGTGGCCCTCGGCTCCATCAGTGGCGCCCCCGTCCTTCAGCAGGCGGGCCCCGACGCCGCGAGCGTGCTGGTCCAGACCGGTACCGCGCTCCTCGCCGTCCCCCTCGCGGGTGGCCCGCCGACCGCGCCCGTCGCCGTCCCCACGGCGGGGGTCACCGGCCTCGTCGCGAGCCAGCCGGTCGTCCTCGGGGCATGCCTGCACGCGGCCTGGGCCGGCCCCGACTCGGTCTGGTACGGCCGCTCCTGCACGACCGACCGGCGAGATGACAGCCAAGCGGTGCCAGGCGAGACGGCCCAGCAGAGCCAGCCGGCCGTCGAGCTGGGCAAGCTGACCAAGGGCGTCCGCACCGACGGCGTCAAGCTGCGCGTCAACCGCGGGCTGATCGCCCTCAACGACCTCGACTCCGGCAACGTCTGGGACGTCAGCGACAAGCCGGTCAAGGTCGACAACTGGGACTCCGTCATCCCCCCGCCGCAGCAGGAGGACGAGAACCAGAAGAAGGACCCGAACCAGCAGGACGACCAGATCGTCACCACGCCGCCGCAGGCCCAGCCGGACGAGCTCAACGTCCGCCCGGGCCGCACCTCCTCACTGCACGTGCTCGACAACGACTCCGACAGCCAGGGCTCGATCCTCGGCATCGCCCCGGGCGACGTCAGCAAGCCGGACGCCGCCGACGTCAGCGCCGCGGTGTCCGTGGACGGCCAGACCGTCGAGGTGACCGTCCCGGCGAACCCCACGGCCACGACGTTCCGGTTCAGCTACACCGTGAACAACGGCTCCAGCGGCCAGAACTCGCGCGCCACCGGCAGCGTCGTGGTCCACGTCGTCGACGACTCGGTCAACTCGCCGCCGTTCGTCCGCGGTGGCCAGGCCAAGCTGGCGCAGGCCAAGTACCCGGTGGTCCGCAACGGTCACGTCACCGTCGGCGTGGTCGCCGACTGGCGCGACGGCGAGAACGACCCGCTGTCGGTCGACTCCCCGGACCCGGCCGTCAGCGTCGACCCGTCCGGAGCCCTCGGCGTGACCGCGCCCGACAACCCCGGGACGTTCCCCGTGAAGTACTCGGTCGGCGACGGCCACGGCGCCTCCGCCGAGGGCCAGGCCAACGTCACCGTCCTCACCGACGACGCCCGCGCCGAACCACCACAGACCCAGCCCGATGTCGTCCGGGCCGTCGTGGGCAAGCCGGTCCAGGTCCAGCCGCTCGGCAACGACGTCCCTGGCGCCGACCCGACCGACCCGGGAGCGCGGATGCGCCTCGCCTCCGACGTCCGCGGTCCCGGCGCGCTGGTCATCGACAGCAACCTCGACACCAACGTCCTCACCGTCACCGGCAGTGCCCAGGGCACCTTCCTCGTGACGTATGCGGCGCAGGTCGGCTCCGCGGTCGCGGCCGGCCGGATCCGGGTCGACATCCTGCCCAACCCCAGCGACGACGAGCCGCCCGTCGCGGCGCCCGACTCGGCGACGGTCCGTGACCAGGAGCCGGTCATCGCCGACGTCCTGTCCAACGACTACAGCCCGCGCAGCGACGTCCTCGTCGTCCAGAAGGCCACGGCCGACGTCGCGTGGCTCCAGCCGTCCGTGGTCCAGGGCCGATGGGTCCGGGTCCAGGCCGGCAGCCCGCTGACCGGCACGGAGGAGCGTCGGGGCAGCATCGACTACGTCGTCAGCGACGGCACCAAGACCGCCGTCGGCCACGTGTCCGTGGTGCAGAAGCCGCGGCCGGAGCAGCAGCCGATGCCCAACGTCGAGGACGACGACGCGATCGTGCGGCTCGGCGACGTCGTCACCATCCCGGTTCTCGACAACGACACGATGTCCGGCGGGGTACCCCTCAAGCTCGACCCGGCGGCGGTCAAGGTCGTCGCGGGCAAGGGCCAGGCCTTCTCGTCCGGCAGCGTGGTCCGCTACATCCCCGACGTCGCGCCGATCACGACCGACGACGTCGTCACCCTCGAGTACGCCACCTACCCCGAGGGCAGCCCCGACCGCGCCGTCACCGGCCGGATCACCGTCACCGTCAAACCCCTGCCGACGCCGACGACCCCGAACCAGCCACCGACCGCCCGCAGCTTCTCGGCCAGCGTGACCGCCGGCGACACCATCACCATCACCGTGCCGACCAGCGGCATCGACCCCGACGGCGACCTCACCTACGTCGCCGGCATCGTCGGGCAGGACGGCGACTCCGTCGACCTCTCCCTCGGCCGGGTCACGTCGTTCGGCGCGACGACGGTCAAGTACGAGGCATACCCGCGCAGTGCCGGCACCGAGGTGATCCGCTACGTCGTCCGCGACCGGTTCGGCGCCACCAGCGAGGCGTTCATCCGCGTCGGCGTGGTCCAGCCGGGCGACCCGCAGCCCCCGATCGCCGTCCTCGACGACATCGTCGCGGCGCCGGGCCGATCGGTGAACGCGGACGTCCTCGCCAACGACCTCATCTCGCCCGACGACGAGGTGACCTTCACCGACCTCAGCGCGTCCAACGAGCCCGCGGCGCTCGAGCAGTTCACCAAGCTCGACGACAACACCTTCACGGTGATCGCGCCGGAGGAGGGACCGGCCAAGGTCCTCGCGTATGCCATCACGGACGGCCTGTTCGACCCCTCCCGGGCGACGCTGACCGTCCGCGGCCAGAAGGGGTTCAACAACCCGCCGACCGCGCTCGACGACACGGCTGTGCCCAAGCCGGGGGAGACGTTCACGACGGTCGACGTGCTCGCCAACGACCGCGACGTCGACGGTGACCCGACCACGCTGCAGCTCGTCGAGGCCGTCGGCGAGGGCGTGACTGTGGTCGGCCGGCAGGTCCGGATCCAGCTGCTGGACCACCCGCGCGTCGTGCCCTACGTCATCGCCGACGTCGACGGGGCCAAGGCGATGGCCCTGGTCTACGTCCCGACCGCGGACAACGGGGCGCCCTACGTCACGCCGGGCAAGGTCGTCCAGATGGACACCAACGGCACGGCGACCGTCGACCTCGCCGAGTACGTCACCGACCCGCGCGGCCGCACCGTCAAGGTCACCTCGCCCGACACCGTGAGTGCCTCGCCCAAGGATGTCCTGACCCCCGAGCCGCTGAGCGACACCTCGATCAAGCTCACCGCGGGCCGCGACTACAACGGGCCGGCCGCGCTGATGCTCCAGGTCACCGACGCGACCGGACCGGACGATGCGACGGCCCTCACCGCATACGTCTCGATCCTCGTGCAGATCGGGCCGAAGCTGCCGATCCTGCGCTGCCCGGACTACCTGGTGAACCTCGTCGGCGGCGGCCAGCCGCGCACCGTCGACATCCCGCGGCTGTGCCACGCCTGGCTGCCGACCGGGCTCGACCCGGCGACCGTCGAGTACACGTCGTCGTGGGCCCAGGCGGTGCCCGACGTCGATCTCAAGCAAGGCGGCACCGGCAACCGCGAGGTGACCCTCACCGCGGCACCGACGGCCAGCGGCGACGGCGCGATGACCGTCGCGGCCAAGGGCTCGACCGAGTCCTTCCCCATCCGGGTCCACGCCACCCCGACCGCGGGCGCGGCCGCGGCCGCGCCGGAGGTGGTGCAGCAGGTGCCACCGCTGGTGATCCAGCCGATCACCATCGCGGCCCTCAACGCCGGCGCGAGCCAGACGGTCAACATCGCCCCGTACCTGCAGAGCCCGCTGTCGTCACCGCAGTGCGCGGTGTCGTCGGTGGTGACCGTTCGCAGTGGGACCGGCGTCACCGGCAGCGGGTCCGGCTGCTCGGTGACCGTCAACGCGGCCAAGGACGCGCGCGGCGCGGCGACCCTGGTGTTCGAGGCCTCGGACGGGCCGGGACGGCGCGCGAACGGCGAGATCCGGGTGACCCTGCGCGGCGCGCCGGACGCGCCGCAGCGGGTCAGCGCCACGGCCGACCGGGTCGCCGGCGGGCTGGCCCGGGTCAGCTGGTCCCCGCCGGCCAACGACGGCGGTCTGCCGGTGCTCCAGTACGAGGTCCGGGCGAGCACCGGAGCGACGCTGATCTGTCCCGCCTCGCCGTGCACGGTGAGCGGGCTGAAGAACGGCGTCCCGGTGTCGTTCACCGTCCGGGCCCGCAACGCTGTCGACTGGTCGGCGCCTAGTGCCGCCTCGCAGGAGGTCACCCCCGACACCGCGCCGCGCGCGGTCTCGGTCGGCACGGTCACGCCGGGCGACCGCACGCTGGCCGTGAGCTGGTCCGCGCCGGTCAACGAGGGCAGCGCCGTCGACCAGTACCAGGTGCAGTGGGTCAACACGTCGGGCGGCGCCGGTGGCGGTACGCGCGTCGTCGCCGGCGGGACGCTCACGACGACGTTGAGCGGCCTGGTCAACAACAACCAGTACTCGATCCGGGTCCAGGCCCACAACGGCGCCGGGTGGGGTCCCTACGGCCCCGCCGTCGTCAAGCAGTCGGTCGGCACCCCGGCGGCGGTGGCCGCCCCTCGGCTGACGCCACGGACGCCGAACGCCAACCAGGCCGAGGGCCAGGTGACCATCGCCTGGGCGACGACCGACCCGAACGGGCCGCCGATCACCACCTACACCGTGTTCCGCCGGGTCGGCGGCGGGGCGTGGGCCTCGATCGCCACCGTCTCCGGCACGGCCACTCGCACGGCGTCCGACACCATGAACTACGACGGGCGCACCTACGAGTACACCGTCACGGCCACCAACGGCGGCGGCAAGGAGTCACCGAAGTCCAACGCCTCGCCCTACCGCGCCACCGGCATCCCGGCGGTGCCGTCGATCACGGCCTCCACCAACGGCTCGTTCGACGCGACCGCGCGGATCACCGTGCAGCTGACCGACTCTCGGGCGTCGAGCTTCACGTCGGTCAAGTGGCGGTCGAGCGCCGGCGAGACCGGGACCTGGCCGTGCGGTGGCTGCGCGGACGGCTCCGCCAAGGCGTTCTCGACGACGAAGCTCGACACCAAGACGCAGACCATCTCGGTGTCCGCCTGCAACGACGCGACCCCCGTGCAGTGCTCCGCCTTCAGCGGCGGCTCCCAGGTGGAGCCGTACGGGCAGACCCAGCCGGTGACCGGTCTCGCGTCGGCGATCAGCGGCAGCGGCGGCAACTACACGATCACGTGGACGTGGAACAACGTCTCCAACGGCCGCAACTACTCGAGCATCAGGATCAGTGGCGACATCGACCGCAACCTCGGGGGAGGTGCGGAGAGTGTCTCGCTCAGCGGGGTCAACTACGAGCAGACGAAGTCCATCACCGTCGTGCCCACCGTCACCGTCGACGGCAAGAGCGACGCGGGTGCCGCCAGGTCCGACTCCGCCACGACGCCCGACAAGCCGCCGATCATCGTCACCGTCACGCCGAGTTCCGACACGTGCGGCGCCGCCACCGGCCGGTCGTGCCCCACGCCGGGGGCGTGCAACACCACCTGCAACTTCATCTCAGTGCGGATCCAGAACTCCTCCGGCAACTGGGACTGCAACTTCAGCGGCACCGGCACCGGCGGCGTCTTCGCCGACAAGACGATCACCGCGGACGGCGCCACCCACCAGACCTCTTCGTACTACGGCGGGCACGGCGGGACGTTGACGGCGAACTGCAGACAGAACGGCGTCTCCAAATCCGACGACTACGCGAACTGGCCCTAGAGCAGGAAGACGACACCATGAGCGCACAGCCCGCCGCAACGGCCGGCTCGACGGCTACCCAGGAACAGGTCGACTGGTTCCGGCAGACCTTCGACCGGCTGGTCGCGAACATCGACCGCGCCATCCTCGGCAAGGACCATGTGACCCGGCTGGCTCTCACCTGCCTGCTCAGCGAGGGCCACCTGCTCCTCGAGGACTTCCCGGGGACCGGCAAGACCCAGCTGGCCCGGGCGCTCGCCGCCTCGGTCCAGGGGTCGAACAGCCGGATCCAGTTCACCCCGGACCTGCTGCCGAGCGACGTCACCGGCGTGACGATCTACGACCCGAACATCAAGAAGTTCGAGTTCCACCCGGGCCCGATCTTCGCGACCATCGTCCTCGCCGACGAGATCAACCGGGCCTCGCCCAAGACCCAGTCGGCCCTGCTCGAGGTCATGGAGGAGGGCCGGGTCACCGTCGACGGCGTCCCGCACAGCGTCGGCGACACGTTCATGGTCATCGCGACGCAGAACCCGATCGAGCAGGCCGGGACCTACCGGCTGCCCGAGGCGCAGCTCGACCGGTTCCTCATGAAGACCAGCGTCGGCTATCCCGACGCGGAGGCCACCATGCGGATCCTCAGCGACGCCAAGGTCCGCGACCGGGCCCGCCGTCTCCAGCCGGTCGTCACCGCCGGCGTCATCGGCGACATGGCGGCGCTCGCCGACGAGGTCTACGTCGACCCGGCGCTGCTGTCCTACGTCACCCTCATCGCCGAGGCCTCGCGGCGGCACCCGTCGCTCAAGCTGGGCCTCTCCGTCCGCGGCTGTCTCGCCTACGTGCGCTGCGCCAAGACCTGGGCCGCGTCGCAGGGCCGCACCTACGTGGTCCCCGACGACATCAAGATGCTCGCCGTGCCGGTGCTGTCGCACCGGCTGCTCCTCGACGCCGAGGCCCAGTTCTCCGGGACGACGGTCATCCAGGTCATCGAGCAGATCCTCGGCGACGTGCCGCCACCGGTCCAGGGCAGCGGGCAGGCTCCCGGTTCGGCCCCGGGCGCCGGTATGCCGGCCGCCGCCGGTATGCCAGCAACCGCCGGATCCGCCGGGTCAGCCGAAGCGGCCCGACCCGGAGGAGCTGCTCTGGCCGAAGGAGGGCGACGACGAGGCGGCCGAGCGCACCCTGCACCGGACCCCGAACCCCGCCGGGCTGGACCCCTCACGCCTCGACCCGCATACCCCGAGACCCGGTTCGACCGAGGGTCGCTGACCGTTCGTCATGACCACCACCGCCACCCGCTCGGCCCCCGACGCCCCGGCCACCCGCCGGGCGCGTCGTGAGGCTGCCCGCCGCCAGGTCGGGTGGAGCGGGCGGGTCCGGCAGTCCGGACGCGCGCTGGCCGAGCGCACCCGCCGGGTCTGGGGCCCGGTCGCGTCCGGCGTGCGCTGGGTGTCCCCGCTGGGCTGGGCGATCCTCGCGCTGGGCGTGCTGTGCTGGTACATCGGTGTCCGGTTCGGCTGGGTCGAGCTGCTCGTCGTCGCGGCCGCGAGCGGCGTCCTCGTGCTCGCGTGCCTCGCCCTGACCATTGGCCGCGTCCACGTCGACATCCACAGCGAGGTCGACCCGCGGCGGGTCACCGTCGGCGACCCGGCGACGGGCCGCATCGTCGTGCGCAACCTCGCCCGGACACCGTTGCTGCCGTTGCTCGTCGAGCTGCCGGTCGGCGTGACGGCGGCCCGGTTCGTCATGCCGCCGATGCGCGCTGGCGCCGAGCACGAGGAGCTGTTCGTCGTCCCGACCCACCGACGCGGCGTCATCGCGGTCGGTCCCGCACGCACCGTCCGGGGCGACCCCCTCGGCGTCCTCCGGCGCACCGTCGAGTTCTCGCAGGTCCAGGAGCTCTTCGTCCACCCGCGCACGTCGCACCTGGAGTCGCTCGGCGCCGGCCTGCTGCGCGACCTCGAGGGCACGGTCACCGAGGACCACTCGATGAGCGACCTGGCGTTCCACGCCCTGCGCGAGTACCAGCCGGGCGACGACCGCCGCTACATCCACTGGCGGTCCTCGGCCAAGGCCGGCCGGCTCCTGGTCCGACAGTTCCTCGACACCCGGCGCTCGCACGTCACCGTCCTCGTCGACACTGACCCGCGCTCCTACACCGGTGGCGAGGACATCCTCGACGAGTGGACCGGCGAGCACACCGAACCGCTCGTCGCCGCCCACAGCGCCCCCGAGATCCCCGACCTCGAGACGGCGATCAGCGTCGGCGCGTCGATCGTGCTGCGGGTGATGCGCGACGAGCAGGACACGACGATCGTCTGCGGCTCGCACGACATCAGCCGCAGTACCCCGCAGCTGACCCTCGACGTCCTGGCCCGGGTCGAGCCGGCGCCGGCCGACCTCACCGCCCTCGCGCTGCGGGCCGTCGACCTCGCCGGCGACACGAGCATCCTCTTCGTCGTCACCGGTCCGCACCGGCCGTTCGTCGAGCTGCAGCGGGCCGGCGCGCAGTTCGGCCCCGAGGTCCGCAACGTCATCGTCGTCGTCGACCCGGACGCCACCGCGGGCATCAAGCGCGGCGGCGGCCTGACCATCCTCACCGTGACGAGCCTGGCCGACCTGCGCCGCGTCATGGCCGCGGGGGTGGGCGCGTGACCGCCACCCCGTCGAACGCGGGCAGCCGTTCCCGTGGCGCGCGCACCACCCAGATCCTGGCCCGCTGGCGGCAGTGGCTGCCGGCCGCGGAGGTCCGTGTCGACCTCGTCTTCTCCGCGGCGCTCGTCCTGCTCGCCCTGGTCGGCTTCAGCACGACCTACTACGGGTACGCGTGGCTGGTCGTCGGCGGTGTCGGTGTCGTTCTCGGGCTCCTGGTCAGCCATCTGGTCGTCAGCCGCCGCTGGCCGGCCGTGGTCACCCTGCTGGCCCTCGCCGCGGTCTACCTCCTGCTCGGCGGCCCGATCGCGGTGCGGGAAGGGCTGATCGGCGGGGTGGTCCCCACGCCGGAGGTGATCGTCGAGCTGGCGTCGACGGCGGTCCGCGGCTGGAAGACCCTCCTCACCTCGCTGCCGCCGATCGACGCGCGCGGACCGTTGATGGCGCTGCCGTTCCTCTTCGGGCTGGTCGGGGCGGCGGCGACCTACACCGTCGCCCGCCGCTGGCGCCGTTCCTACGCGGCGCTCCTCGTCCCGCTGGCCCTGCTGGGCCTGAGCATCGCCCTCGGCACGCTGACTCCCGCGTCGGTCGCCCTCCAGGGTGCGGTGTTCGCGCTCGTCGCCATCGGCTGGTCGGCGCTGCGCACCGGTCGTGGTCGGCCGACCCTCCAGGACGGTGGTGGCCGCCGCACTCGCGTCGCGACGGTGGCCGTGCTGCTGGCGGTGGCCGTGGTCGGTGGGCTGTTCGTCGGACCCCACCTGCCCGGCTCCAACGACGCCGACCGGACCGTCTGGCGTACCGCGCTGGAGCCGCCGTTCGACGTCAGCCAGTTCCCCAGCCCGCTGGCCGGGTTCCGCAAGTACACCGAGCCCAACGCGTCGGAGCTGTTCGACAAGACCCTCTTCGAGGTCTCGGGGCTGCCCGAGGGCACGCCGGTCCGGCTGGCCACCCTGGACACCTTCGACGGGTCTGTGTGGGGCGCCGGCAACGTCGCGGCCGGGGGGTCGACGGCGGGCGCCGGGACCGGCGGGGCCGGGTCCGACGACGCGGCGACGTTCCGCCGGGTCGGCAGCCACATCGCCGCCAGCGGCCCCGGCCGCGAGGTGACGGCGACGATCCGGATCGTCGAGGACGGCTACGCCGACGTCTGGCTCCCGACTGCCGGTGTCGTGACCGGCATCGACTTCGAGGGCGACGCGGACCGCACGACCGCCCTGGGTGACGGCCTGCGGTTCAACGTCGTCACCAACACCGGCGTCGTGCCCACCACGCTGCGGGGCGGCGACGCCTACCAGCTCACCGCGGTCATCCCGGGCCTGCCGGTCGACCTGCCCTCCGCCGTCACCGTCGAGGGCTCGCCCATCGTCGACACCCAGGCGCTCGGGTTCATGGACGCCAAGCTCGACGCCTGGAGCGGCCAGCAGTCGGACCCGTGGACCAAGGTCGTCGCGATCGCCAAGGCGATGCGGGCCGGCGCCTACACCGACGGCGGCCCGCCCGGGAACTACCAGAACGTCTTCCTGCCGGGCCACTCGCTCGCCCGGCTCCAGCGGTTCGTGCGGTCCGAGCAGCTGGCCGGCGACGACGAGCAGTACGCCGCGGCGCTGGCGCTCGCCGCCAACCGGCTGGGCATCCAGGCCCGCGTCGTCTTCGGCGCGACCCCGGAGGCCTCCGGCGAGGTCAAGGGCTCCGACATCCACGCCTGGGTCGAGGTCCACACCGCCGACGGCACCTGGGCGCCGATCCTGCCGCGTGACTTCCTGCCCGACCGCAACAAGCAGCCCGAGCAGCAGCAGCAGCGCTCGGAGGAGCAGAAGACCGGCGCTCAGGTCCCGCCGCCGGTCGCCAACAACCCGCCGTCCGTCCTCCAGGGGCCGGACCAGGCGCAGAACGCCACCCAGAACCGCAACCCGCCGCCGAAGAACCCGCTCGACCCGAGCACCTGGCCGGACTGGGTCAAGTGGCTGCTCACCTACGTCGGGCTGCCCCTCCTCGTCCTGCTGCTCCTGTATGCCGTGGTGCGCGCGGTCAAGGCCCGGCGCCGCGTCCGTCGGCGCACCCGGGGTCCCGCCGGTGCCCGGATCGCGGGTGGCTGGACCGAGGTGGTCGACACCGCGGCCGACCTCGGGATCGGCCTGCCCCGCAACGCGACCCGGCTCGAACAGGCGGTGTCGCTGGACACCCGCGTCGGCGACGCATACCCGTTCCGTCCGCTCGCCGTCCGCGCCGACGCGCACGTGTTCGCCCCGTCGGCGCCGTCCCTCGACGAGGCGAGCGCCTACTGGGTCGAGGTCAAGGCGGCCCGGAAGGTCCTCCGCCGGCAGGTCCCCTGGTGGCGGCGGCTGCTCGCCGACGTCTCACCGAGCTCTGCGCGCCGGCCGGGCGGCCGCCAGCGGGTGCGCCGGCGCTCGGCGCTGCGGCCTCGCCGCGAGCCCGTGACCATGGCACCCTAGAAATCCGGTTGCGGCCGGGTGTATTTGTCGGGTGTCTCGCCGCATCTGTCGGATGCGTTCCAGACTTCGCGCGGGAAGGCCACTGATGAGCCAGCTGGACGGGCATACCGATCTTGCGACGCTCCTCAGGGCTGCCTCCGAGGGTGACCAGGAGGCCTGGAACGCCATTACCGACAGGTTCACCAGCCTGCTCTGGTCGGTCGCCCGGTCCTACCGGCTGGGCTCCGACGACGCCGAGGACGTGGTCCAGAACACCTGGCTGCGGCTGCTGGAGAACCTCACCAAGATCGACAACCCGGAGGCTCTACCAGGATGGCTGGCGACGACCGCACGACGAGAGGCGCTGGGAATCCTGCGCCGCCGCGGCCGCACCGTGCTGACCCGGGACGAGGACCTCGGAGTCGACCTGGCCGACCCGGCCTCGACGGAGCTGGACTCGGCCCTGCTCGAGGACGAGCGCGACGTCGAGCTCTGGGCGTCGTTCGCGAAGCTGCCCGAACGGTGCCAGCAGCTGCTGCGGGTGCTGATGGCCGTAGACCGGCCGGTCTACGCGGAGGTATCGGCGGCGTTCGACATGCCGATCGGGTCCATCGGCCCGACCCGGATGCGCTGTCTGGAGCGGCTTCGCAAGCTGGTGGCGGAGTCCGGGTACCAGTTCGACGGGCCGATGGATCGGCCGAGGGAGGCGCGTAGCTGATGAGCGACCCCAAGGGCGGACAGCCCACGCCGGACTCGGGTCCGAGTGAGGCCGACCTCCGCCTCCTCGAGCGGCTCGGTGCCATCGCCGAGGTCGTCGACCCGGTCCCCGACCACGTCCGGGAGCTGAGCCGGGCGCTGTTCTCGCTCCGCGACCCCGACGCCGAGCTGATGCTGGCGGTCGAGGTCGAGGCCGACCGCCTCGAGGCGGTCCGCGGCACGTCGCCCACGAGCCGGATGCACTTCTTCGAGTTCGGCGAGCTGTCGGTCGACGTGGAGCTGACCGTGTCCGGTGGGTTCTGCGACGTCGTCGGCGTCGTCGCCGACCCGAGTGGTTCGGCGTCGCGGTCGGTGACCCTCGACACGACGTCGGCGTCGTTCACGACCGCACTCGACGACGACGGCCGGTTCGAGCTGCGGCACGTCCCGGTGGGGATGTGCCGGCTGTCGCTGGAACGCGACTCACGCCCCAAGGTCTCGACGCCCTGGTTCGAGGCCGGCTAGCGGCAACGCCCGGCGGTATGCCGGTCAGGCGCCCCACGCGGTGAAGGCCGCCGCGGTCGCCCGCGCGAGCGAGTCGGTGGCGGACTGCCGAGCGGCCAGCCAGCCCTCGGCCAGCGACCCTCCCCGCCCGACGACCGTGTGCACGTCGCGCATGACGCCGACGGTGGCCCGGTCGTTGACGGGGACCACGCTGGCCAGGACGGTCCGGGTTCCCATGGCCAGCAGGCTGGACACCAGCCCGAGCGCCTCGTGCGAGCCGATCGGCGCCGCGTTCCCCGAGTCGCACGCGGAGAGGACCATCTCGGCCGGCGGCCGCTCGAGCCGGTCGAGGTCGTGCACCGTCAACGGGCCGTCGTCGAGCAGCAGCGAGGAGAACATCGGCGCGTCCGCGCGGAACGTCCCGTGCGCCGCCAGGTGGGCCAGCCGAGCCCCCTCGAGGATCGCGAGGGCGCCGGCGACCGTGGCCTGGGGGCCGCCCACCGAGCGGGCCAGGTCGTGCAGTGGCGACAGGGCGGTCACCTCGCTCTCGCCGCTGCTCAGCCCTGGCCCCGTCACGAGGGCGATGTGGCCGTCGCGGGCCGGAGCCTGCCGGGCGGCGGCCCACAGCGTGGCGGAGGGGCTGACCGTCAGCCGGGTCTCGGCGAACGCGGGCAGCAGACCCCAGGGGGCGGTGAGGAGGTCGGCGGGCGGGACCACGACGACGCCGCGGCCCCGCCAGGGTCCGGCGACGTCGCCGAGCAGGGCGGTCTGGAGCCGCGCGGCTGCGGCGTCGACGTCCGCCACTCGTCCGAACGCGGCTCGCCGCAGCGCGAACCGGGCGAACCGCGCCTCCTGCAGCGCGTCGGCCACCGGCCCGATGGTCCGGCGGCGGATCCGCCCGTCGGCGACCGTGATCGCATACAGCGTGTCGTCGAGGTAGACGACGGCGACGAGGACGGTGTCCCCGAGGGCGTCGAGGATCGCCCCCGGGTCGAACCGCGCGGGCCGGACCCCCTCGGCGCGCTGCCGACGGTACGTTCGCCGCACCTCAGCCTCGAGTCGCGTCTGTTCCAGGGCGAGGGAGTCCCGGGCCGCGTCGTCGGCTCCCAGGCGGCGGGTCACGTCGCGCAATGCGGCGACCCGACGTTCGAGGTCCGGGTCGTCGACCGGCTGGTGCGGCGTGGTCCCGAGCGCGGTGGCCCGCCACCGTTCGATCGACCAGAGCATTCCGCGGGCGTCCTTCTTGGCCAGCATCGCCCGCAGCGCCATGGCGGCGAGCTCGTTGCCGTGCCGGGTAGCGAGGGCGCGCAGCTCCAGATCGCCCAGCAGCGCCCGGTACTCGTCCACGGCGTCCAGCCCTCGTCGACAGGCGTGCAGCAGGGCGCGCCGGTCGCCGTTCAGGTCGGCGAGCATCGCGGCCGCGAGCCAGCCGGCCGCTCGTCCCAGCCCCGCTGCGGTGTGCCGCGCCCGCGCCGCCTCCTCGAAGCTGCGCGCCGCCTCGTCCACCCGTCCCGCGTCCCGGGCCACCCGGCCGTGCAGCAGCTGGGCGACGGCGAGGTCCGGGGTGCGCTCGACCCGCATCTGGTCGACGAGGGCCGCCGTGGCGTCGAGCCGGCGCCGGTTGCGAGCGCGTTGGGTGCGGACCGAACGGGCGGGCGACCGCACACTCTGGCCGGCCGAGGCGACGAGGTCCTGGTGGTCCGCGAGGTACTCGGCCTGCAGTGACAGCAGCTTCGCCCGCCGGGCCCACGCCGGCCGGTGCTGCGCGGCGAACAGCCGTCCGGCGAGGTCGCCGTCCACCTCGGCGGTGCCCAGGTCGCCGTCGGCGAGCGCCGCCTGGGCGGCCGTGAGGAGGATTTCGGCCCGCTTCACCGGCTGGAGGTCGGTGCTCGCGAGCGCGGCCCGCGTCATGGCGATGGCCTCGCCGACCAGGCCGGCGGTGAGCAGGGTCTGTGCGTGATCGATGACCAGGTCGCTGGGAGAGACGTCAAGGGCGGCGTAGCGCAGGGTCACCTCGTCCATCAGCGTGAGGGACTCGACGAGATCTCCGCGTTGCAGTGCGGCGATGGCGCGGTTGTGGACCGAATGGGCCGACTCCAGCCTCTGGCCCAGTGCATCGAAGACCTGCTCGGCGAGGCGCGCGTCGCGTTCGGCGTTCGCGACGTCACCGCGCGCGAGGTCGACGATGCACCGCGTGTTGAGGGCGCGAGCGGTCCACAGGTCGTCGCCCTGCCGTTCGAGCTCGTCGATCGCCTCGTTGACTGCCTCGAGGGCCTCCTCGTACCGGGCCGCGAGGTAGAGCACGTGGGCTCGTCGCAGCGTGACCCGCGGGCGGAGAGCCGGTGAGGCCAGGTCCCGGGCCTGCGCAAGTCGCTGCAGGGCGGCTGGCGTCCGACCGGCGTACGCCTGCGTCGCAGCCAGGGTCGCGAGCACGTCGGCCGTCCGGTCGCTGTCGACCCGGCGGGCCTGGCCCAGGGCGCGGGTTGCGGCGTCGACCGCCGCAGCCAGGTGGCCGGCGTCCCGTTCGACGATGGCGATGGCCTGCAGGGCGACGGAGGCAGGGTAGGGACCCGGTGAGGCGTCCAGGACCCGTTGGGCGCGTTGTCGGGCGAGGGCCGGCTCCGACAGGGCGGTCGCTAACAGGTCGCCGAGATCGTCCGTGGCCCAGGATGTATCAGTGGACCCAGGCGGCCCATCTGTGTGCACATCGCTAGCCCTACCCTCTGCGAGGTTCAGATGTCCACCAACGAACCCCCCGACGGACCGGACCAGTCGTCCCCCACGCCGGACCTCGATCTCCCGGCGCGGCGCGCCGACCAGGCCCGGATGACCCGGGATGCCCTGACGAACGATGAGTCTCCGATCCGCATCTACCCGAACGACGACCCGGCCGAGATGGCGTACATGTACCAGGACCGTGTCCTCCTGGTCCGCGAGGCCGACCTGGACACGGTGGAGGGCCGGCTGCTCTCGGTTCGGGGAGAGCGCGACTGGGGGATCCTGGAGGGCCGGTCGATCCCGGGGGTCGTCACGCTCCTCCTGCCCGAGGCGACCGATTTGTCGGCCGTCTGTGACGACCTGGACACCTTCGCCCGTCCCGGTATCGCCATGCCGGAGCACGTCGTGCACATCACCCCGGCCGGCTGCTGCCCCGCCACCGAGCCCAACCCGGTCCTGGGGCAGCTGGACCTGGTCCCGGCCCTCTCCACCGATCCGGTCGCCACCGGGGCAGGCGTCCGGGTGGTCGTCATCGACACCGGCCGCCGCCGCGACGTCGAGGACGACCATCCCGAGTGGCTGTCCGACATCACCGGAGCGTTCGAGGGTCCCGGTGTCGGGCACTACGGCGGTCACGGCACGTTCGTCTGTGGCGTGCTGCGCAGCCAGGCCCCGGAATGCGTCATCGACGTCAACGCTGTGACCGTCCGGATGGGGTCGGTGGCCGAGACCTCGTTGGTGAGCACCTTGTTGGAGGCCCTCAAGGTCGACCACCCGGATCTCATCTCGATGTCCGCCGGCACCACCACCCGGAACGGCCTGGCCCCCATCGCCCTGGAGGCCCTCTGTCTGGCGCTCGGGGAGGCGGGCGTCCTGCTCGTCGCGGCCGCCGGTAACGAGGGGACGGACGAGAAGTTCTACCCCGCCGCGTTCAACCAGGCCATGCCCCATGTCGTCGCGGTCGGGGCCCTCGACGGCAACGACCAGCTGGCCGACTACAGCAACCGTGACTGGCCTACCGTCTACGCGCGGGGGAGCGAGGTGGTGAACGCCTTCCCTCGCGGGGAGTACGTCTACCAGGAAGGGCGCCGCAAGACCCTGGCGACGGAGTTCCCCGAGGGCCTCGTCAGCTGGAGCGGCACGTCGTTCGCAACACCCACCGTGGCGGGGATCATCGCGGCTCGGGCGTCACGACCGGGCAAGGACGTTCCCACGGCGTGGGCCGAGCTGAAGCAGGCGGCCACCCAGGGCGTGCTCGCCGGCCTGCCGGTGCTCCGACCCGGAGACGCCTAGGCCTTCGTCTTGAACCGGCCCCAGCCGTGCCACCGGTCGATGTCGACCCGGGCGGTGATGCGGGGCCGGTTCCGCACCCCGTAGGCCTCGCCGTCGTAGTGCGTCGAGATGCGGTCGATGTCGGTGAGGTCGGTGTCGGGGATCCACTCCGCCACGTGGCCGACGATGCTGACGTGGGTGACCCAGTTCTTCGGGTCCATCGCGCTCAGCGCCACCCGCGGGTCGCGGCGCAGGTGCTCGATCCGCTTCCGCCCGTCGTCCATGTTGACGACGATCTGGCCGTCCTCGAAGAGGTACCAGGTCGGGTACGAGATCGGCTGCCCGTCCGGGCGGACGACGCTGATCGTCGCGTAGTTGGGCCGCGCCAGGAACTCGGCGACGTCGTCAGGAACAGGAGGCTTCGGCATACCTTCAACCTAGGGTCCGGCCGCCAAACAGGCACCACGGCATCGGTATGCCAGCACCGCCCGTCAGTGGCCGTCCAATTCCCGCGTGGTGCCTGTTCGGCGGCCTGTGGACAACGCGGCATGCGTCGGCGAGGCCGGCGGAAGGCTGGACCGTGTGGACCCGACGGTTGCCCTCGCCCGACTCGGGGGCTGCGCATCGTGGGGGGAGCTTCGTGGCTGCTCCACGGCTCACGCCATCAGGTCCGCGGTGACGCGCGGCGAGCTCGTCCGGTTGCGCCGCGGCCGCTACGGGCTGCCGAGCGTGGATGAACATCGGCGAGAGGCGCATCGGCGAAGCGCCGTGCTCTCCCATCTCTCGGCTGCCGCGGTGCACGGATGGGCCGTCGCGTGGCCGGCCGGCCAGCCCTGGATCACCGTTCCTCGCAAACGGCACCTCGTTCCCGGCGACGCCCAGGCGATGCACGTCGTCTACCGGGACCTCGACCCCGACGACGTCGATGGCGGCGTGACGTCGCCGCTGAGGACGGTCCTCGACTGCGCGATGCGACTGCCCTTCGCCGAGGCGCTGGCGGTGGCCGACTCGGCGCTACGTCTGCGAGCGGTGCGTCCCGACGAGCTCCGAGATGGTGCGAGCCTGCTGCGTGGCATCGGCGCTCCGGCGGCCCGTCGGGTGGTCCGCGCGGCCGACGCTCGCTCCTCGAACCCGTTCGAGTCGGTCCTTCGAGCGATCTGCCTCGAGTTCCCCGAGCTCGAGATGACGCCGCAGATGCCCATCGCTGCCGAGGGGTGTGGGCCGTCGTCGACCTGGGTGACGAGAGGCTTCGGCTCGTGATCGAGGCCGAGGGGTTCGAGTTTCACGGCACGCGGAAGGGCCTCGTCCGGGACTGCCGGCGCTACACCGAGGTGACGGCGTTGGGCTGGGCGGTGCTCCGGTTCACGTGGGAGGACGTGATGCTCCGTCCGGACCTTGTCCGCTGGGCCATCCGGACGTGGCTCGACCATCGTCACGTCATGACCGCCGAACAGGCACTCGCGGGCTGAGCCGACTCGCCTACGCGAACAGGCACCCCCGCCGAAGCGGTGGTGCCTGTTCGAGTGGCGATGGAGCCGAGGCGTCAGCGCTCTTCGGTGCCCGCGATGTAGGCCTCGAGCTTGGCGCGGCCCTCGGTGTCCTCGCGCTGGACCGGCGGGGACTTCATGAGGTACGACGACGCCGAGACCAGCGCGCCGCCGATCCCACGGTCGAGCGCGATCTTGGCCGCCCGGATGGCGTCGATGATGATGCCGGCCGAGTTCGGGGAGTCCCAGACCTCGAGCTTGTACTCGAGGTTCAGCGGGACGTCGCCGAACGCGCGGCCCTCGAGGCGGACGTAGGCCCACTTGCGGTCGTCGAGCCACTGCACGTAGTCCGACGGCCCGATGTGCACGTTCCGCGCACCGAGGTCGTGCGACAGGTTCGACGTCACGGCCTGCGTCTTGGAGATCTTCTTGGACTCCAGCCGGTCGCGCTCGAGCATGTTCTTGAAGTCCATGTTGCCGCCGACGTTGAGCTGGTACGTCCGGTCGAGCACGACACCGCGCTCCTCGAACAGGTGAGCCAGCACCCGGTGCGTGATGGTCGCGCCCACCTGGGACTTGATGTCGTCACCGATGACCGGCACGCCGGCCGCCTCGAACTTCGCCGCCCACTCCGGGTCCGACGCGATGAACACCGGCAGCGCGTTGACGAAGGCCACGCCGGCGTCGATCGCGCACTGGGCGTAGAACTTGTCGGCCTCCTCGGACCCCACCGGCAGGTAGGACACGAGCACGTCCACGCGCGCCTCGCGCAGCGTCTCGACGATGTCGACCGGCTCGGCCGCGGACTCGTCGATGGTCATCCGGTAGTACTTGCCGAGCCCGTCGAGGGTGTGGCCGCGCTGCACGGTGATGCCGGTCGTCGGCACCTCCGCGATCCGGATGGTGTTGTTCTCGGACGAGTTGATCGCCTCGGCGAGGTCCTTGCCGACCTTCTTGTCGTCGACGTCGAAGGCGGCCACGAACTCGACGTCGCGGACGTGGTAGTCCCCGAACTCGACGTGCATGAGCCCGGGCACGACGCCCTCGGGCGACGCGTCCTTGTAGTACTCGACGCCCTGCACCAGCGAGCTGGCGCAGTTGCCGACGCCGACGATGGCGACGCGGATGGATCCCATGGAGGTGCTCCTTAGGTGTGCGGGGTGTTGCGTTCGGTGGTGATCAGTTCTTCCAGCCAGCGGACCTCGCGCTCGGCCTGCTCCTCGCCGTGCCGCTGCAACGCCGTCGTGTAGGCGTCCAGCCGCTCCCGGTTGCGCACCGAGACCTCGCGGATCTGAGCGAGCCGCTCCTCGAGCCGCGACCGCCGCCCCTCGAGGATGCGCAGCCGCACCTCGTGGGTCGTGCGGGCGAAGAAGGCCAGGTGGACGGCGAACTCGTCGTCCTCCCAGGCACTCGGCCCGGCCTGGTCGACGAGCTCCTGGAACCGTTCCTTGCCGGTATGCGTGAGCTCGTAGACGATGCGGGCGCGCCGGCTCCCGGAGCCTCCGGTCGCCTGCGGTGCCTCGGCGATCCAGGCCCGGTCGAGCAGGTCGCGCAGCGCCGGGTAGAGGGAGCCGTAGGACAGCGCACGGAACGTCCCGAGCGCGGTGTTGAGCCGCTTGCGCAGCTCGTACCCGTGCATCGGGCTCTCGTGGAGCAGGCCGAGGACGGCGAACTCGAGCAGTTCGGCGCGACGCGCCATCGGGGCCACCTCCTTGAACGGTTCCGCTGTCGCCCGACTGACATACTCGGGCTTTGTCCGGTCGGAACCGTAACACAGATATATCGCCACGATACATCGCGCGACACGCACACGATTGGGACAGGCGGCCCTCCACACCGCATACTGGTCCGTCGTGAGTGCTCAGACCCCCGACAGCCGCGCTGCGCGGCGCGCCCGCGCCGAGTCCGGAGCCGGCGGCGCCGACGGCGGATCCGGCACCGGGGTCGACGTCGGCCCCGACGGTCCGAAGCCCCGTTCCCGCGCCCGCAAGGTCACCAAGTGGGTGCTCTTCTCCCTGCTCAGCCTCGTCGCGCTGGGGGCCGTGGCGGTGGCCATCGCCTACGCCACGATCCAGCCGCCGGCCCCCAACGACCTCGCCAACGCCCAGGCCTCGATCGTCTACTACGACGACGGCAAGACCGAGCTGGCCCGCCTGTCCGACGCGCAGGGCAACCGCGAGTCGGTGCCCCTGTCCAAGGTCCCGGACCACGTCCAGAAGGCCGTGCTCGCGGCCGAGGACCGCGACTTCTACACCAACCCCGGCTTCTCCCCGACCGGCATCGCCCGCTCGGTGTGGCAGGCGCTGCGGGGCGCCGACGTCCAGGGCGGCGGCTCGACGATCACCCAGCAGTACGTGAAGAACTACTTCCTCACGTCCGACCGCTCGCTGACCCGGAAGTTCAAGGAGATCATCATCTCCGTCAAGATCGACCAGCAGCAGGGCAAGGACCAGATCCTCGAGAACTACCTCAACACGATCTACTACGGCCGCGGCGCCTACGGCATCCAGACCGCGTCCAAGGCGTACTTCAACAAGGACGTCAGCCAGCTGAGTGTGGCGGAGGGCGCCACCCTGGCCGCCATCGTCAACGCGCCGTCGCTCTACGACCCCGCGCTCGGTGACAAGCAGAAGGCCAACCTCAAGACCCGGGTCACCTACGTCCTCGACGGCATGGTGGCCGAGGGCTGGCTGAGCCAGGCCGACCGCGACAAGGTCACCGGTCCCGCCGACACGGTCCCGCCCGCCAACAACACCGCGATCGCCGGCCCGAACGGCTACATCGTCGATGCCGTCCGCAAGGAGCTGGGCAGCACGCTCAAGCTGTCGGACTCCGACATCGACCGCGGCGGCCTGCGGATCACCACGACGATCAACAAGGGCAGCCAGGACGCCGCCGTCGCCTCGGTCCAGAAGTACCTGCCCAAGGAGGCCCCGGACGTCCAGGCCGGCCTCACCTCCATCAAGCCCGGCGACGGCGCCATCGTCGCGATGTACGGCGGCGCGGACTTCCAGAAGCGCCAGCTGAACTCGTCCACCGACGCGATCATGCAGGCCGGCTCGACGTTCAAGCCGTTCGCGCTGATCGCGGGCCTCCAGGAGGGCATCAGCACCAAGACCCAGTTCAACGGCAACAGCCCGATCACCGTCGGCAACGTCAAGGTCCCGAACGAGTTCAACCAGAACTTCGGGATGATCGACCTGCGCCGCGCGACCGCCAAGTCGGTCAACACCGTCTTCGTCGGTCTCAACAACAAGGTCGGCCCGGCGAACACCAAGAACGCGGCGATCGCGGCCGGGATGCCGGAGAAGACCGCCGGTCTCGACGACACGCTCACCAACGTCCTCGGCACCGCCTCGCCGCACGTCGTCGACGTCGCCAGCGCGTATGCCACCATCGCCGCCCAGGGCCAGAAGGCCACGCCGTACCTCGTCGCCGCGGTCACGTCCGAGACCACCGACATCGACTACAAGGTCAACAAGCAGACCTCGGCGGCGTTCGGCGCCGACGTGGCGGCCGACACCATCGATGCCCTCCAGCAGGTGACCGCTTCCGGCGGAACCGGCGCACGCGCCGCAGGCCTCGGCCGTCCGACCGCCGGCAAGACCGGTACCTCCGACGAGCACAAGTCGGTCTGGTTCACCGGGTTCGTGCCGCAGCTGGTCACCTCGGTCGGCATGTACCGCGACGTCAACGGCGTCCCCCAGCCCCTGGACAACATCCCGGGCCTCAGCGTCAGCGAGGTCGGCGGCAGCAGCCTCCCGCTGTCCATGTGGCTCGACTTCATGAAGGTGGCCACCCGGGGCATGGAGGTCCAGCAGTTCCCCAAGCGGGCCGGCATCGGTGACAACGCGGTGACGACGACGAGCACGCCGTCGACGACCACGACCACCGCCCCGTCGACGACCACGACGACGCAACCCCCGACCTCGACGACGACCGCGCCGCCGTCGACGACGACGACCACCGCGCCGCCGTCGACGACGACGACGAAGCCCCAGGGCGGCGGCAAGCCGACGACCACGACGGCGCCACCCAACCCCGGCCCGTAGGCTCCCCGCGTGACCTCGCGCTGGGGGTCCGCCCCCACCGCGGACCCCGACGACCCACTCGCCCCGGAGCGCGCCGACCTGGTCACCTCCCCCACGCGGGGCGACGAGATCGCGACGGCGGCCTCCGAGGTCATCGGCGGACCGGTGGGCCGGTATGCCGTCCGGCTGGCCCGCGGGTGGCGCTACTACGCCGCGGTCCTGGCCGGAACCTCGGCCGTCGTGTCCGGCCTCGGCGTCCTCCTGCGGGCCCCGTGCATCGACACCGGGTGGAGCTCGCCGGACCAGTTCTGGCACGCCTGCTTCTCCGACATCCCCGCGACCTACCGCGACGCCGGGCTGTCGGCGGGGCTCGGCGCGTACCTCTCGGGCGGCTTCGGCTCACCGGCACCGACCCAGCCGCCGCTGACGTCGTTCCTCATGACGTTGACCGCCACCGTGGTCCCGTCGGGGGAGACGCCCGACCGGATGCGCTTCTACTTCGCGATCTGGTCCATCGTGGCTGCGGTCCTCTGGGCGCTGACGACCTGGTGGACCGCCGCGACCGTCCGCCGGTTCCCGCTCCGCGCGGCTCAGGTCGCGCTCGCGCCCGTGGCCCTGCTCGTGCTGCCCATCTCTCCCGACGTCGTCGGCGTCGCGCTGACCGCGGCCGGCCTGTATGCGTGGACCCGCCGAAGGCCGGTCCTCGCCGGGGTGCTGCTCGGGCTCGCGGTGTCAGCGCGCACCTACCCGCTCGTCGTCATCGCCGCGCTGCTGTTCGTCTGCCTTCGGGCCGGGCGGGTGACGGTGTGGCTCCGCACCGCGGGCGCCGCGGCGGTGGTGGCCGGCGGGATCCTCTTCGTGCTGGGGGCGCTGAACCCCGACGCGGCCTCCGCCGCATACCGGGGCTGGCTGGACGCAGGTGCCGGCTTCGGGTCGCCGTGGCTGCTCCCGCAGCTCGGCGGCCAGCCGCTGTCCCCGACGACGGTGACCGTGCTCTGCGTGGCCGGCTGGGTCGTCGCGCTGGTCGTCGGCGCCGGCTTCACCCTGGCCATGCCGCGCCGGCCGGGGGTGGCCGAGGTCAGCCTCGTCATGCTCGCCATCGTCATGCTCACGGGGAAGTCGATGACGGTGCAGTCGGCACTGTGGCTCGTCCCCCTCGCGGCCCTCGTCGGGTTGGCCTGGAAGGACGTCCTGGCCTGGTCGGCGACCGAGGCGCTGCACTTCGAGGCGGTCTGGCTCTACCTGGCCGGCACCTCTGTCCCCAGCCGCGGGCTACAGGCCTCGTGGTACGCGGTGTTCCTCGTCATCCGGTTGGGCGGGGTGCTCTGGCTGTTGGCCCGTACCTGGCAGCTCGCCCTCGCCCGGGAACCCGTCTACGACGAGGAGGGCGCCGTCATCGACAGCGCGTGGGGCGACGAGGAGAGCGACGAGCTCGCGGGTCCGCTGCGAGGCGACTCGGACCGGCTCGTCGTGCGGTTCGGCTAGCGGCTTAGGCGAGAGTGCTGCGGAGCATCCGCTGCCGGGCTCCGAAGGTGCGGTACCCCGCCCAGAGGAACACCACGAAGTAGAGGGCGGCGACCACGAGCCCGGCCAGCACGAGGACGGCGATGGGGGCGCCCAACGCCCCTGCGACGAGCGAAGCCAGGGCGCCGGCCACCAGGGTGTTGACCGTGCCCACGAAGAAGTTCGTGCTGCCGACGACGTGGACCAGCGGATGGCGTCGGACGCCGAGCGAGTACGTCTGCATGAGCCCCTCCTCGTCGAGCCGTGTCGAGGTGAGGAAGTGCTCGTCGATGCCCGGGGCGAGCTCGGTGTAGGCGGCCCGCAGCCGGTTCATCGCGAGGATCAGGCCGGCGTCCTCGTCACTGGCGAGGAACACGCGGACGCTGGTCAGCGTGCCGAGGATCAGCCCCACGACGGCGAGCCCGATGGCCAGCACCTGGAACGTCGCCCCGAAGCCCCCGGCCTGCGCCACCAGTCCCAGGATGACCAGCGACCCGGTGAGGACCGTGAGCAGGATGGTGATCCGGCTCATCACCTCCGACCACATCGTGCCCCGCGTGGCGAGCAGGCTCCAGTGCTCGGTGGCCAGCAGCTGCGCGACGACGGCCGGCGGCGGTTCGGTGGGCTCGGTGTCCATGGGTCTCCTCCCTGGTGCGCCGATTCTCGCGTGACGGCGGCGGGCCGCGCCCTCGATTTCCGGAGCAGGGGTCGCCGCCGGTAGTCTTGGCCGGTTCGCCACGACGCGAAAGCGCCCTGTGGACGAGCCCCGACCGACGTCGGTGGTTCGTGTGAGGGTGTCCTGGAGAGTTCAGGGGGTCGTGGCAGGACGCATACAACCCTCCTGTCACGGAGAGACCGTGACCGCCAAGACCAAAGGAGGTGGGTCAACGCATGCGTCAGTACGAACTCATGGTCATCCTGGACCCCGAGCTGGACGAGCGGACCGTCGCACCGTCCCTCGACAAGTTCCTCTCCGTCGTCACCAAGGACGGCGGCAGTGTCGACAACGTCGACATCTGGGGCCGCCGTCGGCTGGCCTACGAGATCAACAAGAAGGCCGAGGGGATCTACGCCGTCATCAACATGACCGCGGAGCCCGCCACGGCCCAGGAGCTCGACCGCCAGCTCGGACTCAACGAGTCGGTGCTGCGGACCAAGCTGCTGCGCCCCGGCGCCTGAGCCCCGAACCCAGCGGAGAGGACTAGCTATGGCTGGCGACACCGTCATCACCGTCATCGGCAACATCACCGGCGACCCGGAGCTGCGGTTCACCCCGTCCGGCGCCGCCGTGGCGAACTTCACCGTCGCGTCCACCCCGCGCGCGTTCGACCGCCAGAGCAACGAGTGGAAGGACGGGGAGACCCTGTTCATGCGCTGCTCGGTCTGGCGCGACGCCGCGGAGAACGTCGCCGAGTCCCTCGGCCGCGGCACCCGCGTCATCGTCTCCGGACGCCTGAAGTCCCGGTCCTACGAGACCAAGGAAGGCGAGAAGCGCACCGTCGTCGAGATGGAGGTCGACGAGGTCGGCCCCTCGCTGCGGTATGCCTCGGCCAAGGTCACCAAGACCCAGCGGGGTAGCGGTGGCGGCGGCTTCGGTGGCCAGCAGGGCGGCGGCTCCGGCGGCCAGCAGGAGGACCCGTGGGCCACCGGCGCCGGCTCCTCCCAGGGCAACCAGGGCGGCAACCAGGGCGGCGGCCAGGGCGGCTGGAGCGGGAGCGGCAACAACGCGCCCCCGTCGCAGCCCGCACAAGGCAACCAGGGCGGCGGCCAGCAGGGTGGCTGGGGCAACAACGCCCCCGGCTACGACGAGCCCCCGTTCTGATCCTCATTCACCTCTAGAACCCCATCCCGGGGTGACTCCCCGGGCTCTCACCAGAAGAAGGAGAGCACCACGATGGCCAAGCCCGTTGTGCGCAAACCGAAGAAGAAGGCGAATCCCCTCAAGATCGCCAAGGTCGAGAACATCGACTACAAGGACACCGCGCTGCTGCGCAAGTTCATCTCCGACCGCGGCAAGATCCGCGCGCGTCGGGTGACCGGAGTGTCCGTCCAGGAGCAGCGGCTCATCGCCACCGCGGTCAAGAACGCCCGCGAGATGGCTCTGCTGCCGTACTCCAGCTCGGCTCGCTGAGGAGACACGCGCCCATGAAGGTCATTCTCATCAACGAGGTCACCGGCCTCGGTACCGCCGGTGACGTCGTCGACGTCAAGGACGGCTACGCCCGCAACTTCCTGCTCCCGCGTCACCTGGCCACTCCGTGGACCAAGGGCGGCCAGAAGCAGGTCGACGCGATCACCACGGCCCGCGCCAGCCGCGAGGTCCGCTCGCTCGAGGAGGCCAAGCAGCTCAAGGGCCGCCTCGAGTCCGCCTCGGTCACCGTGCCGGCCAAGGCCGGCAACGCCGGCCGGCTGTTCGGCGCCGTGAGCACGGCCGACATCGCCGACGCGGTCAAGGCCGCCGGTGGTCCGGAGCTCGACCGTCGCCGGATCGAGGTCCAGGGCCACATCAAGTCGACCGGCTCCTACCAGGCGCTGGTCCGGCTGCACCCGGACGTGCAGGCGACGGTTCCGTTCGAGGTCGTCGCTCGCTGACGGCTCCACCCGGCTGACCCGTTCGGGGTCGGAACGCGCCAGTGCGGCGGGTTCCGACCCCGACCCGTCTCCGGTGCGTCGCCACAGTTGGACGCGCACGCCTGTCACAGGGTCTGCGCCACCGATCACGGAGGCCGCCGCCGCATGCGGGCTCCCTGACCGCGTCTCCAAGCGCCGAACGGGTCCAGGGGTCACGCATACTGCGGTATGCCTGCCGGCGAGCCCTCCGCCCAGCCGACCACCAGCCCCCCGGACCCGCTGCCGGGCTGGCTGGCCTACGCCCTGGTGTTCGGGACGTCCGCGGCGGTGCTGGTCCTCGAGATCACCTCGCTGCGGCTCATCGCGCCGTACGTCGGCATCACCCTCGAGACGAACACGGCGGTGATCGGCCTGGCCCTCACGGCGATCGCCTTCGGGGCGTGGTCCGGAGGGGCCGCCGCGGATCGGCTGCCGCCGCGGTCGATGATCGGGCCGTTGCTGCTGATCGGCGGCGCGTTCGTGCTCCTCGTGACGCCGGCGATCCGGCTCGCCACGGCCGCGGCCGGGCCGGGGGACGCCGCGCCGATCGCCCTGCTCGTCGTCACGGTCACCGTGTTCGTCCCGGCCGCGGTCCTGTCCGCCGTGCCGCCGATGGTGGTCAAGCTCGTCCTGTCGACGCTCACCGAGACCGGGTCGGTGGTCGGCCGGCTGTCCGGGGTCAGCACGCTCGGCGCGATCCTCGCGACCTTCCTCACCGGGTTCGTCCTCGTGGCGTACGTGCCGACCAGCGTGATCCTCTTCGGAACCGGCGGCCTGCTCGTCGTCGGCGGGCTCGCGTTCGTCGTGGCCAACCGGAGGCGCGGAGTCGCCCCGCACGTCGGCGTGACCGCGCCACTCGTGCTCGCGCTGGTGGCGGGGCTGGGGGCACTCGTGGTGCCCTCGCCGTGCCAGGTCGAGACGCGGTACCACTGCGCGTCCGTCGTCCCCGACCCCGCCCGTCCGGAGGGGCGGACGCTGATGCTCGACACCCTCCGGCACAGCTACGTCGACCTGAACGACCCGACCTACCTCGAGTTCGCCTACATGAAGGCCTTCGCCGCCGCCGTGGACACCAGGCCGACCGGCCCGCTCTCGGTGCTGCACGTGGGCGGCGGCGGGATGACCCTGCCGCGCTACCTCCTGGCCACCCGTCCCGAGAGCACGAACCGGGTCGTCGAGATCGACGACGGGGTGGTCGAGGTGGACCGGACCCGGCTCGCCCTGCCCAACGACCCCCGGCTGGAGGTGGAGGTGGCCGACGGTCGGACCGCCGTCCAGCGGCTCGCCACGGACAGCGTCGACGTCTACGTCGGCGACGCGTTCGGCGGGGTCGCGGTGCCGTGGCACCTCACCACGCGCGAGACGTTCCGCGACATCGACCGGGTCCTGCGGCCCGAGGGGCTCGTCGTCCTCAACGTCATCGACTACCGCCCACTGAACTTCGCGCGGGCCGAGCTGGCCACGGTCGCCTCGGTGTACGAGCACGTGGCCCTGGTGACCACCGGCGGTGGGCTCGGCGGCGGCAACCTCGTGATCCTCGCCTCGCACGGCCCGATCGACCGGGACGCCGTGGCCGCGGAGCTGCGGACGAAGGGCGGCGGCATGGAGCTGCTGTCCGAACCGGCGATGCGCTCGTTCCTGGGCGCGGACCCGCTCGTGCTCACCGACGACCACGCGCCCGTGGACCAGCTGCTCACCTCCACCCGCTAGAGAACCCCGTCCCGGGTTGCCCGTCGGACAGGCAGTCGTCGGCGCGCCGACGCGACACGCCGCGGGGATGATCCGACCCGCGGATACCGGCCGCGTTGGTGCCTGTTCGACGGGCGCCGCCGGCCGGCTCAGGCGACGTACGCCGCTAGATGGTCGCCGGTCAGGGTCCCGCTCGAGCACAGCTCCGCCGGCGTGCCCTCGAACACCACCGTCCCGCCGTCGTGCCCGGCCCCGGGACCCATGTCGATGACCCAGTCGGCGTGGGCGACGACGGCCGAGGTTGTGCTCGATGACGATGACCGAGCTGCCCGGTGTCGACGAGTCGGTCGAGCAGGCCGAGCAGCATGTCGACGTCGGCCATGTGCAGGCCCGACGTCGGCTCGTCGAGGACGAAGACCGCCTCCGCTGTCGGATCTCGGCCATCTCGATGGCCAGCTTGAGCCGCTGCCGCTCGCCGCCGGACAGCGTGGTCAGCGGCTGGCCGAGGGTGACGTAGCCGAGGCCGACGTCGACCAGCCGGTCCAGCGACCGGGTGCCGCCTCTCGGTGAAGAACGTCCGAGCCTCCTCCGCCTGCATGGCGAGCACCTCGCTGATGTTCTTGCCCTCGAGGCGGTACTCCAGCACCTCGTCGGTGAACCGCCGGCCCTCGCAGTCCTCGCACGTCGCCGGGATGCCGACGATGAACCCGAGGTCGATGTAGACGACGCCGAGCCCTTGGCACGTCGGGCACGCGCCCTCGGAGTTGGCCGAGAACAGCGCGGGCTTCACGCCGTTGGCCTTGGCGAAGGCCGCGGATCCCGTCGGCAGGCCCGTGTAGGTCGCGGGGTTGGACCGGCGCGATCCCTTGATCGCCGTCTGGTCCACGACGGTGACGCCGTCGTGGCGAGGCAGGTAGCCATGGATCAGTGACGACTTTCCCGAGCCCGCGACGCCGGTGATGACGCAGAGCACCCCGGTCGGGACCTCGACCGACACGTCGCGCAGGTTGTGCAGGG
The DNA here is from genome assembly GCA_963713345.1 of uncultured Actinomycetota bacterium. GTDB lineage: Bacteria > Actinomycetota > Actinomycetes > Actinomycetales > Dermatophilaceae > Lapillicoccus. The sequence continues at coordinate 285,716 of CAVQLI010000014.1, read as the reverse complement.
TCGCGCTCCGGATCGGCAGCGACCCCGTCGCGGACCGGACCGACGGGCGCAGCGACGGCCGGCGGTCCAGGTGCTGCCCGGTGAGCGTCCCGGACGCGCGCAGGCCGGCGACGTCACCCGCATACTCGAGGTTGCCACCGGCCGAGCCCGCGCCGGGTCCGAGGTCGACGACGTGGTCGGCGACGGTGATGACCTCGGGCTTGTGCTCGACGACGAGGACCGTGTTTCCCTTGTCGCGCAACGACATCAGCAGGCCGTTCATCCGCTGGATGTCGTGCGGGTGCAGCCCGACGGTGGGCTCGTCGAACACGTAGGTGACGTCGGTGAGGGCTGACCCGAGGTGGCGGACCATCTTGGTCCGCTGCGCCTCGCCGCCAGAGAGTGTGCCCGGCTCGCGGTCGAGGGAGAGGTAGCCGAGCCCGATCTCGACGAACGACGCGAGGGTATGCCGGAGGTTGCCGACCAGCGGCGCCACGGCAGGCTCGGTGACCCCGTCCAGCCACGCGAGCAGGTCGCTCACCTGCATCGCCGTGCACTCCGCGATCGTCGTGCCGTTGATCCGCGCCGACCGCCCGGGCGCCGCGAGCCGGGTACCACCGCACTCCGAGCACGCGGCGAAGGTCACCGCGCGCTCGACGAACGCCTTGGTGCTCGCCTGCTTGATCTCGCCGGCCCGGTCGATGAAGATCCGCTTCACCTTGACGACGAGGCCCTCGTAGGTCGCGTTGAACCCCGCGTGCTTCACCTTGGTCGACGGCTTGTGGAGGAAGTCCTCCCACTCCTGCTCGGTGTAGTCGCGCAGCTGCTTGTCCGGGTCGAGGAACCCGGAGTCGGCGAACAGCCGCCAGTACCAGGTGTTCGTCGTGAAGTTCGGCACCGTGATGGCGCCCTCGTTGAGGCTGAGGTCGCGGTCGACGAGCGCGTCGATGTCGATCGCCGACTCGCGGCCGGTGCCCTCGCACACGGGGCACATCCCCTCGGGCAGGTTGAACGAGAACGCCCCCGAGCTGCCCGCGTGCGGCTCGCCCAGCCGGCTGAACAGCATGCGCAACATCGCGTAGGCGTCGGTGGCGGTCCCCACGGTCGACCGGGAGTTGGAGCCCATCCGCTCCTGGTCGACGAGGATCGCGGCGGTGAGGCCGCTCAGGGTGTCCACGTCGGGACGGGCCTGCGCGGGCATGAAGTTCTGGAGGAACGCGGTGTAGGTCTCGTTGATGAGCCGCTGGCTCTCCGCCGCCACGGTCCCGAACACCAGCGACGACTTCCCCGACCCCGAGACGCCGGTGAAGACGACGAGCTGGCGCTTCGGGATGTCGACCGAGACGTCCTTGAGGTTGTTCTCGCGGGCGCCGCGAACCGCGATGACGTCGTGCGGGCTGGGCTGGCCACCGCTCACCGGCCGAGCCCCCGGTAGGCCTTGACCGCGAGGGGCAGCGTGAGAGCGGAGACGACCAGGGGCCACACGACCGCGAGGCCGATGGAGTGCTCGCCGAGCCAGCCGGCCGGGTTCCCGCCGGGGTTGCCGAACAGGTCGCGCACGGCGGTCGTCGTCCACGACAGCGGGTTCAACGACGCGACGACGCCGAGCCACGTCGGCATCAGCTCGGGCGGGGCGAACGCGTTGGAGACCATGGTGACGGGATAGAGCAGACCGTAGATCCCGTTGGCCATCTCCGGGCTCTTGGCCCGCAGGCCGAGGTAGATGCCGAGCCAGAGGAAGGCCATCCGCGCGAGGAGCAGGAGCCCGATGGCGCCCAGGGTCTCCCAAGCAGTGCCGTGCCAACGCCAGCCGACGAGGAGGCCGGCGCCGATGAGGATGACCAGGCTGACGAGGGAGTAGAGCAGCCCGGCCAGCGACCGGCCGACGACGACGGCCGACGGGGCGATCGGCATCGAGCGGAACCGGTCCATGACGCCCTTGGCGTTGTCGGCCTGTACCGCGGCGAGGGTCTCGCCGAGCCCGAAGGCCATCGTCTGCACGAACATCCCCGGCAGGACGTACTCCTGGTAGCTGAGCCCGCCGGGCACCTGCATGGCGCTGCCGAGCACGTAGGCGAACAGCACCACGAAGATGATCGGGAAGACCAGGGTCCAGGCGATCAGCTGTGGCTCGCGGACCCAGTGGGCGACGTCGCGCCCGGCGACGAGGAACCCGTCGCGGGCCGCCCAGCGCAGCCGGTCCAGCGGTCGGTATGCCAGCGAGTCGCCGGCCGTGGTCGTCGTCGCGGTGGTCATCGGTTCTCCCCTTCGCTCGCCGGGTCGGCGGGATCGGTGGCCGTCTCGGCGCCGTGCCCGGTGAGCCGGAGGAACACGTCGTCGAGCGTCGGCTTGCGCAGGGCGACGTCGGCGATGGACACCCGGTGCTCCTGCAGGTCGCGGAGCACGCCGGCCATCGCCGCGACCCGGTCGTCCACCGCCGCCGAGACGCGGCGCTGCTCGCGGTCGACGTGGGGCTCCCCCGAGCTGTAGCGGGCTACCGCGTCGCGAACCACCACCAGGTCGGCCGCCTCGTCGGCGGACTCCTCGACGACGACCTCGAGCTGGTCACCGCCGACCTCTCGTTTGAGCTCGTCGGGCGTGCCCTCGGCGATGACCCTGCCGGCCTCCATCACGGCGACCCGGCCGGCCAGCTGGTCGGCCTCGTCGAGGTACTGCGTCGTGAGCAGCACCGTCGTGCCGTCCGCCGCGAGCGACCGGACCGCCTCCCAGACCTCGGTGCGGTTGCGCGGATCGAGGCCAGTGGTCGGCTCGTCGAGGAACAGCACCTCGGGTCGGAGCAGGAGCGTGACCGCGAGGTCGAGCCGGCGCCGCATGCCCCCGGAGTAGTGCTTCACCTGCTTGTCGGCCGCATCCGTGAGCCCGAACTTCCCCAGCAGCTCGTCGGCCCGCTGCTGCGCCTCGCGACGCGACATCCGGTTGAGCCGGCCGAAGAGGACGAGGTTCTGCCGGCCGCCGAGGATCTCGTCCACCGCCGGCGTCTGACCGCTGAGGCCGATCCGCCGGCGCACCTCGTGCGGCTCGGTCACCGGGTCGCGGCCGGCGACCTGGGCGTCACCCGCGTCGTAACGCAGCAGGGTGGCGAACGCGCGCACCGCGGTCGTCTTCCCCGCTCCGTTCGGGCCGAGCAGCCCGAACACCGTCCCTCGCTCCACCTCCAGGTCGAAGCCGTCCAAGGCCGCCTGCTCGCCGTACCGCTTGACCAGGCCGTCCGCGCTGATCGTTGCCACCATCCCGCTCTCCTCTCCTTCCCGAGCCTCACGCTTCGCGTGATGTTCGGGTGGCTCCCCTTCCCGAGCCTCACGCTTCGCGTGATGTTCGGGTGGCTCCCCTTACGTTGTAAAGTGAAGAAGGAAGCACAATACTTTATTCCGTATAGAGAGGCAACCATGGTCACCTACACCGGCCAGGGCGACCCGCGCCGCACCATGGAGCTGCTCTGGGGAGTCCCCACCGCGGCCGAGGCCACCCCCCGCGGACCCAAACCCGGTATCACGGTGGACGACATCGTGGCGGCCGCCACCGACATCGCCGACACGGAGGGCTTCGACGCTGTCTCGATGCGGTCGGTGGGGGAGCGGCTGGGCCGCACCGCCATGGCGCTGTACACGTACGTCCCCAGCAAGGCCGAGCTCGTCGACCTCATGCTCGACCGAGCGCTGCGCGAGCTCGACATCACCTACGACGTCGCGGACGGGTGGCGAGCGGCCGCCCGTCGCTGGGCCCTCGACCTCTGGGACTTCTACCTGCGCCACCCCTGGGTGCACCAGATCTCGTTGGCGCGTCCCGTCCTGGGTCCGGGCAGCTACCTCACGATGGAGCGCCCCGCGGAGCTCTTCGCGTCGACCGACCTCAACGCGGCGGACGTGATGAAGATCGTCGGCACCGTCTCGGGCTTCGTCGCCGGCATGACCCGGCAGATCGCCGAGCTGCGGGAGGCGACGCGGGCGGTGGGCCAGACCGAGATGGACTGGTGGACCACGCAGTCGGAGCTGATCGCGGAGCTGGTGCCGGACGTCGACGCCCGCTTCCCGCGGCTCGCGGCGGCGAACGCCGAGGGGGCGTTCGACTTCGAGCACGAACCGGAGCAGTACCTCGAGCAGGAGGCCCGCAACGGGTTCGAGTTCGGGCTGGAGCGCCTGCTCGACGGGATCGAGGCGTACCTCAGCCGGCAGTGATCGGGGTCAGCTCGAAGACCGGGTGATGGTGTGCCTCGTGGACGAACGCCTCCACCGGAGCGCCCTTCGGCACGTCGAAGTACGAGCGGACCGCGGAGGCGGTCTGCCAGTAGTCCTTGAGCACCGGTCCGGCCTCCAGGGGCGTCACCTCACGGACCGCATACTCGGCGTCGGACTTCTCACCGTCGACCTTGCCGCTGATCCGGACCGTGCCGGCCGCCCGGGCGTTGTGGACCCAGCCGACCGGTCCGTACGGCGCCACGAGGAAGACGCGGCTGCTGCGGTAGATCAACGTGACCGGCGTGCGGCGCTCTTCACCGGTCCTGCGTCCGACCGTGGTGAGCATGACGGTGCGCGGGACGAGGTTCCAGGTGACCAGACGCTCCATGACCGCGTTGCCGATCCGCCGGCCGGTCGTCATCTCGAGACGCTTGGCCGGCCAGGGGGAGGTGCTCCGCTCGCCCACGTGCGCAGCGTAGCCGCTCGACCGGCGTCGACCTCCTCCGACGGCACGGCCCGTGCCGGTCGCCCGACGATCGCCCGGATCCGCTCCGGGTCCAGCTTCGGGGCGCGGTCGGCGGCCAGCAGGCCGTTGCGCTCCTGCTCGGTGTCGGTGAGCTGGGTGTAGCAGAAGCCGGCGATCTCCGGGTTGTCCAGGAGGGCGTCGACCAGCCCGGCGAACCGCTCGAGGTACTCGGCCGGCGACTGCACCGTGGCATACCCGAACCACTCCTCGCCCTCCTGGGGCGCCAGGCTGAGGCCGCCGAACTCGCTGAGGACGACCGGCCGGCTGCGGTCGCGCTCGCCCTCGAGCAGCACCCGGCGTCCACCCGGGCTCTGGTCCGCGACGGCGCGGTCGATGGCCTCGGGATCGCGGTACCGCTCGGCCAACAGCTCGCCGCGCGCGGCGTAGTCGTGAACGCCGAGGACGTCGCTGCGCGTGTGCTCCCAGCCGTCGTTGGAGATGACCGGCCGCGTCGGGTCGAGGGCTCTGGTCAGGTGGTAGAGCGCGGTGGCGTAGTCGCGCTGGGCGGCGTCCTGGGCGATCGTCGGAACGCCCCAGCTCTCGTTGAGCGGCACCCAGGTCACGATGCACGGGTGGCTGCGGTCGCGGCGGACCGCCTCGGTCCACTCCTCGACGACGCGCTGCACGGCGGTGGGGCTGAACGCATACGCGCTGGGCATCTCCTCCCAGACCAGCAGGCCGAGCCGGTCGCACCACGCGAGGAAGCGCGGGTCCTCGATCTTCTGGTGGATGCGGATCCCGTTGAATCCCAACGACTTCACCGCTTCGACCTCTGCACGGAGCGCGTCGTCGTCGGGAGCGGCGAGATGCGACTCCGGCCAGTAGCCCTGCTCGAGGACGAGCCGGAGGTAGTAGGGCCGTCCGTTGAGGAGGAACCGGCCGTCGCCGACACCGACGCTGCGGTACCCGACGTACGACGTGACCTCGTCGAGCACCGACCCGTCCGGCGCGACGAGCGCGACCCGGGCGTCGAGGAGGGTGGGGTGCTCCGGCGTCCAGAGCAGGTCCCCCTGGTCCTGGCCGTGCCGTGCCTCGGGAAGCTCGAGGACGCAGACCGCCGTGGTGCGTGCCGACGCGGACGGAGGCCTCGGCGACAACGCGGTCGGGTCGGGTGAGGCGGACCTCGAGCCGAGTGCCCTCCACCGGCACCCCGCTCAGCTCGGCCTCGAGGGTCACCTGGCCACGCACCAGGTCAGGCGTCCAGTCGAGCCGGGTCAGGTACCGGTCGCCGACCACCTCCCACCAGACGGGCTGCCAGATGCCGGTCGTGCGGTGGTACCAGATGTCGTGCGGCGCGGGTCGCCAGTCCTGCTTGCCGCGCGGCTGGGCGGGGTCGTCGGTCGGATCCTCGGCGCGCACCACGACGACCTGCTCGCCACCCTTGCCGAGCGCGTCGGTGATGTCAGCGTGGAACGGGGTGTGCCCGCCCTCGTGGCGGGTGACCAGCTGCCCGTTGACCCAGACCTCGGCCCGGTAGTCGACCGCCCCGAAGTGCAGCAGCACCCGCCGGCCCGTGCCGACCGGGTCGATCCGGACGACCCGGCGGTACCAGACGACGGGGTGCACGGCCGGGTCGTGGACCCCGGACAGCGCCGACTCCGGGGGGTAGGGCACCTGGATCGTCGCGTCGAAGGGACCGTCGTCCCGCGACCAGCCGTCGCGGCGGCCGACGTCGTCGTCGTCGTGAGCGAAACCCCAGGGACCCCCGAGGTCCTGCCACTGCGCTCGCCGCAGCTGGGGTCGCGGGTAGGCGAGCGGCGACGTGGGAGCAGGCACCGGTCGACTGTAAGGCGGGGGCGGGGTGCCGACCCGATAGACTGTGGATCATGACCACCACCGGCTCGACCGTGACGCCCGTATGCGCGCCGCGCGCGAGCTGGTGGCTGCCCTGACCGGGGCGGAACCCAGCACGACGACACCACAGCCGCCCCTCGACGGGCGGCTTTCGTGTGTGCAGCGCACCGCCCGGCCGAGGGACGCAGGACGACAAGGAGCACTGAGATGACCACGCCCGTCACGACGTCCGCGCCCTCGGACGGCGCCCTCGAGGTGGCCGCCCGCCGGAAACGGATGCTCACCGGAGACCGGCCCACGGGCAAGCTGCACCTCGGTCACTTCGTCGGCAGCGTCGAGAACCGGATCCGGTTGCAGGAGGAGTACGAGGCGTTCTTCATCATCGCCGACCTGCACATGCTCACGACGAAGAACGCCCGCGCCGACATCGACCAGGTCAGTACCAACGCCCGCGACATGGTCCTCGACCAGCTGTCGGCCGGCATCGACCCGGAGAAGGCGACCTTCTACCTCCAGTCGGCGATCCCGGAGGTCAGCGAGCTCAACACGCTGTTCCAGAACCTCGTCACGGTGCCCCGGCTCGAGCGGGTGCCCAGCCTCAAGGACATGGCCCGCGCCGCCGGGAAGGACGAGATGCCCTACGGGCTGCTCGGCTACCCCGTGCTCCAGGCCGCCGACATCCTCTGCGTCAAGGGCGACGTCGTTCCGGTGGGCAAGGACAACCACGCCCACGTCGAGGTGACCCGCGAGATCGCGCGCCGGTTCAACAACCTCTACGGCGAGGTCTTCCCCATCCCCGAGCTCGTCATCAGCGAGATCACGACCCTGGTCGGCACCGACGGCCAGGCCAAGATGAGCAAGTCCCTGGGCAACACGATCCTGCTGTCCGACGACGCCGACACGGTGCGCCGCAAGGTGCGCGGGATGTACACCGATCCCAACCGGGTCCGCGCCGACATCCCCGGCACCGTCGAGGGGAACCCGGTCTTCCTCTACCACGACGCGTTCAACACCGACCGCGACGAGGTGGCCGACCTCAAGGAGCGCTACCGCGCGGGCCGCGTCGGCGACGTCGAGGTCAAGGAGAAGCTCGCCGCGGCGGTCAACGCCTTCCTCGAGCCGATGCGGGAGCGCCGTGCGACCTACGAGAGCCGGCCCGGCTACGTCGACGAGATCATCGTCGACGGCACCGAACGGACCCGCGTGGAGGTCAAGGCCGTCGTCGCCGAGGTGAAGAAGGCGATGGGCATCACGGGCACCTACAACCAGCTCCGCCGCAAGGCCGAGCAGGCCCGCAAGCGCCGCGGCGAGTAGCCGCCCCGCGCGTCAGCGGTGGTCGGGGTCGCCCGGCGGTGGGCTGTCGTCCTCGACGACGGCCGACTCGACGAACGCCTCCTCGTCGTCATCCTCCGCTTCGCCGCGGGCGCTGCCGTCAGGCTCGGGCTGTTCCTCGGCGTTCTCCTCGGCCGCTGCCGCGGGTGCCGACGGCGGCACCATGCCGGGGAACGCGTTGTCGTCAGGGTGGATCGCGTTGGGCATGGTGTGCAGAAGCTTGTCCTCGGCGTCGTGCGCCGCGTGGATCTTCTCCTCGACATCGTGCAGGTCGGGTACCTCGTGCTCCGCCATGGCCGCCTCCGTCGTCGTGTACCAGTGCCGCGTATGCCCCTTCGCCCCCTACTCTGCCGCTCCTCGGGGCGGCAGGCCAGCGCGTCTCGGGAGGGTCGCGCTAGCGTTGCCGCCCAGACTGCCCGCAGAGAGGAATCGTGTCATGGCTGGTTGGTTGTGGGTCGTCGCCGCCGTGGTCCTCGGGGTCGTGATCTTCCTGTTGCTCCGCAGCCGCGGCGGGAGCGGTCGGCATCGGGCGCCGGCCGTGGAGTACGTGCCGCCGGTGGCCGTCGACGACGACGCGCAGCCCTCCGACATCGAGCCGGTGGAGGATGTCGAGCCGGTCGAGGACGTCGAGGTGAGGGAGGACGTCGAGGAGATGGCCTGGGCGCCCGAGGAGGAGCTGACGCCCGAGGAGGAAGAGCAGGAAGAGCTCGGGGAAGATGCCGAGCTGCGCCACGACGAGGGGTACGTGGAGACGTTCGGCAACGACCGGACCGACGCGACCGACCCGGCTGACGACCAGCCCGACGATCCCTCCGAGACTGTCGCACCGGCCGAGGTCCAGGAGTCCGGGTACGGCACGGGCTCGGCCGTGTCCCGGCGTGGCGCGGCCGGACCCGAGGGCTGGACGGTCAAGGGCAACGCCGACTCGTTGCTGTTCTACACCGAGGACGCGCCCGGCTACGGTCGCGCGGCGGCCGACGTGTGGTTCGACAGCGAGGACGCCGCGACGGCGGCCGGCTTCACCCGGTGGGACGCCCATCACCGCTGAACCCGCCCCGCTCACTCCGCGGTCCGGCGCTCGGACCGTCGAGCTGGACGTCCGCAACAACTCCCTCAACCTGATCCGGCTCGGTCTGGCCCTGCTGGTCCTCGTGGCCCATGGCTACTACCTGTCCGGGGCCGGGACCGGACCGTCGATCCAGGGCGAGAACCTCGGCGGCTGGGCGGTGTTCGGCTTCTTCACCATCAGCGGGTACCTCATCACCGCGAGCCGGTTCGCCAACCCGCTCGGGCGGTACCTCGTCCTGCGGGTCGCCCGGATCTACCCGGCGTTCGTCGTGTGCCTGGTCGTCACGGCCGGCGTCTTCGCACCGATCGCCTGGGCCGCCGAGGGGCGCGACTGGAGCAGCTTCCTCACGACGCCGACCAGCCCACCCGCATACGTCCTGGGGAACCTGGCCCTGCGGATCAACGCGTACGACGTGGCGGGCACGCCGTCCGCCGTTCCATACCCTGGCGCCTGGAACGGGTCGCTGTGGACGCTCTACTTCGAGTTCCTCTGCTACCTGCTCGTCGGCTTGCTGGTCTGCCTGCCCGTGGTGAGGCGTCATCGCTGGCTGATCGTGGTCGCGTTCGCGGGCTCGGTGGTCGCCTGGGCGACGGTGGGTGCCTGGGGAGCCGGGGCATACTCCGACGTCGTCCTGCTGGCGAGGCTGTTGCCGGCGTTCCTCGGGGGAGCGGTGGTCTGGGTGGCGATCGGGCGAGTCCCGCTGCGGACGCCGTTCGCCCTCCTCGCCCTGGCGGCGGCCGCCGTCCTCGTCGTGTCCGTCGAGCACTGGGGCGCGCAGGCGGCGTCCCCGCTCATCGCCTACGTGTTGCTCTGGCTGTCGACGGTGCTGCCGTCACCCGCGGTGGCACGGCGGCACGACATCTCCTACGGCGTCTACATCTACGCGTTCCCGATGCAACAGCTGCTGGTGTATGCGGGTGCGCACCGCCTCGGGCTGGTCGCCTACGACGTCCTCGCGGCGCTCGCGACGGCGGCCGTCGCGGTGGTCAGCTGGCGACTGGTCGAGCGTCCGGCGCTGAGGTGGGCGCGGCACCGGTTCCGTTCGCCGCCGGCGGTGTCAGCCTCGGGCGACGGCGTGCCGAACCAGTCGGCCGGCGGCGCTCCACTGCCGTCGCGCAACGACGCCGGGTAGCAGGCTGACGGCGTGCGCCCGTGAGGTGAGCCGGGCTCGGGCGGCTCGCTCCGCCGCGGTCCAGCCGAGCGTCCGCATCTGCTCGACCGCCATCGCGTAGTACGCCCGCTCGTCGGCGAACCGCGACCCGTCGACCAACGTCGTCGACGAGGCGCTCCCGGCGTGCCGGCGGTAGAGGAAGCACACCGTGGGGTCGACGACGAGCGTCCCACCGTGGGCGACGAGGTCGAGCTCGAGCGCGAAGTCCTGGATGATCGGCAGCTCGACCCGGAAGCCGACCTCCTCGACGGCGTTGCGCCGGAACGCGATCGAGGGCCAGTACAGCCAGTTCCCGTGCAGCAGCGAGGTGGCCAGCCGCTCGCCCGACAGGACGGTGCGGCCGTCACCGCGCGGCCGGAGGAGCCGCTGCTTGACGGTGTCGGCCAGCCCGGCCGAGGGCGTCCCGGTCTCGTCGACGACGCGGACCCCGGGCTGGACCATCACGGCCTCGGGCACTGCCGCGAAGGCGTCGTGCACGACGCCGACGTAGTCCGGGAGCAGGACGTCGTCACAGCCGAGGAAGACCACGTGCTCCTGCGTCGCGCGCGCCAGGCACTCGCGATAGTTCGCGGTGATGCCGATGTTGGTCTCGTGCCTGACCACGGTGACGCGTGGATCGTCGAGGGCGCCCAGCCACTCGGAGATCTGCGGGTCCGGGTAGGCGTCGTCGACGACGAGGAGCCGCCAGTCGTCCCGCTCCTGCGCGAACACGCTCTCGACGGTCTCGCGCATGAGGTCGGGGTCGCCCCAGTACGGCACGAGGATGTCGAGCGCCACGGCGGACAGGGTATGCGCCTTCGCCCGGAGGGCGGGTGTGGGCCCTCGTCGGAAGATCGCACCCCTGATAGGGGGTGCAACCTTCCGGCTCGGGGAGTCCGGCCGCTCACCGCCGCACGACGCACGACGCGTGCCGGCAGGCACGTGGTCGACCGCGCCAGCCGCGGTCGACGAGAACCGCTCCGACCTCGGTCGCGAGCAGGCACGGGGTCACGGCGACGTCGGGCCAGAAGGCTCGCAGCGTCAGCCATCCCGAACCGGCTCCGCGCCGATCGCGTCGCCCGTCGCGCACCTGCGCCTCGAACCCCTCGTGGCCGAGCCGTCCGTCGAGCTCGACCAGAACCCGCTGCTCCGGGTAGCCCACGTCGTGCCGTTCCCGGCCGGCCGCGTCCCGCCTGAGCTGGCGGACGCCGACCGGCAGACCGTGCGGACGTTCCACGTGGTCGCGGTACCGGCCCTCCATCGCACTCTCGACTCCGTCGGCTGCGGCCGCCAGGACCAGGGTGAGCAGCGCTCGATGTGGATGGCGCGTGCGTTGCTGGAGTCGTCCCACCATGGCGGCCTCGGTGGTCAGCCGCTTCTGGAACGCCCGCCCCAACAACGCGAAGGTCTCGTCCGGCGTGGCGGTCGCCGACACGTCGAGGATCGTCTCCTCGGCCGTCGTTCGCCACGGCCAGTGCAGGTCGTCGACTCTGTGGTCGGCGGCGACGGCCCGGCGAACGATGACGCCACGGGGCGGCACGGCTCGACGCGTCTCCGGCAGGACGAGCTCGAGGGTGCGGGGCGGTGAGCGCACGAGCCCCCAGGAGTAGCCCGCCGTGGCGTGCGACCAGGCGGCGCCCGGAACAGCCAGCTGCGCGGCGAGCGCGCCCGTCCACCAGTCGTCCCGGCCTGGCGTCGTCAGGTAGACCCCGGGGTGGACGCGGACCCAACGCCCGCTCGTGAGCCGCCATTCGATGGCCTTGGCGGTGAGTCCGGCCGACCGGCACTGCTCGCGGGTCACCAGCCCGCGCTGCTCGACGATGGCGACCTCGAGGTCGTGGACGCTGCGAACGAGGGGAGGGGCGCCGAGCTGCATACCGACACTCTCGACAAGTCCCCGCCCGACCCGGCTGCGTCATCCACAGGGCAGCGCCCGATTCAGCGGGTGGCGCCGGTCACCAGCCAGTCATCGGCCCGGAACCGCCACCAGAGCCCCACGCCGCGGAGGGCCAGGAACCCGATCCCGAACCACACCCACAACCCGGCGAGCGGCTGGCCGAACCCACCAGGGAGGACGGCGCCACCCGCACTGGCCCACAGCGTGACCGGTACCCAGACGACCCCAGCGCCCACCATGGCCACCGCCAGCCACACCGTGTCCCCGGCGCCCATGAGCACCCCGTCGACGACGAACACGAACCCGGCCAGCCACTGGGCGATCGCCACCACGAGGAAGGCCCACGCCGCCGCCGAGACCACGGCCGGGTCCGGGCTGAACAGCCGACCGATGAACGGCGCGAGCGGGAGAAGCACCAGGCCGGTGATGAGCCCGAACCCGACGCCCCAGCGGGCCATCGTGCTGGCGGCCACCCGCGCCGGCCCGACGTCCCCCGCCCCGAGGGCCTTGCCGGTGATCGCCTGCGCCGCAATGGCCAGCGCGTCCAACGCGAACGCCAGCCCGTTCCACACCGTCATGACGATCTGGTGGGCCGCCAGCACGGTGTCGCCGTACCGTGCGGCGACCACCGTCGTGGCGATGATGACGCCGCGCAGGGCCAGCGTGCGGACCAGCAGCGGAACGCCCCCGCGCGCCGCGACCAGGATGCCCGCAGTATGCGGCGACAGCGGTGCGCCGAGCCGGATCGCCTTGCGGACCACGGTGACCACCAGAGCCACGGCCATGCCGGTCTGGGCCAGGACCGTCCCGATGGCCGACCCGGCGATGCCGAGGCCGGCGCCGTAGACCAGCGCGACGTTGAGCACGATGTTGGCCCCGAAACCCGCGACGGCGACCACGAGCGGGGTCCGGGTGTCCTGGAACCCGCGCAGCAGCCCGGTCGCGCCGAGGACCACGAGCATGGCGGGGAGGCCGATGGCGGAGATGCGCAGGTAGATCGTGGCCTGCTCCTGCACGCCCGGCGACCCACCGATGGCGGCGCACAGAGCCGGCGCGGCGACCGCCAGCACGATCGCCGCCAGCGCTCCCAGACCGACCGACAGCCACAGTCCGTCCACGCCGGCCGCCACGGCGTCCGTCTCGTCGCCGGCGCCGAGCCGCCGCGCCACGACGCTCGTGGTCCCGTACGCGAGGAAGACGAACACGCCCACGGCCGTGAGGAGGATCGACGAGGCGACGCCGAGAGCGGCCAGCGCCTCGGTGCCCAGGTGGCCGACGATCGCCGAGTCGGCGAGGAGGAACAGCGGCTCGGCGACCAGAGTCAGGAAGGCCGGGATCGCGAGGCGCAGGATCTCCCGTCTCATCGCTGCCCCACCCGCGCGAGCCTAGCCAGGCGCGCGACCGGATTGGCGTCGCTCAGGATCCGAGCGTCAGCAGTCCCCAGTACCGTCGGTAGCCGCCGTCGGCGCCCGTGTGGTCGGCCACGTACCGGTTGTTGCTGACCCGCGACCGGATCCCGGTCTGGCTGCCGGCGGCGGGGTCCGCGTCACTGGTGATGAGGTTCGCGCCGAACTGCGCCCCGGCATACATCGTGTTCAGGCCCCCGGCTTCGGGGAGCCGGATGACCGACCACGGCACCGCGGCCTCGACGGTGTACCCGTTCGACGTCGTCACCGCTGCCGCCTTGACGGCGGGCGCACTCCGACCAGCGTCGACGTCGAACGTCCTGCCGGAGCCGACGGTGACGGCGGCGACGGCGCCCCCGCCGCCGGGTCCGACGGAGAGCGAGACGTCGCCCGGGCTGAGGTTGCTGCCGTCGGCGTTGGCCCCCGACGAGCCGAACTGGAGGGTCACCGCGTCGCCCTGGAACAGCCGGGCCGGGTTCGCGGCGTTCGTCGTGGTCACCTCGGAGTCGACGGCCTGGACCAGCAGGTACAGGTTCTCGGCGTCCCAGCCGAGCTGCCAGAGACCCTTCACGGTGGCGGTGTTCCCGGCGACGAGGTACTCGGCGACGATCGGCGCCGTCGCCGGCCAGTCGTCGCCGCGACCGTCGATGCTCGGTGCGGTCCCCAGCCGGCGGGCCGCGAACTGCGGACCCTCCACCGGGCGGTAGGTCACCGTGGCCGTCGCCACCACGGGCGGCGCGACGCCGCCCGGGGAGGCGGTCGGCGTCCCGGCGGCCGCCGACGGGGTGGAACCGGCGGCCGGTCCTGCCGCGGGTGACCCGCTCGACCCGGCCCGGGTCACCGCGAACACGACCACCGCGACGAGGACGGCCGCCACGGCCGCAGCGATCCCGATGAGGCGTCCGCGACCCGGCCGGGTGACCGGAGCCGGCGACGGCGTGGCGGGGGGCGCCGGCGGCGCCGATGGCGCCGGTGCAGGCACGGCCGGAACAGGTATGCCGGTCGCCTCCGGAGTCCGCGGAGCCACCCCGTCGAACACCTGGCCGTCGGGCGCGTTGAGGTAGAGCACCGGCGTGGCCCACTCGCTGGCGTACCCGGCCAGGAGGCCCTTGCGTGCACTGGTGACGGCTTGGTCGACCGGCATACCGTCGGCGAGCGCGGCGTAGAACTCACCGGTGAACGCGGTGGCGGCGCCGTCGCTGATGGGGAACTGCATCGCGACGACCGCGGTGCAGTCCTGCTGGACGAGCCGCTGGGCCATGCCGCTGAACGGGTCCGCGGCGCCGAGCCGGCCGGACTGGCACGCGTTGAGGAACACCAGCCGCAGCGGGTCGTGGTCGTGCAGGTACGGTCCGAGGACCGCCGGCGGGACGGCGACGCTGCGGCCGTACTCGTCGCAGAAGTAGAGGACGCCCTCCTGCTGACCCTCGTCGAAGTCCCCGTGCCCGATGACGTGCAGGACGTGCACCTCGTGCGAGCGCAACCACGCGGCGAGCTCGGTCGTCGTGGGTGACGGCAGCCGGTCCAGCTGGACGGCTCCGGACGCCACGCGGGTGGCGAGCATGTCCTGCATCCGCCGCCACTCGGCCTCGACGTCGAGCTCGGGCAGGTCGGTCGGCGACGAGAGGACGACGAGGATCCGCAGCGGCCCGTCGACGGTCAGCGGCCGTGGGGGGTGCGGCACCTCGAGGTAGCGCACGAGCGGCGTGCGTTCGGACTGCGCGGGGTACGAGTTCGTACGCCGGTCGAAGAGCAGCTCCCACGGCAGCCCGGCGATCTCCGGCGCGTCGGTGAGCTGCAGCCGCAGTCGCAGTCCTTCACCGGCGTCCCGGGTGGCGTCCTGGCTCCGGGTCCAGGCGAGGAGGACCTCCTCGCCGAAGACCGCCTCGAACAGCGCCCCGCCGAGCTCGGTCGACGCCTTGGGCCGCGGGTCGGCGGTCGCACGGCGCATCTGGGAGCGGCCGGGGTCGAGCTTGAGGAGCAGGTTCTCCAGCCCGGTCGCGTCGAACGGCATCGCGAAGGTGGCGCTCGCGCCGGCACCGACCGGGCTCGCCGCGACGCGAGAGCGAAAGGTGCCGTCGCCCACGGACTCGACGAGCAGGTCGAAGTTCTCGTAGCGTCGAGTGGCCACGGTCGCTCGCGTCAGCCCTCGAGCTGGAGCGTGCCCCAGATGCTCCGGAACTGGGCGTCGTTGCCCTTCCGTGCGGCGTTGTTGCTCACGAAGGAGCTGAGCTCGCCCGCCTTGGCACCGCTCGCCACGGAGTCGCTGACGTTGAGGTTCATGCCGTACTCGTTGCCGCCGGAGATGCTGTCGGCGCCGAGCGTCGACCACGGGATCGCCGCCTCGATGATGTACCCGTCGTCGGTCTTCGCGGTGGCCGCGCGCAGCCCTTGGATGGTGTTCGGGCCGCGGGTGAAGACCGAGCCGTTCGGCACGTTGATCGCGCTGATCACGGTGTCGTCCTTGAAGTTCGCCGGCCCGAGCAGGACGTGCTTGTCACCCGTCTCGAGCGAGGCGTTCTTGTTCTTCGGCAGGGCGGTCCCGAACTCGAAGCTCACCCCGTCGCCCTTGAACAGCTGGGACGTGTCCGACGCGTGGGTCTGTAGTGCGGTCTTGTCGAGGACGTGCACGATGGCGTACAGGTTCGAGTCGTCCCAGGCCAGCCCCCAACGGCCGAGCAGACCGGTGTCGCTTCCCGCGATGAGCACGTTGCTGTCGAAGGTCGGGATGTCGCTCGGCCAGTCGGAGGCGTCCCCGTTGATCGTCAGGCCGGTCGTCAGGTGGACCGCCGAGATCTTCGGACCCGTCAGGGTGCTCGCCTCCCCGCCGTTGTTGCTCGTCGGCTCGACCTTCTCCGGCAGCTGCAAGCCGTACCAGGCGAGCCCGCCGAACACGACGGCCACGACCGCCAGGACGATGGTGATGATGAGGCCCCACCGGGGCTTCTTCGGGTTCGGGGGGTTGACGTAGCGCGGCGGCGCCTGGCCGGGACCGCTCTGCCGCGGAGGCTGCTGCTGGGTCGGCACCTGTTGTGTCGGCTGCTGCGCCTGGTAGGTGGGCTGCTGTTGCTGGTAGCGTCGTAGGCTGCTGCGGCTGCTGGTAGGTCGGCTGCGGCGGCTGGTATGCGGGTGCGCCGGTCGGAGGCGGTGTTGCCGTGGTCGTCGGCAGGGCCTGGGTCACCGGCGGCGCAGTCGGGGCGCTCGACGCCGCCACGCCGGCCGCAGTCGCCGCGGCCGCCGCGGCGACCCCGCGCAGCGGGGCGGCCTCGGGGGACGTTTCGTCGGTTCTCGCTGCCGCCGGCTCAGGCTCCGGGGTGGGGGCTACCGGCTTGAGCTCCTCGGGCTGGACGCCCGTCGGTTTCGGGGTCGGCTCGAGCAGCGCTTCCTCGGCGGTCTTGCGTTTGGTCTCCGTCGTCTCCGCGTCGGTGGCCAGCGCCTCCTGGGCGCGCTCCTCGTCCTCGGCTTCCACCTCGGGCGCCGGCGTGGGCACGGCGGTCACCGCGGGTTGGGCGACGATGTGGTCGAATACGCGGCCGTCGGGGGCGCGGAGGAACAGTACGGGGGTGGCCCATTCGGCGGCGTACTCGGCGATGAGGGCTTTGCGGGCGCTGGTGGCGGCCTGGTCGACGGGGAAGCCGTCGGCGAGGGCGCCGTAGAACTCGCCGGTGAACGCGGTGGCGGCGCCGTCGGAGATGGGGAACTGCATCGCGACGACGGCGGTGCAGTCCTGTTGGACCAGGCCCTGCGCCATCCCGCTGAACGGGTCGGTGCTGTCGACGCGGGCGGACTGGCAGGCGTTGAGCAGGACCAGGCGCAGCGGGTCGTGGTCGCGTAGGTAGGGGCCGAGGACGGTGGGGCTGACCTTGGTGCTGCGCCCGTACCGGTCCTGGAAGTAGACGACGCCGTCCTGGATGCGGTCGTCGTAGTCGCCGTGGCCGATGAAGTGCAGGATGTGGACGTCGTTCTGCCGTAGCCAGGCCGACAGGGCCTGGATCGTCGGGGCCGGTAGCCGGTCGATCTTCACGGTGCCCTGGTCGACCTTGGCGGCGAGCGCGTCCTGGACGCGTCGCCACTCGGCCTCGACGTCGAGCTCGGGCAGGTCGGTGGGTGAGGAGATGACGACGAGGATCCGCAGCGCCCCGTCGACGGTCAGCGGCCGCGGCGGCTGCGGCACCTCGAGGTAGCGGACCACCGGGGTGCGTTCGGACTGGGCGATGAAGCTGTTGCCGCGCCGGTCGTACAGCAGCTCCCAGGGCAGGCCGGCGATCGACGGTGCGTCGGTCAGCCGCAGCCGCAGCCGCAACCCGTCGCCGTGGTCGCGGGCGTAGTCCTGCGACCGCTGCCAGGTCAACATGATGTCCTCGGAGAACACACTCTCGAACAACGGCCCACCCAGATCCATCGACGCCTGGCTCTGCGGGTCGGAACCGGCTCGACGGGTGCCGCTGCGCCCGGGGTCGAGCTTGAGCAGCAGGTTCTCCAGCTGGGTCGCGTCGAACGGCAGGGTGAACCTCCCACTGGGGGACTCGCCGAGCGGGCTCGTCGTCACCCGAGCGCGAAACGAATCGCCCTCCGCCGCTTCGAGAAGGAGGTCGAAGTTCTGATAGGTCCTTGAGGCCATCGCCGGCCCTTTCGCACGGTCCCGTTTACCCCATGTTGGAGCCGCGAGTTGGCGCGATGATACCGCTGTAACCGCATCGGTATGTGGGCATTCGTCCCGTGGTCCGCCGCCGAGAACCCTTCCGCCGCGTCTGTCGCATACCGGAAAATGACCTCATCGAGGATGCCCGGCTACATATGGGGTATCTGCCCCTCGCTCGACGACTCCGTGAGGATCGTGGGACCCATGCCAGGAGTGGACGCGTGGTGCGCGTTGGCCGACCAGGTCGTCGCCGCCAACGACCCTGCGATCGAGGACCGCGCCCGCACGGTGCTGGTCAGCCTCGGCGTGACCGACGACGAGCGCGCCGAGCTCGCGGCAACGATCCGCGGGCGTGAGGACCCGGCCGGCCTGCTGCTCGCACAGGTCGTGGAGAACGCGCATACCGACGTGTCCGATGACGCACCGGTGACCAGCTCCGCGACGCCGGACCAGATGGACGCAGCCATGGCGCTCTCGGGTCAGCTGCTCGCGGGTCCGGCCGCCACCATGGCGGCCCGCCTCGGTGCTGCCGCCCGCGACGTGCTGGCACACCTGCCGGCCGATGCCGCCGGCTCGCTCGTCTCCGGACTCGTCACCGCCTCGTTGTCGATGACCGACCCGGCGATGCGCACGGCCGCGCTGGCCACCGTCATCGACGCCACCAGCTCCGTGACGATGGGCCGGCTCCCGGTGGCGAAGGTGGTGACCGAGGTGGTGAAGGCGGCCCCGCCCGACGGCGACCGCGAGCTGGTCGCGATGCTGCTGGTCCGGACCTCGTCGTCGCGGCTGCTCTCCGGCGTCCTCGACTCCCTCCGTGACGGCACCGAGCCGCGGGCGGTCCTGGAGCTCCTCGAGCGGGTCGCCCTGCTGCGCGACACGCAGGCGCCGCCCCCACCGCCGGCGGCCGCCGACCGCGAGATCGACCTCGGCGCAGCGCCGGATCCGTCGGAGACGGTCTTCCGCGGCCCGGCCGGCGGGCACGCGGAGTTCGCACCGAAGCCGCCGCCGAAGCCGGCCGTGCCCGCGCAGGAGCAGCCACCCGGGGGAGTCCTGCGGTCCGCATACCCGCGCATCGACGTCGACGCCCATCGCGAGGTACGCCCCGAGGTCGTCGTCATCGACGAGCCGTTCGACGTGATCGTGGGGCTGGGCAAGTTCCAGGATGCGGCGATCACCCAGACCGGGGCGATGCGGTTCATGGCCGGTGCGACCACAGAGCTTGAGCTGGTCCTCGTCTACGACCCGAACTCCCTTGCAGCACAAGGCGATACGCGGCTGACCCTCAACGTCAGCGACGCCGAGCCGTATCCCACGGCCACGGTCTCGTTCGTCGCGACGTACCGGCCGGACCTGCCCAGTGAGCGCCGGATCGGCGTCCACTACATCGTCGGTGGCCAGGTGGTCGGCATCGCGTGGCGCAGTCTGATCGCCGTCCCCTACGCCAAGGACGTCGCGAACGCCCCCACGCCGCAGGCCGGCCCGGACGCGCTGATGGAGCTCGAACCGTTGCTCGGCGTGGACCAACCGGAGCTCATCCTGTCGATCTGCGCCTCCGACGGCGCCGCGACCGGGGAGTTCATCTGGACGGCGTACGCGGCGGCCTCCGACGTGACGGTGCCGGACGCCCCGCGGTCCTCGACCCTCGACTCGGACCTGCAGGGCTTCGTCACCGAGATGCGGCAGACCGTGTCCCAGACGCAGGGCCCGTACGAGGACTACCTGTCGCTGGCCGGGAAGGCGAGGCGGATGGGGCGGGCGGTCCCGGACGGGATCCAGGCGGTCGTGCGGAAGGTCGTCGAGGACCCGGCGCGCACCACGGCACCGACGATCCTGCTCCTGACCGAGGAGGTGACGCTGCCGTGGGAGCTCGCCGTCTTCGACCCACCGCTCGACAGCGTCTGGGGCGGCATCTCGCCGTTCCTCGGCTCCCACGCGGCGATCGCGCGCTGGCCGCTGAGCGAGAAGCGACCGCGCCCGACGCCGAAGTCGGCGGTCGCGGTGAAACGGGCGGCGGTCCTCACGGCCGACTACACCGGCGTCATGGGCTGGGGTGAGCTGAAGGAGGCCCAGGAGGAGGCCGACTTCGTCACCACCCTGTTCACGTCAGCCTTTCCCGTGACCCCCTCGCTGGGCGACGTCATCGAGCTGCTGAGCGGCAACCCGACCGCGGACGTGTTGCACGTCGCGCTGCACGGTCAGTTCGACGCGCAGGGCGACGAGGGTGGCCTGGTCCTGCTCGCGAAGGACGAGGCCGGCAACCTCACGACCCGCGCCCAGTTCCTCAAGCCGGACCAGGTCCTCAACGGCCGCCTCGACAACGGCCCCTTCGTCTTCCTCAACGCGTGCCAGGTCGGTTCCGACAAGCGGGTGCTCGCCGACAACGGCGGGTTCGCCTCGACGTTGCTGCAGATCGGTGCCACCGGCGTCG
This sequence comes from uncultured Actinomycetota bacterium, assembly GCA_963713345.1. Taxonomy (GTDB): domain Bacteria; phylum Actinomycetota; class Actinomycetes; order Actinomycetales; family Dermatophilaceae; genus Lapillicoccus. The sequence goes on along the minus strand of CAVQLI010000014.1, from coordinate 265,297 downwards.
TGGCGCCGCTCTGGAACGTCAACGACGTGACCGCTGCCGAGTGTGCCCGTGCCTTCTACGCCGCGACGTGGAGCGCGACGGGCGAGGACGACCCGCCCCCGGTCTCCGCGGCGGAGGCGGTTCGGTCGCTGCGCGCGAGGTACACCCAGTCGGCCACGGAGGCGAAGACCCCCGGCGTCGACGCGACGCTGATCGCCTTCCAGGTGTTCGGCCACCCGCGGCTGCGGCTCGACCGAGGGTGACCCGACCGAGGCCGACCCGACCCACGAAGGAGCGCGATGGCTGAGAACCTGCGGCCCGAAGGAATCCCCGTCACGATCGGGACGGTACGGATCTCCACGCCCGGCCTGACCGGCCGGGTCGAGGTGTACCAGCCGGGGACCGCCGGGATGCGTGGGGCGGAGAGCTCGACCGAGGCGTTCCGCCGGGCTCTCGACGACGCCGGTGTGGTGGAGCAGCTGACCGTCGAGATCACCGGCCAGCGCGAGCTGGACAACGCCGGTGGCAGCCGCGGCGGTGGGGGCGGCAGCGAGATCGTGGTCGAGGTCCCGCCGCCGGGCACCGGCAACGGCCAGCTGCTCCTGTATGCGGCGGAGGACGGCTCGCTCTCGTGGCACCTCCCGGACGACGTGCCTCCGGACCAGGTGGTCAGCCGCGGTGGCGACCGGCGCACCTACCGGCTGCCGCGCGAGGTGGTGCTGGCCGACCCGGCATCGGCCGGCGGGCAGCGCGGCATCCTCGGGGCGGTCGGGTCGAAGCTGTTCAAGATCCTCGTGTTTCCGCTCATCGACCCGATCCTGGGCAAGGTCGGCGACTACTTCGCCGCCCGGTGGGAGCAGAAGAACCGGCGCAACCTCGTGCGGTGGTTCGACCCGGGCGACTACCAGCGCGCCGACGTCGTGGCGTTCGCGGCGCCGGACTGGACGCGGGTGAGCGGCGGCACCGCGCTCCTGTTCATCCACGGCACGACCGCACAGTCCAACACGGCGTTCGACCAGCTGCCGGCCGAGACACTGACGGAGCTCGGACGTCGTTACCACGGAAGGGTTTTCGCGCTCGACCACTTCACGATCTCGGTGACGCCGCATGACAACGTGAAGTGGCTGGCCGAGCAGCTCACGGCGCTGGGTGGCGGTTCTCCGCTCACCCTCGACATCGTGAGCCACTCCCGTGGTGGCCTCGTCGGTCGGGTGCTCGCCGAACGGGCGGCCGACGTCGGGCTGTCCGGCAAGGTCACGGTGCGCAACTTCGTCATGGTGGCGTCGCCCAACGCAGGGACGGCGCTCGCGGACAAGGCGCACCTGTCGCAGCTGATGGACCGCGTCACCGACCTCGCCCAGTTCATCCCCGACGCCGGCGTGACCGACGTCGTCGGGCTGGTGCTGTCGATCCTCAAGCAGCTGACCGTCGGCGCGTTCGGCGGCCTGGAGGGGATCATGTCGATGGACCCGCAGGGCGAGTACCTCAAGGCGTTCAACAACACCGCTGGCTCGACCGCGACCTACCGGGCGATCGGGTCGAACTACCAGCCGGCCCGCGGCGCGTCACTGGCCCGGATCGCCCGGAACGCCGGCACCGACTTCGTGTTCCAGAAGGCGAGCAACGACCTCGTCGTCCCGACCAACGGGGCGTACGAGGTCGACGGCGTGACGGGGTTCCCGATCGCCGACCCCCTCGTCTTCCCCGCGGAGGCGGGCGTCGACCACGCGTCGTACTTCACCCGCCCCGAGGTCTCGGCGAAGCTGCTGGAGTGGCTCCCGGGGTGAGGTGTCGCGTCGCCTCGCGCCTCGACAGACCGGACAGCTCTCCGGCGTGGGCGTCGACGAAGGCGCGCACCCAGTCCGGTGCCACGCGGGCGTGGTCGCGCAGCGCCCACCCGATCGCCTTGCGGATGAAGAAGTCCCGATCGGCGAGGTTCGGTTCGATGGCGTCGGTGAGCAGGTCCTGGTCGAGCCGGTCCTTGCGCCCGACCTGGCTGATGATCGCCGTCCGCCGCAGCCACAGGTGTTCGTCGACGGCCCACTCGCGCAGCCGCAGCCCCTCGACGTCCGGTGCGCCCTCGAGGACCTCGCGAACCAGGTGGGTCGCGACCTCGTCGACGACGTCCCACCACGCCCCGGTCACGACGAGGTGCCGCCAGAGCGGCATGGACTCGCTGTCGAGCCAGGGGCGGTAGGCGCGGTACCGCGCGAGGGCGATCGCCGCATACCACTCCTCGCGGTAGGCGACCCCGTCCCAGAGGGCGCGGATGGTCGCCTCCCACTGCTCCCGACCGGCCATCCGGAAGCCGGGGTCGGTGAGGATCGGGCGCAGCACCGTGGTCAGCTGGGGCGAGGTGAGCCCCCGGTAGGGGAGCGCCGACTTCATGTAGCGCTGCTGGCCGGCGGCCCGCTCGGGGTCGGCGTGCCGGGCCAGCTCGGCGCGGACCGTCTCGACGAGGTCGAGGTGGACCACGTCAGGCGTAACGCACCGCTGCCCGGGCGCGGGCCTTCTCGGCCTCGACCTCGCGGTTCTTGGGCGGCGCCGTGGTCGACAGGTGGTCCAGCAGGTGCTGCGTGGCGTGCGCGACCTCCTCGACGGCCTCGTCGAACGCGGCCTGGTTCGCCTGTGACGGCTTGGTCGACCCGGAGACCTTGCGGACGTACTGGAGGGCGGCCGAGCGCACCTCGTCGGTCGTCGCCGGGGGCTCGAAGTTGTACAGCTGGCGGATGTTCCGGCACATGCCTCGACTCTAGGCACCGCCGGTGGACAGGCCGAAACTGGTTCGTGACTTTCTGTTGTCCACAGGTGGTGGACGACGATCCGGGCACGTCGCCCCGCACGAACGCGGCCGAACCTGGGAGAACCATGCACCGGCCCTCCCCAGGTTGTCCCCAGGCTGCTCCGGCGTGGTGCACACCGTTGTCCACACGTGGTCCACAGGATGGGTTTGAACGTCGACCCCGGCACCCCTAGCGTGACAGGGCGCCAGCGTCGCCCAGCCCGAACCACCCTGATCCGGTGACTGTCGGCGGTCGATGGTGCCATGGAGTGGACACCAGTTCGAACGGCCAGCTCGGAGAGGAACGCGAGGCGCGGTGGCGACCAGGTGACCATCCAGGAGCTCTTCCCACAGCGGACGGACGGGCCGACGGACGACCGGCTCCCGCCGCAGGACCTGCATGCGGAGCAGTCGGTCCTCGGCGGCATGCTCCTGTCGAAGGACGCCATCGCCGACTGTGTCGAGGTGCTCCGGTCGGCCGACTTCTACCGGCCGCAGCACGAGGCGATCTTCGACGCGGTCCTCAGCCTCTACGGCCGGGGCGAGCCGGCCGACGCGATCACCGTCTCGGACGAGCTCGGCAAGCGCGGCGACCTGGGCCGGGTCGGCGGCCAGGCCTACCTCCACCAGCTGATCTCCTCGGTGCCGACCGCCGCCAACGCCGGCTACTACGCGCAGATCGTCGCCGAGCGCGCGGTGCTGAGGCGGCTGGTCGAGGCGGGTACGAAGATCGTCCAGCTCGGCTATGCCCAGGGTGGCGGCGACGTCGAGGACATCGTCAACGCGGCCCAGGCCGAGGTCTACGCCGTCGTCGACAAGCGGGGCGGCGAGGACTACCACCGCCTCGGCGACATCCTCGAGATGACCGTCGACGAGATCGAGGTCGCGTCGGGCAAGTCCGGCGAGATGACGGGGGTACCCACGGGGTTCACCGACCTCGACTCCCTCACGAACGGGCTGCACCCGGGCCAGATGATCGTCCTGGCCGCTAGACCGGCGATCGGGAAAGCGCTGGCGCTGGACACACGACTGCCCACGCCGTTTGGGTGGACGACGATGGGCGACGTCGCCGTCGGCGATCTGCTTCTCGGCGCCGACGGCCGCCCGACCCGAGTCGTCGCCGCGACCGACGTCATGGTCGACCGTCCGTGCTACCGCGTGTGCTTCTCGGACGGGACCTCCGTCATTGCGGACGCTCACCATCAGTGGGTCACGACCACACGGGCCTCCCGCCGTGCCGCTGGCGAACGGCGGCCGCCGTCCTTCTACTGGTCACCCGAGAGTCGCCGCCGGCTGGCTGAGGCGACACGAAAGGCGTCCACGTCGCCCGATGTGCTGGTCTGTCGGAGCGAGGTCCTCGACGAGGTCGGGCACGAGTTCCTGACCGCCTTCAACACCGCGGTGAAGACGATCACCCGTCAGGGAAAGGAGGCGCGCCACGCGAGCGGAACGCAGCGCCAGTTCTTCCACTCGGAGATCGTGTACTCCAAGCGGGACGTGCTCGGGGCTCTGACCGCACGTACGTCGACTCCTGTCGGGTCGTGGGCGGCAGCGGACCACTCCGTCGTCAAGACGACCGAGGAGATCGCGGCGAGCGTTCGGTGCGTGGACGGACGAGCAAACCACGCGGTTGCGGTGGCCCAGCCCCTTCGACTCGCGCCGCGGAACCTGCCTCTGGACCCCTACCTACTCGGCGCCTGGTTGGGTGACGGCGACACCTCGGACGCGATGATCACGTCTGCCGATCCTGAGGTGCTTGACCGTATCCGAGCGGCCGGCTATGACGTCCGGCGGCGGGGGGACAGCATCCGGTACCGGATCATGGTCCCGGACCTTCAGGTGACGCCGGAACCGCGAGCCTGCGAGTTCTGCGGCAGTTCGTTCGTCCCCGCGACCTCGGCCGTCCGGACCTGCGGCAGGTCGTGCGGCGGCCGGCTGGCGAAGAATGCCAGCAGCCACGAGGCTCCGACGTGTCGCCGGTGTGGGGGTCCGCATACGTCCGGGTTTGGCTGGTGCCCCTCCTGCCGTGAGACGCACGGCTCCGTCAAGGCGATCCTCCGGAACATGGGAGTGCTGGGGGAGAAGCACGTCCCCGACACCTACCTGCGCGCTTCCGAGGCGCAACGCCGCGACCTGCTGGCGGGGCTGCTGGACACGGACGGTTACGCCGGGCCGCACGGCTTGGTCCAGTTCGCGGTCACCAGCCGCCGGCTGGCGACGGGTGTGCTCGAGCTGGTGCGCTCGCTCGGCTACAAGCCGACGTTGACCAGCAAGCCGGTCAACGGTCGGTCAGAGCTTTCCTCGGTCTGCTTCACCGTCGGGTTCACCACCACTGACAAGGTCTTCGGCCTCTCGCGCAAGGACGCACGGCGTCCCGCGTCGGTCGGTGTCCGCAACGGGTACCGGTACATCACCGATGTCGTCGCCCTCGGGTCCGTCCCGGTGAGGTGCGTCGAGGTTGACAACGACAACCACCTCTATCTCGCCGGTGAGGGGATGGTTCCTACCCACAACTCGACGCTCGGACTCGACATCGTCCGGTCGGCGGCGATCCGGCACAACCTGGCCTCGGTGATCTTCTCGCTCGAGATGAGCAAGACCGAGATCACCATGCGACTGCTCTCCGCCGAGGCCGGAATCCAGCTGCAGCACATGCGCAAGGGCACCATGCGCGAAGAGGACTGGACCCGGTTGGCGTCGACGATGGGTCGGGTGTCCGAGGCGCCGCTGTTCATCGACGACTCGCCCAACATGAACCTCATGGAGATCCGGGCCAAGTGCCGACGGCTCAAGCAGCGCGACAACCTCAAGCTCGTCGTCATCGACTACCTCCAGCTGATGTCCTCCGGCAAGCGGGTCGAGTCGCGGCAGCAGGAGGTGTCCGAGTTCTCGCGGGCGCTCAAGCTGCTGGCCAAGGAGCTCGAGGTCCCGGTCGTCGCGATCTCCCAGCTCAACCGCGGTCCTGAGCAGCGCACCGACAAGAAGCCGCAGATGTCCGACCTTCGCGAGTCGGGGTGTCTGACCGCGGAGACGCGAGTACTGCGAGCCGACACCGGGGCCGAGATGTCCATGGGTGAGCTGCTCGCCAGCGGCGAGACCGACGTACCGGTCTGGTCGCTCGATGAGTCGCTGCGCTATGTCCGCCGACACCTGACCCACGTCTTCTCCACCGGCACGCGTCCGGTCTTCCGACTGACCCTCTCCTCGGGGAAACAGGTCCGGGCGACCGAGAACCACCCCTTCCTCACGTATGCGGGGTGGCGTGCACTGGGTGACCTGCGGACCGGTGACCGGCTGGCGGTGCCTCGACACGTGCCAGCGCCGGACGCCCTGGACCCGTGGAAGGACGAGGAGGTCATCCTGCTCGCCCACATGTTGGGGGACGGGTCGATGGTGGCCCGACAGCCGTTGCGCTACGCGAGCATCGACGAGGAAAACCTCGCGGTGGTGTCGCAGGCCGCCCTGTCGTTCGGCGTCGTGGCGGTTCGCGACGACTACGCCGCCGCCCGTTGCACCACGCTGCGGCTGCGGGCGCCATTCCGGCTCGGCCATGGCGTCCGCAACCCGATCGCCCAGTGGCTCGACGAGGTGGGTGTTTTCGGGTTGCGTAGCCACGAGAAGTTCGTCCCCGACGAGGTCTTCCACGTGTCGAAGCGCCAGATCGCGTTGTTCCTCCGGCACATCTGGGCGACGGACGGCTCGGTGACCGTCGCCAAGAACGGTCGCGGTGGCAGGGTCTACTACGCATCGACCTCGCGCCGGCTCATCGATGACCTGTCGCGGCTGTTGCTCCGCTTCGGGATCTCGACGAGGGTCCGGACCACCCGTAAGGAGGGCTACCGAGACGGCTACACACTGGACATCTCCGGAACGGACAGCCAGCGCCGGTTCCTCCAGGAGATCGGCGTGCACGGGTCCCGGGGTGTCGCCGCCGACCGGCTCCTCACGGCCATTCGCGAGGTCAAGGCCAACACCAACGTCGATACGGTGCCCGTCGAGGTGTGGGACACGGTGAAGACGGTGATGGCCGACCGGCAGATGACGCAGCGCCAGTTCCAGAAGGCGATTGGAGTCCAGTACAACGGCTCGGCGTTCTACCGGCACGCCCCTTCACGTGAGCGACTGGGGCGAGTCGCCGCGGCGCTCGACAGCGCCGAGCTGGAGCTCTACGCGGTCAACGACGTCCTGTGGGACAAGGTCGTCGCCGTCGAGCCGGACGGTGTCGAGGAAGTCTTCGACGCCACCGTCGCGGGCGGCCACAACTTCGTGGCCAACGGGATCGCCGTGCACAACTCGATCGAGCAGGACGCCGACATGGTGATCCTGCTGCACCGCGAGGAGGCCTACGAGCGGGAGAGCCCCCGCGCCGGCGAGGCCGACCTCATCGTGGCCAAGCACCGCAACGGGCCCACCGACACGATCGTGCTGGCGTTCCAGGGCCACTACAGCCGGTTCACCAACATGGCACCGAGCTTCTGACGGCGGTGGCGCCGAACGCGCTGGCCTAGGCTCGCGCCGTGGCGGACCAGGTGCGCACGCGACCGCGGGACCGACGGGCGTCGATCCTCGCCGCGGCGAGGGCGCGGTTCCACCGGCACGGGTACTCCGGGACGAGCCTCGAGGACATCGCCGGGGATCTCGGGATCACCGCCCCGGCGCTCTACCGTCACTTTCGTGGCAAGGACGCCCTCTACACGGCGGCGCTCGAGTCCAACCTTCGCCATCTGGAGGAGTGCGTCGCGGAGGGCTCGTCGGCCGACGAGGTGGTGCGTGGCCTCGCCCGCGTGGCGGTCGAGCATCCCACCATCGGCCTGCTCTGGAACCCCGACCGGCGGCGGAGGCTCACCGATCCCGACGGGTCGATCCAGCAACGTCTGGGAGCGACCGCCGACACCCTCGGCGCCTTGTTCGGCAGGGGAGTGCCATCGGAGATCGCTCACCTGCGCGCCCGAGCCGTGCTCGCGGCCCTCTCCAGCACCGGCTTCTACGAGACCACTCTGGGGCCCGAGAGCCAGGCCGAGCAGCTCGAACGAGCCCTCACGGCGGTGGCCGTCTTCCGACCCGCCCGTCCGCTCGTCGACATCGAGGTCTCGAGCGAGGAGGTGGTGTCGCGGCCGTGGACGACCCGCCGGTCCGCGCTGCTCGATGTGGGCGCTCAGCTCATCGTCCGCCGAGGGGGGTACCAGGCGGTCACCATCGAGGAGATCGCCGCGACGGCGGGGGTGAGTCCCAACACCGTCTACTCGTACTTCGGCGGCAAGGCGGACCTCTTCGTCGCCGTGATCCGCCGCGCCGTCAGCTGGCTGGCGTCCTCGCTGGAGCAGGCCTCGGCACAGGCGGGCTCCGCGGACGAGGCCCTGCGGCTCGCGATCACCTCGTCCCTCGAGCTGAGCTCGCAGCACCCGTCATGGACCGGCAGCCTCGCGGACGAGATGAGCAACCTCCCCGAGGAGGACCTCCGCGGCGTGTCCGTGGCGGTCGACGACTATCTCGCCGAGTGGCTCGCCCTGTGCTCGGCCATCGCGCCGACCCTGCCGGACGAAGCGGTGCGCGTCCGGATGCGCGCGGCGCTGGCGGTGCTCGACGACCGGGCTCGAGAGGGGGTCGAACGACGGGTGCTCTCCAGTGACGACGTCATCGACCTGGTCCGCCGGATGCTGACAAGTTAACGACGCGTATTCAAAAATTCGAGTTTGACCCTCTTGTGTCGCTTGATTGACGTGCTAAGTTAACCGCCAATCAAGGAGGCTCATCGTCGTGCTACTTCAGACCATCGTCCGTACGGACACCGGCGCCGTCACGGGTGTCGAGGATCGGGGTGCGGTCCGGTTCCGCGGGCATCCCGTATGCGGCCGCCCCGTTCGGCCCCAACCGGCTGCGTCCCCCGGTGCCCGCCGCGGCCTGGGAGGGGGTCAGGGACACCTCGGAGTTCGGCACTGGGGTGCCCCAGTCGGCATTCGACGGGGACCCGTTCAACGCGTACTTCAACCCGCGCCGGCAGGGCGAGGACTGCCTGACCGTCGACGTGTGGACCCCGGACGCGACCTCGTCCGGGCTCCCGGTCATGGTGTGGATCCACGGGGGCGGGTTCATCACCGGCACCGGATCGGCCCCCGCCCACGACGGCTTCACGTTCGCTCGCGACGGCATCGTCCACGTCGGGATCAACTACCGGCTCGGCGTCGACGGCTTCACGTTCTTCGACGACGGCATCGAGAACCTCGGGCTGCTCGACCAGATCGCGGCGCTCGAGTGGGTGCAGCGCAACATCGCCGCATTCGGGGGTGACCCGGATCAGGTCACCGTCTTCGGCCAGTCCGGCGGGGCCGTGGCCGTCATGGACCTCCTGGCCATGCCGCGGGCGAGCGGCCTGTTCGCGCGGGCGATCGCCATGAGCGGCTCGCCGGCCGTGTCGGCCTCGGTCGAGAGCGCCCTGCGCGTGACGACCCGTCTGGCCGAGCGGTTCGGTATCGCACCCACCCGGGAGGCCTTCGCGGCTCTGCCCGTCGAGCGGACGCTCAGCGAGGTCATCCCCATGGCGATGGAGTTCGTCGACTTCACCCAGTGGGGGACGGAGTCGTTCACCGTGAGCCCGTTCCGGGCCGTGCACGGCACCGAGACGATGCCGTCGTCTCCGCTCGACTCGGCATCCGAGTCGACCGTCCCGCTGATGACCGGGACGACGCGCAACGAGGCCACCGGGTTCCTCGCAGCGCTCGGCCTGCTGCCGGCGATGCCCGAGGAAGCCGGCCAGGCGATGTTCGGCCTCATGAGCGCCGACGACGAGGTCCAGGCCCACTACCGCGGGGGCCCGCGACGGTTGGAGAGCACCGTGGAGCTCGCCGAGGCGGTCTGGACCGACTGGGCGTTCCGCATCCCCACCCTTCAGCTCGTCGAGGCGCGGCGGGCGGCATCCCACGTCTACGAGTTCCACTGGGCCAGCCCGAGCTTCCCGCCCGGTCTCGGGTCGAACCACGCGCTCGACGTGCCGTTCATGCGCGACGACCTGGCGACCATGCGCGCTGTCGGGGTGGCGGGGGAGGCGCTCCTCGGCCCCGAGGCGCCGCAGGAGCTGGCGACCCAGATGCACGAGGCGTTCGCCGCCTACGCGCGCGATGGCGACCCGGGATGGCCGGCATACGACGAGATCGACCGCTCGACCATGGTGTTCGACGCGGTCAGCACCATCGAGAGCGACCCGGCGGCAACGGAGCGCCAGGCCTGGAAGGGACGACGGTGACCGATCTCGCAACCCCGGTGGCCACCCGGGCCAAGGGGCTCGGCCGCGTCATGGCCGGCTTCTTCGGCGTGCAGCTGTTCGTGAACATCGCGAACGGCGGCGCCGCCAACTCGCTCGTGCCCAACCTCATCGCCCGGCTCGAGCCCGACGACAAGGTCGCGGTCCTCGGCCTCATCGGTGCCGTCGCCGCCGTGGCGGCGGTCGTCACCCAGCCGCTCTGGGGAGTGCTCTCGGACCGTACGCGGTCCCGTCTCGGGCGTCGCGTGCCGTGGATCCTCGCCGGGGTCGTCGGACTGGCGCTGTCCATCCTCGGCCTCGCCACCGTGGGCTCGGTGGTCTTGATCCTCGTGGCCGCGGTGCTGGTCTCGTCGTTCTACAGCATGATCAGTGGGCCGATCAGCGCCATCGTGCCGGACCGGGCCCCCGTCTCCCGACGCGGGCTGTTCTCGGCTCTCGGGTCGCTGGGGATCTTCGTCGGCGGTCTGATCGGGGTGGTCATCGCCTCGCAGTTCGTGTCGACGATCCCGGTCGGCTTCCTCGTCCTCGCCGTCATCCTCCTCGTGGGCGGCGTCCCGCTCGCGTTCGCGTTGCGCGACCGCGAGCCCAGCGACGCGCCGGCGCCGAGGGAAGCGGTCTCGTGGGCGGAGACGCTCCGGTCGTTCTTCGTCAACCCACGCCAGCACCCCGACTTCTTCTGGGCGTTCGTCGCCCGGCTGGTCCTCATCGTCGGCTACTGGTCGATCGTCTCGTTCCAGCTGTACATCCTCGACGACTACATCGGACTCGGTCTGGACAAGGCGAACGAGCTGTTCCCGCTGACCACAGCGGTCCTGGGACTCGGCATCATCGTGGCGCTCGTGCCGTCGGGGTTGCTGTCCGACCGGATCGGACGCCGCAAGCCCTTCGTGATCGTGGCGTCCTTCGTCGTCGCCGTCAGCGCCGTCGTGCCGATCCTCTGGCCGACGGTTCCGGGGGCGATCACCTCGGTCGGGCTCGGCGGACTCGGCATCGGGATCTACCTCGCGGTCGACCAGGCGCTGATGACGCAGGTGCTCCCCAACAAGGCGGATGCCGGCAAGGACCTCGGGGTCCTGAACATCGCCCAGGCCGGCGGCCAGATCGTGGCGCCGCTCGTGGCGAGCGTCGTCATCGGCATGGCGGGCTACGCCGCGCTCTACGGGTTCGCCGCCGTGATGGCCGCTCTCGCGGCGCTCGCGATCCTGCCGATCAAGTCCGTTCGCTGACCTTCACCTCGACGACGAGAGAAGACATCCCATGGAGATCACCCAGCCTCTCCACCGAGCTCTCCAGCTCACGCCGGACCGGACGATCACCGTCTTCGGGGACCGGACCCGGACCGTCGCCGAGTCCGCGGACCGGATCGCCCGGCTCGCCGGCGCACTCCGCTCCCGCGGTCTGCAGCCGGGCGACCGCGTCGGCATCATGGCCCTCAACTCGGACATCTTCCACGAGGCGCTGCTCGGCATCCCGTGGGCCGGGGGAGTCGTCGCGCCGGTGAACTACCGCTGGAGCGCGGCCGAGATCGCCTACTCCCTCGAGGAGTGCGGCGTGTCGGTGCTCATCGTCGACGACGCGTTCCTGGATCTCGCGGATGCCGTCCTGGCGCTCTACGGCGGGGTCTCGACGCTGATCCGCACGGGAACGGCGCCCACTCCTGACGGTGCTCTCGACTACGAGGCGCTGCTCGCCGACACGGCCCCGGCGGAGGACGCGCGTCGCGGGGGCAGCGACGTCTACGGCATCTTCTACACCGGCGGGACGACGGGCGCGCCGAAGGGCGTCACGCTCACCCACGACAACATGATGACCTCCGCCTACGGGTGCGTCGCCTCGGGCGAGTTCATGACGACAGGGGGCCGGCTGATGCACGCCGCTCCCATGTTCCACCTCGCCGACCTCTGCGCGTGGACCGGCGGCCTGCTGCTCGGCGTCACCCACGTGTTCGTGACGGCCTTCTCCCCGGCGGGCGCCCTCTCGACGATGGCGGAGCACCGGGTCACCGACACCCTGCTCGTGCCCACGATGATCCAGATGCTGGTCGACTCGCCCGAGGCCGCTTCCGCGGACGTCTCGGCGGTCCGGCACATCATCTACGGCGCCTCGCCGATGTCCGAGGCAGTCCTCGCCCGCGCCCGAGCGCTCTTCTCCGGCGCGACGTTCCTGCAGTGCTACGGCATGAGCGAGCTGTCACCCGTGGCAACGATGCTGACGATGGCCGACCACGAGGACCCGGTGCGCCGCCGTTCGGCCGGCCGCGCCGCGCCGCATACCGAGGTGCGCGTCGTGGACGCGAACGACGTCGAGGTCCCGCGTGGCACGGTCGGGGAGATCGTCGTGCGCGGCGCGGCGACGATGGTCGGGTACTGGAACCGGCCGACAGAGACCGCAGAGGCGCTCCGTGGCGGCTGGATGCATACCGGCGACGGCGGGTACATGGACGCGGACGCGTTCATCTTCCTCGTCGACCGCATCAAGGACATGATCATCACCGGCGGTGAGAACGTGTACTCGATCGAGGTCGAGAACGTCATCTCGAAGCACCCCGCGGTCGCCACCAGCGCGATCGTCGGCCTGCCCGACGACACGTGGGGCGAACGGGTCCACGCCGTCGTCGTGCTGAAGTCGGGGGCCGCGCTCGACCTCGACGAGCTGCAGGACTTCGCCCGCGAGCAGATCGCCGGCTACAAGATCCCGCGCAGCATGTCGGTCGTCGACGCCCTGCCGGTCTCCGCGGCCGGGAAGGTGCTCAAGCGAGACCTTCGGGCGCAGCTCAGCGTCCCCGCCGACGCCTGACGATGTCGTTTGCACGTCGCCTTCGTTCGCCGGATCGGGCCTTACGAGCTCGTCGATCCCGACGAGTACGCGACGCTTCTGGCCTGGGTCGGACGCCGGGGGCTTGACGCGATCGGCCTGATCGGCATCGCCCACGACGCACCCGGCATCACGCCGGCGGCGCGCCTTCGCTTCGACGTCGGCTTCACGTCACCCGCCCGTTCCAGAACACTCGCGAGGTCTACTTCCCGCGCTGCTCCGCATACAGATCGACCTCGGCGCCGACCTGTCCACTCCGGCGCTGGCCGCGTCGACCGGCATGTCGCCGTCGCGATTCCACGAGGTGTTCCGGCGGTCGACCGGCGAGACGGTCAAGCAGTACACCCTGCGACTGCGCCTGGAGCGGGCCGCCTTCCGACTCTTGACCGAACGCACCAGCGTGGCGCGCCATCGCGTTCGACCTCGGATTCGGATCACACCAGTCGTTAACCCGGGCAACCGTCGCCGTCGGACTTTCGTCGCCAGATCCGGCCACCCTCACTCGCGCGAGACCCCGGCACGACCGTGCTGACACCGAGCTTCACCAGCGTCTCGACGACCTCCGCGGTACTCCTGCAACCGGCCCAGTTACCGGCTGCTGTCGGAGCGGTGGTCCGCGGCCACGTCGTACGTCGGGCCGTTCTCCGGCCTGGCCGCCGCCTACGAGAGAGCATTCCGGGCAGCATCGGAGCTGCGCGGCTTCGATGTCCTCGGCCTGCCGGTCGAGGAGCGGTACCTCACCACCAGACCTGTCACCCACAGTGGCACCAAGGCGGGGTCGGTCAGCCAGCGGAACACGACGGCGACCGGACGCCGGATGCTCGTGTGGGCCTCGGCGTGGATCACCCGACTACTGCCCATACGGTCCCTCCTCGACGAACGCGGGTTCGGCGCTGGCGACCATCCTGACGCCCAGGTCGTCGGATGACTTGACCTTTTCTCCAGTCTCGCGGGACGGAGGCCGAGAGGCGCCGCCAACCGGGCGCACTGGCTGTGGCGGGCTGTCCAGGGCCGGCGCTGTTCGCCCATGCTGCACCGCGATCCCCGCACCGTGCCAGCGAGACAATGTCCGATGGGGCCGGAGCTGTTCGTTGCCGTCGTGAGGGTCCACACCGGGGACTCCACTCAGCCGTCGAAAGGACACATCACCATGTCGAAGGTCGTCGCCATCATGTCCATGTCGCTCGACGGCTACGTCGCCGACGCCCACGGCGGCGTGAACGAGGTGTTCGACTGGTACAGCGCCGGAGACGTCGAGATCCACACCGGAGGCTCGGACCCGATGACGTTCAAGGTCTCGGAGCCGAGCGCCGAGCACCTCCGCGGTCTCGCGTCCGAGCTCGGCGCCATGCTCACCGGTCGGCGCACCTTCGACGCCGCCCAGGGCTGGGGCGGGAACCACGCGTGGGGACCGGCGTTCGTCCTCACTCACGAGATCCCGGCCGGATGGCCGCGCCCCGACTCGACGGTCCACTTCGTGACCGACGGCATCGACAGCGCCGTGAGCCAGGCCACGGCCGCGGCGGCCGGGAAGTCCGTCGGGGTCCACGGTGCCGACACCATCCAGCAGTGCCTCAACGCCGGCCTCCTCGACGAGATCCACGTCGACATCGCGGCGGTCCTTCTCGGCTCCGGCGTCCGACTCTTCGACCACCTCGACGGTATGCCCGCGGTCCTGGGCAACCCGACGGTGACCGCGGGAGTGGGCGTCACCCACCTCCGCTACCCCGTCCGCAAGGGCTGAGCGGCGACGTGATCCTTCCGGAGACCCGGGACCCGCGCCTGGTGACCATTCGCCGCGGTGGCACGCTCACCGATGCCGACCACCAGCGGCTGGCCCTGTGGGCCGCGACGTGCGCCGAGCACGTCCTCGACCTCTTCGAGTCGGCGCAGCCTGACGACCCGCGCCCTCGCGACGCGATCGACCACACCCGTGCCTGGGTACGCGGCGAGGTCGCGATGATGCAGGCCCGCGCGGCGGGCGGACACGCCATGGGTGCGGCCCGCGACCTGCGGGGCGCCGCACGGCACGCCGCATACGCCGCTGGTCAGGCCGCGTGCGTCGCGCACGTCGCCGAGCACGATCTCGGCGCGGCCGCCTATGCGATCAAGGCCGTCCGCGCTGCCGCGCCGGCCGGCGAGGACCTCGTGGCCGGCCGCCTCGAGTGCCAGTGGCAGCGGGACCAGCTGCCGGACGCGGTTCGCGAGCTGGTCCTCGACGACCAACGGCGCCGGAACGACATCTGCTGGTCGGTGTTCGAGGTCTGAGCCGGCTCAGACCTGAGACCTCAGTCACGGGTCCGGCGGGAGTCCTTCATCGCGCGGGTCATGGCCCAGGCGTCGGCCACGGGACCCAGGTGCCCGAGCTTGTCCGGGTTGGCCACGGAGCGGATGGTCTGGATCCGGCCGTCCAGGACGTCCAGCGACATCGTGCCGACGACCCGGTCGCTCGAGTCGCGGAGCACCGCACCCGGCTGGCCGTTGACCACGTGCCGCTCCACCGTCGCCTCGATGGCCGCCATCGCCGGGAACGCCGTGGCGAGCACCCGCGCGACGTTGTCGGCACCGACCACGGCCCGCGCGAACGCCGGGGCCTTGCCTCCGCCGTCCCCGACCATCTGGACGTCCGCCGCCAGCAGCTCACGCAGAGCGTCCACGTCGCCGTCCTTCAGGGCGTCGAAGAACCGGGCCGCCAGCTCGTCGCGCTCTCGCCGGTCCGCGTCGAACCGGGGTCGCCCGAGATCGACGTGGCGGCGCGCCCGGGCCGCGAGCTGGCGGCACGCCGCCTCCGACCGCCCGACCGCGGCGGCGACCTCGGGGTAGGGGAAGGCGAACACCTCGCGCAGGACGAAGACCGCACGCTCCAGCGGGGTCAGCCGTTCGAGCAGCAACAGCGCCGCCATCGACACCGAGTCCGCGAGCTCCGCCGACCGCTGCGGGTCCTCGTACGGGTCGTCGAGCAACGGCTCCGGGAACCACTCGCCGACGTAGGTCTCCCGTCGCACTCGCGCCGAGCGGAGGACGTCGATCGAGATCCGGGTGACCACGGCGGAGAGGTATGCCTTGGGCGAGGTGGGTTGGGTCGGCGAGGCCTGGTACCGCAGCCAGGACTCCTGGACCGCGTCCTCGGCCTCGGTCACGCTGCCGAGGACCCGGTAGGCGATCGCGAACAGCATCGGCCGCAGCTCCTCGAACTCGTCGCTCTTGGTCATGTCAGCTCTTCTGCGAACCCTTGTCGCCACGACGGATACCGGAGCTGCCAGCCGAGCTCCCGCTTGGCCTTGGCGTTGGAGAAGCCACGTCCCTCGGTCATCATGCCCACCGCCATCTCGCCGGCCACCAACCGGGCCAGCCACCGGGGGACCCGGCGCGGCGGCTTCGCTCCGGCGCACGTCGCGAGGTACGGCAGCCACTCGCTGACCGGAGCCGGCTCGTCGTCGACGATGTTGAACACTCCGGTCACCTTCTGTTCCACCGCGAGGACGGTGGCGCTCGCTGCGTCCTCGACGTGCACCCAGGAGAAGTATCCGGTGCCCTCGCCGACGAGCGGGAACAGCCGTCGCCGCACCATCCGGACCTGGTCGTCGTTGGCGCCCGGCCCGTAGAACCCGCCGTACCGCAGGACCGCACCGCCGGCGTCCACGACGGTCTCCTCCAGACGGTTGATCGCCTTCGTCCCCTCGATCACCTCCAGCGGGTCCTCCTCGGTCTTGACCCATCCACCGGTACGGACGCCGTTCATGCTGGCGTGGCCCTGCATGACGACGTGGGACACACCGGTCGCCTCGGCGGCGGCGAGCAGGTGGTCGACACCCTCGCTGCGCAGGCGGTTGGTGATCGCGAAGAACCGGTCGGCTCTCCTCAGGTCGGGCTTGCCGGAGTGCGCCTCGGACAGGGCCGTCATCTGGTTCACGATCGTGTCCGGCCGGGCTGCCGCGACCGCCTCGCCGACGGCCGCCGGATCCAGCCCGTCCATGACGACGCCGTCGGCGCCCAGGTCCGCCAACAGCCGGAGCTTGTCGGCGCTCGTCGTCGTGGCGGTCACCTCGTGCCCGTTCGCCACCAGCTGTGGCACCAGGCGCCGCCCGATGACCCCGCTCCCGCCGGCCACGAACACGCGCATCGCGTCACCCTCCTCGTCTCGATGTTCCGCTTCCGTCCCCGAGACGAGACAGCCCGGACGGCTGTGACAGCGAACCCGCTACCGGACCACCCGGAGGGTCGCCAGGGTCGGGTCCGTCGCATACGCGATCCGCACCCCGGCCGTCCGGGCCTGCGACAACGCATCGAGCGCGGCCGGCGTGACCTCCTCGCCGGGCGCGAGGATCGGGATACCGGGCGGGTAGGGCGCGACCAGCTCGACGGTGACCCGGCCGACCGCCTGCCCGATCGCAACCGTCTCGCTCGGCGCGAAGAACGCGGTCCGGGGCGACATGACGGTCACCGGCTCGACGACGTATGCCGCGCCGGTCACCACCGGCCGCGGCCGGCCGCGGTGCCGCGACAGTGAGCGAACGAGCGCCTCCGTGAGCCGGCTCAGGGTGACCGCGTTGTCGGCCATCGAGACCTGGGCCACGATGATGTCCCGCTCGGCCGCCTCGACCGGCAGCCCGGCCGCCAGCAGGTCGTTCTCCACGGCGATCCCGTCCACGCCGGTACCGCCGAGAACGAGGGTCAGCTTGAGTGGGTCCACGCCAGGCCCGCCGAGGACGACGAGCCCCTCGACCTCGCGCAGCCGGTCCCGCGCCGTGGCCACGGCAGCGATCGCGTCCTCGAGCAGGGACGCACCGTCGCGTTCCAGCAGCGCTCGCGCCGCGTCGATGCTCGCGAGGATCGCGCCGGCCGGGCTGGTGGTCTGCGTGGCCTCGACCCCGGCGTCGAGACGGGCCGGGTCGATGCGGCCCGTCCGGGCCAGGACCAAGGCCGCCTGGCTCCACGCGGGCAACGTCTTGTGGGCGCTGACCACCATCGCGTCGGCGCCGAGCTGCAGCGCGTGCCGAGGGAGCGACGGGTGGAAGCCGAAGTGCGCCGCCCACGCGGCGTCGACGACGAGCGGGACGTCGTGCGCGTGGGCGACGTCGGCCAGTCCCGCGACGTCACCGACGGTTCCCACGTAGGAGGGGTCGGCCACGAGGACCGCGCGGGCGTCCGGGGCCGACACCAGCGCGTCGGCCACGGCGGAGGGCGAGAGGCCGGCCGGCAGCCCGGAAGCCGGGTCGATGTCGGGACGCACCCACACCGGGGTCAGCCCGGCCAGGACCAGGCCGAGCAGCATCGAGCGGTGCAGTGTCCGACCCACGACGACGCGGCCGCCGTCGCCGCCCTCGGCCAGCGCCAGCGCCGTGCCAGCGCCTGGTTCGCGTGGGTGGCGCCGCCGACCGAGAACCGGCAGAGGTCCGCGCCCCACAAGCGGGCGGCGCGAGCCTCCGCGTCCTCCAGGAGCCCGCGCGAGAGCTTCATGGTGTCCAGCCCGGCGTAGAGCGGCACGTCGCCGGCGACGACGTCGCCGACGAGGTCGCGGCGGTGCTTGTGGCCGGGGATGGTGAACGGGGTCGGCGCCTCCTCCTGGAACCGCAGCCAGGCATCCAGCAGCGGTGCGTCGCCCCGCAACCGACGCGGGTCAGTGGGCACGTCTGGCGTCCGCCCACTCGCGGAGTACGCCGGGCAGCGCCTCGGCGAACGCGCGCACCTGTCGCAGGTCGACCCACTCGTCGGCCGCGTGCAGACCGCCGCCCGACGGCCCACAGACCAGCGTCGGGCACACCGCCTGCCAGAGCGGCGCCTCCATCCAGTACGGAGCGGCGAACGTCGCACTCGTCCCCAATGCTCCGCCCAATCGGGTCGCCAGGTCGGCCGCCGGACCCTCGGAGTCGAGCTCCCAGGCCTCCCGGTATGCCTGCAGCTCGGCGGCGGCGTCGGCTCCTGGAGGCAGGAGGTCGCGTACCTCGGCCAGCGCGGTGGCCGCGGACTCTCCGGGGACGGTCCGCCGCTCGACGAGGCATTCGGCCCACTCGGGGACCACGAAGGGCGAGTCGCCGCCGCGGGCGACGGTGACCATGAGATCGCCGCCCACCGGCCCGAACCGCCAGGGCGCGCGCGTCGACCGCCATGACGAGCCGCCCGAGCTGGCTGAGCGCGTTGATCCCGAGCTCGGGTTGCGAGCTGTGAGCCGCCCGGCCGTCGAATCGCACGCGCACCACGGCGAACCCGCGCAGCGACCGGGCCGGTGTCAGATCGGTGGGCTCGGCGATGACGCAGACGTCCGGCCGGATGCCCAGGGACGGCAACGCGGCGATGACCGCTTCGCTGCCTCGGCTGGCGTCCTCCTCGTCGGCGACGAGAGCCAAGACGACGCGCACCGGCGCGCGGGAGGCCACCAGCTCCTCGGCCGCCGCGACCATCGCCGCCACGCCGCCCTTCATGTCGGCCGCGCCACGCCCGCTGAGACGGTCGCCGTCCCGCACCGGCGTGAACGGCGCCGACATCCCCGCCACGCCGACGGTGTCGAGATGGCCGTTGAGGATGACCGTCGGATCCGCGGGCGATCCCGGTCCGACCGCCACGAGGCTGGGCCTCGCACCGGTTCCCTCGGCCTCCACGACCTGCGTGGCGAAGCCCGCCGCGTCGAGGCGGGCCCGTAGGTACCCCACGATCTCGTGCTCGCCGGCGGCACCCGGCACCAGACCGGGGTTGACGCTGTCGATGGTGACCAGCTCGGCGGTCAAGGCCACAGCAGCCTCGGCGACGTCGCTCATGGGACGTCAACCTATTGCGGAGCGGGTACTCCGCTGAGCGGGCTCAGGTGCGGATCGCCGCTCCGCCGAGCACCGGGGTCGCCCGCATCGCGACCGGCTGCGTGTAGAGCGCGACGAAGAGCAGCGCGAGCAGACCGCCGTAGATCCCGATCCCTGTCGCGCCGACCGGCGTGGCGACAGCGAGCAACAGCAGCGTGGTCCAGATCCCGAGCACCAGCGGTACGCGTCGTCGCCAGCCCGCCCACTGCTCGGCGCGCAAGGTGGCGACCCCCAGGGTCACGAACCCGGCCGCGCTGAGCACGGTCCCCAGCCCGAAGACCGTGGCCGTCATGCCCGGGCCGGCCGCGTCCGTCCGCTGCCCGACCCAGAACAGGGAGAGGACCTCCGCGACGGCCAGCAACGCCGTGCCGGTCAACGCGAGCGCGTGACCGGTCCGGGCTCCGCGCCCGGTGCCCGCGAGACCGCTCAGCCGGAAACCCCAGAGTCCGGCGAACACCATGGCGTGGAAGACCGCGTACAGGATCGTCACGACGACGAAGGCGCCACCGTCCCACGGGTAGGTCCAGAGCTCCGCAGCGACCGAGGTGCGCGGCACCGCGACCGCCTGCACGGTCAGCCCGCCGACCAGCGTCGCGATCCCACCGACGATCCCCACCATCGCCCACTGCCGTACCGATCGTGTGGTCGCGTCCATCGCGAGTCCCCTTCCCGTTGCTCGACGTTCGTCGAGCCCCTTTCGACGGTAAGGACCGCAGGCCATCGCCCACATCGGGGAGAACCGGACGATGCGGTGGGGACAGCCACGGGTCGTCCTGGTGGTCAGCAGCCAGTCACGAACCGAGGAGCCGCGCCATCCAGTCGTCGCGGGCGGCGGTCATGTCCTTCGAGAGCCGGGCGTTCGGGGCCAGCTGGTCGCACGCGTGGAACCCACCCGGCCACACGTGCAGCTCGGCCTGGCTGCCCGCGGCCCAGAGGCCGGACGCATACGCGACGTCCTCGTCCCGGAACACCTCGGCACTCCCGCACTCGATGAACGCCGGCGGCAGTCCGGCGAGGTCGGTGGCCCGGGCCGGCGCGGCGTAGCTCGACACGGCGTCGGTGCCGCGCCGGCCGCCGAGCAGGGCGTTCCAGCCGGTGTCGTTGCTGCCGCGGTCCCACACGCCGACCCCGTCGATCTGGTGTGAAGAGACCGTGTCGTTCCGGTCGTCGAGCATCGGGGAGACGAGCATCTGGCCCAGGAGCCCCGGCCCACCCCGGTCGCGGGCCAGCAGCGCGACACCCGCCGACAGACCACCCCCGGCACTCGGCCCGCTGACGACGATGCGGTCCGGGTCGATCCCGAGCTCGGCCGCGTGCTCGACGGTCCAGACGAGCGTGGCGTAGCAGTCCTCGACGGGGTACGGGTCGGGGTGCTCGGGCGCGAGGCGGTAGTCGACCGTCACGCGACCGCGTCGAACCGCTCCACCCAGGCGAGGGTCTGGTTGATCCCGGCGAACCGGCTGCCCATGACCATGCCGCCGCCGTGGAAGCGCACGATCCCAGGTCCCTTGCCCGTATGCCCGTCCCGCGCGAACACCGTCGCCTCGATCTCACCACCCTCGTACCCGGCGATCGTGTGGTCGCGGCGGGTGACCGACCGCCCGGCCAGCACCTCGTCGATCCCCACCGGCGGCGGTGCGTCCCGCATCGGCCGGACCATCTCGGGGGTGACCGTCGGGGGGAGGCGGTCGCGGATCGCGTCCAGCGTCAGCGCGAGCTCCGGGTCGAACGGCGGGCGGGTCACGGACACGACCGTCTGTCTATCGCAGCTCGACGAACCGGTCCACCTGCTCGACGACCCACGGCACGTCGCCGATGAACCACGCGTCGTTCGGATCCTCGACCTCGCGCAGCGTGGCGTCGCGAAGGTGCGCCTCGAGGTAGCGGCCGTGCCCCGGGTCGTACGAGGCGCAGCCCACCCGCGTGAGCAGCAGCACCGGGCAGGTGACCAGGCCCACGGCATCGCGGACGTCGGCCTCGACGATCGCCCGGTGGGCCAGCGCCGCCGTCCGCGGGCTCGCCCCGCGCCGCCCGACCGTGTCCCACCAGGACCGGAACCGCGGGTCGCCGGCCGCGGACGGGATCCGCCAGGCGACGACGTCGACCGGCGGGTCGTCGCTGGGCGTGTGGATGCCGCTCAGGGTCCGGGACATCTCGTCCGCCGTGAGCCCGAACGGGTAGCCCGGAGCCGACGTGAAGCGCGCGTACCCGTTGACCAGCGTCAGCGTCCGCACTCGCTCCGGGTACCGCGCGGCGAGCAGCAGCGCCACCATGGCGGTGTCCGCGTTGGCGAACACGTCGACGTGGTGCTCGCCGCTCGCGTCGAGCACGGCCACGGCGTCACCGACCCACTGCGCGACACTCGGCGGCGCCGCCGCGCTGACCGGGTCGGACAGCCCGAGGCCACGGCGGTCGAACGCCAGCAGCCGACGGCCCTCTGCCAGCGCCGAGATCGCGCCGGCCACGCGGGGCTCCTCGAGGTAGGCGTCGACGGGGATGAACGTGGGGTTGACCAGCAGCATCGGCGAGGGTCCGGACCCGAACCGTCCGTACGCGATGTGCACCCCGCCCGCCTCCGCGTAGTGCGGCACGTCGGCCACGACCGTCGCCGCCACCGGGCCGGACCCGGACCGCATACCGCCCGGGCCGGGGACGGTCTGCGTGAGCACCGCGTGGTGCAGCGCCTGCAGCGCAGGACCCGGCTCGACGCCGACCTCGTCGCGCAGGTACCGGCGCACGGCTCGGTATGCGTCGAGGGCGTCGGTCTGGCGGCCGGCCAGGTAGAGCGCGCGAATCCTCAGCTCCCACAACCGTTCCCGCAGTGGGTGCTCCGCGGTCAAGGCAGCCAGCGTCCCCACCACCTCCGTGGGCCGGTCGGCGGCGAGCATCGCCTCCAGGTGGTCCTCGACGAGCAGCACGCGCTCCTCGGCCAGACGGTCGCTCTCGGCGTCTCCGGCCGTGGTCGCGGGCAGCTCGGGATCGCCGCGCCACATCTCGGACGCCTGCCGAAGCAAGGCCTCGGCCGTCGCGTCGTCGCCGCCCAGGGATGCCATCCGGGCCCGCCGACGCAGGTCCTCGACGACGAGCGCGTCGAGTCCACCGGGCGGTGCCACCAGCCGGTAGCCCGCGGTGCCTCCCTCGACGGTCGCCACCGGGGGCTGTGCCGAGGCGAGCGCGGACCGGACCCGGGACAGGTGGCCCTGAACCGTCTTGGTGGCCGCGGGCGGCGGTTCGTCCCAGAGCGACCGGGCGAGAGAGTCGACCGAGAGCGGCCGGGGCGCGGCCAACGCGAGCAGCGTCAGCACCTGCCGCGTCTTGCGGCCCTCGATCACGACCGGTCCGTCCGGGCCGTCCAGGCGTACCGGCCCCAGCACGGCCAGCCCCATGTCGCGACGATACGCGCGACCGCAGCCGAACCGCAGCCACGCCGTCGCACCCTCGGTGCATGACGACCTCAGACCTCGAGACCCGCCGCACCGACGTGCGGCAGCTGGTGCGACCCGGCGACGACGGGTACGACGACGCTCGCCAGGGCTGGAACCTCTCCGCCGACCAGCGTCCGGCCGTCGTGGCCCTCGCCGAGACCGAGGCGGACGTCCAGGCGGCGGTGCGCTACGCCGCCGAGCACGGGCTCGGGGTCGGCGTCATGTCGACCGGTCACGGCGTCACCACCCCCTGCGACGGGGGCGTGCTCGTCAACACCTCCCGGATGCGCCGTGTTCGCGTCCACCCGAGGACCCGTCGGGCGACGGTCGAGGCCGGTGCCCGATGGACCGATCTCATCCCCGCGGCCGACGCCTTCGGGCTGGCCGGCCTGCCGGGGTCGAGTCCGCACGTCGGCGTCGTCGGGTACACGCTCGGTGGCGGGTTCGGCTGGCTGGGGCGGGCGTTCGGCCTCTCCGCCCACCACGTCACCCGGGCGCGGGTCGTCACCGCCGACGGCGAGCTCGTCGTCGCGAGCCGGTCCGAGAACGCCGACCTGTTCTGGGGCCTGCGCGGCGGGACCGGGAACTTCGGGATCGTCACCCAGCTGGAGCTCGGTCTCATCGCCATCGACGAGGTGTACGCCGGGAACCTGTTCTACCCGCTCGAGCGGGCTGCCGACGTCCTCGCCGCCTTCGCCCGGTGGGCGCCCACGACGCCGAACGAGCTGACCGCCGCGGTGACGTTCCGAGCGTTCCCGCCGCTTCCGGCGGTCCCGGAACCGTTGCGCGGCAAGCGGTTCGTCCTCGTCCGCGGTGCGTATGCGGGTTCGCGGGTCAACGGTGCCCGGCTCGTGGACGAGGTGCGCGCCGCCCTCGGACCGGCCCTCATGGACACGTTCGGCCCGATGCGGCCGGCCCACCTGGGGTCGGTCAGCATGGACCCGGTCGACCCGCTGGCCGCGGAGGGCCACACGGATCTCTTGCGGGACATCACCCCCGAGCTGACCGACTCGCTGGTCGACCTCGAGGGACCGACCTCACCGCTGGTCATGCTCGAGATGCGGCAGATCGGCGGCGCGCTCGCCGGCCGGCCCGGCGAACTCAGCCCGATGGCCCATACCTCTGCGGCCTACACCCTCAACGCGATCGGCCTGACTCCCGGTCCGGACCAGCAGCGCGTCGTCCGCGAGCACCTCGCCCGGGTCGCCGCCGCCGTCCGGCCGGAGGCGACCGGCGAGGCATACCTCAACTTCCTCGACGCCGGGCCCGGGACCCCGGCTCGGGTCGATGCGGCCTACTCGCCGACCGACCGCGCGCGGCTCGCCCGGGTCAAGTGCCGGTACGACCCGCAGAACGTCTTCCGCTTCAACCGCAACCTCACCCACACCGAAGGACACCCGTCATGACCCGCATCCTCGTCACCGGCGCGACTGGCAACGTCGGCCGTACCGTCACCTCGCTGCTCGCCGACAACCCCGCCGTGCGCGTTCGGGCACTGGTCCGCGACGCGGTCGCCTCGGCGTCGTCGCTCCCGCCGACGGCCGAGCTCGCCGTCGGCGACTTCACCGACCCGGACTCTCTCGACGCGGCCTTGGACGGCGTCGACGCGGTCTACCTCGCCTGCGGGAACGTCGTCGCCCAGGTCGACCACGAGTGCACGGTCATCGACCGGGCCGCCGCCGCCGGAGTTCGTCGGCTGGTCAAGCTCTCGGCCCGTGGCGCGGAGATCGGCTCGCCGGTCGCGTTCTGGCACTGGCACGCGCTGATCGAGGCCCACCTGACGGCGTCGGGCATCCCGTCCGTCGTGCTGCGGCCGAGCTTCCTCATGACGAACCTCCTCGCGGTGGCGGACGCGGTCCGCGACCACGGGCTGGTGATCGCGCCGGCGGCCCACGCCCGGATCTCGATGGTCGACCCGCGCGACGTGGCGGCCGTGGCCGCCGCGGTCCTGGTCGAGGCCGGCACGAGGGGGGCAGTGAGGGCCGCACCCACGTCGTCACCGGCCCGTCGGCCATCTCCTACGACGTCGTGGCCGCGTCGCTGGCCGACGCGCTCGGCCGGGACGTCGCGTACCTCGACATCTCCCCGGACGAGGCCCGCCGGTCGCTGCTGGGCCAGGGCCTGCCGCCGTTCGTCGTCGACCAGCTGGGTGCGGTGTTCACGGCCCTGCGCCGGGGTGACCAGCAGACGACGACCGACGTCGTGGAGGCGGTGACCGGCCGGCCGCCGTGGTCGTTCCGTGAGTTCGCCGGCGACCACGTGGCCGCCTTCACCGCGAGGGAGCTCGGCGTGTTCGCGACGGGGTCGCGGTAGCGGTCAGGCGCCGCGGCGCCGACCACGGCGGGAGTCAGCCGGCTTGGCGACCGAGTCGCGCGCCCGGAACGGCATGGGCAGCAGCTCGATCCGGTGACCCGACGCGTCGTCGAGGAGGATCTCGACGGCGCGTCGGCCCATCTCGTAGTGGGGGATGGCCAGGCTGGAGAGGCCGGGGTCCAGCCACCGCGCCAGGTCGGAGTCGTCGAACGACACGACCGACAGGTCGCCGGGGATGGAGAGCCCGAGCTGCTGCGCCGCCTGGTAGACACCCATGGCGACCCGGTCGTTCATCGCGATGACCGCCGTCGGCCGGTCGGCGGTCGGGTGGCCGAGCCGGCGCAGCATCGCCGCACGGGCGTCGGTCGGCCACCAGCGACAGGCCAGGTGGCCGAGCAGGGCGGTCCCCTCCTCGTCGAGGGTCATCTGGATGCCTTCGAGCCGTTGCCGGGCGGGATACGTGGTGGTCGGAGCCTCGCCGACGAGCAGGATCCGGTCACGGTGCCCGGCCGCCAGGAGCTCGGCGACCGCCACGCTGCCGGCGGTCATGTCGTCCGGCGCGACCGAGGGGACCGTGCGGCGCCGGTCGATGCAGTTGAGCATGACGGTGGGCTTGCTGCGCAGGTTCGGGGGGAGGGTGGTCAGCCGCATGGCCATCGACGCGTAGAGGAAGCGGGTCACCCCGCGGTCGACGAGCTCGCGGCTCTCCGACATCTCGAGCCCGCGCAGACCCTCGGTCTCCGTCATCAGCAGGGCGTGGCCGCGTTCGGTCGCCGCGGTGACGCAACCGCGGATCAGCTCGCCGGCGAACGGTTCCGTGCCGACGGTGTCGGAGATGAGCCCGATCGACGGGGCTCGCACGGGCAGCGACGACCCGGCCGGGTTGCGCGGCACGTAGCTCAGCTCGCGCGCGGACTGGTGCACCCGCTCCTGGGTGGCCTCGGAGATGCGCATGTCACGGCGTCCGGACAGGACGAAGGAGGCAGTCGTCACCGACACGCCCGCCCGCGACGCCACGTCGGACAGCGTGACCTTGGCACTGCCCTTCCGCACCACGGCCGATCGGTCTCCTGAACACTCGCCGCTCGGCCACCGCCGTCGGGTCTCCCGAGGATATCGAGGCGACTACCCCCTCGTCGCCCCCTCTTTCCGCAACCGCGCCAAGCGCCGGGCGAGGTACCGCTGCTCGGGCTTGCTCCGGGTGAGCTCGGCGGCGCGCGCGTACGCCACCTCCGCCGCCCCCACGTCGCCGGACAGCTCCAGCAGGTGGGCCCGGACGGCGTGCAGCCGGTGGTACCGATCCATCGCCGGGTCGTCCAGGAGCGGCTGCAACGCCTCGAGTCCCGCGCCCGGACCGGTCGACATCCCGATGGCCACCGCCCGGTTGAGCGTGACCGCCGGACTCGGTGCGACATCGTCGAGCATCGCGTAGAGCGCGGCGATCTGCGCCCAGTCGGTGTCCTCGGAGCGGGGGGCCTCGGCATGGACGGCGGCGATCGCCGCCTGCAGCTGGTACGCGCCGACGGGCCCTCGCGGAAGCACCTCCTCGAGGATCGCCACGCCCTCGTCGATGAGGCGGCGGTCCCACCGGCTCCGGTCCTGTTCGGCCAGCGGCACGAGGTCACCGCGAGGGTCGACTCGCGCCGCCCGCCGAGCGTCCGTGAGCAGCATGAGAGCGAGGGCGCCGGCGACCTCGTCGTGGCCGGGCAGGTAGGCGTGCAGCTGGCGGGTGAGGTGGATCGCCTCCTCCGCCAGCGAGGTCTCGACCAGAGTGTCGCCGAAGCTCCGCGCATACCCCTCGTTGAAGACGAGGTAGAGAACGTCGAGGACCGCGGCGACGCGGGTCGGCAGCTCCTCGACGGTCGGCGCCTCGAATCGGGCTCCGGTGGCGCGCAACGTGGTCCGGGCGCGGCTGAGCCGCTGCGCCATCGTCGCCTCGGGGACCAGGAACGCCGTGGCGATGGCGGCGGTGGTGAGGCCCGAGACGGCCCGCAGGGTCAGCGCCACCTGCGAGGGCCGGCTCAGGGTGGGGTGGCAGCACAGCAGCAGGAGCAGGAGGGCGTCGTCGCCGAGTTCGGTGTCCTCGTCGGCCGGCGGCGCGACGAAGGCGTCGGCGGCCTGGGCGGTGCCGACGGTCTCCTCCCGGGCCGCGCGAGCACGGTCCGAGCGGACCCGGTCGACGAGGCGGCGGGACGCGACGCGGACCAACCACCCCCGAGGGTTGTCCGGCATCCCCTCTGTCGGCCACTGTTCGGCCGCGGCGGCCAACGCCTCCTGGGCGGCGTCCTCGCAGTCGGCGTAGTCGCCGTGTCGGCGCAACAACGCGCCGAGGACGTGTGGCGACTCACGCCGCCACACGTCCTCGAGCTGGTCGACCGTCACCAACCCGTGCTCACTGGTCGTCGCCCCCGTCGGACATCGACATCCGCAGCTCGACGGTCTCCCCGGGTCCGGACAGCCGCGCCGCGATGGCCTCGGCGCGCTCCTGGGTCTCGACGTCGACGAGGAAGAAGCCGGCGAAGTGCTCCTTCGCCTCCGAGTAGGGGCCGTCGGTGACGACCGGCCGTCCGGCGTCCCAGCGGTAGAGCTTGGCGGTGCTCGGAGCGGCCAGCGGCTCACCGCCGACCAGCTCGCCGTTCTGCGAGAGCTCGGTGAGCAGCGCCTCGAAGGCGGCGTTCTCGGCGTCGCGCTGCTCCTGCGACAGCGCCTGGTGCTCGGCGAGGAAGTCGCTCGTCGGGTGGCCCCAGGGCTGCGGGTTCGAGTGGATGAGGATGACGTACTTCACGGTCTGCTCCTGTCGGTCTTCGTCGGGCCCGGTCGGCCCGCTCACCAGTGACGTCGGAACCGGGGGTACTTTCTCGACATCCTGGCCGACCCTGTCCTGTCGGGTGGGTGCGGTTCGTGGTCATGATGAGCGGCACCGTCCGGAGCCCACGACCCGAGAGGACATCCCATGCGCAGCGTCATCGTCACCGAGTTCGTCTCCCTGGACGGCGTCATGGAGGCGCCGGGGGGCGACGAGAGCTTCCGTCACGCCGGCTGGACCTTCGACATCGAGACCGACGACACGATGTATGCCTACAAGTTCGACGAGGCGAACGAGGCGGGCGCGCTCCTGCTCGGCCGCCGGACCTACGACGGGTTCGCGGCGTCGTGGCCGGAGCGCGACGGCGCCTTCGCCGACCGGTTCAACGGCATGCCCAAGTACGTCGTCTCCGGCACGCTCTCCGACCCGGAGTGGAACAACACGACGGTGCTTCCCGACGTGGACGCCGTGGCGACGCTGCGCGAGGGCGACGGTGGCCCGCTGGTGGTCCAGGGCAGTGCCCAGCTGGTCCACGAGCTCCACCGGCGCGGACTGGTCGACGAGTGGCGGCTCATGGTCTGGCCCGTCATCCTCGGCAGCGGGAAGCGGATCTTCCCGGACGACGCCGACGACAAGGCCAAGCTCGAGCTGGTCAGCTCGACCACCTACGCGAACGGCGTGCAGCTGCAGATCTTCCGCCCGGCGGCCTGAGGATCGGCCGCTACCCGAGCGCCGCGGCGGCCTCGAGGGTCATCCACGCCTGCAGCTGGGTCGACAGCTCGAGCCGCCCGTCCGCGGTGGCAACGTCGTTCGCACCGACCGGGAACCGCGACCCGGCGGTCGAGGCCGTCCGTCCCGTCCAGAAGCCGTCGGCGGTCGCGGCGACCAGCCGGCGGGCCCTCGCCGCGGTGTCCGCGTCGACCCCTGGGTCCGCCGCCGTGAGGGCGAGGTACCGCGCGAGGATCCCGGTGAACAGTCCGCCGTCGTGGCCGCCGTGGGTGACGAGCACCCGCCGGTCACCGGTGGTGAGCTCGCGGTCCACCGCGTCGACGAGCGCCGCCGCCCGGTCGCGGCTCGCCTCGTCGGCGAGCGTCGTCAGGACGCCGAGCACCGTCCCCTGGTTGTAGGTGTAGACGTCGCGGATCACGACCTCCTGGCCGTCGACCACGCGTACCCCGTCGAGGAAGAGTCCCGACTCCGGGTCGAACAGCCGCGCATACATCCACTCGACGAGCGACCGTGCGGCGTCGAGGTCCCCGATCCGGGCCAGGTGCAGCGCGACCGGTCCGCTGGCCGGGACGTTCTTGAAGTCGCGGTGGGTGTTCCAGAAGACCCCGCCGCCGAGGTCCTCGGTCACGGCCGACCGCAGCTGCGCCGTGAGGACCCGTTCGGACGCCCGGAGCCGGCGACCCGGCCGGGCTCGCCCGAGCGACGCCTGGAGGACCGCCAGCCGGCCGGCGGCGAGGACGAGCCAGGCCATGTCGTCGTAGAAGGCGTTGGGAAAGCGGCCGACGTTGCGCAGCCGGATCGTGGCGAGCAGCCGGTCGCCACGGCGGGCTCGCTCCGCGGCATCCTCCGTGTTGCCGTGCCGGAGTGAGCGCAGGCCCGCGTCGACGACGCAGTCGAGGTAGTGCGCCTGCCACCAGTAGTTCCAGTGGACGTCGGCGCGGCCGCGCGCGGGATGCTCGACCCGCGCCAGATGGGTACCGGGCAGACCGAGCAGGCGCCCACCGAACAACGCCGTGACCGACCGTTCGGCCTCCGCCGCCCTGGCGTCGAGGTCGAGGTCGGCCATCGGGTCAGGCTACGGTGGCGGACTCCCGGAAGTGACGTCATCGGCCTCTATCGTGGAGCGGTGCCGAGCTCGCGCTGGTCCATCGCGTCACGGGACTCGCTGCTGTCCATCGGGTCGGCCGGATCGGTGCTGTCGATCGGCAGCATCGGCTCCTGCCTGTCGATCGGCTGCAGCGGGTCGTTCCTCTCGATCGGCTGCGCGGGCTCGTCGTTCAGCCTGCTGTCGCTGCTGTCGTACCGCTCGTTCGGCAGCGTTCTCTCGAGCCGCTCACGGTTCTCGGTGCTGTCGTCGAAGGCGACCCGAGGGATTCGGGTCCGGGGCTGACGGTCCGCCGCCGCGCCGCAGGGCGATCGGTGGCGAACCCCACGACGATCCGCATCTCGACGTCGGATCGCGCACGCGACGGGGCGAGCCCCTCGATCATCCGCATCTCGACGCCGCATCGCGGCGAGGGGATGCCCGCCGGCCCACGTCGACCGACGCGGGTCGGGGCGATGTTCGTGCCTGCCCCCACCACAGTGGCGACACCAACGACTCCCGTCGACCCGCGCCGGCGGCGCGGTTTCCTGCTCCCTGCGACTCGAGGGCCCTCGAGAAGCGGGGGGTTGCTGTGCCCCTTCAGGATCCCGCGCGGCGTGCACCGGGACGGTCCCCCAGCCGGTGGACGTCGCGGATGAACGCCAGTCCGCCGATCGGGGGACCCGGATCGCGGGGCCCACCGTGGCGCACCGTGCCCACGGTCGCTCAGACGCCGAGCCGGTGCGCCACTCGAGCGGCCTCCTGCCGCCCCCCGACGTCGAGCTTGCGCAGGATGTTCGAGACGTGCACGCTCGCCGTCTTCACGCTGATGAACAGCTCGTCGGCAATCTCCTGGTTGGTCCGGCCCGCCGACAAGCCGGCGAGCACCTCGACCTCGCGTGGCGTCAGCCCGTACTTGCCCAGCGCGTTCGGCTCGGCCTCGACCGGCTCGGCGACGAGGTCGATGCGGTGCCAGCCGGCGAGCCGTTCGCACTCC
Organism: uncultured Actinomycetota bacterium; assembly: GCA_963713345.1. GTDB lineage: Bacteria > Actinomycetota > Actinomycetes > Actinomycetales > Dermatophilaceae > Lapillicoccus. Next base: position 234,316 of record CAVQLI010000014.1, on the reverse strand, counting down.
TGCACCAGACGGGCGGCGCCCAGCCCCAACGCCGCGGTATGCGCGTCACGCAGGGCGTCGATGGCCGTCGCGTCGACCCCGGAGTCGAGGCGCGCCTCCGCCTCCCGCCACCGCGCGTAGGCCTGAGGGAACGGCCGCCCCAGAGCCCGCCACGCCGCCCCGGCCTGGGTCCAGACGGCGGGGTCGCTGGACAGGTCCAGCCGGGTCGCCTCGGCCCGCGCCCACGCGTGCACGGCGGCGTCCTCCGGCTGGTTGGCCGCGGGCCAGGCGCGGGCGTCGTCGAGCGGTCGCTGCATACCGGAGAGGCGCTTGCGAGACTCACGGTCGCGGTGCGCCTCGGCCTCGGTCGCGAGCGCCCGCAGTCCCAGCGCGACGAGAGTGCCGGCATACGCGGCCTCGTCGGTGCCGCGGACCAGGTCGAGGCCGTCGAGGACGAGGTTGTAGGCGGCGACCGGGCGCCCGGCCCACAGCTCCACCTCCGCCCCCGTCTCGAGGAGATTCCTGCGGTAGGACTCGGGGGCGTTCTCGGCCTCGACGATGACCCGGGCCTGCTCCAGCCACTCCCACGCCTCGTCGAGGTCTCCACGTGTCATCGCGACACGGCCGGCCTGCCACAGGACCGGCACGGCCATGACTCCGCGGGGATGCTGCGACACCGCCTCGGCGATCACCCGGCCGGACTCCGCGATCCGCCCCGCGTTACCGAGGGCCTCGGCGAGGTTGGCCTTGAGGAAGCTGACCCGCTGACGGGCCAGGCCCATCCGGGTGAGGAGGTCGGCGCCCTCGCGGACGACCACGACGATCTCATCGACCCGGCCGCCGAGCCCGAGGATGTGGGTGAGGTTGACGTAGGCCGTCGCGAGGTCGTCCGGGTTGCCGACCTCGAGCGCGATGGCCAGGGCCTGCTGGAGCAGTCTCGCGCCGGACTCGATGTCGCCGTGGGCCGACTCGACCAGCCCGGAGGCGTTGACCAGCAGCCCCTCCTCGCGCCGGGCCCCGACCCTCCGGGCGACCTCGAGACCCCGGCGGCACGACTGCTCCGCGAGGTCGAGACGCGACCACGCCGCACCGAACAGGGCCAGCCCGGCGTGGATCCGGGCCACGAGCACGCTCTCCTCGTCCGGCGGCAACAGGGTCAGCGCCTCGCGGAGGCACTTCTCGGTGAGCGACCCGCGACCGGCCCGGTAGTGGATGAGCCCCAGCCGGGTGAGCAGCGCCGCCCGGGCGGGTGGGTCGGTCGCGAGCGCGAGCGCCGACTCGACGAGCCGGACCGCCTCCGGGCTGTTCCCGACCAGGCTGGCGGCCTGGCCGGCGTGCTTGAGCAACCGGACCCGGTCGTGCTCGGTGCCGGTGATCTCGTCCATCAGGGCGATGGCCCGGGTGAAGTTGGTGTACGCGTCGGCGAACGCGTACATCCGCTCCGCCGCCCAGCCGGCCGCCACGGCCGCATCGAGGGCTCGCTCGGAGTCACCGGCCCCGAACCAGTGCCGGGCCAGCTCACCCGAGACGGCGTCGCCCGCCACCGAGCTGCGCTGGCCGGTGCCGAGGCCTTCGGCGGGTTCGAGCGCCTCGGCGGCCGCCCGGTGGAGTCGCTGCCGTTCCGCCGGCATCAGCTCCGCGTAGACCACCTCGCCGAAGGCCGGGTGCCGGAAGGCGATGGTGTCGTCGCGGCGGATCTCGACCACGTGCTGGTCCATGGCCGGCCGCAGCAGCGTCTCGGTCTGCTCGACGAGCGTGCCGGTCGTGGCGGCGAGGAGCGGGACCAGGGCGGGTCGGCCGATGACGGCGGCCGCCCGCAGCACCGACTGGGTGTCCTCGGGCAGGGCGTGCACCCGGGCGTGGAGCAGCTCGTGCAGGGTAGCCGGCAGCAGGGCCGGGTGGCCCGGGTTCTGGGTCGCCTGCATGACGAGCTGCTCCGCGAACAGCGGGTTGCCCGCGGATCGGGCGAGCGTGGTCTCGACGAACTCGGGATCGGCGGCGTCCCCGGCCAGCTGGCGCACCAGGCGGGCGGTCGCGTCGTGGTCCAGACGGTTCAGCTCGACGCGTTCGGTGTTCTCCAGCCGGGCCAGCTCCGCGACCCAGAGCGCGAGCGGCGTCGCGGGGACGACGGCGTCGGCGCGCAGCGTCACCAGGAGGACGGCGCGTTCGTTGGTGAGGTTGGTCGCGAGGAAGCGGACCAGGTCGAGCGTCGACCGATCCGCCCAGTGCACGTCTTCGACGATGTGGAGGACGGGGGCTGCTGCTCCCAGCCGGTCGACGAGGTCGAGCACCGACTGGAACAGCCCGAGCTGGGACGCGGCGGCGAGGTCGGCGGTGCGAGTGGTCTTGGCCGGGGCGATGCCCGGCACCAGCCGCGCGAGCTCCGGGAGCCGTTCGAGCTGGAGGTTCAGCGTCCCGGTCCGGTCGAGGCGGCGCAGCGCCTGGGTCAGCGGAGCGAACGGCAAGGGGTCGCCGGCCATGGGCACGCAGGACCCCGCGAGCAGGGTGACCCGCTCCTGCTCGATGAGCTCGCGGACCAGCCGGGTCTTCCCGACACCGGTCTCGCCGGTGACGATGAGCACGCTGGGATGGCCCCCGGAGGCACGGCGCACGGCCGTTCTGAGCACCCCGAGGGCTTCGTCCCGCCCGACGAACGCCGCGGGTGGACGTCCCACCATCGCCTCATGATGACGGGCTCGACCCGGCCGCGTCACCCCTGTTTCGCCGACTAAGGCATGGGTCGACACATCTAAGGCGTGCACCCGATGCCGGGGTATGCCGCGTCGCCGCACCCTGTCGTCAGCGCTCGACCCACTCGGGAGACCTCGGGCCACCCACGAAAGGACCTGTGATGACCCTCACCACCCCACGTTCCCGCCGGTTCACCGGCGCTGCTCTGCTCGCCGCCGTCGCGCTCGCGACGAGTGCAGCGGCCGCCATGGCCAGCGTGGACCCCGGGACACCGGACAAGGACGTCCACATTGGGAAGGACAACGACAACGCGTCGAACCCGTTCATCCAGCCGCCCGGCGTCGCCGCGCCGCAGCACATGAACGACACCGACCTGCTCTTCGGCCGCGGGAACGCCGACCTCCTCGTCGGCAACAAGGGCAACGACGTCCTGCTCGGCGGTCCAGGCCCGGACATCCTCGTGGGAGGGATCGACCGCGGTGGCGACTCGGGCAACGACGTCATGGTGGCCGACGACGGCGACGACGTCGAGATCTGGTCGCCGGGGGACGGCAACGACATCGCCGACGGCAACGACGGCATCGACACGCTGATCGTCGGTCCGGTCCTCACCAACAGCACCGGGCTCCGGCTCGACACCTGGACCTTCAACAGGGCCATCCCCAAGGTCGACCTCGCCGGCGCCACCAACCAGACCTGCGAGCTGGTCCCGGTCCCCGACTCGGAGCACCTCGGCGTGCAGTACCTGCTCCGTCTGACGGCCGGTGGCCCGTTGCTCAACACGCTGCGCGTCAAGGACATGGAGGCCGTGGTCTGCCCCGGCCCCTACGCCGGCACGGCCCGCGTCGCCGACCTCACCGCCGGCAGGCCGTCCTTCTCCACCGTCCCGGTGTCGGCGGTCCGCGGCCTGGCCGGGGCGATCGTCGCTCCCCTGCGGTAACCACCCGCATACCCCTAGCCCACGTAACCCACGCAGCCCACCTGGAGGTCATCATGACCGGAACCGTCGACCGCGCCCTGGTCATCGGCTCGAGCATCGCCGGCCTGCTGGCCGCGCGGGCCCTGAGCGAGGCGTACAGCGAGGTCATCGTCCTCGACCGCGACGAGCTTCCGTACGGTCCCGTGGCCCGAGGGGGCGTGCCTCAGATCCGGCACGCCCACGCCCTGCTCGCCGGAGGTCGCGAGGCGATGGAGGAGCTCCTGCCGGGCCTCACCGCCGACCTCGTCGCTGCAGGGGCCATGGTCGGCGACGCCCAGGAGTCGGGGCACTACTACGTCGGCAGGGGCCGGTACGCCACCGGCACGAGCGGGCTCACCGCGGTCGCGGTCAGCCGGGTGCTCCTCGAGTGGACCATCCGGCGTCGCGTCGCCGAGACGCCGGGCGTCGTGTTCTACGACCGCAGCTCGGTCCTCGACCTGATGTTCAGCGAGGACGGTCGGCGGGTCACCGGCCTGGTCGTGTCCAGCGTGGACCGGCCGGGCAGCCCGCGCCGGCTGGAGGCGGACCTCGTCGTGGACGCCTCCGGCCGCACCTCGCGGACACCGGAGTGGCTGGAGCGCAGGGGGTTCCAGCCGCCCGAGGAGGAGCGGGTCCGCTGCGACATCAGCTACGCCACGCGCCGGTTCCGGCGGCGTCCGGGCGACGCGGGGACGGCGCTCGCGATCCTCCAGCCGGCCAGCGCCGCCGTGCCGCGGTCGGGCGTCCTCATCGCCCAGGAGAACGACGAGTGGATCGGCGGGCTCACCGGGTACCACGGCGTTCGGCCTCCGACGGAGCTGTCCGAGTTCCTCGCGTACGCGCGGACGCTCGAGGCGCCGGCCATCGCCGAGGTCCTCGAGCGGCTCGAACCCCTCGACGACGGGTGCACCTACCGGTTCCAGGCCAGCGTGCGGCGCCGGTACGAGCGACTGCTCGACGTCCCGGACGGGATCCTCGTCATCGGGGACGCTCTTTGCTCGTTCGACCCGGCCTTCGGCCAGGGAATGAGCACGGCCGCGCTCGAGGCCGTCGCGCTACGGGCGGCGCTCGCCGAGGGCCGGGAGGACCTCGGCCGTCGCTTCTTCCACCGCGCGGCGCAGCACATCGACACGCCGTGGCAGATCGTCGTGGGCGGGATGCCCCCGGCGCCCGGGACCACGGTCCGCAAGCCGATGTCGGCCAGACTGGTCGGCTCCTACCTCAACGCCCTGCGGTACGCCGCCGTCGACGACCCGAAGCTGGCCCGCGCCTTTCTGCGCGTCGCCCACATGACCGCTCCGCCGCAGAGCCTGATGACGCCGGGACTCGCGGCCCGCGTGTTCGCGTGGGTCCTGCTGAACCGGGCGGCCGTGGCCGGTCCGGCTCCCGGTGTCGTCCCGACGCCGTACGGGCTGGGCCACGGCGTCACCCATCGGCCCCGTCCCCGCGCGGCGGTATCGCCCGCCCAGCCACCGAGTCGCAGGGACCCGGTCCACCACAAGACAGGACACCTCACATGAACAAGCGCATCATCGCCGCTGGCGCCGTGGCTCTCGCCACCGCCGGCCTGGGCATCGCGCAGACCTCCACGGCCGATGCCGGCGGCGGCCGGCTCAACTTCGCGCTCCAGCGCTCCCCGGGCATCGTCGCCGCGGGCTGCCTCCCGTATGCGTCGGCTCGCGTCACGGTGAAGCACGACGGCGCCGTCGAGCGGATGACCGTCGACGCGTGGGGGCTGCCGGCCAACACCGAGTTCGACACCTTCGTCATCCAGGTGCCCAACTTCCCGTTCGGGGTGTCCTGGTACCAGGGCGACCTGGAGACCAACCGGTGGGGCTTCGCTCACCAGGAGTACGTCGGCCGGTTCAACCAGGAGACGTTCGCGATCGCGCCGAACACCGCGCCCGCGCCGTCGGTGCACTCCTCACCCACGCCGGACGCGACGACCAACCCGGCCTTCGGGCCGATCCACACCTTCCACATCGGCGTGTGGTTCAACTCGCCGGCCGATGCCACCAAGGCCGGCTGCCCGGGCGCGACGACTCCCTTCAACGGGGAGCACAACGCCGGGGTCCAGGTCTTCAACACCGCCCAGTTCCCGGCCACGGCCGGCCCGCTGGGCAACCTCAAGCCCTGACCAACCCTTCCCGCGCAAGGTCAGGAACGGCGGCGGGACCATTCAGGGGTGGGTGGTCCCGTCGCCAACTCGGCTCGCCACGGCCCGGATCTCGTCCGCGCTGGCGTTGCCGCCGGTCACGATGACGGCGCAGCGCTGCGGACGGTCCGGGTCGGCGAGCAGGGCGGCCAGGGCGGCCGCACCGGCGGTCTCGGCGAGGGTATGCGCGTGGCTGGCCAGGAGGCCGGCCGCGGCGTCGAGGTCGTCGTCCGACACCAGGACGAAGTCGTCGAGTCTCCCGGCCATGACCCGCTGCGGTAGGGCGTAGCTGGTGCCCGTCGCCAGGCCGCTCGACCGGGTCCGGCACGGGGCCTGAGCCGGACGGCCGTCCTGCCACGCGGTGTGGGCGGCCGGTGCCGCCGACGACTGCACGGCGATGACGCGGCACGTCGGGGCGAGAACCTCCCGGACGACGCAGGCGCCGGACGCACCGGTCCCGCTGCCGACGGGCACGTAGATCGCCTCGAGCTCCGGATGCCGTTGCAGCAGCTCGAGATACACCGTTGCATGGCCGTGCACGATCGCCGGTTCGTTGCCCGGATCGACGTAGCGCAGCCCTCGCTCGCCGGCGAGCCGCTTGGCCTCCTCGACCGCCTCGTCCATGGTCGGGCCGTGCATGACGACCTCGCCGCCGAGGGCGCGCACCGCGGCCACCTTGCTGGGCGGCGCCGACTCCGGGACGACGATGACCGCGGTCGCCCCGACCAGCCGGGCGCCGTAGCAGACCGACTGCGCGTGGTTGCCGGTCGAGGCGGTGACCAGCCCGGCCTCCCGCTCGTCGGCGTTCAGCGCGAGCGCGAGGTTGATCCCGCCGCGAACCTTGAACGCCCCCGTCGGCTGGACGTTCTCGTGCTTCACCACGACCGTCACGCCGGCGGTCTGGTCGAGCAGGGGGTACGACCACGCGGGCGTCGGCGGCAGGTGCGGGGCGATGGCGTCGGCCGCGGCCAGCACGCCCTCGTAGGTGACCTCGGCGGTCATCGGTCCGTCACCGCCAGCCGTCCGGCGAGGAGGACGTAGGACCCGGCGAACGAGCGACGCAGCCACGCCAGCACCCGTGGCCGAGCCAGGACGCGCGTGCGCATCGCGGCCGCGAACACGCCGTAGCCGGCGAAGACGACCAACGTCACGAGCATGAAGACCGCACTGAGCCCGAGCATGTGCCACAGCGCGTTGGGCTCGTCCGGGTGCACGAACTGGGGGAGGAAGGCGACGAAGAAGATGGTCAGCTTCGGGTTCAGGAGGTTGAGCAGGACCGCCTGCCGGATGGTGCGCCAGGCCGACGACGGCTCAACCGCGTCGACGCCGAGCGCGCCCTTGTCCCGCAGCGTCGCCCAGGCGAGGAACAGGAGATAGGCGACGCCGGCGTACTTGAGGCCCTGGAACGCCAGCGCGCTCGCGTGCATCAGCGCGGCGAGCCCGGTGGCGGCCGCGACGAGATGCGGGACGATCCCCATGGTGCAGCCGACGGCCGCCACGAGGCTGGCCCGCCGACCACGACCGAGCCCGGCGCCGATGGTGAACAGCGCCCCGGCTCCGGGGGTGGCCACGACGACGAGGGTCGTGAGCAGGAAGGCGACGCTCATCGCGCCAGCCTAGGCACGGTAGCGAGATCAGGCCGGAGGGGTGCCGATCTTGGCGACCGCCGCGGCGATGCGGCGCTCGCGGGTGGCCGCCGCCTTGGCCTCCTCGATCGCGGTGACGTGCGCCTTACGGTGGCTCGGCGCCAGCGCGTCGAAGGTCGCCCGGAGCCCGGCCGCGTCCAGGGCGGCGGCGAGGTCGTCGGGGACCTCGACCGTTCGCGGCGCGGTGTCCAGCACGAGGTCGACGACGATGGCGTCGCCCCCGCCGATCCCGGTCTCCTTGCGCTTGTCCGCGCTGAAGGGGATGAGGAACCGGCCGCCCATCGACGCGAGCGTGGACTGGTACGCATACCCGTTGACCGTGACCGACACGGCGGCGCGCTTGCCGCCGCCGAGAGCCGTCACGACCTCGTCGGGCACCGGTATCCCGGTGTTGTTGCCGGTCTGCGCCATGGTCGTCTCGAACCGCATGGCGGCAGTATCGCGCGATGATGGGCCTCGTGACTGAGGAGACCGGTGTCGCGCAGGCCGTCCTCGTCTGCGCCGGACTCGCCGATGCCGGGGTCCGGTTCTGGCTGGCCGGCGGCTGGGGCGTCGACGCACTGGCGGGGCGGCAGACCCGCTCGCACCGTGACCTCGACCTGCTCGTCGACGCGGCCGACGAGGCGGTGACCCTGGAGGTGCTCGGCGACCTCGGCTACGTCGTCGAGACCGACTGGCGGCCGGTCCGCGTGGAGCTGGCCCGCCGTGCCGGCGATGTCGGGGGCTGGGTCGACGTCCACCCGGTGGTGTTCGACGCCGACGGGAACGGGATCCAGGCCGGGCTCGACGACACCGAGTTCCACTACCCCGCGGCGATCTTCACCACGGGTCGGCTCGGCGGGATCGTCGTGGGCTGCGTCTCCGCCGCTGCCCAGCGGACGGCCCACGAGGGGTATGCGCACCGTCCCCAGGACGAGCACGACCTCGCGGTCCTCGAGACGCTGGATACGGCGGACTGACGCCGCGAGGCGTGTCTTCCTAGAGGCCGGCGCCGGGTTCGATCGGGCGGACCTCGCGGACGCGGCCCAGCAAGGCGATCGAGACCGCCGGCAGGATGACGACCGACAGCATTCCGGCGGCGACCATGGCCGCCGCGTCCGCGGAGCTGAGGTAGCCGTTCTCGACGGCGATGGTCGTGATGACCACGATGAGGGGGAGCCCGGTGGCGGACATGACGGCCAGGGCCCGGCGCTGCCTGCGTTCGAGACCGGTGCGGTAGACGAGGAAGGTCGGGATGGCGCGGACAACGATCATGAGCAGCAGGAACCCGGGGACGACCAGCGCCGAGGATGGCTGGCTGAACAGGGCCTTGAGGTCGATCCGGGTCCCGCTGACGACGAAGAAGATCGGGACCAGCATGCCGAAGCCGATGCCCTCCAACTTGTATCCGAAGATCGAGGACGCGTCGGCGTCGTCCTCCTCGTCGTCGTGCTTCGCCGCCGGGATCCGGACGACCACACCGGCAGCGAACGCGCCGAGCAGGATGTCGATCCCGAACTCGCTGGCAATGGCGATGAGGCCCAGCATGAACAGCAGCGTCATCCGGACGGGCAGCTGGGAGCTGGCCCGGAGCCCCTTGGCGAGGAAGGAGACCAGCCCCTCGCCCCATGGCCGGCTCGCCAGGAAGGCGGAGCCGAGGATGAGGAGGGCGAACGCGGCCAGCACGAGGATCGACTGCACCGGGTCCGTCCCCGCGAGGAGGAGCCCCACGAGCACGATGGGCCCGAACTCGCCCACGCTGCCGAGCGCCATGGCATACCGACCGAGCGGCGTGCCCAGCACTCCGGCGTCCCGCAGGACCGGCAGCAGCGTTCCGAGCGCCGTCGTAGTCAGGGCGAGCGGGATGACGATCTCGCCGCCCTGCCCACCGGACGCGTGGATGCCAAGACCGACCACGGCGGCCAGCACGACCGACATGCCCCAGCTGATGCCCGCCAGTCGGAGCGGGCGCCCACGGATGGTGTCGAGCTTCAGCTCGTAACCGGCCAGGAACATCAGCATGGACAGGCCGAGGACCGACAGGCCGTCGACGAGACCGGTCGGCTGGACCCAGTCGAGCACCTGCGGGCCGAGGATGATCCCGAACACGATCTCGAGGACGACCGAGGGGATGGCGAACCGGCGGACCGTGGCCACGAGAAGTGGTGCGAGGACCGCGGCGGCGGCCACCAGCATGAGCTGGTAGACGTCGTCCGGGGTCATGGCGCGACGCTACCGGCCCGGTGTGCGCAGCGTGTCGTAGAACGCCGCCTCGGCGTCGAGTGCAGTGATGATCCGCGGCGCCACCCCCCGCTCGACCGCGCCGCCGAACAGCGGAATGTCGACCTGGATCGTGAGGTCGGCGTCCATGCGACTGCCGCTGCGGGTGGGGGTCAGGACCGCGTTGCCCCGACACGTGACGGGCAGACCCGCGAACTCGAAGATCAGCGGGGTCCGCAGCCCGTCCTGGTAGCGCATCCACTCCTCCATCCGCTCGACCGTCGGGCTACCGCCGAGCCGGGAGGTGATCGCGGACGGGAGCCAGTCCAAGGGGACGTCCGTAGAGACGACGATCCGCACCGCGTCGTCGGACACCTCGTGCTTGACGATGCGCGTTCCCAGCCCGTCGGCGTCCGAGCGCCGCTGCACCACGTCCGGCTGGGCGAGTCCGGCGAGCAGCTCGTCCGGGGAGCACGGCAGCTCGTACGACCGCTGGATCCGCTCCGTCATACCGCACCTGCCCTCGTTCGATGTGGTGGCCTCAGCGTACGTTGGGGCGATGAGCAGCCGGGTCGTCGTCGTCGGCGCCGGCCTGGCCGGTCTGAGTGCCGCCTGCCATCTGGTGGGAGCCGGCTTCGAGGTGACCGTCGTCGAGCGCGAGACGATCCCGGGTGGTCGCGCGGGGCGGATCGTCCGCGACGGGTACACGTTCGACACCGGCCCCACGGTGATGACCATGCCGGGCCTGCTGGCGGACGTCGTCGACGCGGCCGGCCGGGGTCGATTCTCGCTCGACGACCTGCTGCCGATGGTCCGGCTGGACCCCGCCTACCGTGCGTCGTTCGCGGACGGCAGCGAGATCCTCGTCCGCGCCGGGCACGAGGCCATGCACGACGAGATCGCCGCGACGTGTGGACCGGCGGACGCTGCGGCCTTCGACGACTTCGTGGTCTGGCTGCGCGAGCTCTACGAGCTGGAGATGCCGCACTTCATCGACCGGAACTTCAACTCGCCGCTCGACCTGGTGTCCTCGCCGAGGGTGGCCGCCCGGCTGGTCCGCATGGGCGGGTTCCGCCGCCTCGGGCCGGTCGTCGCCGAGCGGTTCCGGGACGAGCGGCTGCGCCGCCTGTTCAGCTTCCAGGCGATGTATGCCGGGCTGCCGCCGAGCCGTGCGCTCGCCATCTACGCGGTGATCACCTACATGGACTCGGTCGCCGGCGTCTACTTCCCCGAGGGCGGGATGGGAGCGATCCCCGTCGCCATGGCTCGCGCCGCCGAGTTGGGTGGCGTCGAGTTCCGCTGGGGGACAACGGTTCACGAGATCCAGCGTGGACCCAACGGTCGGGTGGCCGCCGTGGACCTTGGTGGTGGCGAGCGGCTCCGGGCCGACGCGGTCGTCTGCACCCTCGACACCCCGGTCGCCTACGAACGGCTGCTGCCTGGACTCCGTGGGCCGAGGGCGGTCCGGTCCGGGCGGTACTCGCCGTCCGCGGTGGTCTGGCACGTGGGGGCGCGGGGTGGACCGCCGGCCGACGCCGCCCACCACAACATCCACTTCGCGCAGGAGTGGGACTCGGCGTTCGACGCGCTCATCGGCGACCTCGAGCTGATGCCGGACCCGTCCCGCCTGGTCACGGTCCCGTCGCTGACCGACCCCTACGCTCGCCGCACCGGGCGGCTCGACGCTCTACGTGCTGGAGCCGGTGCCTCATCTCGGTGGCTCGGTCGACTGGAAGCGCGAGCGTGGTCCGATGCGCGAGCGGCTGCTGGGTTTCCTTGCGGCGCACGGCTATCCGACCGACATCGTCACGGAGGAGCTGGTCACGCCCCTGGAGTGGCAGGCCATGGGGATGGCGTCGGGGACGCCCTTCGCGCTGGCGCACACCTTCCTCCAGACGGGGCCGTTCCGGCCGCCGAACGTGGAGCGCCGGATGCCGGGCCTCGTCTTCGCGGGTTCGGGGACCGTGCCGGGGGTCGGCGTGCCGATGGTGCTCATCAGTGGACGTCTCGCGGCCGAGCGGGTCCGGGAGTACCTGCCCGCGCCGGATCGCACGCCGACAGTGGCGCGGTCGTGACGATGACGGTCGCCGCGCCGGACCTCCTGGCCGAGGGGTACCGCCGGGCGGCCCGGATCACCCGCGACAACGGGACGACGTACTACTGGGGCACCATGCTGCTGCCACCCGAGCGGCGGCGGCACGTGTATGCGGTCTACGCCCTGTGCCGGATGGCCGACGACATCGTCGACGCGCCGTCGGCCACTCAGGGCGACAACGTCCCCGAGACGACGGCCTCGCTCACGGCGTTCCGCGACGAGGTCGGGGCAGTCCTCGACGGTGGCTTGACCGACGACCCGGTGCTGGCGGCGATCGGCGACTCGTTCGCCCGGTGCGCGATCCCGCGCGAGAACGTCGACCGGTTCTTCCGGGCGATGGCCCAGGACCTCACGACGACGACCTACGAGACGTGGGACGACCTCGTCGCCTACATGGAGGGCTCGGCCGCCGTCATCGGCGAGATGATGCTGCCGGTCCTGCGGCCGCGGTCGCCGGAGGCGTTCGAGCCGGCGCGGGCCCTCGGGTTCGCGTTCCAGCTGACCAACTTCCTGCGTGACGTCGGCGAGGACCTCGACCGGGGGCGCGTCTACATCCCCCAGGAGGACCTGCGCCGGTTCGGCGCGGATCCGTGGTCGCGCGAGGTGACGCCGGCCTGGCGGGAGCTGATGCGGTTCGAGATCGCCCGGAACCGGGGGCTCTACGCTCAGGCCGACGCCGGCATACCGATGCTGCCGCGGTCCTCGGCTCGGTGCGTGGCCACCGCTCGGGAGCTGTACGCGCGGATCCTCGAGCTGATCGAGTCTCGGGACTATGACGTGTTCACGGGGCGGGCGCGCGTTGCATCATGGAGTAAGGCGACGACGTCGGCCCGGATCCTCGCCGCCGGACCTCCCCAGAAGCCAGGACGGAAGGGCACCTTGTGACCGCATCGAGCAGGATCCGTGCCGAGATCCGCAAGCGCGTTCCGATCCAGAACGTCCCGACCGTGCCGCACGAGCACCTCCGGAGCACGTGGAAGCAGGCGCGACCCGGCCGGATCCGGGCGTCGTTCGACGTCGCGCAGTCGCAGGACCCGGGCGGCTGGTACGTCGTCGGCCGCAGCGAGGACGTCGGCACGAAGCGCTCCGTCACCCGGACCATCGCCGGCCGCGAGATCGTGCTCTGGCGGGACGAGTCGGGGACCTTGATGGCCGGGCCCGGCACCTGTCCCCACCTCGGTGCCCTGCTCGAGGACTGTGAGGTCATCCGCGGCGACGTCGTCTGCCGGTGGCACGGCATGGCCCTCGGCGCGGCCGGGCAGGCGGGCTGGAAGCCGGTCGTCGCGCACGACGACGGCGTCCTGGCGTGGGTTCGGCTGCCGACGCCCGGCGAGACGCCGACCGACCGGCCGACGCTCACGGCGCGGCCGCCGCTGGACGCCTCGATCGCTGCCGTCATCGAGATCCCCGGTGTCTGCGAGCCGGAGGACATCATCGCCAACCGGCTCGACCCGTGGCACGGCGCGTGGTACCACCCGTATGCGTTCAGCCACCTCGTCGTGGACGACGACGCCAGCGACGACAAGGTCCTCGTGGTGGACGTGACGTTCCGGCTCACCCCACGGCTCGGCGTCCCCGTTCGCGCGGAGTTCGCCTGCCCGGATGCGCGGACCATCGTCATGACCATCGTCGGCGGCGAGGGCGCCGGCAGCGTGGTCGAGACCCACGCGACGCCGATCGCGCCGGACCCGTGGGGCCGTCCCCGGACGATGATGACCGAGGCCACGATCGCCCACTCGCCGCGCACCGGGTTCGGGATCGCCCGGTCGGTCGCGGCGCTGGTGAAGCCGCCGATGAGGCGCACCGCCGCCCGGCTCTGGGTGGACGACATGGCCTACGCCGAGCGCCGCTACCTCTTGCGCGCGAGGGGCGACATCTACGGCACCTGACCCCTCGGCTAAGTCGGAAGGCGGGCGAGGGCCTTGCGCAGGGCGGGGACCGCAAGGTGGCGTCCCGTCATCGGGACCGTCCAGAGGTCGTGGCCGGGCAGGCCCCACCGGGACAGGTGGTCGTTAGCCGCCATCCAGCCGGTCGTCGCTGCGCGCTCCATCAGCGCGACCGGGTAGTCGCAGCGGATCCCGTCGCCGGCGAGCGTGATCCGCGGGTCCGGCGTGCGGACCTCGGGCCGATCCCGCCACGGCTCGGTCCCGACCAGCGGGCAGTCGGCGCGGACCAGCCACTCCTCGTGGACGACGTTCGCCGGGTCGAGCTCGGGATGCAGGTCGCGCAGCCGGTTGCGCAGCTCGACCCGGAGCGCGCCCTCGTCGGTGCCGTCGGGCAGCGCGTACGCGTGCACCTCGACGACGCTGCCGTTCCGGCCCCGCGCCCACCGCCCCGCTCCCGCCTCGAACTGGTGCACCGCCGAGACGTTGTCGAGCGGGCCGAAGCCACTCGTCGCGAGGAACGGCGGCGTCCCCTCGCGCAACGGCCGGTCGAACCACAGCCGCCACACCGCGAACGCCGGCGCCGGCCGACGGGACGCCAGCCGCGTACGCCACGCCTCGTCGCCCAGCCAGGGTGAGTCGGCAACGAGTCGCTGCAACGGCGTCTGGTCGGTCGCCAGCACCACGGCGTCGGCCTCGACCGCCGACCCGTCCTCGAGCCACACGGCCAGGCAGCCGCCGCGGTCCTCCAACGACGTCGCGGCCATCGGCATGACCACCCGCACCCCGAGGTCGTCCAGGTAGCGGCCCAACGGCGCCCACAGGGCCGTGTCGTAGTCGTCGTAGGGGACGTCGAAGAGCAGCCCCTCGGCCGATCCCAGGAAGTAGGTGTGGAACATCGCGACCAGCTCGCCCCCCGAGAAGTCCCGGGGGTCCGCGAAGAAGGACCGCGCGAACACCTCGAGCGCGAGATGCCTTGCCCCGTCAGGGAACCGGAGCTCGTCGAGGACCTCAGCGGCGCTACGTCCGGCGTAGTCGTCGTAGGTCCGCGGGAACGCGACGTCGAGCAGCCCGAGGGCCGCGTCGACGTCGACACGGGTGAGGTCGCGGAGGGTGAAGCTGGGGCTGCGCGCCACGAACGCCATGAGGTTGAGCGGCGGCCGGGTCGGCAGTCCGGCGAAGGAGTCGGTATGCCCGCCGGCCAGGACCAGGGGGTAGTCGGCCACCGGTCGCAGCCGGGCCATGGTGGGGTCGCTGCGTCGCAGCAGCGAGCGCAGGTTGTAGTACTGCCGGAAGAACGCGTGGAACCCGCGGCTCATCGTCGTCGACGTGCCGTCGGCCGCCACCGGCCACGCGCGAACCCGCCCGCCCAGGGTCGGCGCCGCCTCGACCAGCGTGACCGCCACCCCGCGCTCGGCCAACCCGGTCGCCGCCGCGAGTCCGGCGATGCCGCCGCCGACGACCACGGCGGTCGGAGTCCGGTCCGGCCGGGCCTCGACCGACGGCGCCGGCGGCGCGTGCCGGACCGCGTGCAGGTCGCGGCCGGGGACCCAGTGGTCCCGCGAACGCCGGAGGGGCATCATGCGGGGCGGCGCCCGTGGAACGTGTGGATGATCCCGTTCTGCCAGCCGCGGACCGACCGGGTCCGCACGTCCTCGAACCCCGCGTCGACCATCCGCCGCATGACCGTCTCGACCGGGTCCATGTCCATCACGCTGCGCCAGAGGTAGTGGTAGAGCCGGGTCCGCCTCGAGGTCAGCCAGCCGAGCGGTACGACCACGCCCCGGCAGACGGCGGTCCAGACGGCCTCCGCCACCGGACGTCCTGCGACCGAGTACTCGTGGACGACCAACGTCCCGCCCGGCCGCAGCAGGTCGTGCACTGACCGGAGCAGCGCGTCGCGGTCGGGCACGTTGCGAAGCAGGTAGGCGGCGAACACCCCGTCCAGCGGCTGGAACCTGGCGTCGGCGCATACCTCCTCGAGGGCCTCGGCCCGACCCTGCTCGAACCGCACCCAGCTCGGCCACGACTTCGTGGCCGCCTGCGCGAGCATCCCGGCCGACCCGTCGACACCCAGCACCTCCGCGCGGACCCCGGCGCGGTTCAGCTCGTCGACGAGGGCCCGGGTCGAGGCGCCGGAACCGCAGCCGAGATCGACGACGCGAGATCCCTGTCCCGGGACCAGCCTTGCCGCCAGGACGGCCGCGCTGCGTCGCAGGTGGGCGTGGTAACCGGGGTTGAGCGCGACCATGAGGTCGTAGCGGTCGGCCACCTCGTCGAACGCCTCGGGCACCTCGCCACGCGTGGCCGAGACGGTCGTCCGGTCAGTCGCCATGACGACACGGTATGCGGTGGCGCCGCCTCAGCCGGTCGCGGGGCGTACGAAGCCGATCAGCCCGACGGTGTTGCCCTCCGAGTCCTCGACGAACGCCTGCCACTCCTCGTGCCCGGGCGGTCCGAGGCGGTCGTCCTCGTGGGTGAAGATCGCATGCGGCTCGGCGACGACCCGTACCTCGTCACGGATCGCGTCGATGGTGGCGTGGACGTCGTCGACCCCGAGGTAGATCAGGGCGGAGGGGGCGTTGCGGTCGAGCAGGAGGCGGGTGCCCTCGAGGTCGAAGAACAGGAGCCCCGGCGGGTCGAACCGGGCGCGCGGCTCGTCACCGAGGAGCCGCGAGTAGAACGCGGCCGCCCGGTCGAGGTCGTCGGCGTGGAGCGCTATCTGGACGAGCCGCATACCAACCTCCGCGAGCCGTAGAGACGCGAGCAACCGGTAGCAATGCTAACGTTCGGGCCGTGACCGGACAAGAGGTCCGTGACGCCGCCCGGGCGATGAACTCGTTCGCGATCCACCTGCTGCGCTCGATGAGGCTGGTGGACGCGGAGGCAGGGCTCACGCCGGCACGGCTGAGCGCGCTCTCGGTCGTCCACTTCGCCGGCCCGCTCCCGCTCGGGCGGCTGGCCCGGGCCGAGGGGGTGTCGAGCCCGACCATGTCGCGCGTCGTCGACGCCCTCTGCGAGCTGGGGCTCACGGAGCGGCGACCGCACGAGGTCAACGGCCGCGTCACCCTGGTGGCCGCCACGCCGGCCGGTTCCGCGCTGATGACTCGAGCGGCGGCCCGGCGCGCCGACGTCATCGCCGACGCGCTCGCGGGTCTCCCCGCCCGGCAGCGGGACAGCCTGGTGCGCAACACGGCTCACTATCCGGCGCTCGTCGCCGGCGTCCGGGACGCGGCCGGCCTCAGCCGTACCGGTTGAACAACCAGCCGACGACGAACGAGATGTCGTTGGTCGCGAGGTGGGCCAGAGCGGGCGCGAGCAGGCTGCCGGAGCGCAGCCTCAGATAGGCGAACACCGCCCCCGCGAACGCCGTCGACAGCACGTTGCCGATGACGACGACCACGAGGCCCGCCGGTGTGGAGGCGAGCTGCTCCATCGCGCCGTTGCTCGCGGCCGTCGTGAGGGTCGGGAGGATGTGCCACGCCCCGAACAACAGGGACGACCAGAGCACCGACCGCCACATCGAGGTGTGGCGGAGGAACAGCGCCAGCAGGAGTCCGCGGAACGCGAACTCCTCGAGGACCACCGTCCCGAGCGGGGTGTTGAAGGCGACCTCGTAGACCATTTCGAGGAACGGCACCTGCAGGCGCGGGTCGTCGAGGGCGCCCTGCGAGGAGCCGCGGACCTCCGAGACGAGGGCGAACCCGACCACGACGGCCATGACCAGCAGCAGCGCGCCGCCACCCCAGATCGCGCCGAGGGGATGGTGGTCACGGTGCAGGCCGAGCTCGGTGGTGTCGACGCTCGACCACCAGGCGATGGCGCCGATCAACAACGCGACGCCGACATTGGTCAGCAGCTGCCAGGACTCCGGGATCCACAGCGTCCGGGCGACGTTGTAGGCGGCGAGCAGGGACACGGTGAGAATCAGCGCGGGAGTGTCGCGGGCCGTCCGCTCGCGTTCCTCGTGGGTGGGGTACTTCATGCTGTCGGCGATCTGGACTACCTACCCGGAAACTCCGACGAGAGTCTGGGCGAGCCGCTCGGTGTCGGCGCCGGTCCAGTCGGGCGGTGCGACGAGAGCCGCCCAGGCGTAGGCGAAGTCCGGGTTGTAGTTGTGGCCGTGGCCCGGCGACGCGCTGAAACCGTTCATCAGGTCGAACGTCGCCTGGACGAAGCTCACCACCGGGAACCAGCTCGGCTCCTGGGGAACGTCGTCGCCGGTCGGCTGCTCCATCCAGGCGGGCCGTGACCACAGCGTCGACCAGCTCCACCAGCCGACCGGGTCGGACGGGTGCTGGACCCAGAGCACCTTCGGTTCCGGGGTTCCGGCGAGCTCCTGGCTGTGGTCGACGAGTCGTACGGAGCCGTCACCGTAGACCGGGGCCCACACCGGCGAACCCGGCTGACGGCTGGCCAGTAGGGCGTTCCACCCGACGTTGTCGCCGGTGGGCCCGACCCACAGCACGGAGTCGGCGGCCTCCGCCGCGGCACGGAGGGTCTCGGTGGGTGTGGCGCGCCCGAACGTCGCCTCCGAGCCGAACGACCCGAGGCTCTCACCGAAGAGGACCAATTCCGGCCGGGTGTCGGGGGCGAGCTGCGACCAGCGTTCGTGCACGGCGGTGTAGAGCGCGGTCCCGGCCTCGGCGGCCTCGTCCTTGTCGACGAGGAACGAGATCCAGCTGGGGAGGTAGGAGTACTGCTGCGCGGCGATGGCCGTGTCGCCGGCCGCGGCGTACTCGAGGCCGGCCGCGGCCACCGGGTCCACCCAGCCGGTTCCGGTGACCGTCCACACGACGAGGTACTTCCGCTGGAAGGCTCCGGTGCGTTCGAGCTCCTTGACGGCGAGGTCGGCCCGCGCGGCGGCGTCCGGGGCGTCCTGGAGGCCGACGTAGACGCGGATCGGCGGCTTCGGGTCGCTGCCGGGGCGGAACGTCCGGGAGCTCGTCGGTCGACACGGTGCCCGCGGTGAACAGCCGGCCCTCGGCGCCCAGCGACGTCCACTGGACGAGGGACCCGCTGCCTCCGGACACGGTCGCGGTCTGGGGGGCGAGCAGGCCGGGGATCGGTGCCGCGTCGGCCTCGGCGTACTTCGCGTCGAGGAACTTCATCACGCCGAAGCTGAGGATGGCCATGACCGCGCCGATGACGACGACCGCGAACGCGGCGCCGGCCACGAGGTGCCGGACGAGGTTCGGCCAGCGTCGGGGAAGCTGCTCGTCGACGCGGATCACCGCCAGGCCGACCAGCCGCCCGATGAGGACGACCACGGCCACGAGCACCAGGGTCACGACCCAGAGCGTCACGGCGTCGTCGAGACCGAGGACCTCGTCCGGGCCGACCACCCGTCGCTGGTCGTTCTGCCAGCGCAGCCACATCACTGTCCCCACCACCGCGGCGACGACCGCGAGGGCGACGACGGCGACCAGCGGCCAGGGTCGCGCCGCCAGGAGCGGGTCGCGCCGTCCGGCTCGGGACCAGGCCCGGTCCCAGATCTGGCCGACGAGGGAGCCCACCCCCCAGCCCACGGCGAAGGACACCGCGCCGATGACTCCTTGGGTGAACGCCGAGCGCGGCAGCAGCGACGGGACCAGGGCGGCCCACCAGAACCAGGTGCCGAACGCGATGGAGACGAGCCGGGGCTGAGCCCAGAGCACATCGCGCGCTCGTCGGGACGTCGCCCGGACGCCTTCCGGGGCAGTGTCGAGGGTGTAGGTGTCCGCCACGACCCTCCGTTCCCACGGCCGAGCCGCGGCTACCGCGGCGTGGGCCGACGCTACCTCAGACTGCTTGGGTGACCGACGCTTCCGTCCCGCCCCAGAAGATCGCCGTCGTCCTCCGCGACGACCTGCCGACGTGGCAGGCCCTCAACGCCACAGCGTTCCTCAGCGGCGCCGTCGCCGGACACCGGCAGGATCTGCTCGGTGAGGCGTATGCGGACGGGGACGGCACCGCGTACCTCTCGACGTTCGGGATCCCGATCATGGTGTACGCGGCGGTCGCCGGACCGGATCTCGTCCTCGCCGGCCTGGCGCTGGTCGGCCCGCGCAACGCCATCGACAAGTGCGTCAAGGGCGCGGTGCTGCACCCCTAGCCGCGGTCGAACACCTCGAGGTCCATCCCCTCGAGGGTGTCGGGATCGGCCAGCAGGGTGATCCCGGTGACGCGACCGCCCTGGACGAGGAAGTCGAAGACGACGCGAACCTTGCCGCCCACCGACCAGACCGCACCTACGGCGCCATCGACCAGCGCGGTCCGGGCGACCTGAGCGCGACCCGAGAACTGGTCGGCCACCGCTGCGGCGCCGAGTCGACGTTCGGCTCCGGTCGCGGCGGCGGCCGCGTCGACGTCGAGCGTCACGTCGGGGTCGAGCAGCCGGAGCAGGGTGGACAGGTCGCCTCCCCGGGCCGCGGCGAGGAAGGCGTCGACCACCGCACGCTGGGCGGCGACGTCGCCCTCGGACTCCTGTTCCGCGCCGCGTACGCGCCGACGGGCCCGGCTGGCCAGCTGCCGGGCGGCGGCCGTGGTCGTGCCTACGACCGGTGCGATCTCGTCGAACGACACCCCGAAGAGGTCGTGGAGGACGAAGGCGATCCGCTCGCCGGGCTTGAGCCGGTCGAGCACGACGAACAGCGCGACGCCAACGGTGTCGGCGAGGACCGCCTGCTCGGCCGGGTCCGGTGCGCGGGTGGTGGTCGGCGCGACCGCATACCCGGGGTCGTCCGGGAGCTCCGTCAGGTGTTCGCGCCGGGACGACCGCGAGCGGAGCATGTCGAGACTGATCCGGGCGACCACCGTCGTGAGCCAGCCGTCGAGGTTGGCGACCTCGCTGGTGTCGCTGCGGTGCAGGCGCAGCCAGGCCTCCTGGACGGCGTCCTCGGCCTCCTCGGGTGAACCGAGCAGCCGGTATGCGACGCGCCGCAGGTGCGGTCGGACGCTCTCGAACCGCTCGGTCAGCTCGTCGGTCATGGGGCCATCCTCCGGTGTCGTGTCTGCTCCCCACCTCTGACGGACGGGGCGCCGCGGATGTGACACCCTGCCGCGATGACCACCGTGGCGCCCCCTCGCCCGCTCGCCGAGCGCATCGCCGACACCAAGCATCTGCTCGAGACCACCGTCGACGCCTGGGTGGCGACGGCGGACCCGTCCACCGGCCGACCGTGGATGGTGCCGCTGTCGTTCGCGTGGACGAGCTCGGTGGTCGTACTGGGTACGGGAGCAGACAGCCGGACGGTCCTCAACGCCATGGCTCAGCCGTGGATCCGGTTGGGGATCGGGGCGGTTCGCGATGTCGTCCTCATCCACGGGACCGCCGCGGTCGTCTCGATGGCCGACGTGGACCGCGCGGAGGCCGACCTCTTCGCCGAGCGGTCCGGTTTCGACCCGCGGGACCTGTCGTCCCCGTACGCCTACCTGCGTGTGACGCCGCGACGGATCCAGGCCTGGCGCGAGGAGAACGAGCTGGCCGAACGGGAGGTCATGCGCGACGGCCACTGGCTGGGTTGAGGGGCCGGTATCAGGGGCCACGTCACGGCCCTCGTCATCCTCAGACGTCCGAGCCCTCAGGGAGCCGCCATGCCGCAGACCCGCATCTCGGTCAGGTTGTCCAGGCCGGACCAGGATGACCTCCGCGAGCACGCGGAGCACGCGTCCGCGCTTCCGGACCTGATGACGTCCGTCGGACTGGATGTCGGCCGGCAGGCGGTCATCCGGCGCGGGGTCGACACCTTCGCCCTCTACACGCTCACCGACGCGGAGGCGGACGTCTCCACCGACACGGTGCGCATGGGTCGCGGTGGACGGGGTCGGCTCGACGGCGCCGAGGAGCAGCAGTTCCGGGCTCGCCTGGACAGCGTTGCCGTCGATCCCGCGGCCACCGAGGAGGAGGCGCGTCGCGGCGAGAAGCTGCTGGAGCTGTTCGACGACGGCGATCGCCGAGGACTGATCGTCATCGCCCCGCATGGCGGCGACATCGAGCCGTTCACCGACCACCAGGCGGAACACGTCCGGGACCTGCTGTGCGACCTGGGCGTGAGCTGCTGGCGGTGCAAGGGATGGAAGCCGGGTGGTGGGGCCGCCACTCGCTGGCACATCACCTCCACCGACATCAGCACCGCGAGCTTCCCGCACCTGGGCACGGCCGCCGCCGGAGGGTTCCGTCACGCGGTGTCGTTCCACGGGTTCGTCGAGGAGGGGCGCCCCGACATCCTGGTCGGCGGAGCCGCGCCGGACTCGCTCAAGCGGGTGATGCGGGCCGTGATCGCCGAGGCGGTCGCCGGGACCGGTCTCCGAGTCGAGATCGCGGGCGCCGACGACCCGCTGGGCGGCGCCGAGGCAGCCAACATCGTCAACCGACTGACCAGCGACCAGCGTCACGGCATCCAGATCGAGCAGCAGCCCAGCGCCCGGTCGGGGACGCTCCCCCATTCGGACACGCCCCGGTGGCAGGCGGTCGCGGCTGCGGTCGCGGACGTCTACCGAGTCGTCCTCTCCTGACCGCCGGTCCGCCTCTCGACAAGTCCGGGCTTCTCAAACCCGGTCGCCCGGAGGACCATCCGAGGGCATGAGGCTCATGCGCTGGTGGTGCGCAATCACGACGCACAAGTGGCGCCGCGAGCGGCAGTCAGGGACTGACCTGCTGATCTGCCGACGCTGCGGTCACATCACGAGCCTGCACGACGAGTCCCGTGCAGCCCGAAGCTGGGAGAGGGGCTACGAGGACTTCTAGCCGAACGAGAGAGTCATGCGCGACGGCCGCAGGCCCGGGTCAGGACCGGTCAGCAGCCTCGGCCCAGGATGGCGTCCCCGTGTCGAACGTGCGCGGCCAGGGCGGTGTCCGGGAGGCAGCGCTGCTGCCCTGCGTGGCCGAGGAGGTAGGTCGTGGACGTGCCCCCGGCGTTCGACCCCGGCCGTGTCGGTGACGGGCACGTGACCGGGGAGTTGCCCGAGAAGTTGCTGGGCCGTCGCGGGTTCGACGCGGTGTTGCCGCTCAGGATGGAGCCGCCGCACAGGCTCACGATGCCCGCGTTGACGACGCCGCCGCCGTCGATGCCGGCCGCGTTCTGGAAGACCAGCGTGCCACCGGTGATCGTCAGCCGGCCCCTGTTGTAGACGCCGCCGCCGAACTCGTCCGCGGTGTTGGTGTCGACGTCGACGTCGGAGAGGGTCATCGTGCCGGTGTTGTAGACGCCGCCGCCGCTCACGATCGCACTGCTGCCGCTGATGTACGAGCCGGTGACGGTGAGCGTGCCCGCGTTGGCGACGCCGCCGCCGTTGACGGCCGCACCGCCGCGGATGAGGAAGCCCGCGATGTTGACCGTGCTGCCCGCTTTCACGGTGACGACGCTGCCGGTGCCGTCACCGGCCAGGATCGTCAGGTCGGCGTCAGCCGCGCCCGCGCCGTAGAGGTCGACGTCACGGCCGATGGTCACGTTCTCGTGGAAGACCTGGGCCGGCGACACGTAGACCGTCGTGCAGGTGGCGTCGTCGACCGCGGACTGGATGGTGGCGTACTGACCGTCCTCGACCGTGCAGTTGCCGTCGGCAGCGAACGCCGGCCCGGCCCCCAACACCGCGGTCGCCGCAGCGACGCTGACGATTGCCACCAGGGAGCTGAGACGCATCTTCGAGTCCGATCTCTTCGCACGGAGGACTGCCCCGAGGGCCCCGATGATGTCATCGGCACCGAAGCGGTACCGGAAATTCACGCATACCACCCGTCCGTCGGCCCCACGAGGCCGACTCCGTTCTCACGTCAGGATGTCGGTGAGCCCGTCCACGAGACGCTCGACGTCGGACTGGTCGGTATAGGGCGCGAGCCCGACGCGCACTCCGCCCTCGGCGCCGAGACCGAGGTGGTGGCTCGGCTCCCAGGCGTAGAAGTTGCCGGCCGGCGCGTTGACCCCGACCTCGGCCAAGGCCGCCCGGATCGCCTGGGGCGGCACCCGATCCGACGTGAACAGCAGGGTCGGCGTACGACGCCGCGCGTTGCTGTAGACCCGTACCCCGGGGAGCGCACGGATCCGCGGCTCCAGCCACGCGAGCAGCTCGTCCTCGTGCTCCTCCAGCGCCGCATACGACGAGGCGAGGCGCTCGCGCCGGGAGGCGCCCCTCTTCGACGGAGCCAGCCCGGCCAGAAAGTCCACGGCCGCCGTCGTCCCGGCCAACAGCTCGTACGGCAGGGTCCCCAGCTCGAACCGTTCGGGCACCGTGTCCGTCGAGGGCAGCAGCTTCGCCGGGCGGAGGGCCTCCAACGTCTCGGGCCGGGCGCCGAGCACCCCGAGGTGAGGGCCGAGGAACTTGTACGGCGAGCAGACCCAGAAGTCGGCACCGCTCGCCTCGACGTCGGTGAACACGTGGGCCGTGCTGTGGACTCCGTCGACGTAGAGCTGGGCGCCGACCGCGTGGGCGATCTCGGCCAGGCCGCACAGGTCGGGGCGGGTACCGATGAGGTTCGATGCGCCCGTGACGGCGATGAGCCGGGTTCTCTCCGACACCACGTGGGCGATGTCGATGGCCGGCAGCTCGCCGGTCAGGGGCTCGAAGTCGGCCAGGGTCACGGCGGCGCCTACGTGCTCCGCGGCGATCACCCAGGGTCGGACGTTCGCATCGTGGTCGAGGCGGGTCACCACCACCTCGTCGCCGGGGCCCCAGCCCTGCGAGAGGGTTCGCGCCACCATGAACGTCAGCTCGGTCGCCGAGCGTCCGAACACGATGCCCTCCGGTACGACTCCCAACAGGTCGCCCATCGCTGCTCGCGCCTCGTGGACGATCTGGTCGGCCCGGCGCTCGGCCGGGGTGACCGCCCCACGGTTGGCCACTGCCGACATCAACGTCGTCGCGACGGCCTCGGCGACCACGTCCGGTGTCTGCGTTCCACCCGGACCGTCGAAATGGGCCGCGCCCTCACGCAGCGCGGGGAAGTGCGAGCGGACGGCGGCGACGTCGTAGGGCATGCGCCGACTATCCCAGCGCCGAACGGTCAGCCGTCGGCGGCCTTCTCGAGGTCGGCGACGATGAGCTTGCCCATCTTCAGCATCGCCTGCATGGCTCGGCTCGCCCGCTCCGGATCCGGGTCGGCCAGCAGCTCGTTCATCCGGGCCGGAATGACCTGCCACGAGAGACCGAACCGGTCCTTGAGCCAGCCACAGGGGCCGTGCTCGCCGCCCTCGCCCAGCGCCGTCCAGTAACGGTCGACCTCGTCCTGGTCCTTGCAGTCGATCATGAACGAGATCGCCTCCGAGAAGGTGAACTCGGGGCCGCCGTTGAGCGCGACGAACTTCTGCCCGTCGAGCTCGAAGTCGACGGTCATCACCGTGCCCTCGGGCCGCGGGGTGTCCGGGCCGTAGTGGGTCACGTTGAGGATTCGCGAGTTGGGGAAGACCGAGCAGTAGAACCGCGCCGCGTCCTCACCCTGCGTGTCGAACCAGAGGCATGGTGTCGTGGTCATGCCAGGTGAGACACCCCGCGTACCCAAAAGTCATCGGCCGGTCACGAAGCCGGTTCGTTGGCCTCCACGAACTCCTCGGGGTCCTTGTCCACTGGCTTGACCCCGGTCGCCCAGTGCTCGGCCTCGAACCGCAGGAACTGCACCGCGATCCCGTGTCGCAGCGCGAGGGTCGTCTGCTGACGGAAGTCGGTGAGGTCCTGGCGCTCCTCCTCGGCCATGTGGTCGCTGTTGGCGACGTTGGCCTCGACGACGGCCTCCCACCACTTCTCGCTGCCCGCCTTGCAACGTCGCACCGAGCGGATCGCCTCGCGGATCTCGTTGTGGTCCTTGATCGCGTCCTCGACCTCCTCCTCGACGGAGTCCGCGTCGCCCGCACCCTCGCCGAGCTTGACCAGCTCGGGATAGAAGAACCGCTCCTCCGCCTCGGCGTGCACCTCGAGGAGGATCTCCAGCCGCTTCCAGAGTGCGTCGAGCCCGTCCTCGTCGTCGCGGGGCCACTCCTCGAGCATGGTGAACATCCGCCGCTGCTCGGCGTGCTGGTGGAGGATGACCTCGGTGATGTCCATGCCGGCGAGTATGCCGGGGCGCCGGGCACTCGGCGACGGCGCGAGGCGCGCGATGTCAGAAAGGACGGGGCCTTGGGCCGGAGGATTGTTGCCCTGATAGGGGCAATAAGTCTCCGAGCGGAGCGACGACGGTTGCGGCCAACCGGGCTCTCAGGCCGATGCGGTCTCAGTGGTTCTCGCCCGATCGCCGGGAAGGCGCTTGTCGGCCCACAGGGCGAAGGCCGCGAGCGCGAGGAACAGCACGGCGATACCGGCGCAGTTGACCAGGACCCGCCCCCAGCCGATGGTGTCCGCGTTGAGGAACGGGTACGGGTACCAGTGCGTGATCGGGGCGAGGCCGAGCGTCGCGAGGAGCCAGGCGACCGGCCAGATCAGCGACGGCAGGAGGTCACCACGGGTCACGAAGCCCCTCGGACCGAACGCGATCCAGCCGATGAACGTCAGCAGCGGAACCACGATGTGGAGCAGCCGGTCGCAGATCAGGTTGAGGGTCGTGTAGTTCGGTGACGGCGGCAGGGCCACCGCGGCGACGACGCCCGTGACGACGATGCCGATGAGCGACGCCAGCCGGAGCACCCG
The DNA here is from genome assembly GCA_963713345.1 of uncultured Actinomycetota bacterium. Classification (GTDB taxonomy): domain Bacteria; phylum Actinomycetota; class Actinomycetes; order Actinomycetales; family Dermatophilaceae; genus Lapillicoccus. The sequence continues at coordinate 208,116 of CAVQLI010000014.1, read as the reverse complement.
GAACAGCTGGGTCCCGGTCCGTCCGGTGACGAGCATGAACATCGAGATTGCGACCAGGAGGTTCGCCTGGATCGTGAAGTAGCTGAAGTAGCGCCGGACCTGCTCGGGCAGCCCGCTGGTCACCGACGACGAGTCGAGGATGTTCTGGCCGAGCAGGATGAGGATCAGCTGCAGCACCAGGGCGATCACCGCGACGACGAACGCCACGATGTGCCAGGTCCGCCCGAGCGAGGACCGTGTCATAGACGCGAGAGTACGGCTCGCGGGCCTCGTTCCGGGCGAACCGGTATGCGCGTCAGCGGGTCGGGCTGAACGGCGCCAGCTCGACGGGCGTCCGGCCGCTGACCATCTGGTCGGCGAGCAGCCGGCCGGTGGCGGGGCCGAGGGTGATGCCCCACATGCCGTGGCCACCCGCCGCATACACGCGAGGGGACCGCGTGGCGCCGATGAGCGGCAGCCCGTCCGAGGTGCACGGCCGCGAACCGACCCACTCGTCCTCACGGGCGTCGAGGTCGGCCCCCTGGAGGAACGGCCGCGCGGCGGCCGCGATGGCCTGGACCCGACGCTCGTCGAGACGCGCCTCGGGGGAGCGGAACTCCATCATCCCGGCGACGCGAAGGCGGTCGCCGAGCGGCGTGCAGGCGACGCGCTGGGCGGGCAGGTAGACGGGACCGTCCGGGACGCGGTCGACCGGGACCGAGAAGCTGTAGCCGCGACCGGCCTGGACCACCGAGCGCACGCCGAACCGGCGGGCCAGCTTGCCCATCCACGCACCGGTGGCCAGGACGGCGGAGTCGAACTCCTCGACGCCACCGGTGGTCACGACGCGGACGCTGCGGCCGGCGTCGACGATGTCGAGGACCTCCGAGCTCGGGCCCGTGGCGAGCTTGCCACCGCGGGCGATGACCGCGTCGGCGAGGGCGTGCACGTAGGCGCCCGGGTTGATGAAGCGCTGGCCGCGCAGACGGATCGCCGCGCCGACCTCGTCCGACAGCACCGGCTCGATGGCTCGCGCCTCGTCTCCGGTGAGCACGTCGAACTCGATGTCCTGACCGGCGGCGTGGATGTGCTCGATCTCCTCGAGCAGCGTCCGGCGCTCGTCGGCGGTCCGGTAGGCCGCGAGGAACGACGACGTCTCGACGGTCTCGGCGCGGACGCCGCCGGCCTTGAGGAGGTCGAAGCTCTCGAGGGCCAGCCCGTTGATGGGGACGAGCTTGCCCATCGACTGCCGCCAGTGGCCGGCGGTGCTGTGGCGGGTGAAGCCGGCGACGAACTTGAGGAAGGAGGGGTTGGCGCTCGGCGGCACGTAGACCGGGGAGTTCGGGCTGAGGACCGCACGGAGGCCGTACTTGAGGACGGCGGGCTCGGGCAGCGGCGTGGTGATGCCCGGCGTCAGCCAGCCCGCGTTGCCCCACGACGACCCGGCGGCGACGCCCTCCCGGTCGATGACCGTGACCTCGACGCCACGCTCCTGGAGGAACCAGGCGGTGGCGAGCCCGACCATGCCGGCGCCGACGACGGCGACGCGGTGGGGGGCGTGGTGGGTGACGGAGCGTCCGGCGGCGGTGGCGGGCATCGGGACCTCTTTCGAGACGAGCGGGTATGCGGTGGGTTGCCTCCCAGGATGCCGACTGCGCCACAGGTGCTCGTTGTACTCTGAGCACAATCACTGACTCACAAATAGGACTTCAGAGACAACAGGAGGCTGGCCGTGGTTGCCGTCGCCGATGTCGTCGACGCCCTGGGCGGCGGGCTGCTGCGCACCCTCGTGCCGGCGCCCGGGGTGGCGGTCACGGATGTGGTCATCGCCGAGCCCGGCGACGCGGCGGCCGACCTGCGCGGGGACCTCGTCATCGGGGCGGGGGTCGCCGACGCGACCGACGCCGTCGAGCTGATCGAGCTGGCCGGGCTGGCCGGTGCCGCCGGGGTGATCCTGCGCCGTGGCACGGCCCGCGCTCGCGGTGTCCGAGCCGCGGCGAAGCGTTGCGGGGTCGCCCTGCTGGAGCTGGACGACTCGGCCTCGCTCGTTCACGCGGTCGGCGTGATCCAGGGGATCGTCGACCGTGCCGCCGCTCCGGACTCCGCGCTGGTCGACCCCGGTGGCGAGGCGGACCTCCTCGCGCTCGCCGACGCGGCCGCAGCGCTGGTCGACGGCCCGGTGACCATCGAGGACGCGCAGTCGCGCGTCGTCGCGTACTCGACCCGGCAGGACGTCACCGACACCGCGCGCGTCTCGACCGTCCTCGGTCGTCGGGTCCCCGCGCCGGTGATCGCCTACATGCGCTCCCAGGGCGTGTTCCGCCGGCTGGTCCGCTCCGACGAACCGTTCCTCGTCCCGCCCGGTCCTGGCCTGGAGATGCCGCGCTACGTCGTCCCGGTTCGTGCGGGCGGGGAGTGGCTCGGCTCGATCTGGGCGGTCATCGACCGGACGCCGCCGGACGACGCGGTGGCCGAGCTGCGGCGGACCGCCTCGGTCGTGGCCCTGCACCTGCTCCGGAACCGTGCCCTCGCCGACCTCACGCGTCGGCTCTCCGCCGAGCGGCTCCGCACGCTCCTCGGTGGTGGACCGGTGGATCCCGCCGCCGCGACCTGGCTGCCGCCGGGACCCTGGCGCGCAGTCGCCCTCGGCCCCACCGGACCGGCGTCGGCCTCGGTCGGCGTCGAGGGCGACCTCGACGTGTGGGAGTCCCGGTTCCGGCGACGAGGTTGGCGGCAGCCACTGCTCACCGAGCTCGGTGACCTGCCCTACGCCGTGGTGACGACCACCACCGAGCCTGGACGTCCCGCGGCAGCAGGCACCTGGCCGTGGCTCGCCGCCCTGGCCGCGGAGGCCGCGGAGTCGGACCCCTCGTCGCCGTCGGGCTGGGTCGCCGCCGGAGTGGTCGTCGGTGCACCCGTCGAGCTCGCCGCGTCCGCGCGGAGCGCCGCGCGGGTCGCCGGGCTCCGCCGGGACGACCCGGCTCTCGGTCCGGCCTCGACCGCGGAGGACCGGTGGGCGACCCTGACGGTCAATTGGGCGGTGAGTGCGATCACCGGCCCGGGCGCCTGGCAGGCCGCGCTGGCCGGTCCGGTCACCGCCCTGGCCGACCACGACCGCCGCCGTCACACGGCATACCTGCTGTCGCTCGCCGCCTGGCTCGACCACCCGGGCGAGCCGACCGCGGCCGCGAAGTCGCTGGGTGTGCACGTGAACACGTTGCGCCACCGGATGGTTCGGATGAGCGAGGTCGCGCCGCTGCGGCTGGACGACCCGACCGAGCGGCTGGCGCTGCGCCTCCAGCTCGCTGCCGTCGGGGTGTGAGCGTCAGTCGGCCCAGATGTTGTCGTGGTAGCGCATGAACTCGTCGTACTCCGCGTCGGTCATCGTCTCGCCGGCCGCGCGGCGGGCCAGGCCCTCGAAGTACGCCTCGCGCGGGGCGCCGGGCGCGAAGTGCAGCAGCATCGTCGCGCCGGTCCCCTCGACGTTCTTGAACCCGTGCAGGCCTCCCGGCGGCACGTTGGCGAAGTCGCCGGACCGGGTCGTCACCCACCGGGTGCCGTCGTAGATCTGGACCTCGCCGGTGAGGATGTAGAACGACTCGGCCATGGTCCGGTGGAAGTGGGGGTCCGGACCGCCGACGCCGGGGCCGAACTCCCAGCGGTAGAGCCCGAACAGGCCGTCGGTCCCCGCGCCGGTCGCCAGGTGGTGCACGCGGGTGCCGTTCGGGTAGACCAGCTCCGGCTCGTGGTCGGTCGGCCGGATCGTCGCGGAGACCTCGCCGGACTCCCCGGTGTATCGGACGGGTGGGTATGCGGGCAGCTGGGTCATCATCTCCTGCCTACCACGGTGCGTTACTCGGGGCGGCGGCTGTTGCCTTTGCCCAACCCGGTCGCCTCGTCCACGACCTGCTCGACCATCTCGTCGGTCAGCTGCGCGCTCCGGCGCCGCACCGCCTCGGCGTTGGACGGGTCGAACCGTGCCCACTCCGTCGTCATCCGGTCCTCGAAGTCTCCGACCATGCGTTCGATGCGCTCGTCGCTCGCCTGGCGCTCGGCGTCCACCGCCCGCTGCACCACCTTGACCGTGGTGTCGATGATCCGTCGTTCCAGCAGCACCACGAAGCCGACCAGCAGGAGCGTCGTGCCGACGCCGGCGAGCACGCTCGCGACGTAGCCTGCGCGGTCGGTCGACGGAACGACGACGAGGCCTGCGCCGATCCCGGCCAGCCCGAGCACGATGCACCCGATGATCCAGCCCCAACGGACCCGCGTGCGCGGCGTCGTCGAATCAGTCACCGCACCAGCCTAAAACCGCGCGCGAGCGGGACTAGAAGGGCGGTGGCTCGCTGTCGACCGTGGTGACCGGGCGGCTGAGCGGGTCGTCGTAGCGGAACCGGTGGCTGAGGTAGTCGCGACCGGAGACGGTGGTCCATCGCGTGGTGCCGCCGGGCTCTGGACGGGCGTTCCACGTGCCTCGCGTCCTGTGGTTGTGATGGCGTCGGTGCCTCGACCGGAGGTTGCGGACCGTGGTGGTACCGGTCGGCCACGGGACCTCGTGGTCGAGGTCGCAGCGGAGCGCTGGAACCGTGCAGCCGGGGGCCTGGCAGATGCCGTCGAGCGCTGCCACCTGCTGGGCCATGCGCGCGAGTCGGGCGGTAACGCGTGGTCGACAGCTCCAGCGCGGTCCCGTCCAGCGGGTCGGTGACCAGTCGCCGCCAGACCGAGCCGGTCGCCGTGGCGATGCTTCGGGCGACCGCCGCCGGCACGAACCCGTGACCGGGGATCTCTCCGGGCTGGTCGTCCAGCCCCAACATCGTGGTCAGGGCGACGACCAGGTTGACCCGGGCCGCGGGCGCCTCCCCGGCGAACGTCGCCCGGGCCGCCTCAGGGACCAGGTCGGGGGAGGCCCAGCCGAAGAGGAGCAGGTCCAGGGTGAGGTCGGAGCGCAGCTGCTCGAGCGTCCGCGCGTCCCCGCCGGACCGGAGTCCGCGAGCCAGACCGTCGACGCGGTCGAGGGCCGCGGTCACCCGCCCGGCCTCACCGGTCACCGTCAGCCGCCCCGTTCCGTCGGGCTCGAGCCATCCGTATGCGCACCGTCGACGCAGCGCCTCCGCGCGCGCGTCGGCGGGATCCGGCGTGTGCACCGCCACCTGGCGGCGCAGCTCGCGGACGAACGACCGGTGTGAGCGGACCGAGCCGTCGGCCATCGGCGCGATCAGTCGCGTCGTCACCGCGCGGCAGACCTCGGCGTCGAGCCCGGAGGTGGCCTGCAGGATGCGGAGCGACCGTTCGAGACCTACCTCGCCTCGGCGCCAGCGCCTCCAGCAGAGGAGTGGCGCGACCCTCCTCGTCGAGGGCCAGCGTCAGCCGAGCCGCGACCTGACCTTCCGGCAGCCCGGTCGCCAGAGCCACCTCGTCCACGGCCCCGGTCGTCGTCTCGGCGACCACGGCGGCGTAGGACAGCACACCGTCGTCGTACATCGAGATCGTGTCAGCCTGCTCCTGGACCACCATGCCGACCGCCTCGTGCAACCGGCGTAGCGCGGCCAGGCTCTGGGCGTCGGCCCACGCCTTGACCGACTCGGCCGCCTCGATGACCCGCAGCTCCTCCTCGACCCACGCCTGGGCGAGGTCGGTCACCGGCCGGTCGTGGAACGACGCCTCGACCGCGGCCCAGCGCGCCCGCTCGGCGGGCGTCGCCGGAGCGACTCCTCGTCCCGGGCGGCATCACGCTCAGACCCAGCGCCGGCCACGCTCTCCACGGTGCCTCCTCCCAGTCGAACTGATGTACGAATCATACCAAGCCCATCGGAGCCCCGTCAACGCCATCCACCAGCCAAAATCATTGACAAGCAACGTAATTCGCCCCGATCGCCCTCCCGCGGCCGGCCACCGACGCGCCCCTCCTAGGCTGGGAGTGTGGACTACGGACAGGAGCTGCAGTTCGGGCTGTTTCCTACGCCCAACGCCGCGGAGCTCGACCACGTGCTGTTGCTCGCGGAGATCGCCGAGGTCAGCGGGCTCGACCTCGTCACCATCCAGGACCACCCCTACCAGGCCCGTCACGCCGACGCGTGGACCCTGCTCTCGGTCATCGCCGCACGCAGCGCCAGCCTCCGCGTCGCGCTCAACGTCGCGAACCTGCCGCTACGCCAGCCCGTCGTCCTGGCCAAGAGCGTCGCGACGCTGGACCTCGTGACCGGCGGCCGGGTCGACCTCGGCCTGGGCGCAGGCGGCTTCTGGGACCCGATCGTGGCGGCCGGCGGCACCCGGCTCACCGCGGCGCAAAGCGTGGACGCGCTCCGCGAGGGGATCGAGGTCATCCGCGGCGTCTGGCGCCCGGACGGCAGGGCCGTCCGCGTCGACGGCGAGCACCATCGCGTCAACGGACTGCACCCCGGTCCGGCGCCGGCGCACCCGGCCGAGATCTGGGTCGGCGCCTACAAGCCCCGGATGCTGAGGCTCACCGGCCGGTATGCCGACGGCTGGCTCCCGAGCATGGGCTACGCCGACCCCGACGCCCTCCCGGAGATGAACGGCGCCATCGACACCGCGGCCCGGGACGCCGACCGCGACCCGGCATCGGTCCGGCGCCTCTACAACGTCTTCGGTTCCTTCGGCCGCACCGGCGGCCGCACTGGCGGCCGCGGCCTCTCGGGCACTGCCGAGGACTGGGCCGAGCAGCTGGCCGAGCTGACTCTCGACCAGGGCATGAGCACGTTCATCCTCGGCAGCGACGACGTGGACGACGTGCGCCGGTTCGGCGAGGAGGTGGCACCCCGTGTCCGGGACCTCGTGGACGCCGGCCGACGCAGCGGTGCCGCCACCAAGCCCACGCCGGCCGCCCCGGCGCCCCGCGACGTCGTGACGACGAGCACCCCTGCACCGCAAGGCGACTCGCGGCTCGACGTCCACCCCACACCGGACGACGGGACGCGGTTCAGTGACCAGGCGGCGTGGGACGAGAGCACCCGGCCGACGTTCCCCGTGCCGGCCCAGTTCCACTACACCGCGCAACAGCAGGCGACGCCGCAGCACCTCATCGACGTGCACAACCACCTGCGGTCCGAGCTCGCCCGTCTGCGCGACCTGGTCGAGCAGGTTCGGGACGGCCGGACCTCCGTCGGCTCGGCCCGCTCGGCGATCAACCGGATGACGTTGCGCCAGAACAACTGGACGCTCGGCGCCTACTGCGAGCAGTACTGCCGGGTGGTCACCGGGCACCACAGCCTCGAGGACGCCAGCCTGTTCCCGCACCTGCGCCGGGTCGAGGGGGCGGCTCCCGTCGTCGACCGGCTGCAGGAGGAGCACGAGGTCATCGCCGAGCTGCTCGACCACCTCGACCGGGCCCTGGTCGCCCTCGTCGCGGACGAGGAGGCGGGCACGGAGCAGCTGCAGGAGGTGCTCGACCTCGTCACCGACGCGCTGCTCTCACACCTGTCCTACGAGGAGCGCGAGCTGCTGCACCCGTTGGCCCAGGGCGGTTTTCAGTGATCCTGCCGCCGGCGGACCATCTCGTCGCGCACGGCCGCCGCACCGAGGTCGGCTGACCCGGACAGTCCCTCGACGACGCCGGCCTGGTCCTCGTCGGACCGGTTCTGGCTCAGCTTCGCCTTGGCCTCGACGCCGGTCACGACCATCGAGACGCCGACGATGGCCCTCAGCTGGCCGTCGACGAACCGCGTCGGTGCGTCGTCGACGTGCCACCGCTCGCCGTCCGCCGTCCGCCCCTCGTGGTGGTCGGTCAGCCGGGTGACCGCCTGCCGCAGCCATTCCGGGTCGTCGTGCACCGTCACCGGACCCGAGAGGTGGACCGCCGAGTAGTTCCAGGTCGGCACCACCCGCCCGTGCTCGCGCTTCGACGCATACCAGCGCGGGGTGATGTACGCGTCCGGGCCGGTCACCACGACCAGACCGGGAGAGCCGTCGACGACGCGCCGCCAGTGTTCGTTCGCCCGGGCCAGGTGGACGACGACCTCGTCGCCCTCCCACAGCACCGGGAGGAGGCTCGCGTCGGGGACGCCGTCGGCCCCGACTGTGACGAGCTGGCCGACGTGCACGTCGCGGACCAGGCCCCGGATCTCCTCCAGGTCCTCGACGGCGAAGTGACGCGGGACGTACACGACGACCATTTAATCGGGGTCCCCCGAAGTATCGGAGCGGAGCGGAGAACTTCGTGGGGTGGATTCAGGGGTTGGCCGCGAGGAAGATGTACGCGGCCAGCAGGACGAGGTGCACGCCACCCTGAAGGCGGGTGGCGCGACCGGGAACGACGGTGAGCATGCCGACGATGACGGTGATGGCGAGCAGCACCATCTGCGTCGGGCCGAGGCCGAGGAGCAGCGGGCCGTCCAGCCAGATCGTCGCGACGGCGAGCGCCGGGATGGTGAGGCCGATGCTGGCCATCGCCGAGCCGAGCGCGAGGTTGAGGCTGATCTGCACCCGGTTGCGCCGGGCGGCGTTGACGGCGGCGAGCGTCTCCGGGGCCAGCACCAGGATGGCGATGACGACACCGACGAAGGACGGCGGCAGACCCACCGCGGAGACGGCCGACCCGATCGCCGGCGAGAGGATCTTGGCCAGCCCGACGACGGCGACGAGCGAGACGAGCAGTAGGCCGACGCTCAGCTTCCACGAGCTCCCGGGCGGTGGGTGGTGGCCCTCGTCGTCCTCGAGGAGCTCGCCGTGCTTGTCGATCGGCAGGAAGAACTCGCGGTGCCGCCGGGTCTGGGTGAGCACGAACAGGACGTAGAGCATCAGTGATGCCACGGCCGCGAAGGTGAGCTGCGAGGTGGAGAACTCCGGACCGGGGTGGCTGGTCGTGAACGTCGGCAGCACCAGGCATACCGTCGCGAGGGTCGCGACCGTGGCCAACGCGCCTCCGGTGCCCTCCTTGTTGAAGACGACCAGACCGTGCCGGAGCGAGCCGGCCAGCAGGCAGATCCCGAGGATCCCGTTGCAGGTGATCATCACGGCGGCGAAGACGGTGTCGCGCGCCAGCGTGGTGGTGTCACCCTTGCCGCCGACCATGAGCATGACGATGAGGCCCACCTCGATGATCGTCACCGCGACCGCGAGGACCAGCGAGCCGTAGGGCTCACCGACCCGGTGCGCGACGATCTCCGCGTGCTGCACCGCCGCGAGCACGGCGGCTCCGAGCAGGACCGCGACCAGGACGAGCGGAACGGGTCCCAGCCCCTCCCGGCCCCAGGTCGCCAGCAGGGCGAGGATGGCGAGGACCGGGGCGAGCGTGGTCCACCGTAGATACACCGGCCGAACCCGCGGCTCCTCGGTCACCTCGGTCTCCTCGGTCACCTCGGTCTCCTCGGTCACCTCGGCCCCGTCGGTCATGGGGTGATCCTCTCAGGCAGCTGCGGACGCTCCACCCCACGGCCGCTCGCTGAGAACGGGCAGCGAGACGAAGTCGTGACAGCCGAGGACCGGCAGCATCTGCCGGACCGGGCTGGGCATCCGGCTGAGCCCGTCCTGCTCGGTCAGCGTCTCCGGCGCGCCCAGCGTGACCAGCCGGGAGCCGACGTGCATCCGCGCGCCACCGGCCGCCCGGACGTTGCGCAGCCAGTCGACGTCGGGCCCGTAGGTCAGGGCGATGGTGACCGTCGGCCCGTCGCGGAACGCCATCAGCGGCGTCCGGAACGTCCGGTCCGACCGGCGCCCGACGTGCTCGAGCTCGACGAACCAGCCGTGACCCGCGTCGCGACATCCACGGAGGGCCTCGGAGACGAAGCAGACCTGTGACCGACCTCCGTACCCGCCCGGCCGCCTCGTCGGCCGAGGCCCCGACCGCACCGCGCATCCTGTATGCGCTGTGTGGCGTGCTGGCCGCGCTCGCGGGGATCGCGGTGGGTCACCTCGTCGCCGCCGTGACGAACGCCGCCGCGTCGCCGGTCCTCTCGGTCGGGTCCGTGGTGATCGACCTCACCCCGACGCCGGTCAAGGAGTTCGTCATCGCCCGCGTCGGCACGGCCGACAAGCCGATCCTGCTGGCCACCGTCTCCCTCGCCACCCTTGCGCTCGCCGCCCTGGCCGGGCTGCTCTCGCGCCGCCGCCCCGCGGTCGGCGCGGGCGTGCTCCTCCTGCTCGTGGCCGCGGCCGGTGGGGCGGCCATGACCCGTCCGACCGCACGACTGCTCGACCTGCTGCCCGCCGTTGCGACGGCGATCGTCGGCGTGAGCGCGCTCCTCGGTCTCCACCGGCTGCTGGAGCCGGCCACCGCCGGACTCCGGGGCTCGGGCGCCTCGCGGCGCACCTTCCTCGTCGGCGCCGCGGGCATCACCGCCGGCGCCGCGGTGGCCGGGGCCCTGGGCCAACGGCTCGCCGAGCGGGCCACCGACACCTCCGGCCTGACCTTGCCGGCGCCCGCGAACCCGACCGCCCCGCTGCCCGCGGGTGTCGAGTCGACGGTTCAGGGGGTGTCCCCGTTCCGGACGCCCACCGCCAGCTTCTACCGCGTCGACACCAACCTCACCGTGCCGCGGGTCAGCGTCGGCTCCTGGTCGCTGGAGATCGACGGCGACGTGCGCAGCCCGTTCACGCTGACCTACGACGAGCTGCTCGCCATGCCCATGATCGAGCGCGACATCACCCTCACCTGCGTCTCCAACGAGGTCGGCGGCGGGTACGTCGGGGCGGCCCGGTGGCTCGGAGTCCGGCTCACCGACGTCCTCGACCGCGCCGGTGTGGGGACGCAGTCCGACCAGCTGCTCAGCACCGCGGTCGACGGCTTCACCATCAGCACGCCCCTGGCGGTCGTCCGCGACGGTCGGGACGCGATGATCGCCGTGGGGATGAACGGTGAACCGCTCACCGACACCCACGGCTTCCCCGCCCGCCTCGTGACGCCCGGTCTCTACGGGTTCGTCGGGGCCACGAAGTGGCTCACCAAGCTGACCCTCACGACGTATGCGGCGCAGCAGTCCTACTGGACCCAGCGCCAGTGGGCGACGAACGCGCCGATCAAGACGTCGGCGCGGATCGACACCCCAGCCCCGCTCTCGACCGTCCCACCGGGACGGACCGTCATCGGCGGTGTCGCCTGGGCGCAGCATCGCGGCGTCGGCAAGGTCGAGGTGCAGATCGACGGGGGCGCCTGGCAGTCGGCCCAGCTCGGCCCGGACGCCGGCATCGACTACTGGCGACAGTGGTTCGTCCCGTGGGACGCCACTACCGGCCAGCACACCCTCGCGGTTCGTGCGACCGATCTCACAGGCGCCCTGCAGACCGACCAGCGGGCGACGCCGTTCCCCGACGGGTCGAGCGGCATCCAGCAGGTCGTCGTCATCGTTTCGTGACGAAAACCCAATGACATCAAGCCAATCCAGCGTTGTCTACACCCCGAATACCACCTGTAAGCAACAACACCACAGACCACGTATGGAAGCAGGAAACATCATGAACGCACGGACCAGGACCGCTCGCCGGGCCACCGTTTTCGTGGCCCTCGCGGCGGCTCTCCCGATCGGGCTGGCCGCGTGCGGCTCGACGAACACGCCGGCGGCGAGTGGCGCAGTCGCCGCCCCCTCCACCAGCAGCTCGGCCCCGACCACGGCGTCCAGCAGCTCGACGACCGACGCGATGAGCCAGCCCTTCGGCGCTGCCTGCACGGCGGTCCCGAAGGACGGCAAGGGCTCGTTCAACGGCATGGCCACCGACCCGGTCGCGACCGCTGCCAGCAACAACCCGGTGCTCTCGACGCTGGTCACCGCCGTCAAGGCCGCCGGCCTCGTCGACACGCTGAACTCGGCCCCGGCCATCACGGTCTTCGCGCCGACCAACGACGCGTTCGCCAAGATTCCGGCGGACACCCTGAACAAGGTCCTCGCGGACAAGGCGACGCTGACCAAGATCCTCACGAACCACGTCGTGGCCGGGAAGATCGCGCCGGACAAGATCGCCGGCGACCACAAGACGCTGGCCGGCACCACGCTGACGGTCAAGGGCTCCGGCGAGATGTTCACCGTCGGCAAGGAGAACGCCAACATCGTCTGCGGCAACGTCACCACAGCCAACGCGACGGTCTACATCGTCGACTCGGTCCTGATGCCCTGATCGTCGACAGACGGACTTCAGTAGGCACAACGGAGAATGAGACAGCAGAATGCCAGTCATGGCTGAGCTTCGGGCGGTGCCCTCCGGCGATGAGTCGCCGGAGGGCCTGGACCCGAACGCTCGCCTGGCGGACCTGCTGCGACAGTCGTCGTGGGGCGACGAGGGCGCGTTCTCGCAGCTCTACGACGCCGTCGCCCCACGGCTCTACGGGATGGTCGTCCGGGTGCTCCGTGACCCGGCCCAGTCCGAAGAGGTCACCCAGGAGGTCTTCCTCGAGATCTGGCGCCAGTCGGCCCGGTTCGACCCGGACCGCGGGAGCGCGCTCGGGTGGATGATGACCATCGCCCACCGGAAGGCCGTCGACCGGGTGAGATCCGCGGCGGCCGCCGGCCGTCGGGACCACGGCTACCACGAGGCGAACCAGGACGTGGACTACGACTCGACCGCCGAATCGGCGCAGGCCTCGCTGGAGGCCGAACGCGTGCGCAAGGCGCTGCAGACGCTGACTCCGGCGCAGCGCAGTGCCCTGGAGCTCGCCTTCTTCGGCGGCTACACGCATACCGAGGTCGCCGCGATGCTCGACCTGCCGCTGGGTACCGCAAAGACTCGAATCCGCGACGGTCTCATCCGTCTTCGCGACACTCTGGGACTGAGCTCATGAACACCCCCGAACCCGCAGACATCCACGCCCTCAGCGGCGCGTATGCCGTCGACGCCGTCGACGACATCGAGCGCGCCGAGTTCGAGCGGCACCTGGCCACCTGCGCGGACTGCCGCGAGGAGGTCGCCAGCTTCCGGGACACGACCGTCCAGCTCGGCATGCTGATGAACGCGACCCCGCCGGAGCGGCTGCGCGAGCAGGTGCTGCGCGACATCGCCAAGGTCCGTCCGCTCGCCCCTGCCGTCAGCCAGGAGGCCGGCGACCGCATCGAGGCCACCAGCCGTGAACACGCGGCCACCCAGGACACCGACGCGCCGTCCTCGCCGTCCCGGGTGTCCCGGCTCTCGGATGCCCGCCGGCGCCGGAACCGGTGGTTCGCCGCGGCCGCCGCGGTCATCGCCCTGGGGGGCGGTGCCGCCCTCGCGGCCACCCAGCCGTGGAACTCGGCGTCGCAGGTCCAGAACGACATCGCCGCCCAGGTCCAGCAGGCGCCGGACGCGGAGCGCTACCAGCAGACCCTCGCCGACGGCAGCACCGTGACCGTCGTGCGGTCGAAGTCGGTCGGCCGCGCCGTCCTCGTGACGGACAACCTGGCCGCCGCGCCGAGCGGCAAGACGTACCAGATGTGGCTGCAGGCCCCCGGAGGCAGCTTCGCCTCCGCCGGGCTGGTGCCGCCGGGCTCGAACGAGACCGTCGTCCTCGAGGGCGACGCGGCGAGCGCGCAGGGTGCCGGAGTGACCGTCGAGCCCAGCGGTGGTTCGCCGCAGCCGACCACGACACCGATCGCCCTGTTCGCCTTCGCCTGAGGCCCCCTCGGCGCATCCGTTCGACCGGTTGGTCACGAATCACCACTGTCAGGTCACTCGGCCTGACCATGCCCGAAACCCCTGAGGAGCGTCGACCACCATGGCCGAGTACGTCACCGGACAGCGCGAACGTCGGCGGGTCGCCGTCGTCGGCTCCGGCGTCGCGGGTCTCACGGCGGCCCACGTGTTCGCCTCGGCCGGTCGTCACGTGACCCTCTACGAGGCCGACCACCGGCTCGGCGGTCACGCCGACACCCACCTCGTGGACGTCGGCGGACGCACCGTCGCCGGTCGACACCGGGTTCATCGTCCACAACGACCGGACCTACCCGACGCTGCTACGCCTCTTCGCCGAGCTCGGCGTCGAGACGCGCGACTCCGACATGAGCATGTCGATCCGCGTCGACGGGACCCCGGACCAGCGGGGCATCGAGTATGCGGGTGCGCTCGGCGCGCGCGGCCTCTTCCCCTCGGTTCGCAACGTTCTCGACCTCGCGTACCTGCGGATGCTGACCGAGGTCAAGCGGTTCCACCGTCACGCCACCGAGATCCTGGCCTCCCCGGTCGACCCGGAGGGCGACGAGGAGACGCTGCGGGCGTTCGTCGCCCGCGTCGGCCTCAGCGAGTACTTCACCACGCGCTTCCTCCGGCCGCTGGTGGCGGCGGTGTGGTCCTGCGATCCCGCCCGCGCCCTCGACTACCCGGCGCGCTACCTCTTCGCGTTCCTCGACCACCACGGCATGCTCACGGTCTTCGGGTCACCCACGTGGCGGACCGTCGTCGGCGGGTCCCGCTGCTACGTCGAGAAGGTCGCGGCCGGTCTGGACGAGATCCGGGTGGGGCGCGCGGTCACGGGCGTGGTCGAGACCGACGACGCGGTCTGGGTGACCGACGCGGCCGGCGACACGGACGCCTACGACGCCGTCGTCCTGGCCGGCCACCCGCACCAGTCCCTGGCGATGCTGACCCAGCCGTCCGCGGCGCAGCGCGAGGTGCTCGGCGCCATGACCTACACGACCAACCACGCGCAGCTGCATACCGACGAGTCCGTCCTGCCGACCCGTCGGGCGGCGCGGGCGTCGTGGAACTACTGGCAGCGGCCCGACGACGACCGCGAGCCGGTCCTGGTCACCTACGACATCTCCCGCCTGATGGGCATCGACGAGCCGGACCGCCGGTTCCTCGTCACCCTCGGCGGCGAGGACCGCGTCGACCCGGCCACCGTCATCGACACGATGACCTACGAGCATCCGCTCTACACGCCGGAGACCCTTGCGGCGCAACGGAAGCTGCCCAGCATCACCACGTCGCGCATCGCCTTCGCCGGCGCCTACCACGGCTGGGGATTCCACGAGGACGGTGCCCTCTCCGGCGTCGTCGCCGCCCGTCACCTCGGCGTGGAGTGGGCGACGGTCGCCGACCGGGACGCGGTCGTGGCGGTAGCGGTGGCGTCATGAGGATGGGCGGTGGCACCCGCCTGTATGCGACGACGATCCGCCACGCGCGGACCGCTCCGGTCCGCCACGACTTCGCTCACCGCAGCTACTCCTGGCTCGTCGACCTGGACGACCTCCCGCGCCTGGGCTGGCTCACGCCGTTGGCCGGGTTCGCGGCCCGCGACCACCTCGGCGACGCCGAGGCGAGCCTGCGCGAGAACCTCGACACGTTCCTCTCGACCCACGGGGTGGACCTGCGCGGCGGCCGGATCACCATGCTGGCCAACGCCCGCGTGCTCGGCTACGTCTTCAACCCGATCTCGCTCTTCTGGTGCCACCGTCCCGACGGCCGGCTGGAGTGCGTCGTCGTCGAGGTCCACAACACCTACGGGGACCGGCACGCGTACCTCGTCCGACCGGACGGTTCCGGCCGGGCCTCGACGAGCAAGGAGCTCTACGTCAGCCCCTTCAACGACGTGTCCGGCTCGTACGACCTGCTCGTCCCCGAGCCGGGCCGCCGCGCCCACGTGGCGGTCACCTTGACCCGCCCGGGACACCCGCCCTTCGTCGCCACCCTGGTCGGCGACGCCAGGCGCGCCACGCTCGGCGCCGTCCTGCGCACCGCCGCGACGCGGCCCCTCGAACCCCTCACCGTCATGGCCCGGATCAAGTGGCACGGCGTCCGCCTCTGGGCGCGCCGGCTGCCGATCCAGCCCCGACCCATCCACTCCCGCCAGGAGGCCGTGCAGTGACCACGCTCTCACCGGACCATCGGAACCTCGGTGGCGGCTTCTCCGCCCCCCGCCTCGACACCAGCCGTTGGCCTGACCTGACCCGCGCCCCCAGCGCCCTCAAGCGGACGGTGCACGCGCGCGTCGCGCGGCGGCTGTTCGAGCAGGCCGCCCGTCGCCTCGACGTCCGGGTCGAGCTGCCCGACGGCACCGCCATCGGCCGGGCCGCCCACGTCCCGAACGCCCCGGTCATGGTGCTGCACCGCCCGGAGCGGTTCCTCGAGCGCCTGGGCGCCGACGCCCTCATCGGGTTCGGCGAGTCCTACATGGCCGGCGACTGGGACTCACCCGACCTCGGCGCGCTGCTCACCGTCTTCGCCGAGCGGATGGCGAGCCTGGTCCCCGAACCCCTGCAGAAGCTGCGGGCCCTCTACGTCTCCCGGCTGCCGCGGACCGAGCGGAACAGCACGAACAACACGCGCAGCAACATCAGCCGCCACTACGACCTGTCCAACGCGATGTTCGAGCAGTTCCTCGACGAGACGATGAGCTACTCCTCCGGGCTGTTCGACCCCGAGACCCTCGACGCGCCGGTGTGGTCCGACCTCGCTACGGCGCAGGTCCGCAAGATCGAGCGGCTGCTCGACCGGGCCGGCGTCGGCGAGGGGACCCGCGTCCTCGAGATCGGGACCGGTTGGGGCGAGCTGGCGATCCGGGCCGCCCATCGCGGCGCGACCGTCCACTCGGTGACCCTGTCGAAGGAGCAGCAGGGGCTGGCCCGACGGCGAGTCCGGGAGGCCGGCGTCGCGGACCGCGTGACCGTCGAGCTGAAGGACTACCGCGAGGTCCGCGGACAGTACGACGCGGTCGTCTCCGTCGAGATGATCGAGGCGGTGGGCTACGAGTACTGGCCGACCTACTTCCGGACCCTCGACGCAGTCCTGGCCCCGGGCGGCGCCGTCGCCATCCAGGCGATCACCATGCCGCACGACCGGATGCTGGCCACCCGGAACACGTACACCTGGGTGCACAAGTACATCTTCCCGGGCGGGTTCCTCCCGTCGACCGAGGCGATCGAGGACGTGACGCGCACGCACACGACGCTGCGCGTGGCCGACCGGCTCTCGCTGGGCGAGAGCTACGCACAGACCCTCCGGCTCTGGGACGAGCGGTTCGTCGCCAACGCCGGCGCCGTCGGGCGGCTGGGGTTCGACGCGATCTTCCGTCGGATGTGGCACTTCTACCTGGAGTACTCCCGGGCCGGCTTCAGCTCGGGCTACCTCGACGTTCAGCAGATCGTGCTGCGTCGCGAAGGGATCCCCGCATGACCGTCCTGGACCGGACCGATGCCCCTGCGATCGTGGACGACGGCGGGGTGGCGGCTCGTCTCGCGGCCGCCCTGGCTCCGGTCGTCGGTGGCGAGCTGCCGGTCCGCCTCACCGCGTGGGACGGCAGCGTGGCCGGACCGAACGACGCGCCGTCGGTCGTCATCCGCTCGCCGCAGGCGCTCCGCCGGATCCTCTGGCATCCGGGCGAGCTGGGTGCGGCCCAGGCCTACGTGACTGGTGAGCTGGACGTCGAGGGCGACCTCGACGCCGCGCTCACGCACGTGTGGAACGTCGCCGCCGACCGCGGCCTCAGCGGGGTGCGGCCGGGTCCGGCCCTCCTGGCGAACCTGCTGCGTGTGGCCAAGGACCTCGGCGTCCTCGGACCGCCTCCGCCCGCGCCGGACAGCCAGGCCGTGCTCCGCGGCCGGCTGCACAGCCGCGGCCGCGACCGTCAGGCGATCCACCACCACTACGACCTCTCCAACGAGTTCTACGCGCTGATCCTCGACCCGCACATGGCGTACTCGTGCGGGTACTGGCGGTCGGACGCCGCCGCGTACACCGTGGAGGACGCGCAGCGCGACAAGCTCGAGCTGGTCTGCCGCAAGGTCGGCCTCGGTCGTCCGGAGATGCGGTTCCTCGACGTGGGCTGCGGCTGGGGCTCGCTCAGCCTGTATGCGGCGGAGCACTTCGGAGCGCAGGTCACCGGCGTCACCATCGCGCCGGAGCAGAAACGGTTCATCGACGAGCGCATCCGCGAGCGAGGTCTGGAGGACCGGGTCGAGATCCGGCTGCAGGACTACCGCGAGATCACCGGCGGCCCGTTCGACGCGGTCGCCTCCCTCGAGATGGGCGAGCACGTCGGCCAGCGCAACTACGGCACCTACGTGAAAGCCCTGCGGGACAACGTGTTTCCCGGCGGTCGGGTCCTCATCCAGCAAATGTCGCGACGGGGCCGGTACCCCGGCGGCGGTCCGTTCATCGAGTCGTTCATCGCCCCGGACATGCACATGCGTCCGGTCGGCGAGACCGTCGAGCTCATCGAGTCCGGCGGCCTCGAGGTCCGGGACGTCCACGCCCTGCGGGAGCACTACGTGCGTACCGTCGACGCGTGGTACCGCACCTTCGAGGACAACTGGGACCGTGCGGTCGGCCTCGTGGGCGAGGAGGTCGCCCGCGTGTGGCGGCTCTACCTCGTCGGCGGTGCGATGGCGTTCCGCGACGGTCGGATGGGCGTGGACCAGATCCTCGCGGTCCGACCGGACGGTGACGGAGCGTCCTCGATGCCTCCGGTTAGGGTCCCCGAGTGGTCCTGACGGGGTTCTCCCTCTCCAACTTCGTTGCCGTCAGCGGCTTCTCGCTGCTGGCCGTGGCGATCCTCATGGCGGTCACCGCCTTTGTGGGGCGTCGCCAGGGCCGGGTGAGCGTCGTCGACACCGCCTGGGGACTGGGCTTCGTCGTGGTCGCTCTGGTGGCGGCGGTCGTCGGTGACGGTCCGCTCTGGCGGCGGCTGCTCGTCCTCCTCCTGGTGGCGGTCTGGGGCGGCCGGCTCGCCCGGCACATGCATACCCGCAACCGGGGCAAGGGGGAGGACCCGCGCTACGAGGCGATGCTCGCTGACCAGCCCGGTGACCCGTTCCTCGTGGCGGTCCGCAAGGTCTACCTCGTTCAGGGCGTCGCGGTCTGGTTCGTGTCCCTCCCGCTCCAGGTCAGCGCCGCGTCCGGCGACGGGCTCGTCGTGGTGGCGGTGCTCGGCGCAGCCGTCTGGCTGCTCGGTGTCGTCTTCGAGGCGGTCGGTGACGCCCAGCTGGCCCGGTTCAAGGCGGACGCTCGCAACAAGGGCACGGTCATGGACCGCGGGCTGTGGGGATGGACCCGACACCCGAACTACTTCGGCGACTCGGCCGTCTGGTGGGGGCTCTACCTCGTCGCCGCCAGCGCCTGGCCCGGTGTCCTCACCGTCCTGTCGCCGGTCGTCATGACGTACTTCCTCGTCTTCGCCACCGGTGCGCGACTGCTCGAGAAGGAGATGTCGAAGCGGCCCGGCTACCCGGCGTACCAGCAGCGCACGAGCTACTTCATCCCCCGGCCGCCGAAGCGCACTAGCTAGATCAGGTGCAGCTCGCGGGCCCGCCGGACCGTGACTCGCCGGTCGTGGGTCCCCAGCTTGCGGTAGATCGACTGCAGGTGACGGTGCACCGTGCGCTCCGAGCAGCCGATAAGAACGGAGATCGCGTACGCGGTGCGTCCGGTCCCCAGGGCCGTGAGCACCTCACGCTCGCGCGGCGTCAGGCCCACCCGACGAACGGAGCTGGCGGGCGCCCTGGTGGAGGACCCGGCGTCGGGCGGCCGCGTGGGCGGCTCGGCGGCGCGGTCCATCCGGTCGAGCGCCTCGTCCGGGAAGTCCGGTCCGTCGCGGCCGAGCAGGAGCAGGTGCACCGTCTCGTCGGTCCGGCCCATCGGCACCCCGAGGAGCTGGTCGACGCCGAGCGCGTCCCGGCAGAGGTCGTGCAGTGCGCTCGCGGTCCAGCCGTCACGGCCGAACTCCCGTTGCGCCGTGGTCGCGCCGTGGCGCCCGATGAGGAAGCCGCCGACGAAGGGGTCCGGTTCCTCGCTGCGATGCACGTGGTGGCGGACCCGGGCCGCGGTCACCGGGTCGGCGTCGGGTCCGGTGACCCAGATGTCACCGTTGCACAGGTCCACGGACAGCACGAGGGCCGCGGTGGCGTCCACGTCGTCGCGCAGCCCCGCGACGACCGTCGCGTCGGATGCTGGCATCCATTCAGTATCGGAACCCCGGGTAGCGTCTGTCTCCCTGCGGTTGGTAAAGAACTCCTGAGGTCAGGCTGAACGCCGGGTGTCGCGCGAGGCCGCCCGCGGCTCGCGGCGGCACTCCACGCAGACCTCGATGAGGACGGTGTGGCGGCCCGACAGGTGTTCGTCGGCCAGCGCCAGGCACGAGGGGCAGTGACCGCTCCAGCCGTCGCGGGAGTCGAACAGCTCGCCACACCAGGGGTTGTCACACCACGCCAGCACGGCGACGACCTCGTCCTTCGTCATGACCACCTCCGGGTCCTCTCTCTGCTCGTCCAGTCTCCTGCTCCCGGGACGTCCGGCTCGGGAGGACACGCGACCCACGAGTATCACGACGGAACGACAGCCCCTCTGCTTCGATGAGTCACGGGCAGGACGGTCGAAGGGGCAGACCATGGCTGGACAGGGTCTCGAGGTGGCACCCGCTCCGGCGCCGCCGGTGACCGGCACACCCGTCATGGGGCTCGGCAAGGGCATCACCGCCAGCCTCGTCGTCGCGCTGTTCGTCGCGCTGGGCGAGGTCAACCGGCTCTCGGGTCAGGTCCTCGACGACCAGGCCCGCCCGTGGTCGTTCACCGCGCTCATGGGGCCGGGCGCCTTCGGAGCCGTCGACGGCTGGTCGGCGACCTTCCCCGCATACGCCGGTGAACGCGCGACCTGGCTTCTCCTCTATGTCGTCCTCGACGTCGTGCTCATCGTGATCTACGGGCTCGTCGTCGCCGGATGGCTGGCCGCGCACGGCGCCGGTCTGCTGGCCTGGATCCTTCGGGTGCTGGCCATCGTGGATCTCGTGGAAGACGGACTCGCCCTCGTCACGGTTCACAGCGGTTCCGTGGCGTTGGGGTATGTCACCGCGACGTTCTCCGTCGCCAAGTGGGTGGTCGTGCTCGTCGCCGTTCTCGTGGCGGCCTACACGGCGCTGCAGCACGGACCGGTCATCCGGTCGTGGGTCCGAGGTGTCTACACGCAGCGCTTCTCGGTCATCGCCATCCTGCCGATCGCCCTGCTGACGGTGCCGGCCGGGTCCGATCTGCTGGACCAGCTTCCCGACGTGGAGCGCCGGTGGTTCGAGAGCAGCTGGTTCGGGGACGGGCACTTCTGGGCCGCCGTGGTCGCTGTGCTGCTCACGGCGCTGGGGCTGCTCGTCATCGGCCGGCTCAGGTCCGGCGTCTTCTGGCAGCGGACCGAGGCGTCCGTCCTCGACGAGGAGAAGGCCAACCTGTGGCTCGGCGGCATCGTTCCGCTGGTCCTCGGCATCGGGCTGGGCGCCGTCGCCGTGGCGTTCCGCCGGTGGCCGTGGGCCCTTCCCGGTTTCGACCCCATACGGCTGGGGTTCTTTCTGCTGGTCCCGGTCGGGATCGTTGCGGCCTCGTGGCTCATCCGTCGCGGGCGCGACCAGGGCTGGACCTGGGCGACATCGCTGTTCAGCCCCAAGAACCACCAGGTGAGGTCGGCCGAGGACAAGGTGCGCATCTCGCTGGTCGGCGACGTCCTCGTGGCGGTCGCCATGGTGGTGACCGGTCTGGGCCTGATCCGCGCCTACACCGCCGTGGTGGCACTCGCGCTGGTCGACCTCGGCGGCTCGTGGCTCGGCCTCATCCCTGTGGTGATCGGCTTCGGGACCGCCGTGGTCGCCTGGCCGCTGGCGCGGTGGGTCCAGGATCGGGTCACCGACGACGAGGTGGGCGAAGTCCCCGTTGCGGACCGGACCATGTGGCAGCGCATCCAGGCCGGTCTCACGCCGACCGTCCAGGTCCCCGGAAACCTCGTCCTGCGGCTGGGCGTCCTCGTCGCCGGGCTCGTCCTCTTCTTCGTGGTCGGGCTGTTCCCGGACTGGTTCGCCGACCACCTCGGCGTCATCGCGACCGCGCTCGCCGCCCTGCTGGCGGCCACGCTCGTCATCGGTGGCTGCGTGGTGCTCACCCAGAACCGGCGGTCGCCGGAGATCTTCTGGCTGAACGGAATCCAGCTGACCACCCTGCCGGTGGCGACACTGCTCCTCCTGACGATCGCCTGGACCACCGGGATCGGCAGCAACGTCGACATCCACGGCCTGCGGGGTCTCACCACCCAGGCCACCGCACCGGTCGGCGCGGCCGGCCGACCGACCTTCGACGCGGCGATGTCCGACTGGCTCGCCGCGACCCGAGGGTGTGGACGCTCGGTCACCGTGGGATCGGTGACCTACCGGCTCCGGCCGATGTTCATGCTCGCCGCCGAGGGTGGCGGGATCCGGGCGGCGTACTGGACCGCCGCCGCGCTCGACATCTTCCGTGGCGCGGTGCCGGTGAAGGACGGAACCGTCAGCTGGGGAACCCGCGAGCAGCCGAACCCCTGTGCCACCGCCCTGTTCGCCGGCGGCGCCAGCGGCGGTGCCGTCGGGCTCACGGTCGCCCGGTTCGCGGGCGACCGCCTGGCCCACGACGGTGCCGTTGCCATGGCCGCACCCGAGGCGCTCGGCGCGGCGACGAGCGGCCTGTTCGTCCGCGACACCGCCTACGCCGCGACCGGCATCCCGTTCTTCGGAGCGCCGACCTACAGCGACACCGACGCCGACCAGCCCCGCTGGCTCGACCGCGCGGGGCTCATCGAGCAGTCCTGGGAGCGAACCTCCGGTCTGTCCGGACCGTTCCTTCCGGGCCCGGCGGACCCGGCGACGTCGGCGCCGACCGGGTCGCTGGTCCTGAACTCGACCCGCGTCGCCGACGGCTGCCGCATGTGGGTCAGCCAGATCCGTCTGGCGACGGGCGACCAGGACTCGTGCGCCTACTCGTCCGGCACGCCCGCCGGCGACACCGTGGACCTCCTCGCCGCGCTGGGTTCCGGAGCCGACCCGACCCCGCCGGACGAGGTCCGGTGCCTGGGGTCGATGACGGCGGCCACCGGGACCATGCTGGCGTCCCGGTTCCCGTTCGTCACTCCGTCGGGGGTCGTCGGACCGTGCGCCGCTCAGCGCGAGCAGCAGCTCGTCGACGGCGGCTACGTCGAGAACAGCGGCCTCGGCACCATCGTCGACCTCGCCCCGCAGTGGCAGTCCGAGGTGCAGCGGCGCAACGGTCAGGCCCTGCGCCAGGGCGGACCGACGGTGGAGCTCATCGTCCCGGTCGTCATGTACTTCGACAACGGGACCGGCGGAGACCTCGCCGCCAAACCCATGCCCGCGACGCCGGAGATCCTCGTCCCCTCGACCACCGACGGCCGCGCGAAGGCCGCCCTGGTCGACACACCCGCGCTGCTGCGCAACAGCGCCCGCCTGGTGGCGACCTCCGAGCTGGGCGGGGCAGACGCACCGCTACCGGTCGGCCTCGGCGACGCGATCGAGAAGCTCCGTGGCAACGGGGTGGTCGTGGTCCAGCAGTCCACCTTCCCCGCCGTGACCGCGCCGCTGGGCTGGGTCCTCTCGCAGCAGAGCATGGACACGATGGACCGAGCACTCGGCCTCCAGGCCACGCCGACGTCGGTCTACGACGACATCCGGCCGCCCTCGATCGCCGACTACGAGACCCTGGCGACCGCGATCGCCATGACGCGTCCCGTCGCCCCCTGAGGAGGTCAGTGAGTCAGCCGCTCTGGGCGACCTCGAGCCGGGACAGGACGGCTCGGGCGTAGGCGCGCTCGGCGTCGATGTCGACGAACCGGCGGTCCTCGCCGTTCCCGGCTGTGGCCGTCACGGCATACCCGCCCGTCATCTGCTCGAGCCGGACGAAGGCGGCGCCGAGCAGCTCGCGGAGCTGCTCCTCGCGCGGCAGCCAGACCACGTCGTCCTGCTCGACGCTGTCGAGTGCCCACTCGGTGGTGCCGTTGAAGCCGATGACGTTGCCGCTCTCGAACCGGTGGACGTCGGCCACGATGTTGCTGAGGATGAAGATCTCCTGCTGCATCTCGGGCAGGGGCAGGACGAAGCGGTCTCCGGGCACGGGCTCCCAGGAGAGGCCGGCGGCCCGCAGCTGCTGGGCGAGGTCGAGGTCGAGCACCGTCCCATCCTCACATCCGCGGCGGAATCCGGTCACACGAGACGGACCACGAGCTCCAGACCGTGGGACGGGTCGTCGGTCCGCGGGAGGATCAGCGTCCGGACGCCGAGGGCCGCAGCGCCGCCGTCGTCGCGCCACGCGTCGCCCACCATGAGGACGTCCGAGGCGGGCAGGTCGAGGATCTGCAGCGCTCGCTCGAAGATGCCGGGGTCGGGTTTCACCACGCCGACCGCGTAGGACATCACCGCACCGTCGATCAGGGCGCCGACCCCCGTGCGCTCCAGCGTCGGAGTGAGGTCGAAGCCCACATTCGAGAGCATCGCGACGCGAACGCCCTTGTCGCGCAAGGCGGTCAGGACCGGAAGGACGTCGTCGTAGACGTCCCACTGCCGGTGCATGATCGAGTAGAGCGCATCGGCGAGCTCGAGGTCGATGCCGGACCCCTGCGCGATCGTCCGGTCGAACACCTCGCGGTGTCGTTGTGGGTCGAGGTCCCGCTCACTGTCCGGGTCGACGGCTCGGGCGTGCTCCCAGAGCTGGTCGAGGAACGCCACCGCGTCGTCGTGCGCGGGTTGTCCGAGACCGGTGGCCGCGGTGTCGTCACGGCCGAGGTCGGCCCAGGCCTGCTGCAGCCAGACCGCCGGATCGCCGGCATGCGCCAGGGTGTGGTGGAAGTCGAACACCACCCCGCGGATGGGAGGGGCGGGCGGCACCGAAGGCATGCCCGGACCCTAGCGGCGAGCACTCAGGCCGGCCGGTGTGCCCGCACCAGGACGTCGAGCGCGACTCCGGTCGGGACGGTCCGGTCCACCCGTTCCGCGCGCTCCACCAAGAGACCGGTTCCGTCGAGGTCGGCTTCGACGTCGGCCGGCGTGAAGAGCACCGCGGGATCCTGCGGGCCGCCCACGCCGTGGCGGAGGTTGTCCGAGTGGTGCGCGACGAGGAGGAACGTCCCGCCGGGGGCCAGTGCGGCCGACGCCGCGCGATGCGCGTGCCGCCGCTCCCCGGCGACCAGCTGCAGGTATGCGAGCACCACCAGGTCCGCGCTCCCCGGTTCGGGGGTCCAGACCATCAGGTCCGCGGTCACCGCGGTGACACGGTCGGCCTCCTGGCCCAGCCGGTCGTCGGCCAGCTCTCGGATCCGCCCTGTCGCCACCGCCGAGAAGTCGACCGCGGTGACCCGCCACCCCAGCGACGCCAGCCAGATCGCGTTACGGCCCTCACCGGCGGCGAGGTCCAGCGCGCGGCCCGGCAGCAGGTCGGCGGTCTCGCGGGCCACCACGGCGTTCGGCGTCGCCGACCAGACGAGGTCGGCGGCCGCATACCGGGCGTCCCAGGCGCTGGAGTCCACGCCGACCAGTGTGGCGATCCGTGTGCTCGACAGGAGAGGCGAGGCGCCACCCGAACCGTCGAGGGGGCTTGAGGGGATCAGCCGGCTGACGCGCCGAGGCCGATTTGCATCGCTACCGGTTGGTAACCGTATGCTGTGCCCGCTTCGGAGGTACGCCCCCCTGTCGCCTTCGAAGCCACCGGTCGTGCCATCCCCCGATGGGCGCGACCCTCGGGCGCGGCGGCGCATTCCCCCCAGCGTGCCGCCGCGCCCAACCTCCGCTCAGCGTGAGATGCCCGGTAGGGCCGACTCCCCGTCGCGCAGGGCCTGGAGCGCTTCCGGGTTGTGCTCGCTCAGGTGCCCGATGGCCTTGCGGCGGTACCGCCAGATCTGGAGCGCGCCGAACGCCCAGAACGGGAACTGCACGGCCATGGCCAGCCGGAACCCGTCCAGCGTGTAGGCGGTGGGGCCGCCGGGCGTGACCTGGTCGAGGACGATGCCGACCAGGGCCATCGCGGACAGTGAGGCGACGAACCCGCCGACGTTGACGACACCGAGGGCGCTGCCGATGCGCTCCCGCGGGTTGAACGAGCGGGCCAGGTCGAAACCGACCATCGACGCGGGTCCGCCCAGCGCGGTGACGACCACCAGCACGACCAGCAGCGGCAAGGGAGCGGGGCCCGGCCAGAGCAGGACCACGGCCCAGACGGTCGCGATGGCCCCGACGACCGCGAGGACGAGGTGGGACCGCTGGTACGGGTGCCGGGCGACCACCCCGCCGAGGAGCGGCCCGAACAGGATCTGGGTGGCGGTCATGAGCACCAGGAGCCCGCCGGCCGTCGCCTCGCTCAGGCCCTGGCCCCGGACGAGGAACGGGAACCCCCAGAGCAGGGTGAACACCGTCATCCCGAACTGGCTGGTGAAGTGCGACCACAGTCCCAGTCGGGTGCCTGGGGCGTCCCACGTGCTCCGGAGCGACCGTCCGACGGCTCGCAGTCGGAGCTGCGGGTGCTCCTCGCCCGGTGCGTCGCGCATGACGACGACGACCACGACAGCGAGCACGACGCCCATGAGCGCGGCCGCGAGGAACGTCGGGGTCCAGCCGACGCCGTGCAGGGCGGCGGCGAGCGGGAAGGAGGCCGCGATGGCCCCCACCTGGCCGAGCTGACCGGTCAGCTGGGTGATCAGCGGGCTGTGCCGCTCTCCGAACCACAGGGCGACGACCCGGATCACGCTGACGAAGATCATCGCGTCACCGGCGCCGACGAGGACCCGGGCGAGGACCCCGAGCTCGAACGTCCCCACCACGGCGAACAGGAGCTGCCCGCCGGTCATCAGCGCGAGGCCGGTGAGGATCAGCTTCTTGGAGCCGAACCGGTCGAGCAGCACGCCGACCGGCACCTGCAGCGCCGCATACACCAGCAGCTGGAGGACGGTGAACGTCGCGAGCTGCGTGCCGGAGATCTGGAACCGATCGGCCGCGAGCAGCCCGGCCACGCCGAGCGAGGTGCGGTGGAAGACGGCGAGGATGTAGACCGACAGCGCGGCCAGCCACACGGCGTAGGCCCGCCGGCCGCCGAGGACGTTCGTCACCGGTTCACCGGCAATGCGGCCAGGGCCGTGTGGACATGGGTATGCGTCTCCGCCACCAGCTCGTCGACGGTGCCGGTCCGCAGGATCTCCAGCAGCCGTTCGTGGTTGGCGACGGCACGCTCGATGCGGTCGCCGTCATGACGGAACTGGGCGGCGAGGATGGTCAGCTGGCGGTCGCGAAGCCCCTGGTAGGTCCGTGCGAGGACGGCGTTGCCGGCGGCCTGGACGACGATCTCGTGGAAGCGGCGGTCGTGCTCGACCAGTCGGTCGACGTCTCCCGAACCCAGCGTCGCCCGCATCCTCTCCAGCTCGGCCTCGAGCGCCGGGAGCAGCTCGGCCCGGCGGGGCCACACCGCACGCGCGGCCCACTCCTCGATGACGATGCGTGCCTCGAGGACGTCGCGCGCGTCGTCGACCGAGGGTGGGACGACGAGAGCGCCCTTCTTGGGATAGAGGCGTACCAGCCCCTCGCCCTCGAGGCGCAGCAGGGCCTCGCGGACCGGGGTGCGGGAGACCCCGGACGCCTCGGCGAGCCCGCCCTCGGTGACGAGGGAGCCCCCGGGGAGGCCGCCGGCGAGGATGTCGCGCTTGACCTGGACGTAGACGCGGTCGGCGGCGGACGGAGTAGCGGTGGACATGTTGCATCCAAGATAGATGCAACAGCCGTCTCACCCCAACTCCGTCTCACAGGTCGTGCACAGCGCCGCGCCAAGGTCACCCCAGTACCCGTTCCTACGTTCCGAAGGTCGTGACGAGGCCGGGTGTGGACCAGGCCCTGGCGGAAGCAGGTGGGTGCGTGTCCGTTGCTCAAGGGAGCCGTCGGGAGACCGAAGGTGAGGCGCCGCCGCCGCCGAGCCGTCGGTCGGCGACGGAACAGCCGCCCGCGTCACCACGCCGGCACCGGCGCCGGCGGACGGTCATCGTGGTCGTCGCGGTCCTCGTCGTGGTCGCCGCGGCGGCCGGGACCTGGTTCTACCTGCACCGGTCGGGCGCGAGCGCCACCGAGGCGGCCACCACGCAGCTCGTCGCCGCGAGCACCGAGACGGTCAAGGAGACGGTGTCGGCGACCGGCACCATCCAGCCGGCCAACCAGGCGAACCTCAAGTTTGCGCAGACGGGCAAGGTGACTGCTGTCGGCGTCAAGGTCGGCGACACGGTCACGGCGGGCCAGACCCTGGCGTCGATCGACGCGACCAGCCTGCAGGCGGCGGTGACCCTCGCCCAGCAGCAGCTGACGGCCGCCCAGGCCCAGCTCACCGCGGCCACCGCCGCGGCAAACAGCGGCCAGATCGCCTCGGCCAACGCCCAGGTCACCTCCGCGCAGAGCAAGCTCACCGCCGCGCAGGACGCCCTCGGCCAGGCGTCGCTCACCTCCTCGATCGCGGGCACGGTGGCCGCCGTCAACGTCGCCGTCGGCGACTCGGTCACCGGCGGGTCGAGCACGTCCGGGTCGACGGGGTCGACCGGTTCGACGGGGTCCACGGGGTCCACGGGCGGGACCGGTGGGTCCGGGGGGACCGGGTCCGCAGGGGCGGGCAGCACCTCCGCCTCGTCGGCGTCCTCGGCCCAGGTCGTCGTCATCGCCACGAACGCGTGGCTGGTCAACTCCACGGTGGGCGCCGCCGACCTCGCCAAGCTCAAGAACGGGATGCAGGTGACGATCACCCCGACCGGCGCGACGCAGCCGATCTTCGGGACCGTCTCGACCGTCGGCGTCATCGGCACGACCAGCGGCGGCACCTCCACCTTCCCCGTCACCATCGCGGTGACCGGGTCCCCGACCGGTGTGTACGCCGGTACGACGGCGAGCGTCGTCATCACCGTCAAACAGGTTCCCGACGTGCTCACCGTCCCGACCTCGGCGATCCACGAGGAGAACGGGCAGACCGTCGTCTACCAGATGAAGAACGGCGCACAGGTCTCCACTCCGGTCACCGTGGGCACGGTCTACGGCACGACGACGCAGATCACCAAGGGCCTCAACGCCGGTGACGAGGTGGTCGTCACGGCGCGTGTCGGTCGGACCTCGACGGGCAACGCGACCGGCGGCACCGGGACGACGCGCAACGGGACGGGCGGGTTCGGCGGGAACGTCGGCGGCAACGTCAACCCGGGTGGCGGCCAGGTGCCGGGCCAGGCCCCCGGGCAGGCGCCGGCCGGTCCGGGAGGGAACTGATGTCCGCGGCCATCCTCGACGACCTCGCACCGGTCGAGGCGGACGATCCGGGGGACGTCGACGGCTCAGAGCCGGAGCCGATCCTCGACCTGTCCCAGGTCCGCAAGACCTACTCGACCGGGACGATCGAGGTCGAGGCGTTGCGGGGCATCGACCTCGTCGTCCCGGAGGGTGACTACGTCGCGATCATGGGCCCCTCGGGGTCGGGCAAGTCGACGCTGATGCACATCCTCGGATGCCTCGACATCCCGACCTCCGGCACGTACCGCCTGGCCGGGGTCGACGTCGGCGTCATGGACGAGGAGGAGCTCGCCGACGTCCGGAACCGGCGGATCGGGTTCGTGTTCCAGCAGTTCAACCTGCTGGCCACCCTCACGGCGCAGCGCAACGTCGAGCTCCCGCTGGTGTATGCGCGAGTGCCGCGCGCCGAGCGGCGGCGCCGGGCCACGGAGGCCCTGGAACGCGTCGGCCTCGGCGACCGCCTCGACCATCGCCCGACCGAGCTCTCCGGTGGCCAGCAGCAGCGGGTGTCGGTCGCCCGCGCCCTGGTCACCGACCCGGACCTCATCCTCGCCGACGAGCCGACCGGAAACCTCGACACCGCCTCGACGCTCGACGTCCTCTCGCTGTTCGCCGAGCTGCACGAGCAGGGCCGCACGGTCGTGCTCATCACCCACGAGCGGGAGGTTGCCAATCAGGCCGCCCGCACCGTGCTCATCCGCGACGGCCACCTGTACCACTCGCACGACGAGGAAGTGGCGGCCACCGAGGCCCTGGCCACGCTCGAGTCGGGCGCCGAGCCCGACCCGGCCTCACGCATACCCCTGTGGGAGCACGGTGCCGACGAGCCGGCGGAGGACCGACCGTGACCTGGGCGGACAGCTTCCGCACCGCATACGAGGCGATCCTCGCCCGCCGGATGCGGTCCGTGCTCACCATGCTCGGCATCCTCATCGGCATCGCCGCGGTGATGTTGACGGTCGGCCTCGGACAGGGCGCGCAGGAGCGAGTCGCCAGCGCCATCAACGCCCTCGGCTCCAACCTGCTCATCGTCACACCCGGGAGCACCACGTCGTCGTCCGGTTTCCGGGGCGGTCAGGGCTCGGCGACGACCCTGACCATGGGGGACGCGCAGATGCTGGCCAACCCGACCATCGCCCCCGACGTGGCGGCGGTCGCCCCCGCCTCGACGTCGAACCAGGCGCTGGCCGCGGGGTCGCAGACCTGGACCTCGTCCGTCGTGGGGACCACCCCGACGTGGCTGTCCGTGCGGGCCCGCACGGTGACCGAGGGCCGTTTCTTCACCGAGGCCGACCAGGCCGCCGGCAACACGGTCGCCGTCCTCGGCGCGACGACGGCGAGCGAGCTGTTCACCGGCAACCCGATCGGGCAGACGGTGACCATCAACAGCGCGCAGTTCACCGTGATCGGGATCCTCGACACGCAGGGCACGAGCTCCTCGACGAACCTCGACGACCAGGTGGTCGTCCCGATGACGACGTTCGCGTCCCGGATCTCCACGAGCGCCAACCCGGAGGCGGTCTCGCAGATCTACCTGCAGGCCAAGGACCAGAAGTCCCTGTCCGCCGCCTACCAGGAGGTCAACGCCGCGCTGCTCACCTCGCACGGGGTGACCGCGGCGAGCCCGGACTTCACCCTGAGCAGCCAGCAGTCGCTGGTCGAGACGGCGACCAACACCGAGCACATCCTCACCGTCCTGCTCGGCGGGATCGCGGCGATCTCGTTGCTGGTCGGGGGAATCGGTGTCATGAACATCATGCTCGTGTCGGTGGCCGAGCGGGTCCGCGAGATCGGGCTGCGCAAGGCGCTCGGTGCGACCCCGTCGGTGATCCTGCGCCAGTTCCTCCTCGAGGCGAGCCTCCTCGGACTCACCGGCGGGATCCTCGGGCTCGCGGTCGGGTATGCGGGTGCCGCCATCCTGCCGAACCTCCTCTCCCAGCCCGTCACCATCTCCGCCGTGTCCGCGGTGGGCGCCCTCGTGGTGTCCCTCGCGATCGGCCTGGCGGCCGGCGTGTACCCGGCCCAGCGTGCCGCCCGCCTCGCCCCCATCGACGCCCTCCGCAGCGAATGACGAAAGTGACCCGAACTGCCATGAGCTCCAACCAGATCCGCCTCCCGCGCCCGTCCTCCCCCGCGGTCCGTGCCCTCCCGTATGCCGGGGTCGCTCTGCTGACCGCCCTCGCGCTCGCGGCGTGCGGCCCGGCGGCCGCCTCCGGTGGCTCGGGTGCTCCCGCCGCGGGGTCGACGCCGGCGCCGACCGGTACCGCCGGTGCCGGGGGTGCGGCCGGCCAGCGACAGCCGGGCGTGAACGGGCTCGTCGCGGCGGTCAACGGGTCGACGATGCAGGTCCAGACCCGGACCGACCAGACGGCGGTCACCTGGACCGACGCGACGACGTTCACCACCGTGGCCGCCGCCGCCCTCACCGATGTGACCGTCGGCTCCTGCGTCACCGTGCTGGAGCCCGCGGCGAGTGGCACGGCCACCGGCTCCGCGGGTTCGGCGCCGGCGACCCAGGTCACCGCCGCCTCCGTCGAGGTCCGGCCCGCGACCAACGGCGAGTGCGCCGCCGGGTTCGGTGGAGCGGGAGGCGGCGCTCCCGGCGGACCAGGAGCGGGCGCCACTCCGCCGGCCGGGGCGCCCACCGGTGCTCCCACCGGGACGGCGACCAACGGCACCGGCGGTCGCGGCGGAGCCGACGTCGGACGCCGCGCCGTCGCCGGCCTGGTGACCGCGGTGAGCGGCGACACCATCACCGTCCAGGAGACGACGCGGGCTCGCGGGAACGGGACGACCTCCTCCACCGCCACCGCGTCGCCGACCACCACCACGGTGGCCGTCACGACCACCTCGTCGACGACCTACACCGCCCAGAAGGCCGGCGCGGCCACCGACGTCGCCGTCGGCGTGTGCGCCAGCGCGCTGGGCAAGGCGGACGACACCGGAGCCGTGACGGCCACCTCGATCACGCTGCGGCCCGCGACGAACGGCGCCTGCACGACCGGGTTCGGCGGCGGCCCCGGCGGCGGCCGCGGTGGGGCGACCGGCACCGCGACGACGACCGGAGGAGCGAATGGCTGATCCGCGCAGCTCAGCGGCCCGGCGCCGGCGGCGCTGGCGCCGTCGGAGCGCGGTCGCGGCGGGCGTGGTCGTCGTGCTCGGCGCCGGCGGCTACGTCGCCTATGCCCAGGTCAGCAAGCCGGACACCGACGGCGCCTACCGCGTCGCCACCGCGTCGAAGGGCTCGGTGTCCCAGACGCTCACCATGACCGGGACGGTGAAGCGGGTCTCGCAGGTGACCGCCGCGTTCCCCGTGAGCGGCACCGTCACCGGAGTCCTCGTCAAGGTCGGCGACACGGTCACGCCGGGCCAGCAGCTCGCGACGATCGACCAGACCCCCCTCCAGGCGGCGGTCACCGACGCCCAGGCGACGTTGCTCCAGGCCCAGGCGCAGCTGACCACCGACCAGACGACGACACCACCAGCTCCACGGGGTCTTCCGGGTCCTCGGGGTCCTCGGCGAGCTCCGGGTCGACCGGGTCCGGCGCGTCCGGGTCGTCGGGCCGCACCTCGTCGTCGTCGTCCGCGTCGACGGGCTCGACCGGCTCGACGGGCTCGACGGGCACGTCCACCGGGTCGACCGGCTCGACCGGGTCCGGCGCCGGAGCGCGCGGCGGGACGTCGGGTTCGGCGGCCGTCTCGATGCCCGACGCGGCGCCGATGCAGAAGGCCCTCGCCGCCATGAATGCCGCCGCGAAGAACGAGGCCACGGCCTGCGCGCCCGTCCTCGCGGCCACGCCGTTGACCAAGGCCGCCGGGCCGGCGGCCACCTCCTCGCCCACGAGCACCTCGACCCCCACGGACTCGCCGACGACGTCTCCGACGACCTCTCCGACCACGTCTCCCACGACCTCTCCGACCACGTCGCCGACCACGTCTCCCACGACCTCATCAACACCTCGCCGACCACGTCACCGACCACGTCACCCACGACCTCGACGGGATCGCCGACGTACGACGTGACCCCGGAGCAGATCGCGGCGTGCGTCCCGGCCCTCCAGGCCTGGTCCACCGCACTGACGGCAGCCCAGAAGGCGGTCTCGAGCTACGGCACCGCCCTGGCTGCTGTGCAGAAGGAGCTGGCCACCCAGCAGAGCGCCGCCTCGAGCTCCAGCAGTGGCTCGAGCGGAACCTCCGGCGGCACGGGCTCCTCCGGTAGCTCGGGTTCGACCGGCACCACGGTTCTCGGCAGCCCGGGTTCGACCGGCAGCACGGGTTCGACCGGCAGCACGGGTTCGACCGGCAGCGGCGCCTCCGGGGGCCTGTCGACCGAGGCCGCGGCCGCGGCGCAGGAGGCCAAGATCCTCAGCGACCAGGCGAGCATCACGTCGGCCCAGCAGCAGCTCACCGCCGCGCAGACGAACCTGGCGGCGGCGACCCTCACGGCCCCCATCGGTGGCGTCGTGGGCGCGGTCGGCCTCACCGCGGGGCAGAGCGAGACCTCCTCGTCGGGGATCACCATCGTCGGCGACGGCGCCGCCACGGTGACCCTCGCGGTCTCCCTGGACAAGCTGCCCTCGATCAAGGTCGGTCAGGCCGCCACCGTCACCCCGCCCGGACTCGGCGCTCTCACGGGCACGGTCACCCAGATCTCGATGCTGCCCAGCTCGTCCACGTCGACGGGAGGCACCTCGAGCTCGGCGGTGACCTACGACGTCACGGTCACCTTGCCGAGCACGCCGCAGACCCTGGCCTCGGGCACGTACGCCACCACGACGATCACCACCGCGTCATCGTCCGACGTGCTCACGGTCCCGGTGTCCGCGGTGCCGGGCGTGACCTCGGGTTCCGCCCGGGTAGGCGTCCTCGCCAACGGCGCCGTCACCGAGAAGACGGTCACCGTCGGTGCCGTCGGCGGCGGACTGGCCGAGATCCGCACCGGGCTCACCGAGGGGGAACAGGTCGTCATCGCCGACGTCCAGGCGGCGTTGCCGACCAACAACTCCCAGAACGTCCGGGGGGTGACCGGACCCACGGGGGCCGGTGGCGGCACGGTCCGCTTCACCGGCGCGGGGGGCGGCGGCGGGGCGGCCGTACCGGGCGGTGCCGGGGCGGGTGCTCGTCCAGGCGGCTGACGGTTGCCGGTCCGCGGGGCTAGCCGGGTTAAGTCTCACGTCGGAAGATCCACCACAGCCGGGTGTGGTGGATCTTCCACCAGAGCTCTTTCGAGAGGTCGACGTCAGGCCCGGCAACCTGCCCAAGACGGTCGTTCCGAACCGGCACCTCACGGCATACGGTGACGGCATGGTCGTCGTCGAGCTCGCGTTCACCGACAACCCGGCCCGCCTGGAGCTGCGCCCGCGCCATCGCGAGATCCTCACGGAGCTCCACGCCGCCGGCGAGGTGCTGGTCGCCGGCCCGTTCGACGACGGTTCGGGATCGATGGTCGTCTTCACGACGAGTCGCGAACGGGTGGACGAGGTGCTCAAGATGGACCCCTACTACTCCGTCGACGGCGTGACCGTCGTCGGCGTGCGCGAGCTGACTCCGCTGTTCACCACCTAGGGGCTGTCATGGGATTTCCGGAGAACGTGCTGACCAGCGGCGAGAAGGTCGAGAAGAGCCTCCATCCGCACTGGCGCACCGTCGTCGGCCCGATGGTCGTCGGCCTCATCCTCATCGCGGCCTGCGTCTACGCCGCCTATCTCTCGCCCGACGACACCAAGGGCAACGTCATCCAGTGGATCGCGGTCGGTGTCGGCGTGCTCATCGGCATCCCGCTCACCATCGTCCCCTTCCTGCGCTGGCGGACGACCCACTACGTCATCACGACGCACCGCGTCATGGTGCGCAAGGGCATCGTCAACAAGAACGGCAAGGACATCACCCTGTCGAAGATCACCGACGTCAGCTTCAGCCAGACCCTCCTCGACCGCATGCTCGGCTCCGGGACGCTGAGCATCGAGTCGGCCGGAGACAGCCCGAACGAGGCCTTCGAGGCGATCCCGCGCAGTGACCGCGTCCAGCAGCTGCTGAACCACCTCATCGACCAGGACGCCAACCGGCGGGCCCAGCGCATGGTCAACCGCGCCGGCTTCGAGACCGACCAGGAGGCCGCCGACCGGGCGCACGACGAGGAGCGGCGGATGCACGACGAAGAGGAGCGACTGGCTCAGGCCCGGCGCAGCGCCCCCTCCTCCACCGAGGAGCCGGACGAGACGACGGCGGTCCGGGTCGAGCCCCCCACGACGACGACACCGACGTCGGAGGCGCCCGCGCGCTCCGAGACGGAACGATGACGGCGGGTATGCCGGCGGGCTCGCCCGCGACCGACGCCTTCCGGGCCGCTCGTAACCAGCTCATGGGCTGGCGCGGCGACCACCGCGCCGCGGTCTCCGGCTTCCGGTGGCCCGACGTGGGTGACCGGTTCAACTGGGCGGTCGACTGGTTCGACGCGATCGCCCGAGGCAACGAGCGTCCTGCGCTGATGATCCTCGAGGAGGCCGATGCCGCCGCCGGGCAGTCGGCGCAGTCGTGGTCCTACGACACCATGGCCCGGCGGTCCGACCAGGTCGCGGGCTGGCTGGCGGGCCAGGGCGTCACCAAGGGCGATGCGGTGATCGTCATGCTCGGCAACCAGGTCGAGCTCTGGGAGACGATGCTCGGGATCATCAAGCTGGGCGCGGTGATCATGCCGACGACGACGGCCGTCGGCCCCGCCGACCTGCGCGACCGGATCGACCGCGGCGGTGCGCGGTTCGTCATCGCCAACACCGTCGACACGGTCAAGTTCGACGAGGTGTCCGGCGACTACGGTCGCCTCGCGGTCACCCGCGGCGAGCCCGCTCCCGACGGCTGGGCGTCGCTCGACGACGCATACCGGCTCGACGTGCCGCCGGCCGAGCACCCGGGCACCACGCCCGAGGACCGGCTGCTGCTCTACTTCACGTCCGGCACCACGAGCAAGCCCAAGCTGGTCGAGCACACCCAGGTGTCGTATCCCGTCGGACACCTCTCGACGATGTACTGGCTCGGCCTCGAACCCGGCGACGTGCACCTCAACATCTCCTCGCCGGGCTGGGCGAAGCACGCGTGGTCGTGCTTCTTCGCGCCCTGGAACGCCGAGGCCACCGTCTTCCTCTACAACTACACGCGGTTCGACGCGGCCGCCCTGCTCGGTGTCATCCGCGACAACGAGGTCACCTCGCTCTGCGCGCCGCCGACGGTGTGGCGGATGCTCATCAACGCCGACCTCTCCGGCGGTCCCGGCCGGCTGCGCGAGATCATCGGCGCCGGCGAACCGCTCAACCCCGAGGTCATCGAGCAGGTCAAGAAGGCGTGGGGCCTGCAGCTGCGGGACGGCTACGGCCAGACCGAGACCACGGCCCAGGTCGGCAACACGCCGGGGTCACCGGTGAAGGTCGGCTCGATGGGCCGGCCGCTGCCGGGCGTTCCCGTGGTTCTCGTGGATCCCCTGACCGGAGAACGCGTCTCGGCCACCGACGAGGGTCCCGGCGAAGGGGAGATCTGCCTGGACCTGACCGATCGGCCGCTCCCGCTGATGACCGGCTACCAGGGCGACGACGAGCGCAACGCCGAGGCGATGGTCGGCGGTTTCTACCACACCGGTGACGTCGCGACCATCGACAGCGAGGGCTACATCACCTACGTCGGCCGCACCGACGACGTCTTCAAGGCCAGCGACTACAAGATCAGCCCGTTCGAGCTGGAGTCGGTCCTCATCGAGCATCCCGCGGTGGCCGAGGCCGCGGTCGTCCCCGCGCCGGACGCGGTGCGGCTGGCGGTCCCGAAGGCGTACATCGTGCTCGCGCCCGGGCACGAGCCCACCGAGGAGACGGCCCTGTCGATCCTCGGGTATGCGCGTGAGCACCTCGCGCCGTGGCAGCGGGTCCGCCGGATCGAGTTCTCCGAGCTGCCGAAGACGATCTCGGGGAAGATCCGCCGGGTCGAGCTGCGCGGCCGCGAGAACGACCTCGCCGCCGAGGACGGCGACGCGCGTCCGGAGAACGAGTGGCGGGACGACCAGTTCCCGCAGCTCCGGTCAGGGGGCTGAGCCGCGCTGCCGGCACCCCAGGACGACGACGAGCGGGACCACCGACTGCGCGCCGGCCAGGACGCGTTCGCGCAACCCGAGTGTCGAGCCGCCGGTGACGATCTCGGCGAACGTCAGGAGCACCAGCACTCCGAGCCCGATCGCGACCACCTGACCGAAGCGCGGGCGCAGGACCAGCGGCGCGTCGGGACGGTTCCGGGCGATGACGGCGGGCCAGACGGTGAGGGCGAGGAACGCCAGGTAGGCCACGATCATGTGGCCCACCTCGTTACGACCCTCGGTATTGTTGGGGATCCACGCGGTCAGCAGGACCCCGACTCCGCCCACCCCGAGCAGGGCCCGCCCGGCACCGTCGGCCGGGCGCAGGCCGACCGCTGTGACGATGTACGCGAGTCCGGTGACGACCAGAGCCGCGGTCATCAGCCAATGGGTGGGCGCATCGGCCGCCGCGAGGTCGCTGATGGTCTGGCGGACCGGGTCGTACCCCGGGGTGATGGCGCCGGCCCACGTCCACCCGCCGATCAAGGCGACGGGGGCGACCACGGCCGCCGTGGTACCCCACCACGGGACGGGGTCCAGCGGGGGCGGAGTCACCGGCATACGTTTAACACATGAAACTCGGTGTTCAGGTCAGCGACTTCACCTGGCCCGACGCTCCACGGAGCATCGGGCCGACGTTTGCCCGGATCGCGCGCGACGCTGACCAGGTCGGCCTCTCCAGTCTCTGGGTGATGGACCACTTCTTCCAGATCGGCGTGAACGGTCCGCCCGAGCACGAGATGCTGGAGGGGTACGCCGCGCTCGCGTTCGCGGCCGGCGTCACGGAACGGATCACCTTGGGAACCTTGGTCACCGGCGTGACCTACCGCCATCCGGGGATCCTCGTCAAGACGGTGACGACGCTCGACGTGCTGTCTGGAGGGCGCGCCTGGCTGGGCATCGGCGCGGCCTGGAACGAGTGGGAGCACCGTGGCCTTGGCGTGCCGTTCGCGTCGACCCGCGAGCGGTTCGAGCGGCTCGAGGAGACCCTGCAGATCGCCCAGCAGATGTGGGCCGGTGACGAGAGCCCCTTCGAGGCCCGGCACTACCACCTCGAGCGGCCGCTCAACTCGCCCGCCGCGCTGTCCACCCCTCACCCGCGCATCCTCGTCGGGGGCATCGGCGAGAAGAAGACGCTGCGGCTGGTCGCGCAGTACGCCGACGCGTGCAACGTCTTCGACATGGGGCCGGACAAGGTGCAGGCGAAGTACGACGTGATCAGGCGACACTGCGAGGCCGTCGGTCGGGACTACGACGACATCGAGAAGACCGTCCTCAGCAGGGTCGACTTCGGGGTGGAGTCGGACGAGTCGATCGTCGATCGCGTCGGCCGGCTGCGCGACATCGGCACCGAGCACGTCATCTTCGGGGTGGCCCGCGTCTGGGAGCCGGACTCCCTCGACCGCTTCGCTGCGCTGGTGGCCAAGCTGGGCTGACAGGATGGGGCCATGGCTGACGCGGACGCGATCGTCGTCGGGGCCGGGCTCGCCGGGCTGGTCGCCGCCACCGAGCTGACCGGCGCCGGCCGACGGGTGGTCGTCGTGGAGCAGGAGTCGCGGACCAACCTCGGCGGCCAGGCGTTCTGGTCCTTCGGCGGGCTGTTCTTCGTCGACTCGCCGGAACAGCGACGAATGGGCGTCAAGGACTCGGTCGAGCTCGCCTGGCAGGACTGGCTGGGGACGGCCGGTTTCGACCGGCCGGAGGACCACTGGCCGGGCCTGTGGGCGCGGGCCTACGTCGACTTCGCCGCCGGTGAGAAGCGGGCCTGGCTGCACGAGCAGGGCATGCGGTGGTTCCCGGTGGTCGGCTGGGCGGAGCGCGGAGACGGTCACGCCGGAGGGCACGGCAACTCCGTGCCCCGCTTCCACGTGACGTGGGGCACCGGCCCCGGCGTGGTGGAACCGTTCGTGCGCAAGGCGATCCAGGCCGAACGCGACGGTCTGCTGACCTTCGCGTTCCGTCACCGGGTGGACGACCTCGTCATCGACGGCGGGGCCGTGACCGGTGTCCGCGGGGCCGTGCTGGCCACCGCCACCGAGTCGCGCGGCCATCCGACCAACCGCGACGTCGTCGGCGACTTCACCCTGTCCGCTCCGGCGGTGATCGTGACGTCGGGCGGGATCGGTGGCAACCACGACCTCGTACGGGCGGCGTGGCCGGACCGGCTCGGTACGCCCCCCGACCATCTGACGACCGGTGTCCCCGCCTACGTCGACGGGCGG
Source organism: uncultured Actinomycetota bacterium (assembly GCA_963713345.1). Taxonomy (GTDB): domain Bacteria; phylum Actinomycetota; class Actinomycetes; order Actinomycetales; family Dermatophilaceae; genus Lapillicoccus. The sequence goes on along the minus strand of CAVQLI010000014.1, from coordinate 168,866 downwards.
ATGATCGGAATCGTCGAGGCGGCCGGCGGCTCGGTGATCAACCGCGACCGGATGTGGCACTACGTCGAGGGCATCCACAACTGGGCCCCGATCTGGCCCGGTCACGCCATCCGGATCCTGCCCGGACCGTCGGCGATGTGGTTCGACGGCAACGGCCGTCGTCTCCCAGCGCCGTACTTCCCGGGCTTCGACACCCTCGGAACGCTGGCCCACCTGCGTCAGACCGGCCACGACCATTCGTGGTTCGTCCTGACCCAGAAGGTCATCGAGAAGGAGTTCGCCCTCTCCGGCTCCGAGCAGAACCCCGACCTCACCGGCAAGTCGGTGCGCCAGGTGCTCGGCCGCGTCCGCCCCGGAGCCCCCAAACCGGTTCAGGCGTTCGTGGACCACGGCGAGGACTTCGTGACGGCCACGACGATCCAGGGGTTGGTGGAGCGGATGAACACGCTCACCCCGGACGCACCGCTCGACGCCGACGACATCGAGCGGCAGGTGGTCGAACGCGACCGCAACCTCGACAACGCCTTCTCCAAGGACGCCCAGATCACCGCGATCCACGGCGCCCGGAGATACCGCGGCGACAAGCTCATCCGCACGGCAACGCCGCACAAGTTCCTCGACCCCGCTAACGGTCCACTCATCGCCGTCCGGCTGTCCGTCGTCACGCGAAAGACGTTGGGGGGCTTGGAGACCGACCTCGAGAGCCGAGTACTGGGTGCCGACGGCGAACCGGTGCCCGGCCTCTATGCGGCGGGCGAGGTGGCCGGGTTCGGCGGCGGCGGGATGCACGGCTACCGGTCGCTCGAGGGCACCTTCCTCGGCGGGTGCCTGTTCTCGGGCCGCACCGCCGGCCGGGCCGTCGCGGCCGGGCGTTGATGCCGCTCACCAACCGGCCGCGCCGCATCGTCCTGGTGCGGCACGGCGAGTCGCAGGGCAACGTCGACGACTCGATCTACGAGACCGTCCCCGACCACGCGCTGACGTTGACCCCCAAGGGCGTCGAGCAGGCGACCGAGGCGGGGAGGCGACTTCGCGCATACCTCGCGGACGCGCCGCTCACCCTCTACGCGTCGCCGTACGTCCGCACCCGGCAGACCGTCGAGGCTCTGGGCCTCGGTGTCCCCGTCGAGGACGTGCGGATCGAGCCGAGGCTGCGGGAGCAGGACTGGGCGAACTTCCAGGACCCGGCCGACATCGCGGAGCAGAAGCAGCTTCGCAACGAGTACGGCCACTTCTACTACCGGTTCACGCACGGGGAGTCCGGCTCCGACGTCTACGACCGGGTGAGCACGTTCCTCGAGTCGCTCTGGCGGTACATCGAGGCCGAACCCGCCGACGCCGGCGGCCACCCGATGTCCGACCAGAGCCTCGTCATCGTCACGCACGGACTGACCATGCGGCTGTTCTGCATGCGCTGGTTCCACTGGAGCGTCGAGTACTTCGAGTCGCTGGAGAACCCGGTCAACGGCGGCCATGTCGTCCTGGCGCGGCAGCCCGATCTCAAGTACCAGCTGGAGACGCCGTTCGTCCAGTGGAACCAGGACTACGTGCCGACCGAGCGCGAGCGATCCTCCTGGCTCTAGCCCGTTCCCCGGACAGGGAGGGCAAGACGTGTGACGCTGCGAGGTGGTAACCGGGGGTCCCACTGCCGAACCTGAGGAGCCCACGATGGCTGACGGCCTGTCGGCGCTGGACGACCTCCGGACGCTCGGATCGAAGGCCAAGCCGGTCAGCTTCTCGGTCGTGGCCCCGTACCTCGGCTACTACGAAGGTGGCTACTCGCTCGTCCGCGAGGGCCGAGACGTGGTGCTGCACAACAGCTCTCGCGCCGTCCCGCTCCAGGTGATGCCGGACGGGAGCTACGTGATGTCCGAAGGGTTCATGGTCGGGGCAGCGGTGAAGCTCGCCAGGGAGACCGACGGCACCCCACACATCGAGATCGTCGGAATCGAGACGGTGCGCCGGACCACCGGCCTGGGCTAGCGCCCACCGCTGACCATCTCGCGCGGAGGGTTGTTGCCCCTGTCAGGGCAGAAATCCTCCTCGCGAGCAGGAGTCAGAGGTACTGGCCGGTCCCGGCCGCTCCGGGGCTCTGTGGGCCGCCCATCTGCCCGGGCACGCCCTGGCGCGGGTCCTCCGCGGCGGGGTGACCCGGGGGCAGGGCGCGCCGCATACCCTGCAGCTGCTGCTGGGCCGCCATCTGCTGGGCGAACAGGGCGGTCTGGATGCCGTGGAACAGTCCCTCGAGCCAGCCGACCAGCTGCGCCTGGGCGATCCGGAGCTCGGCGTCGGAGGGCGCAGCCGAGCTGAACGGCAGGGCCAGCCGGTCGAGCTCCTCGACGAGCTCCGGCGCCAGGCCGGCCTTGAGCTCCTCGATGGACCGGCGGTGGATCTCCGCCAGCCGCGTGCGGCCGGCCTCGTCCAGCGGGGCGTTGCGGACCTCGTCGAGGAGGTTCTTGATCATCGAGCCGATCCGCATGACCTTGGCCGGCTGCTCCACGAGGTCGGCCGGGTTGCTGCTCTCCTCGTCGGAACCGTCGCGTCCAGGGGTCCCGGGCGTGGAGACTCCCATGCCGTCCTGGGTGACCACGACGACCCGGGCGGGCTCGTTATCCTCGTCCGGCTGGCTGCCCGGTGGGCTGTGCTGGTCGGTCATCCGGACAGTCTGTCGCATGCGAGCGGCGGGGGCCTTTCGACCCCCGCCGCCCAGCGACCACCACAGGGGCAGGGCGGCGCCGACGGCGCCACACGGGCGGCCACTGACTTCATCATCGGTACTCCCGGAGCCGACCGGGATAGTCCGTCCGGATGGTCTCGGGTGGAATCTTTGCGACATACCCGAGTGTTTCGGGGCAGTTCAGACCCGTAGCAGGAGTTTGCCTACGTGGGTCGAGGCCTCCATCTCGCGATGGGCTCCGGCGGCGTCCCCGAGGGGGTATGCCGCGTGCACGATCGGGCGTACCCGGCCGGACTCGATGAGCGGCCAGACGTGCTCCCGGACGGCTGCGACGATCACCGCCTTCTCCGCCGCAGGCCTCGCCCGGAGGGTGGTGGCGACCAGGGCGCAGCGCTTGGCGAGCATCGCCCCAAGGTCGATCTCGGCGGTGCGCCCACCCTGCAGCCCGATGACGACCAGCCGGCCGTTGACCGCCAGCAGCCCGACGTTGCGGGCGAGGTACTTCGCCCCGATGGTGTCGAGGATGACGTCCGCGCCGTGCCCGTCGGTGGCCTGGCGGACGACCGCCTCGAAGTCGTCGGTGCGGTAGTTGACGAGGATCGACGCCCCGAGCTCGCGGCACACCTCGAGCTTCTCGGGGGACCCGGCGGTCACCGCCACCCGCGCCCCGACCTCGCGGCCCAGCTGGACGGCCATCGTCCCGATCCCCGAGCCTCCGCCGTGGACGAGCAGGACCTCGCCGGGCTGGATGTTCGCCGTCATGAAGATGTTCGACCAGACGGTGCAGGCGACCTCCGGCAGGGCCGCGGCGTCCTCGAGGCTGACCCCGGCCGGGACCGGGAGCAGCTGGCCCACCGGCACGGTGACCTTCTCCGCATACCCACCGCCGGTGAGCAGGGCGCAGACCTCGTCCCCGACGGACCAGCCGTCGACGCCGTCACCGAGCTGCGCGATACGCCCGCTCACCTCGAGACCCGGGTATGCCGACGAGCCGGGCGGCGGGTCGTAGTGCCCCTGTCGCTGCATGACGTCCGCCCGGTTCACCCCGGCGGCGACCACCTCGACGACCACCTCACCGGGCCGGGGCATCGGGTCGGGCACGTCGTCGAGGACGAGGGCCTCGGGTCCACCGGGTTGCGGGAGCGTGATCGCCTTCACGTCGCGAGCCTATGGCGGGCGGCTGCGAGCGCTTCGGGGGTGTCGACGTCGAGAGCGTCCGCCTCGTCGACGGGCACGGTCGTGTGCGCGAGGGCCAGCAGCGAGCGGGCGGGAGCGTCGGCCGGTGGGTCCGGCAGCGCCTCGCGCACGGAGGCGATCCGGTAGGCGGCGAGCAGCGGGTTCGGCCGTCCGCCGGCGTCGACGGCGACCACGGCATCGGTTGTCGGGTCGTCTCGCAGGGCGGTGGCCAGCGTGCCCGCGGTGTCGCCGGCGAACGGCATGTCGCCGGCGAGGACGACGACCAGGTCCGTCTCCACCAGCGACAGTCCGGCGGCGACCGCGGCGACGGGTCCTCCTCCCGCGGGCGACTCCCGCGTCCATCGGACCGCGCGGCGGGTCGGGCGCTCCGGGCCGACGACGACCAGCGGCCAGTCAGCAGGGAGACCGTCGAGGAGATGGTCGAGGACCGTCGCCCCGCCCAGGGTCGCCGTGGTCTTGTCCGAGCCCATCCGTCGCGAGCCGCCGCCGCAGAGGACCAGGGCGGTCGCGACCGCGACGGACGGCACCGGCGACGGCACGGGTCACTCGGCCTCGGCGACGCAGGCGGTCCCCACCCGCCGGAAGCCGACCGACTCGTAGACGTGGGCGACCGCGTCGTCCTGGGCGGAGCAGAACACCGTCCGGACGCCGTTGTCGAGCGCGTGCCGCGCCAGCCGCGCCGTGATCGCCGCGGCCAGCCCGCGCCGGCGGTAGGCCGGCAGGACGCCGACCCCGACGATCTCGGTGACGTCGGCGCGCGGGTTGTGGCTGCCGCCGCCGACCGGCCCGACCTGGGCGTCGAACGCCCCGGCCAGGATGCCCAACCCGGCGGTGATGAGGGCGGCGATCCGTTCCGCGGTCTCCGGGTGAGCTCTCGCGTCGGCGTCTCGCTCGGCGACCGAGGCTTCACCGATGCTGGTTCCCGACGTGCCGAACCCCACGTTGATCGCGGCGCGGACCAGTCCCAGCTCCGGGTCGTCGGCCGCGACGATCCGGACGCCGGCGGCCGGATCGGGCTCGGGCGGTTCCTGCTCGAGGACGAGCAGCGGGCACTCCTCGACGGTCATGCCGGCCTCGCGGGCCGCGGCGAGGAGCGACGGCGTCGTGTCGTGGACCCACTCGACCGCCCGAGGGACGTCGAGCTCGCGCTGACGGGCGAGGACGGCGGTGACGTCCGCGGCGGTCACCTCGCCGGCCAGACCGAGGCGGGGTCTCGCGTAGTAGGGAAAGCCGCTGCGGGGCAGGAAGAGGGTCAGGGGCCCGAGCTCCTCCGTGTCGCACGCGGCGCGCGGCGCGGTGTCGTAGTAGCGCTCGAGATCGGCCAGCAGGCCAGGGGACGTCACGCCCTCATCCTGGTGCCGCCGATCCGGCGGGACAACGCGTGTGCCGCGGCCACGACCGCCTCGGCCAGCGCGGCCTCCTCGACCGGGGCCACGAGCCGCTCCTCGTAGGTGATGGCGAACGCCGCGCTGGGGTACCCCGCGTGGTCCAGCGCCGCTGCCGCGACCGACCCGAGGTCCGGCGTCACCGTCCCGTGCTCGACCGCATACCCCCTCGCTCGCACCGCGGTGAGCAGTGAGCGGAGCTGGGTCGAGGAGGTCGGCCCCGTCCCGTGCCGCAGCACGAACGACGACCGTGAGGGGTAGAGCGCGCGGACCTGGGCCGCCGGCAGGGCGGCGAGCAGGGCCAGCCCGCTGGCCGTGAGCTGCGCGGGCAGCCGGACGCCGACGTCGCTGACCAGCGAGGGCCGCCGCGGGGCGCGCTCCTCGACGAGGTAGAGGACGTCGTTGCCGTGCAGCACCGCGAAGTGCGCGTTGTGCCGGGTCTCGTCGACGAGCCGGGTCAGGATCGGGCGGGCCAGGCGCTGCAACGGCGCCTGGCGCGAGTAGGCGGTGCCCAGCTCGAACGCCGCGACACCGAGCCCGTAGCGCCGCTCCTCCGGCAGGTGGACCACGTAACCGTGCTCCTGGAGGACGCCCAGCAGGTGGTACGTCGAGGACCGCGGCAGGCCGAGCCGGCCGGCGATGGCGGCCGCAGGCATCGGTTCGGTATGCCTCGACAGCAGTCCCAGCACCTCGAGCGCCTGCGCCGCGGCCGGGGCGTTGGTCACAGCCGGGCCACCGCGTCGACGACGGCGCCCGCCCCGTCCTCCTCGGCCACCTTGTCGGCGAGGGCCTGGGCCTTGGCGCGGTAGGACGGGACGTGGAGAACCTGCCGGAGGGCGAACGCCAGACGGTCGGCGGTGAGGTTCGCGAACGGGATGGGCTCCGCGGCCGCTCCCTGACGGTGGACCCGGTCCGACCAGAACGGCTGGTCCGCGAGGACCGGGACCGGGACGGCCGGTACCCCGTGGTGGATCGCCGCCGCGGTCGTCCCGGCGCCGCCGTGGTGGACGACGGCGGCGACGCGCGGCAGCAGCCAGTCGTGCGGGGCCTCGCCGATGCTGAGGATGTCGTCCCGGCCGTCGGCGGCCGCGGCGAGCCCCGACCAGCCGGCCTGGAGGATGCCTCGGGCGCCCACCGCGCGGAGGGCGGTCACCGCGACGTCGGCCAGGCGTTTCGCGTCGCCGGTGCCGGCCGCCATGCTCCCGAACCCCATCAGCACCGGCGGGTCCCCGGCGGCCACGAAGTCGAGCAGCTCCGGGGGCGGCGTCCACGTGGGATCCGGTTCGGCCCACCAGAACCCGACGACATCGAGCCCTGGTCGCCAGTCGGCCGGGCGGGGCACGAGGTGCCGGCTGAACCCGTACCGGACCGGCCACCGGGACTCGGCCAGCTCCTGTCGGAGGCGCCGGTAGGAGATCGAGGGCAATCCGAGCTCGTTGCGGACGCGGTTCACCTCGCCCATGAAGGGCATCCCGAGCAGGGCCTCGCTCGTCGCCCCGGAAGCCCGGTTGCCCCAGGCGCCGTACGACCGGACGCCCCCGGTCAGGACCGAGGAGAACTCCCTGGTCGGATCCAGCGGCTGGAGGAACACCCCCATGCTCGGGATCTTCCGCGCCTGGGCCAGGTGGTAGTTCGCGGCGGTCAGGCTGGAGCAGAGGATGAGGTCGGCACCCTCGGTCGCCACGAGGGTCCGCTCGGCCATCTCGCGGGCGTACGGACGCATCAGCCCGACCATCCGGACCGCCGAGACGACGCCGCTCGCGGCCTGCCAGCGCCGGCCCTCCTCGCTCCCGAGGACCTCACGCGGATCGGCCGCCAGGCCGGCGAACTCGATGCCGAGGGCCTCGACCATCCCGCGGAACGGCTCGTGGGTGGCGATGACCGCCGTGTGCCCCGCGTCGTTCAGGCGTCGGGCCAGCCCGGTATAGGGCGCGACGTCGCCCCGCGACCCCGCCGTGGTGATGACGATGCGCACGGGTCCGAGTGTGCCACCTGTCTCGCATACGAGACACAATCAGCCGTCGGGCCCTCGGCTGCGGGGCTCGGCGGCGCTCCAATGGACCCATGACGCAGACGCCCACCGCGCCGGTCCCGACCGGGCTGGACTCCACGGCGGTCACCGTCGGACTCGGACCGCTCGCGTTCGAGGACGTCGTGGCCGTGGCCCGGTTCGACGCGCCGGTCGTCATCGCCGACGCAGCGCTGGCCCGGATCCGGGAGAGCCGCCAGATCATCGAGGGGCTGGCCACCGACACGGTCCCGCACTACGGAGTGTCGACCGGGTTCGGAGCGCTGGCCACGAAGCACATCCCCGCCGAGCAGCGGGCCCAGCTGCAGCGCAGCCTGGTGCGCTCCCACGCGGCCGGGTCCGGCCCCGAGGTCGAGCGCGAGGTCGTCCGGGCGCTCCAGCTGCTCCGGCTGGCCACCCTCGCCACCGGGCGGACCGGGGTCCGCGAGGAGGTCGCCCAGACGTATGCGGCGCTGCTCAACGCCGGGATCACGCCGGTGGTCCACGAGTTCGGCTCACTCGGGTGCTCCGGTGACCTCGCGCCGCTCGCGCACTGTGCGCTCGCGGCGATGGGCGAGGGGCCGGTCCGGGTTCGGGACGGTTCGATGGTGCCGGCGGCGACCGCGCTGGAGGAGCACGGCATCGCCCCGGTGACCCTGGCCGAGAAGGAGGGCCTGGCGCTGATCAACGGCACCGACGGGATGCTCGGGATGCTCGTCCTCGCCATCACCGACCTGCGCCGGCTGGTCACGACGGCCGACGTCACGGCGGCGATGAGCGTGGAAGGCCTGCTCGGCACCGACGACGTCTTCGCCGAGGACCTGCAGGCGCTGCGGCCGCACCCCGGCCAGGCCGCGTCGGCCGCGAACCTGCGAAAGCTGATGCGGGACAGTGAGATCCGCGAGTCGCACCGCACCGAGGAGTGCACCAGGGTCCAGGACGCGTACTCGCTGCGGTGCGCACCGCAGGTCGCGGGCGGCGCTCGCGACACGATCGACCACGCGACGCGGGTCGCCGAGTGGGAGCTCGCGTCGGCGGTCGACAACCCCGTGGTCACGCTCGACGGCCGCGTCGAGTCCAACGGCAACTTCCACGGCGCCCCGGTCGCCTACGTCCTCGACTTCCTGGCGATCGTGGCCGCCGACCTGGCCAGCATCTCGGAGCGACGCACGGACCGGTTCCTCGACCAGTCCCGCAGCAACGGACTGCCGCCGTTCCTCGCCGACAACCCGGGCGTCGACTCCGGCCACATGATCGCCCAGTACACCCAGGCCGCCCTCGTGTCGGAGATGAAGCGCCTGGCCGCGCCGGCCAGCGTCGACTCGATCCCGAGCAGCGCCATGCAGGAGGACCACGTGTCGATGGGCTGGTCCGCGGCCCGCAAGCTGCGCCGCTCCGTCGACGCCCTGGCCCGGGTCCTCGCCGTCGAGCTGGTCACCGCCGCCCGCGGCCTCGACCTGCGCGCGCCGCTGCACCCGGCGCCCGCCACCGGCGCGGTCGTCGCGGCCCTCCGGGAGACAGTTCCCGGACCCGGACCCGACCGGTTCCTCGCCCCGGAGATCCAGGCGGCGGTGAACTTCGTCGCCGCGGGCGACGTCGTCCGCGCCGCCGAGGCCGTCACCGGCCCCCTCAGCTGATCCCTCGCATACCGACCCCTTCGACCCAAGGAGACCCGACATGGATGGCGCCCGACCGGTTCGCGCCCCGCGCGGCACGACCCTGACCGCCCGCTCGTGGGGCGCCGAGGCGCCGATGCGGATGCTCATGAACAACCTCGACCCCGAGGTCGCCGAGCGCCCCGACGACCTGGTCGTCTACGGCGGCACCGGCCGCGCCGCCCGCGACTGGCGTTCGTTCGACGCGATGGTCCGCACCCTGCAGACCCTCGAGGCCGACGAGACGATGCTCGTCCAGTCCGGCCGGCCGGTGGGCGTCATGCGGACCCACGAGTGGGCGCCGCGGGTCCTCATCGCCAACAGCAACCTCGTCCCGGACTGGGCCACCTGGCCGGAGTTCCGACGCCTCGAGCACCTCGGGCTCACGATGTACGGCCAGATGACCGCCGGCTCGTGGATCTACATCGGCACGCAGGGCATCGTCCAGGGCACCTACGAGACCTTCGCCGCGGTGGCGGAGAAGCGGTTCAACGGCACCCTGGCCGGGACGCTCACCCTGACCGGCGGCTGCGGCGGGATGGGTGGCGCGCAGCCGCTCGCCGTGACCCTCAACGACGGGGTATGCCTCGTCGTCGACGTCGACCGCACCCGTCTCGACCGCCGGGTCGAGCACCGCTACCTCGACGCCGTGGCCGACGACCTCGACCAGGCCGTCTCCCTGGCCCTGGACGCCAAGGCGAACCGGCGCGCGTACAGCGTCGGCGTCGTCGGCAACGCCGCCGCGGTGTTCCCCGAGCTGCTCCGGCGCGGCGTCGAGATCGACATCGTCACCGACCAGACCTCGGCGCACGACCCGTTGTCGTACCTGCCCGAGGGGATCGACGTGGCCGACTGGCACGACTATGCGGAGCGCAAGCCGGAGGAGTTCACCGACCGGGCCCGCGAGTCGATGGCCCGCCACGTAGAGGCCATGGTCGGCTTTCTGGACCAGGGCGCCGAGGTCTTCGACTACGGCAACTCGATCCGCGACGAGGCCCGGAAGGGCGGCTACGACCGGGCCTTCGACTTCCCGGGCTTCGTCCCGGCGTACATCCGGCCGCTGTTCTGCGAGGGCAAGGGCCCGTTCCGCTGGGTGGCGCTCTCCGGTGACCCGAAGGACATCGACGCGACCGACCGCGCGGTGATGGACCTGTTCCCGGACAACGACCGCCTCCAGAAGTGGATGCGCGGCGCTCGCGAGAAGATCGCGTTCCAGGGGCTGCCGGCCCGGATCTGCTGGCTGGGCTACGGCGAGCGCGACCGGGCCGGCCTGGCGTTCAACGACCTCGTGGCGAGCGGAGCGGTCAGCGCCCCCATCGTCATCGGCCGCGACCACCTCGACTGCGGCTCCGTCGCCAGCCCCTACCGCGAGACCGAGTCGATGCTCGACGGCTCCGACGCGATCGCCGACTGGCCGCTGCTCAACGCGCTGGTCAACACCGCGTCCGGGGCCTCGTGGGTGTCGATCCACCACGGCGGCGGGGTCGGCATCGGTCGCTCGATCCACGCCGGCCAGGTCTCGGTCGCCGACGGGACGCCGCTCGCCGCGCAGAAGCTCGCCCGCGTGCTCACCAACGACCCCGGCATGGGCGTCATCCGGCACGTCGACGCGGGGTACGACCTCGCCGACGAGGTGGCGGAGGAGCGCGGCGTCCGCGTGCCGATGCGCGAGGACGCCGTCGATGCCCAGCGAAGTATCGGAGCGAAGCGAGAACTTCGCGGTGAAGTCGCTGATGTCGGCGACCTGGGCGTCGAGCGCTCGGACCACATCGTCGCCGTTCACCGTGAGGGCCACGCCGTGAGCGCCGCCGCCCAGCGAGACCGTGCGGCCGGCCACCGTGGCGTCGGCCACGACCGGCCACGCCCGGGTCGACCCGAACGGGGTGATGGTGCCGCGCTCGTAGCCGGTCACCGCCTTGGCGACGGCCGCGTCGGGCATCGAGAGGCGGTTCGTCCCGAGCAGGGCCCGCAGCTTCGGCCAGGAGAACTGGCGGTCACCAGGCACGAGGACGAAGAGGAAGTCGTCGTCGGCGCGTCGGACCACGAGCGATTTGACGATGTCGCCGGGCTGTACGCCGCGGGCCGCCGCCGCCTCCTCGAGGCTGCGGACCGGACCGTGCCGGGTCACCGTGAAGGGGATGCCGGCGGCCTCGATGGCGGCCAGTGCACGCGCTTCCCCCAGCATCTCCACGGACGACAGCCTAGGTTGGTCCCGTGAGCGCCGCCGTGGACGCCCAGCACTCTCGTGTCCCTGTGCCCGTGTCGGCGCTGCGCTCCTTCGACGCCATGTGGGCCGAGCTCTCCCCGATCGGCCGGGACCCGTCGACCGGCGGGTACCGGCGGTACGCCTGGACCCGCGAGGACCACACGCTGCGGGAGTGGTTCGCCGGGCAGTGCGCCGCTCGGGGTCTGGACCTCGCCCTGGACCGTGCCGGCAACCAGTGGGCCTGGTGGGGCAACCCCGACGCCGTCCGTGCGGACGGGTCGACCGGCGGCGTGGCCGTCGGTTCACACCTGGACTCGGTCCCGGACGGCGGGGCCTTCGACGGCCCGCTGGGGGTGGTCTCGGCGCTCGCGGCGGTCGACGCGCTGCGCGCGTCCGGGCTACGACCGCGAGTTCCGTTGGCCGTGGCCTGTTTCGGCGACGAGGAGGGCGCCCGGTTCGGGATCGCCTGTGCCGGATCGCGCCTCATCACCGGTGCACTCACGGCCGACCGCGCCCTCGGACTGACCGACGCCGACGGGACGACGATGGCCGAGGCGATCGCGGCTGCCGGCCGCGACCCGGCGAGCCTCGGCGACGACCCCGAGACACTGGCCCGGGTGCACACCTTCGTCGAGCTGCACGTCGAACAGGGCCGCGCGCTCGCCGACGCCGACGCCTACGACCAGAGCCGTTCCGCTGTGGGTGTCGGCAGCGACATCTGGCCGCACGGCCGCTGGCGGATCGACGTCCCGGGCACCGCCAACCACGCCGGCACGACCCGCCTCGAGGACCGCGACGACGCGATGCTCAAGCACGCCGCTCTTGTCCTCGCCACCCGGGCGGCGGCCACGCGGCACGGCTGCGTCGCGACCGTCGGCAAGGTCCGCGTCGACCCCGGCGGAGTCAACGCCATCGCCAGCCATGTCGCCACCTGGCTCGACGCTCGCGGCGCCGACGAGGCCGCGGTCCGCCGGGTCGTGGCCGACCTGCGGGGTGCCGCCGCCCCGCACGGCGCCACCGTCACGGAGGAGTCCTGGACCGGGACCACCCGGTTCGACCCCGAGCTGGTGGGGCGCCTCGCGACCACGCTCGGCCCCGACACTCCGGTCCTCGGCACCGGGGCCGGTCACGACGCGGGAATCCTTGCCACTCAAGGGATTTCGTCAGCGATGCTGTTCGTCCGTAACCCGACCGGCGTTTCCCACTCGCCGGTCGAGCACGCCGACCCCGCCGACTGCCACGCCGGCGTCGCCGCCCTCACCGCCGTGCTCACCGACCTGTCGGAGGCGGCGCCGTGAAGACCTATTGGGCCGAGCACGCCTGGCTGCCGAACGGACCGGCGACCTCGGTGCGGATCACCGTGCAGGACGGTCGCTTCGGCCCGATCCAGACCCATGCGCACGCCCACCACGACGACGTCCGGATCCCCGGGGTCGTCCTGCCCGGGCTCGCCAACACGCACAGCCACGCCTTCCACCGCGCCCTGCGGGGGCGGACCCACGGAGGCAGTGGCAACTTCTGGACGTGGCGCGAGCAGATGTATGCGGTCACCCAGCGACTGAACCCCGACACCTACTTCGCGTTGGCCCGAGCGACGTTCGCCGAGATGGCGCTGGCCGGCATCACCGTCGTCGGCGAGTTCCACTACCTGCACCACAGCCCGTCCGGACGGCCCTACGCCGACCCCAACGCCATGGGGGACGCCCTGATCGCGGCGGCGGGCGAGGCCGGCATCCGGATCACGCTGCTCGACACCTGCTACCTCGCCGGCGGCCTGACCGGCGAGGGGCATACCGCGCCCGACGCCGTCCAGCAGCGGTTCAGCGACGGCTCCGTCGGCGGGTGGCTCGACCGGATGTCGCTGCGCACCCAGCCGCGCGCCGCCACCGCCCGGGTCGGTGCCGCCGTCCACTCGGTCCGGGCCGTGCCCAAGCCGTCGCTCGAGGAGGTCGGCGCCTGGGTCGAGGGCCAGCCGATCCACGTGCACCTCTCCGAGCAGCCCGCCGAGAACATCGCCTGCGAGATGTTCTACGGCTGCTCGCCGACCGAGCTTCTCGCCGACACCGGCGTGCTGCGACCCGACGTGACCGCCGTCCACGCGACCCACGTCAGCCCCGAGGACGTCAAGCTGCTCGGGGCGGCGGACGCGCAGGCCTCCTTCTGCCCCACCACCGAACGCGACCTGGCCGACGGGATCGGCCCCGCGCGGGACCTCGCCGACGCCGGGGTCAGCCTGAGTCTCGGCTCCGACCAGAACGCCGTCGTCGACCCCTTCGAGGAGATCCGCGGCCTGGAGATGAACGAGCGCCTCTCGACCAACGAGCGCGGCCGGTTCCGCACCGATGCGCTGGTCCGCATGGCCACGGCGAACGGGTACCGCAGCCTCGGCTGGTTCGGGGGCGGCGTCATCGCCGAGGGCGCGCTGGCGGACTTCGTCGTCGTCCGGGACGACACGATCCGCACCATCGGGAGCCGGGCCGGTCAGATCGTCTACACGGCGACCGGGGCCGATGTCGCGACGGTCGTCATCGGTGGGCAGGTCGTCGTCGACCGCGGCGAGCACCAGCGGCTCGGCTCGGTAGCGCCGCTGTTCCGCGACGCGTTCGACGCGCTGCGGGTCGAACGGTGACCGCTGCGGCAACGACCCTCGTCACCGGCATCGGCGAGCTGACGACGATGGATCCGGAGCATCCCGACGCCGAGGATGCCATCGGTACCCTCCACGACGCTGCCTTGGTCCTCGGCCCCGACGACCAGGTGCTCTGGGTCGGCCGAGCCGCCGCGGACCACGGGCCCGACGCTGATCGCCACCTCGACCTCGGTGGCCGAGCGGCTGTTCCCGCCTTCGTCGACAGCCATACGCATCTCGTCTTCGCCGGCGATCGCAGTGCCGAGTTCGACGCCCGGATGACCGGCGCGGCATACGACGGCGGCGGGATCGCCAGCACTGTGGCGGCAACTCGGGCGGCGACCGACGACGAGCTGCGCCGGCTGCTGGCGGACCGGGTCGCCGAGATGCACGCCCAGGGCACCGGGGTCGTCGAGATCAAGTCCGGCTACGGCCTGGATCTCGAGTCCGAGACGCGGCTCCTGCGACTGGCCCGCGAGGTGACCGACGAGGTCACCTTCCTGGGCGGCCACGTCGTCCCGCCGGAGTACCGGTCCCGCCGGGGCGACTACGTCGACCTGGTGACCGGACCGATGCTCACGCGGGCCCGCGCCTACGCCCGATGGGTCGACGTCTTCTGCGAACCGCACAGCCCGTACGCCTTCACCGAGGACGAGGCCCGCGCCATCCTCGTCGCCGGCCGCTCAGCGGGGTTGGGGCTGAGGGTGCACGGCAACCAGCTCGGCCCCGGGCCCGGCGTACGTCTCGCCGTCGAGCTCGGGGCGGCGAGCGTGGACCACTGCACGTACCTCACGGCCGCGGACGTCGACGCGCTCGCCGGCGCGACGACCGTTGCGACCCTGCTGCCCGGCGTCGAGTTCTCGACGCGGCACCCCTACCCCGACGCCCGCGCCTTGCTCGAGGCCGGCGTCCGGATCGCGCTGGCGACCGACTGCAACCCGGGTACCTGCTTCACCTCGTCGATGCCGTTCGTCATCGCGCTGGCCGTCCGGGAGCTGCGTCTCACCCCGCAGGAGGCCTTGTGGGCGGCTACCCGTGGTGCGGCAGACTCGTTGGGACGTGACGACATCGGAAGGATCGCGGTGGGTGCTCGAGGTGGTGTGACGGTCCTCGATGCACCGTCGCATCGGCATCTTGCGTATCGTGCAGGCGTGCCGCTCGCCCGACGTCTGTCGACTGCCCCCTGATGGCGGTCACTACCCACTCGCTCGGGATCGTGCGGTCCGGCGAACGCGAGCCCACGCCGTGGAAGAACGGCCAGGGCGCGACGCGGGAGATCGCCCGGCGGCTCCTCGGCGTCCGCGGCCCCCACTTCGTCTGGCGGCTCAGCGTGTCCGACATCGACAAGGACGCCGACTTCGGCACGTTCCCAGGGGTGCAGCGGTCCGCGACCCTCATCCACGGCGACGGGATGGCCCTCGACGTGGCCGGGACCGAGCACGAGCTCGTGCCGTTCCAGCCGCTCACCTTCGACGGTGAGGCCGAGGCGCACGTCCGCCTGACGCACGGTCCGGTCAGCATCCTCAACGTCTTCACCGTGGCGAGCCGGATGAGCGCCGTGGTCCGCGTCGCCGACCTCTCCGACGGTCGACCGCTGAGCATCGCCGGCGCGACCGTGCTGGTCCTCCTCACCGGGACCGCCTCGGTGTATGCGGCGGACGGCGCCAGCGCGAACCTCACCGCGCTCGACGCGCTGGTACCCCGGCCACGGGTCCGGCTCGTCTCGGGCACGGGTATGGCGGCGGTGGTGCGGATGGAGAACTACCGCGCCTGGCGCGCCTTCAGCTGGTAGCGCCGTCCAGGTCGTCAGACGGGTGCCGGTGGGCCGGCCTCGATGCGCTGTCGGTGCTTCGCGACCGCGTCGTCGCCCATCGACCAGTCCGACTCGACCCAGAACGTCGCGCCGGCGTCGACCCACTCCGCCACCGTGGCGTCGCCGGCACGACCAGGCTCGCTGACGCCTTCGGCCACGACGGCGTAGCCCTCCCACGGGAGGTTCCTCGCCTCGCGGATCTCCTTGACAGTGGCCACGACTCGCGCGAGGGCGTCTGGTGTGAGTGTCGTGTCCTCGCTTCCGCCGGCGGTGGTGGGGATGATCCCGTCCCACTGCGCGGCCCGCTCCATCGAGCGGGCGGCGGGGTAGGCACCGACCACCCACACCGGCACCCTCGGTTGCTGGACCGGCGGTGGTGGCGGGACGAAGTCGGTGGGCTTGACGGAGTAGTGGGAACCCGCATACGCGAACGGCTGCCCGCGCATCAGCCCGTCGTAGACCGCCAGACCCTCGTCGAGCTTCTCGGCCCGGACCTTGCGGCCCTCGTCACGCTCGAAGGCCAGCCATCCGGGGTGCAGCGCGCCCAACCCGACGGCCAGCTGGGCCCGTCCGTCGGAGAGGTTGTCGAGGGTGGCGACCCGACCAGCGAGGTCCCACGGCCGGATCCGGGGCAACGGCGTGAGCATGGTGCCCAGACGGATCCGGGACGTGCGCATCGCGGCGGCCGCGAGGGTGACCCAGGCGTCCTGACCCCAGACCGCCTCCCAGGTGAAGATCGTGTCCCAGCCGGCCTCCTCGGCCGCGACCGCGAGGTCGGCGAACTGCCTCGGCGTCGCCAGGCTGATGACGACGCCGGCCCGGAACGCCGTCACGGTCAGTCGTTGACGGAGTCGGCGTTCGGCAGGTGTCCGGTCGACTTGCGGTAGTACTGGGCGGCCATCCGCTCGGCGACGACGCGCGCGGCGCCGACCGCGAGACCGAGGATCGCGGCATACACGAGGGCCTCGCCCCAGCTGGTCTCGTCGACCTCAGCGGGGTCGGTCGGCGCTTCCCGGCCGGACACCGCGCGCCACCCGACGCCGACGACCTTGGTCGCGACCGCGCCGGCCGCCAGCGCCGCCGCGGTGCCGAGAAGCCGCCATCCCATCGTGCCCATGTGCGCCACTCCCTTGCTTGCGCGAATCCCGCCGCCCGTCCGGACGACTCTTCCACGGCGGGGGAGTAAAGTCATCTTCACAACGACAGGGGAGCGCCCCATAGCGCTGAGAGTGCGGTTCACGCCGCAGACCCTCCAAACCTGCTCCGGTTAGCACCGGCGAAGGGAGTCGGTTTCCATCTCAGGTGTGGCTTCGCATACGCGGTATGCGCGGGCGCACCTCCCCCGGGAACCCAGAAGGACCTGAACCCGGGAGACCATCATGAGCACCACCTCGCCCGACACGGGCCGCACCGCCCGCCGTACCGTCCTCGCCACCCGGCCGCTGACCCGGTGGCGCACCATCGACCTGCTCACCTGCGCCTTCATCGGCGTCGCCTTCGGCGTGGCGTACTGGGCGTGGTACCTGCTGTACCAGGGCCCGAGCACCGCGCTCGCCGCCGTCTACCCACCTCTGCAGGGCATCACCGGGGCGCCATGGCTGATGGCCGGCGTCGTCGGCGGCCTGGTGATCCGCCGTCCCGGCGCCGCGCTCTTCGCCGAGGTCATCGCGGCGTCCGTCGAGGCGCTCATCGGCAGCTCGTGGGGCGCCGCGACGCTGGTCTCGGGGATCCTGCAGGGCCTCGGCGCCGAGATCGGGTTCGCGATCCTCGCCTACGGCTCGTTCGGGCTGGGTGCGGCCATGCTCTCCGGGGCGCTGGCGGCCCCGATGGAGGCGGTCTACGAGTGGTTCAACTACTGGACCGACTGGGACATGGGCTACAAGGTCGCCTACCTCGTCATCCTCACGGCCGCCGGCGCCCTCATCGCCGGCGGGCTCGGCTGGCTCCTGACGACGGGGCTGGCGAAGGCGGGAGCGCTCGGGTCTCTACCGCCGGGCCAAGAAGTGCGGGAGGCGCGCTCTGTCTGACGCCCTCCGCGTCGCACCGTCGCCCCTGACCGCCGACACCGGCGCCTCGGTCGAGGTCGAGGGACTGACCTGGCGCCCCTACGGCCGGACCCGGCCGGTACTCACCGACCTCACCCTGCGGATCGCCGCGGGGGAGCGGGTGCTGCTGGTCGGGCCGAGCGGTTCGGGCAAGTCGACCGTGCTCCGGGCGGTCGCCGGGCTCCTGCTGACGGCCGACGCCGGCGACCTCACCGGCACCGTGCTCGTCGACGGCGTGGCTCCCGGTGGCGCCGCCGGGTCGGTCGGCCTGGTGCTCCAGGACCCGGGCTCCGCCGTGGTCGCCTCGTCCGTCGAGCGGGACGTGGCGTTCGGGCTGGAGAACCTCGGGATGCCTCGGGAGGCGATGTCCGCGCCGATCGCCGCTGCGCTGGACGAGGTCGGGTTGAGCCACCTCGCGGGCTCCAGCCCGCTCACCCTGTCCGGGGGCGAGCAGCAGCGGCTCGCGCTGGCCGGGGCGCTGGCGATGTCGCCACGGGTGCTGCTGCTCGACGAGCCGACCGCGATGCTCGATCCGCGCAATGCGGCCTCGGTGCGGCACGTCGTCGGAGACGTGGTCCGCGCGCGCGGGCTGACGACGGTCGTCGTCGAGCACCGGTTGGGCCCCTGGCTCGACCTCGTCGACCGCGTCGTGGTGCTCGGCCCCGAGGGTGACATCGTCGCCGACGGGCCGCCGCCGGTCGTCCTGGCGGAGCGGGGCGCCGAGCTCGCGGCGATGGGGATCTGGGTACCCGGGCAGCCGGACCCGGTGCCGGTGGACGTCTCCGAGGCGTTCGCGACGGCGTTCGGGCCTGCGACCGACCCCGCGGTATGCGCGCGCGGGCTGTCGGTGCGGCGTACCTCCCAGCCCCTCAACGGGCCGCCACGGGCCACGACCGCCGTGGCCGACGTCGACCTCGAGGTCCACGGCGGGTCGACCGTGGCCCTGGTCGGCCCGAGCGGGTCGGGCAAGTCGACCCTGCTGGAGGCGCTGGGCGGTCTGATCCGCCCGTCGGCCGGCACCGTGACGCTGGCCCCCGACCCGTCGAGAGGCCAGGGCGGGCGCGGTGCGGAACCGCCGCCACGCGATCCCTACCGGCGGTCGTCACCGGACCTCGCCCGGGCCGTCGCCTGGGTACCGCAACGGGCGGCCAGCACGATCGTGCGACGTTCGGTCCGCGACGAGGTGCTCGCCACGTCGCTGGCCGTCGGGCTCGACCCGGCCACCGCGTCCGCCCGGGCCGACCTCCTGCTCGACCGGTTGGGCCTGGCCCATCTGGCAACGGCCGACCCGCGGCAGCTGTCCGGTGGGGAACAGCGTCGGCTCGCCGTGGCCGCCGCCGTGGTCCACCAGCCGTCGGTCGTCCTCGCCGACGAGCCGACCGTCGGCCAGGACCGGCTCACCTGGGCCGCCGTCGTGGGGATCCTCGACGCGGTCCGCGCCGCCGGCTCGGCCGTTGTCGTGGCCACCCATGACGACGCCGTCGTGGCCCGGGCCGATGCGGTGATGGCGCTGGAGCACCGGCCGTCGGACTCGGCGACGTCCACCCCGCCACGGCGTTCGCTCGCCGCCCGCTGCGGGCCGCTCTCCCTGCTGCTCGCCTGTCTGGTCGTGCTTCCGCTCCCGGCACTGGTCACCGGCTGGCGACCGCTGCTCGTGGTCCTGGCCGTCGAGGCCCTGCTCGGTCTCGTCGCCCTCTGGGCGCCGGGAACCGGTCCCGCCCCACCGGGCCGCTGGCGTCGCCTCGGAGCACGGTCGGTGCCCGCCCTCATCGGCATCGCCGGCGTGATGTGGTCGACCTGGCTGCTCGGTGGCCACGACCTCGAGATCGCGTTCGGTGCCGGGTTGCGCGTGCTGGCCCTCGTCCTCCCGTCGGTGGTCCTGCTGCCCTACGTCGACCCCGACGCCCTCGGCGACCATCTGGCCCAACGGCTCCACCTGCCCGCCCGTCCGGTGGTCGCGGCGACCGCGGCGCTCCAGCGGTTCCAGACGTTCGGCTCGCTGTGGACCGAGCTCACCCGCGCCCGACGGGTTCGCGGCATCGGGGCCGGCCGCTCCCTCGTGGCCAAGCTCCGGGAGGGGGGTGCCACGACGCTCGCGCTGTTCACGGTGATCCTCGGGCAGGCCGCGGTCCTGGCCCTGGCCATGGACGCGCGCGGGTTCGCCGGCGCCCACCGGCGCACGTGGGCCGGGCCGGCCCCCTGGCGGCTGCCCGACACGCTCGTCCTCCTCGGTGCGCTCCTCGTGCTGGTCACCGCCGCCGTCGCCCGGGTCCTGGTCACCTAGACCTCACGGCGGACAGCTCGACGGGCACGACGGCCCGAATCGGCCCGAAAGCGCCCGTCCTGGACCGGCGTGCCCGTCGAGCTGTCCGCCGCCTAGCCTGTTCCGGTGCGCCTGCTCCTCATCCGCCACGCCGAGACCACCGCCAACGCGCAGCGCCTGCTCGACACGGCGCCGCCCGGGACCGACCTCACCGAGCTCGGACGCAGCCAGGCGGCGGAGCTCGTCGACAGCCTGACCGACATCCCGCTGGACGCGATCTACGTCTCCGACCTGGTTCGCACCCACCAGACGGCCGCGCCACTCGCCGCCGCTCGCGACCTGGTCCCCGTGGTCCGGCCCGGGGTTCGCGAGATCCAGGCGGGGGAGCACGAGATGGCGAGCGGCGAGGGCTGGGACCGCTACCTGGAGGTCCTCTACCGGTGGGCCGACGGGGAGCCCGACGCCCGCATACCCGGTGGGGAGTCCGGGTCCGAGGTGATGGCTCGGTACGACGAGGTCGTCGGCGAGGCCGCGCAGCACGAGTGCGCGGCGATCATCAGCCACGGCGCCGTGATCCGGGCCTGGACCGGCGCCCGAGCCGTCAACGTCGACAAGGCCTTCGCCGCCGACACCCGACTGCACAACACGGCGGTCATCGTCCTCGACGGCGACCCGGAGTCGGGGTGGCGCGTCGAGACGTGGGCCAACGAACCGGTACCGCAGCTCGACTGAGCGTTACAGGGTCGCGAACCGCTCCTCGGTCCGGCGCAGCATGGCCGTCCGCTCCTCGTCGGACTTGGCCGTGACGTCCGCGTAGTTCACCCAGCGGAGGTTCTTGACCCCGATCTTCCCGAAGGTCCCGCGGAAGAGGATCTTGGTCACCGGGTCGCGGTACCACCACCGGTATGCCTTGTCGGGCGTCGTCATCACGGTGCAGACGGTGACGCCACCCAGCCGGTCCAGCTTGTTGCGGAACGGGTTGCCCCGTGCCCCGACCAGCTCCTCGTAGACGATCCCCTTGGTGAGGACCCGGTCGAGGAAGCCCTTGGTGGCGGCCGGCATCGCCTCCCACCAGATCGGGAACACGAAGACCAGGTGGTCGGCCTCGAACAACCGCCGTTGGTAGTCCTCGACGAGAGGGTCCACGACGCCGGCCTGCCGCCACGCCACGAGGTCGTCGCGCGACATGCTCGGCTGGAACCCGTCCGCGGCCAGGTCCACGACGTCGACCTCGTGGCCGCCGGCGTCGGCACCACGGACCACGGCGGCCGCGACGGCGCCCGAGAAGCTCCGCCGGTGCGGCACGTTCTCGGCCGAGGTCAGGGTGTAGGGGTGATCGAGCACGAGCATGATTCGCATGGTTCCTCCTGCAACGGTTGTATAAGCAACAGTTGCACACACGACGGTCCCTGGTCAAACGTTTTGCTACGCTGATCTCGTGCCCCACCCCGACGACGACGTTGCGCAGCTCTGGCTGCTGACCCGTCGCGTCGCCGGGCTGATGGACCGCTCGGGCGAGGCGCTGTTCCGGTCGTCGCTGGGGATCTCGATGGCCCAGTTCCTCGTCCTCAGCGTCGTCGACGCGCACCCGGGCCGGCTCAACCAGCAGACCGTCGCCGACCGCCTGGGTCTGACCAAGGGCACCGTCAGCCGTCAGATCGACGCGGCCGTCGCGGCGGGGCTGATGACCGTCGAGGTCTCGCCGGAGAGCCGCCGCGAGCACCTCGTCGCCCTCACGCCCCAGGGGACCCGGCTGGTGCGTCGCGGCGACAAGCTGGTCGACCGCGAGCAGCTGACCGCCATGCCACAGCTCAGTGCCGAGGACCTCGCGGCCACCCTCCGCGTCCTGCGCGCCGTCAACGCCGCCCTCGACGCCTGACCGGACGCATCCCGGCTCCAACCGGACGTAGTACCGAGTTCTCGGCCACGCGCATCCCCGAAAGTCGGTACTGCCTCGGGTTGGAGACCGAAGCCTCAGGTTGCAGCGCGACCACGGCGTCCTCAACCCGACCTCAAGGTTCCAGGCCGGGGCCCGTGGTCCTTTGGCACAAGGTCTGCGCAGGCCTTGCGGTTTCAGCGCAGACCGTCCACGGTCTGCGCTCTCGCGACAGGGTATGCGCAGACGTGACCTCGGGTTGGAGGCCGAAGCCTCAGGTTGCAGCGCGACCACGGCGTCCTCGACCCGACCTCAAGATTCCAGCGGTTGAGTTGCATAGGCAACCTATGTAAAGTCGCCGGTATGCCTGTGGACCTCGCCAGCCGACCGCGTGCGGGGGCCGAGCAGCTCGGCTCCGACCTGCTGTCGGTGGTCGCCCGGCTGAACCGGCTGGCCACCCAGCGCGCCGGACTCGACGTCCCGTACGCGCAGGTCCGGCTGCTCGCCCAGGTGGAGGAGCAGGGACCTGCACGCATCTCGGCGCTCGCCGCCGCCGACCACTGCAGCCAGCCGACGATGACCACCCAGGTCCAGCGGCTCGAGGCCGAGGGGTGGGTGACGCGCGAGGCCGACCCCGCTGACGCGAGGGCCGTTCTCGTGACCATCACCGAGGCGGGCGCCGACGCCTTGGGGCAGGCCCGCGCCCGTCGCGCCGACGTCGTCGCGCCCTACGTCGCCGCCCTCACCGGCCAGGAGCAGGACACGCTCGCGAACGCGGTCGGGATCCTCCGCCGGCTGCTCGTCGAGGCCGGCCCCGCGCATACCCCCACCGTCTGAACCCCGAACCACACCAAGGACCTCCACTATGTGGCGCCAACCGAAAGCCGTCTGGGCGGTCGCCTTCGCGTCCGTCATCGCGTTCATGGGCATCGGCCTGGTGGACCCGATCCTCAAGCCGATCGCCGACCAGCTGCACGCCACGCCGTCGCAGGTCTCGCTGCTGTTCACCAGCTACATGGCCGTCATGGGCTTGGCCATGCTCCTCACCGGCGCGATCGCGAGCCGGATCGGTGCCAAGCGCACCCTGCTGATCGGCCTGGTCATCATCATCGTCGGCGCGGGGCTGGCCGGGTCGTCCAGCTCGGTGATGGAGATCGTGGGCTGGCGCGCCCTCTGGGGTCTCGGCAACGCCCTCTTCGTCGCCACGGCGCTCGCGACCATCGTGTCGTCGGCCAGGGGGTCGGTCGCGCAGTCGATCATCCTCTACGAGGCGGCCCTCGGCCTCGGCATCGCGGTCGGACCGCTCGTCGGCGGCATCCTCGGCGGCATCTCCTGGCGCGGGCCGTTCTACGGCGTCTCCACCCTCATGGCCGTCGCCCTCGTGGTGACCGCCCTCCTGCTACCGAAGACCCCGCCGGCCGCCAAGGCCACCTCGTTGCTCGACCCGTTCCGAGCCCTCAAGCATCGCGGCCTCTTCGGCGTGGCCATCACGGCCCTGCTCTACAACTTCGGGTTCTTCACCCTGTTGGCCTTCACGCCGTTCCCCCTGGACATGAGCGCGCACGAGATCGGCCTGATCTTCTTCGGGTGGGGCGTCGCCCTCGCCTTCACCTCGGTGGTCGTCGCGCCGCGCCTGCAGGCCCGCTTCGGCACGATCCCGACGCTGCTCGTCAACCTCAGCCTCTTGTCCGCGCTGTTCGTCGTCATGGCGATCGGGACCGACAACAAGGCGTTGCTCGCGACCTGCGTCGTCGTCGCCGGGCTGTTCCTCGGCATCAACAACACCCTGGTCACCGAGACGGTCATGAAGGCCGCGCCGGTCGAGCGCGGAGTGGCGTCGGCGGCCTACAGCTTCGTCCGGTTCTCCGGTGGTGCCATCGCCCCGTGGCTGGCCGGCAAGCTCGGCGAGGAGCTCAACGTGCACGTGCCGTTCTGGGTCGGGGCGTTCGCGGTCGCGCTCGCCGTCGGCGCCCTCGCGTTGACCCGGCCCTACCTGCGCCACATCGACGACCCCGAGGCGGACGAGTCGCAGGCCACCGAGGCCGAGCGAGAGGCCCAGGCCGTCACCGTCGGCGACGCGTGACGACTGGACCCAAGTCACTGTCGTCACACCAACGGTGATGGGAGGCTGGGTCTCGTGCGCCACATCGTCCAGAGCAAGAAGCTGCAACACGTCCGCTACGACGTGCGGGGTCCGATCCTCCAGGAGGCTCACCGCCTGGAGGCCGAGGGTCACAAGATCCTCAAGCTCAACATCGGGAACACCGCCCCGTTCGGCTTCGAGGCTCCCGAGGCGATCCTCGTCGACATGGTCCAGAGCCTGCCCGAATCGCAGGGCTACTCCGACTCCCGCGGGATCTACTCCGCGCGTACCGCCGTCGCGCAGTACTACCAGTCCTGCGGCCTGACCAAGACCGTCCCCGACGACGTGTTCATCGGCAACGGCGTGTCCGAGCTGATCTCGATGGTGCTGACCGCGTTCGTCGACGACGGCAACGAGGTGCTGATCCCCGCTCCGGACTACCCGCTGTGGACGGGTGCCGTGTCCCTGACCGGCGGCATCCCCGTCCACTACCGGTGCGACGAGACCAACGGGTGGAACCCCGACCTCGAGGACATCGAGTCGAAGATCACCGAGAACACCTACGCGATCGTCATCATCAACCCCAACAACCCGACCGGCGCCGTCTACAGCGAGGACATCGTCAAGGGCCTGGTCGACATCGCGCGGCGGCACCAGCTCGTCGTCATGGCCGACGAGATCTACGAGAAGATCATCTTCGACGAGCGCACCCACCACCATGCGGCGAGCTTCTGCGGCGACGAGGTCCTCTGCCTCACGTTCAGCGGCCTCTCCAAGGCCTACCGGGTATGCGGGTACCGCTCCGGCTGGGTGATGATCTCCGGCCCGCAGCACCTCGCCACCGACTTCCTCGAGGGGCTCACCCTGCTCGCCAACATGCGGATGTGCGCCAACGTCCCAGGGCAGCACGCGATCCAGACGGCGCTCGGCGGGTACCAGTCGATCAACGAGCTCATCGTCCCCGGCGGCCGGTTCTACGAGCAGAGCAAGCTGGCGTCGAAGCTGCTCAACGACATCCCCGGCGTGACCTGTGTGGAGCCGCAGGGTGCGCTCTACTGCTTCCCGCGCCTCGACCCCGAGATGTACCCGATCGCCGACGACCAGCAGTTCGTCATCGAGCTGCTGCGGGCCAAGAAGATCCTCGTGACGCACGGAACCGGTTTCAACTGGTTCGAGCCGGACCACTTCCGGCTGGTGACGCTGCCGGCGGTGCCGGAGCTCGAGGAGGCGATCGGCCGGATCGCCAGCTTCCTCGAGACCTACGCCTAGGGGCTACGCGGCGGCGAGGACCACCGCGACGACGATCAGCACGACCGCGAGCACCGTCAGGGTGAGGAACACGGTGCCGATGATGCCGAGCACCTTGCCGGCCATGGCGATGCCCCGGTTGTTGAACTCGCGGGGGTCGTGGTCGATCTCGGCGACCACCTTGTTGCCGTAGTACCAGCCGAACGGTCCGAGGATGGTCAGCCCGAGCACCGAGAGCAGGCCGAGCACGAAGGCCAGCGTCGCCTGCGGGTGCTCGACGGTCGGCCCGGGCGTGTGGAAGCGAACCTGGTCGGGTGCGCCGCCACCGTAGGCGGGCGGGGAGGACGGCTGTCCGTACGCCGGCTGCTGTCCGTATGCGGGTTGCCCGTACTGCTGCTGTCCGTACGGCTGTTCGGCGGGCCACTCCTGCGCCGGCCGGTCCTGCGGGTAGCTCGGCCCTTCGTTGCTCACCGGTTCAGCCTAA
This sequence comes from uncultured Actinomycetota bacterium, assembly GCA_963713345.1. Classification (GTDB taxonomy): domain Bacteria; phylum Actinomycetota; class Actinomycetes; order Actinomycetales; family Dermatophilaceae; genus Lapillicoccus. The sequence goes on along the minus strand of CAVQLI010000014.1, from coordinate 143,297 downwards.
CCGCCGTCGTCGTCGCGCCTCGTGGCGATGACGAGGATCCAGTCGTCCCGGGTACCGGCATGACGCTCCAGGACGTCCACGGTCCAACCGTGCTCGTCCAGCAGCCGAGTGAGCGACTCGGGACGCCAGTAGGTGAAGAACCGTGGCAGCCCGAGCTTGTGGTCGCTCCACGCCGACCCGTCGCCCTCCTTGACCGACAGGGCCAGGGTGCCGCGGGGCTGCACCGCGCCGTGGATCCGGTCCAGGACAGTGGCGAGCTCGTCCGGCGTGAGGTGCAGCAGCATGGCGAAGGCGACGACGGCGTCCCAAGGACCGCCGAGGTCGTCGGCCAGGACGTCGATCCGCAGCGAGGACAGCCCGGCTCGCCGCATCGCCTCGACGAACGACGTCGCTCCGTCGGAGGGCTGGACGGCGAGTCCGCGCCCGGCGAGGTAGCGGGCGTCGTCGCCCGTCCCGGAGCCGAGCTCCAGCACCTCGGCACCGGCGCCGAGTGACGCGGCGACCCGGTCGAGGAACGCCACGTGCCAGTCCGGAGCCGGACCCAGGGTCGCGTCGTAACGGTCGGCCCGGTGCTCGTAGACGTCCAGCGTGCGGGCGTTCGGCGACTCGGCGACGAAGGTGAACAAGCGGCCCGGTCCCCAGGACGGCTGGGTCGGCGCGATCAGGTCGGCGACCCCCACGGACGCCTCGCTGCCGGCCAGCGCGATGAACTCGACCTCACGGAACCCGCTGTCACCGAACCACGTTCGAATCCGCCCGGTCAGATCCGGCGGCCGGCGCGTCCGCGTCCAGATGACGCGGGCGTCGGGTGCGCACAGGGCCGGCAGAGTGGCGATGGCGTGCTCGACGTCGGCGTCCGAGATGTTGCCGAGCACACCGCAGAGCAGGACGAGGTCGGCGGGCGGCAGGTCCGCATACACCTCGTGGTCCCCGGCGTCGGCGGTGCGCACCTCGATACCGGACCAGCCGCGGGCTCGGTCGCGGGCCCGCCCGGCGAGGCGGGGGTCGAGCTCGACGAGGGTCGCCGTGACGCGGTCGGCATCGTCGCGCCTGGCGAGGACCTCGAGCAGGTCGCGGCCGTCCCCGGCGCAGAGACTGACCACCCGGACCGGTCGCGGCGCCGTGGCGTCGAGCCATCGGGATATCTGCTTCTGGACGACGCGCAGCCGGCGACTCAGCGACGAGGCCGGGTCGGCGTAGGCGCCGTGCCAGGTCTCCCAGTAGGTCACCGAAGCAGCCTAGGAGGGGTCCTCCTACGCTCTGGTCATGGACAGTGAGCGACCGGCCGAGCTGCCGCCGGAGAAGCCGAAGCATCGACACGTCAGCCTGAGACGTGAGGAGACCGGCCGCTACACGATCACCAACGCCCGCGGCGGGACCCTCAGCGTCGGCGGGAGCGAGGACGACTTCACCGCGGTCGAGCTGCTGCTCTCGGCGATCGCCGCCTGCTCGTCGATCGACGTCGACTACGTCACCGGTCGCCGGGCGCAGCCGGAGGCGTTCGACGTCGACGTCGACGCGGAGAAGGTGGCCGACGAGAAGGGCAACCATCTCGACGACATCGTCATGACCTTCCGGGTGGCCTTCCCGGACGGCGACGGGGGCGATGCGGCCCGTCGGCTGCTGCCGGACATCGTCCGGAAGTCGCACGAGCGGCTCTGCACGGTGAGCCGGACGGTCATGCTCGGCACGGAGATCACCACCCGGATCGAGTGACACGCATACCGAACCGGCCGCCACCCGCCGTGTCTCGCCGGAAATCGGGCCCGTCGCACCTACCCTCATGACCGTGACCAGCGTGACGAAGGGCAGCGCCGTGGACGCGTTGCCCGTCAACGTCTCCAACGTCGTCGCGCGCGTGGTCGAGGACTACCTCGACGACCTCGAGTCGACCGTCCCCGGCCTGGTCGCCGGGGTCTACCTCACCGGCTCCGTCGCGCTCTCCGACTTCCACCCCGCGTGGAGCGACGTCGACTTCGTCACCGTTATCAACGACGAACCCGACGACGTGCAACGGATGCTGCTCGCGGACATCCACGAACGCGTGGCGGACCGACACCCGACTCCGCGACTCGACGGTCACTACCTGCGCTGGGCCGACCTGGCCACCCCGCCCGACCGGCGAACGACCCTCGGCCTGCAGGCCAAGGGCGGAGTCCTGCACTTCGGGTCCAACTGGGTGCCGTCGATCCTCACCTGGCACGAGCTGGCCGAGCACGGGCTGCACGTCCATGGGCCGGGGCTGGAGAGTCGACGGATCGCCCGCGACGAGGAGATGCTGCGGGACTGGTGTCTCGGGAGCATCGCCAACCAGTGGACGCCCTGGTGGTACCGCAACGCCAACCTCTGGTCCGGCTCCGGGATGGGCAGCCTCGGCGGCTGGGCACCGGCGTCCGGCGTCCTCGGCGTGACCCGCGTCCACTACATGCTGACCACCGGTCGGGTCACCTCGAAGTGCGGCGCGGGCGAGTGGGCGCTGACCGTCTGCGAACCCGAGTGGCGCCGGCTGCTCGAGGAGTGCCTGCGGATCCGGAACCGGCCGACGAAGCCGTCGCTCTACCGCGACCCGTTCACCCGCCGTCGTCAGGCGCTCGCGTTCATGGACCTGCTGATGACCGCCGACGAGGAGACCTACGGTCACTGACCGGTGAGGCCTACCGGCATACTCGGCACATGCCCGACGCCGTGCCCGACCCGCAGGATGCCCCGCCTCTGAAGTGGGGGATCATCGCCCCCGGCGGCATCGCCAACAAGCTGGCGGAGGCGGTCAGCGACTTCACCGCCGGCACCGTGGTCGCTGTCGGCTCGCGCGACGCCGGCCGCGCTGCCGACTTCGCCGGCCGGCACGGTGTCGCCCGGTCCTACGGCAGCTACGAGGAGCTCGTCGCCGACGACGAGGTCCAGGCGATCTACGTCGCCTCACCGCACTCGGGGCACCGCGAGCACGCGCTGCTGGCGATCCAGGCGGGCAAGCACGTCCTCATCGAGAAGGCCTTGGCGCGCAACAGCTCCGAGGTCGAGGACATCTTCGCGGCCGCCCAGCAGCACCGCGTCTTCGTCATGGAGGCGATGTGGACGCGGCACCTGCCGCACATCGCCGAGGTGCGCCGGCGGATCGCCGACGGCGCCATCGGCGAGATCGTCACGCTCTCCGCCGACCACGGCCAGGCCCTGGACCTCCCCAACGACCATCGGCTCAAGAACCCCGAGCTGGCGGGCGGCGCGCTGCTCGACCTCGGCGTCTACCCGATCTCCTTCGCCGTCGACCTGCTCGGCGCCCCCCAGGAGGTCTCGGCCACCGGCCGGCTCACCGACACCGGCGTCGACGGACACGTGTCGCTCGTGCTCGGGTACGGCCCGAAGACCCTCGCCCAGCTCGACACGACCCTGTGGACCAAGACGCCGACGACCGCGGTGATCTCCGGCACCGAGGGCAGCATCGAGATCGACGGCGACTTCTACGGGCCGAACACCACGCGTCTGCGCAAGGCCGACCGCGACCGGACCGTCGTCGAGGAGTGGGGCGGCCCGATCCCCAACGGTTTCCAGTTCGAGGTGGCCGAGGTGGCGCGCTGCGTCGCCGACGGCAAGCAGGAGAGCGAGCGGATGACGTGGGCCTCGTCCCGCGCCGTCATGTCCGTGATGGACGAGGCCCGCCGACAGGTCGGCGTCAGGTACCCGGGCGAGTGAGCGGCCGCACCGTCAGCGACTGCTCCGCACGACCGACCGGGCCCTCGACGTCGTAGAGCGTCGAGCTGGTCACCCCCAGCCCGTCGGACCCGAACACCACCGTCGTGTCGAACCCGACCCAGCCGGCCACCGGCTCCCGTAACAGGTGCACCGTCAGGTCGACGTTCGGGAACATCCACGAACGCGGATCCTCCCGCACCGCAATGCCGTTCGCGGTGTCCACCAGGCCCAGGTATGCGGCGGTCGGGCTCACCTCGACCCCCTCGACGAGGGGCACGCCGGGGTGGAGCCAGCCGCGACCGCGACCGGGCGAGTTCTGGGGATGGCCCCTCATGTCCAGCGACGCGATGTAGCCGCCGCTCCACACGGCTCGGCCGTCCCACGGCGCGAAGGTGTCCGGCGACGGCAGTGGTTCCGGCAGGCCGCCGGCCACCGATGCCGTGTCGCCGCGGGCGATCCGCCAGGCCCGGGCGCGAACCACCGGACGCTCCCCGGCCACCAGCGTGGCCTCGACGAGCTCGATGGTCCGGCCGGGCCGGATGGTCTCCACCGTCACCGACGTCGGCTCGGCCGGGATGACGCCGAGGATCTCGTAGCAGATCCGCGCGAGGAGCATCTCGGGTCGCGGTTCGTGCTGGTCGATCGCGTGAGCGATGAGCCCCGACACCGGCCCCATGTGCTGCTCGTGGTCGTTCCACGCCCCCTGCACGTGGAGGGTGGGCTGGTAGCGCCCGTCGGGCAGCCGGAGGTAGTAGCTGCTCGCGGCGGGCCCCGGTTCGTTGCCGTCGGTCACGTCCGCCACCCTAGGCACCGGGCCGGGGATGGGCCTCGTCGTAGGCGCGCGCGACGCTCTTCGGGACGACCATCCGCCAGGCGTCGACGACGAGCTCGCGCATCTCCTCGACGTCGAGGGCGGCCATCCGCGCGACCACCCAGCGGTAGCGCAGGTCGCTCTCCGTGGGCATGAGGAACGTGGCCGGGGCGCTGGCGACGAGGGCCTCGCGCTCCTCCTTGGGGAAGGCGAAGCCCATGGTCGTCTCGTCGCGGGAGAAGGCGACCCAGACGATCTGGCCGACGCGGAACTTCACCCGGTCGTGGACCACCACCTCGTAGGCGCGGGGCAGCTCCCTCGCGACGGCGCGGACGTCCTCGACGGTGACGGGCACGAGCCCAGCCCATCACGGACCGCCGTCAGACCGTGCCGGCCACCCGGGCGGCGATCTCCGCGGCACAGAGGTCCGGCTGGCGCTCCGGCAACCAGTGGCCCTCGTCGACCTCGACGAAGCGGTAGTCGGCGAGCACCATCGCCCCGGTCGACTCGGCCGCCTGTCGCCCGAGGAACCCGTCGTGGCGGCCCCACACGAACGTCGTCGGGACGCGGCACCGGTGCACCGCGCCCCGCGAGTGGCCCATGGCGCGGTACCAGCCCAGCGCTCCCCGGAGGGCGCCGGGCTCCCGCATCCGGCCGGCGTAGCGCTCGGCCTCGGCCCGGGGCATCCCGGAGGAGATCAGCAGCCCCTCCAGGCGCCGGACGACGACGCGTTCCGGAAGCCGTGGCAGCTGGAAGAACAGCATGTAGGCCGAGTGGACGAACTGCCACGGCGCACTGGTGGCGGCCTGGCGGAGAGCGGCCGGGTGCGGGGTGGAGAGCACCGTGAGGGTCGCGATCCGGTCCGGGTGACCGCCGGCCAGGGTCCACGCGAGCGCTCCGCCCCAGTCGTGCCCCACGAGGTGGACCTGCTCGATCCCCGCCGCGTCCAGCAGCGCGAGGGCGTCGTCGGCCAGCTCGGTGAGCGTGTAGGCCTGCGGGTACGGCTCGCTCGGGCGAGCGCGCGGGCTGTAGCCGCGCTGGTCCGGTGCCAGGGTCCGGAGCCCGGCGTCGACGAGCCGGTCGGTGACCGGTTCCCAGGAGTGCCGGTCCTCGGGGAACCCGTGCAGCAGCAGGACCGGCGGCGCCGCCGGGTCGCCGCGGTCGGTGACGTCGAAGGTCAGCCCGTCACGGGCGTACTCGGTGATGCCCGACGTGGAGGTGCTCACGAGATCTCATCCTGTCGTCTTCCCACGCACCCCGCCCACTGCCATCCTTCGGGTGTCGGTATCGATGACGAGACGGGGAGTCGAGCAATGGCGGTGTTCCTCAAGCTGGACGGCATCGAGGGCGAGTCCCGGGACGCCCGCCACGCCAAGGAGATCGACGTGACCTCGTGGTCGCTCGGCGTGACGAACGCCGGGTCCGGCCACGGCGGTGGTGGCGGTGGCGCGGGCCGGGCGACGTTCACCGACCTCTCGGTGAGCAAGCTGGTCGACAAGGCGTCCCCCGCTCTGATGCTCGCGGTCGCGAACGGACGGCACCTGCGGTCCGGCCGGCTGACGGTGACCGGCGGTGGTCCGCGGCCGGTCGAGTACCTCGTCGTCGACCTCGAGGACGTCCTGGTGACCGCCTGTCTGCTCGCCGACGCGGTCGACCCCGACCGGCCCGTGGAGAACGTCGCGCTGGGCTTCGGAAAGATCCACGTCGCCTACACCCAGCAGTCTCCGACCGGGGGGATCGGGTCGGTCTCCGAGTTCACCTGGGACCTCGTCCGCAACGGCCCGGGCTGAACCGGTTCGGCCCGGCTCTTGCGGAGAGCGCTCTCACACGGAATATTTCGGGCATGCGCAGACCCACGACGATGTGGTCCCTGGCCGGCCTGGTGACCGGCCTCCTCGCTCTTCTGCTGACCGGGCTCGTGGCCGGCCCGGTGTATGCGGCGCCGCCGGCCGCCCCGCCCGGGTCCGGGTCGGTCGACCTCGGACCCAACGTCAAGGTGTTCGACCCGAGCATGCCGACGGCCCAGATCCGCGCCGTCGTCGACGCGGTCTACGCGCAGCAGGTCGACAACGAGATGGGGACCCAGCGCTACGCCCTGCTGTTCAAGCCCGGTTCCTACGGGTCGGCCGCCGACCCGCTCATCGTCAAGGTCGGCTACTACACCGAGGTGGCCGGCCTGGGCCGGAACCCCGGTGACGTGACCATCAACGGCCACGTCGACGTCTACAACCGGTGCCTCGCACCGGACAACTGCATCGCCCTGAACAACTTCTGGCGCTCGCTGTCGAACCTCACCATCAACGTGATGGGCCTCGACGGGCTGCCGGGCCTCGGCCAACTTCTGGGCGGTCTCCCAGGCCGCGCCGATGCGCCGGGTCGACGTGCGCGGTGCCAACCTCAGCCTGATGGACTACTGCACCGCCGGACCGCAGTACGCCAGCGGCGGCTTCATGGCCGACTCCCGGACCGGGTTCGTCATCAGCGGGTCCCAGCAGCAGTGGCTGACGCGGAACGGCGAGGTCGGTGGCTGGAGCAACGCCGTGTGGAACCAGGTGTTCTCGGGTGTCCTGGGTGCACCGGCCCAGTCCTTCCCGAACCCGCCGTACACGACCCTGGCCGCCACTCCGGTGAGCCGCGAGCGGCCGTACCTCTTCGTCGACGACACGGACACCTGGCAGGTCTTCGTCCCGGCTCCGCGCACGGACTCGTCCGGCACGACATGGGCCGCAGGGTCCACGCCGGGACGGTCCGTCCCGCTCTCCGAGTTCTTCGTCGCCTCACCTGACACCCCCATGGCGAAGGTGGACTCGGCCCTGGCCCAGGGCCGGAACCTGCTGCTCCTCCCCGGGGTCTACGCCGTGGACCGGACCATCGACGTCAAGCGCGCCCACACCGTCGTCCTGGGCCTCGGCCTCCCGAGCCTGACCCCGACCGGCGGCAACGTCGCCCTGCAGATCGCCGACGTGCCCGACGTCGACGTCGCGGGCATCACCCTCGATGCCGGCTCGCCCGGATCGCCGGCCCTCATGCGGGTCGGGACGGGCAAGGCTGGCCCGGGCAAGGACCGCAAGGCCAGTGACGCGAAGAACCCGACCGGGCTCCAGGACGTCTTCTTCCGGATCGGTGGGCCGCACGCCGGCTCGACCACGGTCGCCCTCGAGGTCAACAGCGACCACGTCGTGCTCGACGACATCTGGGCCTGGCGGGCCGACCACGGAGTGCCCGGCAGCTTCGGCTGGACGGTCAACCCGTCCGACACCGGGGTCGTCGTCCGCGGCGACGACGTCACCGCGACGGGCCTGTTCTCCGAGCACTTCCAGAAGGAGAACCTCATCTGGTCCGGGGAGCGCGGCAAGACGATCTTCTTCCAGAACGAGTTCCCCTACGACCCGCCGACCCAGGCGGACTGGCAGCACGACGGCATCCTCGGGTATGCGGCGTACAAGGTCGCCGACTCGGTGAAGACCCACGAGCTGTGGGGCGGTGGCGCGTACATCTACACGAACGTCAACCCGACGTTGCACGCCACGCACGGGTTCGAGGTGCCGGTCACGCCAGGCGTCAAGCTGCACAGCCTGCTGACCGTGTCGCTCAACAACGCCGGGACGATCGACCACATCGTCAACGACGTCGGTGCCCCCGCTACGCCCGGGCCGAACGGCTCGAACGTGAGCTACCTGGCCGAGTACCCGATCCCCTAGGTGCTCGTCACCTCCCGGTCGTTCGCGGAGTACGTCGCGTTCTTCGCGCTCGACCCGGACCGGCTGCCCCGCCGGGTGCTGGACTGCTCGGCGGGGACGTCCGGGTTCGTGGCCGGAGCCCGAGCCCGCGGGAGCGACGCCGTCGCGGTCGACCCCGCGTACCGTCAGGGCCTCGACGAGCTGGCGGAGACCGCCCGCGCCGGCGCGGTCGGCGGGTCGTCGATGGTGGCCGACCATCGCGACCGGTTCTCCTTCGAGTGGTACGGCTCACCGGAGCGTCAGCGCGAGCTGCGGGCGAACGCGCTCGAGAGCTTCCTCGCCGACCGGCGCGGTCACCCGGGCCACTACATAGCGGCCGAGCTCCCACAGCTGCCGTTCGCGGACGGCTCGTTCGACCTCGCCGTCTGCTCCCATCTGCTCTTCACCTGGGCGAACGTGTTCGACATGGCGTGGCACGAGGCGGCGCTGCGCGAGATGGCGCGGGTGGCGACCGAGGTCCGGGTGTTTCCGCTGGTTCACCAAGGTTCCGGCGAGCCGGTGGGCTTCCTCGGTGCGCTGCGGGAGCGACTGACCCACGTCGAGACCGGGATCGTCACCGTTCCGTACGCGTTCCAGGTCGGCGCCGACGAGATGCTCCTCGTTTCCCGGCTCTAGCATCGACAGGTGGCGTCGCTCCCGCTGTTCCCGCTGGGCGGCACCCTCATGCCCGGTATGCAGCTCCCCCTGCAGGTGTTCGAGGACCGCTACGTCGCCCTGTTGCGCCGCCTCATCGACAGCGAGGGCGAGGAGCTCGGGTTCGGCGTCGTCGCGATCCGGCACGGGTACGAGGTCGGCGAGCGGGTCAACGAGCTGTACTCGGTGGGGTGCCTCGCGGTGCTCGACCGCGTTGTGCAGGTGACCGACGGGCTCTTCCTCGTGCTCAGCCACGGGACGCGGCGGTTCCGGCTGGACGCCGTGGACGAGGCGGCCGGCACGCCGTGGGTGACCGGCGAGGTGACGTGGCTCGAGGAGCTCACGGGTGACGAGGCGCGGCTTCCGTTGCTGAGCAAGGCGGTTCGTGAGGCGGTGCAGGTGCACGGCGTCGCCCTCGGCCTCGAGCTGACCACGCCGCCCGACGAGCCCGAGCTGCTCGCGTACTGGGCGGCGGAGTCGCTGGACCTGGACCGCGACGACCGGCAGCGGCTGCTGGAGGTCTCGGAGACCACCGCGCGGCTCGCGCTGGTCCGCCGGCTGGCCCAGCGCGAGTCCGCGCTCGCCGCCGAGCTGGGGCTGGCCGCCGGCCCGGGGAACACGCCGCCCAGCCTCAACTGACCCGGCGCGGGTCCTGAGTCAGCGCAGCGGTACGAGCGAGGACCAGTCGTCCCTCGGGAGCACGTCGGCGACGGCCCAGACCTGCAGCTCGTCGAGGGTGAGCTCGGAGCCGTTGTTGGTGAGGAACGCCGTGTCGGCCGCGTCGCGTCCGGTCGCGATGCGCAACAGCGTCTGTCGGGGCGCGAGCCAGGTCGCGTCGACGACGTGCCAGGAGTCGTCGACCCAGGCCTCGCAGACCGCATGGAAGTCCATGGGCGCCAGCCCCGGCGCATACACCGAGACGAGCCGGGCGGGGACGTCACGAGCCCGCAGCAGGGCGATCGTGAGATGCGCGAAGTCGCGGCACACCCCCCGCCGGGCCAGCAGGGTCTGGACGGCCCCGTCGGTGGGTTGGCTGGAGCCGGACACGTAGGCGAGCTTGTCGTGGACCCAGGCCGCCACCGCGGCCAGCAGCGCGTGCCCCTCGAGACCGCGGAACTCCGCGTCGGCGGTCGGCGCGAGCGTGTCGGACTCGCAGTAACGGCTCGGCCGCAGGAACGTCACGAGGTCGATCGGCTCGGCGCCGAGGGGGTTCGCCTGACCGGTCACCGTCGCCGTGTAGTCGAAGGTCACCCGCGCGGCACCGCAGGTGGTCTGGTGCAGCCGGCTGCCGTAGTGGTCGGTGAACGTGGAGGGCTCGACCAGCAGGCCGTCGACGCGGATGCTGAGCTGCTCGTCGAGCGTCATCCCGGTCCCGGAGACGGCGGTGCTGAACAGCAGCGTTGCCGGTCCCATGACGGTCACCGCCAGGTGGGCCGAGATGTCGCGTCGCATGCCTCATTCGAACAGAGGCGGAGCCTTCTCAGCCGATCAGTCCACGCAGCGTCGGTTCGTCGACCAGGCCGGTATGCGTGCCGGGGCTGCCGCAGGCCCAGGCCCCCGCGACGGCGCCGGCCCGGGCGGCGTCGGCGTGGGAGGCACCGGCCAGCCACGAGAAGAGGTACGCCGCGGCGTAGGCGTCGCCGGCCCCGTTGGTGTCCACGACCGGCCGACCGGGGAGGCTGACCGCCGGGATGCGGAGGGGGCTCTCGTCGCGGCGGTACACCGCGCTGCCGCGTGCCCCGTCGGTCACGACGACCGCCTCCGCCCGTCCGTCGCGCAGGATGCCGGCAGCGACCTCGGCCGCGGTGTGGCCCAGGGCGGCGGCGGAGAGGAACACGAGATCGGCCCCGAGAGCGAACGGCCGGTGGTGCGGGTTCTCGCCGTCCCAGTCGTGCAGGTCGGTCGACGTGGTCCGGCCGGCCGAGACCGCGTCGGCCAGGGCCGTTGTCGCCCAGCCCATGATCGTCACGTGGACGTGCCGGGAGCGGTCGACGAGCGCGCTCCACAGGGTGCGGTCACCGGCGAGGTCGACGGGCGGCCTCGGGTCGTAGAGGGACATCCGGGACCCGTCGGGCGTGACGAGGTTGACCGCGCGTCGCGTGCCACTGGGGTGCGTGGCGGTCGCCAGCTCGACGCCGGCCGACGCGAACCGGTCCTGCACCAGCCGGCCCTCCATGTCGTCGCCGATGACGTCCACGAGGGCGGTCCGCAGTCCCAGCGCCGCGCAGCCGAGCGCCACCCCGGTGCCGGTGTGACCGACCACGCTCTGGATCGGCGGAACCGTCAAGGAGTCCCGAACCGGCAGCGGCAGCAGCGGAACTCGCACGATGTGGTCCACGCCGGTCCCGCCGACGACAAGGACGTCGAGGTCGCCCGTCACGACGACGGGGTCGCGACGCAGAGGTACCGCTCGTCCTCGACCGGGCCGCCCCAGAGCAGCGGGTCGGTGAGCGGCACGGTCTGGACCTGTGTCGCATACGGAGCCAGCAGCCGTCGCGTCTCGGCCGCGGTGAGACCGCCACCGGTCCACCAGCGCCCCTCGACGAGCAGCAGCCGACCGCCCGGACGCAACAGGCGGACCCAGCGCGAGAGCGCCGCCGACGGGTCCGGCAGGGCCCACAGGACGTGCCGGGTGAGGACGACGTCATAGGCGCCGGCCAGGCCAGGCGGGTCCGAGGCGTCGCCGACCTCGACCGTCGCCGTCGTACCGGACGCCGCGACCTTCGCGCGGGCGGCGTCGACCATCGCCGGGGCCAGGTCGACGCCGTGGACGCGGTGGCCGGCCTCGGCGAGCAGCACGGTGAGGCTCCCGGTCCCGCAACCCAGGTCGAGGACGTCGACGGGCGCCTCCGGCAGGTGCTCCCGCAGGAGCCGGTCCCACGCCCCCCGGACCTGCGGGTCGCGCAGTCCGTGGTCGGCGGCCTCGTCGAACTCCGCCGCCTCGGCGTCCCAGTACGCGCGGACCTCTGCCGCCGTCACGGCCCTTCCTGGTCCGGTGGGCGAGAGGCCCCACGCCGGCCCAGACCCCGCACGAGGAGGACCAGCCCGAGCAGCGCGACCACGGGGCCGACCACCGCCCAGAGGGTCACCCCGGACATCGCGCTGCCGGGCAGGTAGCCGAGTCCCTGCATGGTCCACACGGCGCCGACGAGGACGAGCAGCACACCCACGATCGCCAGGACCGGACGCCTCATTCGCTCCACCTTGCCACGGCTCGAGCCTAACTCGCCCTCGAGCGTGGCCCGGTCCGGCGACCGCAGGCCGTTGACACTGGACGACCGACGTCTGCGGCGCGATCGGCTCCACACGGCGGCTGACCTGCCCGAGACTGGTGTCGACCATTCCGGACTCCCTGGGAGGCATCGTGGCCCGCTTCCTCGTCGCGACCCACCCCATCACCGGTCACGTCCTGCCCGGGATCCCCATCGTCACCGAGCTGGTCCGCCGCGGCCACGACGTGCGCTGGTACGTCGGGGCGAAGTTCCGGCACCAGGCCGAGCAGGCCGGTGCGGTGTTCGAGCCGTACGTCGAGGCGCAGGACTACGACGACTCCGACTACGACGCGGCCTTCCCCGGACGACGGTCGCTACGCGGTCTCCGCCAGCTGACCTACGACTTCCAGAAGGTCTTCGTCGAGCAGGTGACCGGTCAGCACCGCGACATCTCGGCGATCCTCGAACGGTTCCCCGCGGACGTCACGCTGGGCGACACCGCCATGATCGGGCCGTTCACGGTGAACGAGACCGGCGGGCCGCCGAACGCCGTCTACAACATCACCTGCCTCGGACTTCCGGGCCGCGGCATCGCTCCGTTCGGTCTGGGCCTACTGCCCGACGACACGCGAAAGGGGTTGGTGCGCAACCGGATCCTCGCCTACTCAGCGGCCAATATCGTTTTCGGACGGGTGTCGCACGAGCTCGAGAGACAGTGCCGGGTCATCGGGGTCGAACCCCGGAAGTTCACCGGTCCGGCGGTCTCCGACTACCTCTACCTGCAGCCGTCCGTGCCCTCCTTCGAGTACCGCCGCCCGGACCTCCAGCCGCAGGTGCACTACGTCGGCGCGCTGCTCCCACCGCCGCCGGACGACCCCCAGCTGCCCGACTGGTGGCCCGAGGTCGAGTCGTCCACCCGGCCGGTGGTCCTCGTCACCCAAGGCACCGTCGCGACCGGAGTCCGCGACCTCGTCGCCCCGACCCTGCTCGGGTTGGCCGACGAGGAGGTCCTCGTCGTCGCCGCCGGCGTGCCCGACCGTGCCGCGCTGGGCATCCCGCGCATCCCCGGGAACGCCCGCACGGCTGCATACCTGCCCTTCTCCTCCGTGATGGAGCACGTCTCGGTGTACGTCACCAACGGCGGGTACGGCGGGGTGCAGTATGCGCTCGCGGCCGGGGTGCCGATCGTCGCCGCCGGGACGACCGAGGACAAGGCCGAGGTGGGCAACCGGGTGGCCTACAGCGGGGTCGGACGCAACCTCCGGACCGCGACCCCGACCCCGGAGCACGTGCGGGGGGCCGTGCGGGCCCTCCTCGACGACCCGTCGTACCGGACGGCCGCGGGTCGCATCGCCCTCGACCTCTCCGGGCATGACGCGGCCGCCGAGAGCGCGGATCTGCTCGAACGGCTCGCCGCCACGGGTCGGCCGGTCTACGCCTGACCCCCTCTGAGGGTCCGCGCGCCGAACCTGAGGTGCCCACCGGCCGAATCTGAGTGAGGTCCCCGATGCCGTATCCCGCGGCTCTCGGCGACTCTCTGACATCGACATCGACATCGCCATCGATGTCGACCGGGTCGGACGTGAGGGAGGTGACCCGCCGTGACGCTGCAGGAAACCGGTGTGGTCGCCGGCACGATCTCGACCACGTTGTTCGTCATCAGCTACCTGCCGATGCTCGTCAAGGCGGTCCGGACGCGGGACCTGCGCTCCTACAGCGCGAGCAACCTCGTCGTCGCCAACGTCGGCAACGTGGTCCACTCCGTGTACGTGTTCAGCCTGCCCGCCGGACCGCTCTGGCTGCTGCACTCGTTCTACCTCGTCAGCAGCGCGCTGATGCTGTTCTGGTGGTGGCGGTACCGGTCACGCCACGACGGAGGCGTCCCAGCTCAGCCGGGAGCCGGTCATCCAGGCGGTGCTCCTGTCGGTGACGAGGTACCGGAAGACGACGGTCATCGCGGCCTCCTGGAACCGGCGGCCCACGGGGCCGGGGGTCTTGGAGCTGCTGCTGCGCGCGCCGGCCTTGACGATGCGCTCGACCCGGGCTCGACGAGCCTGCTCGTAGCTGCGGAGGGCGGCCGGTAGGTCGGCAGCGTGCGGCGCGTGGTCGCGGACCGAGGTGGCCAGGACCACGGCGTCCTCGAGGGCCATCGACGCCCCCTGGCCGGAGCTCGGCGACGGGGCGTGGGCGGCATCCCCGACGACGACGAGGCGGTCGCGGGTCCAGTGCGGGACGTGCGGCAGGTCGTAGGTGTTGTCGCCGGCCAGCTCCAGGACGCCATCGGCCACCAGCTCGGCCGCCGGGCCCTCGTCACCGGCCACGAGGTCCAGCAGCCGTCGCTGCCACTCCTCCGGGCTCGTCGCGGCCCGTCGTTCGCGGCTGATCTCGGGCTCGGGCACGTTGACGAACCAGACGACGTCGCCGTCGGGTGTCGGGTGGGCCCCGAAGAACGCGCGGGCGCCGAAGACGAAGTGCCACGCCTCCGGACGAAGGGTCGACGCGAGGGCGGTGCCGCGGGTGATGCCGCCGAAGTTGGTCAGGCCGACGTAGCGTCCCGCCGGCGCTGCGGGGTCGATGGCCTGACGGACCTTCGAGCGCACGCCGTCCGCGCCGACGACGAGGTCGGCGGTCAGCCGCTCGCCGCCGGCCAGGGTGACCGTCGCACCGTCGGCGTCGCTGGCCACGTCGACCACCTCGGCGCCCCGCCGGACCTCGATCCCCCGACGCTCGGCCTCGTCGAGCAGCCGGGCGGCGAGGAGCGAGCGCTTCGCCGTGAGCGCCACCGACCCGTCCTGGAGCGGAACGCCCAGACTGAGCTCGCCGAGCAGCCGCCCGGTCGCGCCGTACATGGCGTTCGTCGTCGACGGGAACCCCAGCTCACGGGCCAGGTCCAGGACGCCGAGCAGGTCCAGCGCATCGAGGCCGTTCGGCGCGATGGTGAAGTACGAGCCCTCGGTCGGGTTGCGGTCGGTGCGGCGTTCGAGGACGACCGCCTCCACCCCGACGTGCTGGAGCGCCATGGCCGTCGCCGGTCCGGCGACGCCACCTCCGACGATGATCGCGGTCATGCTGATACCCTCTCTTACCAAAATCTGATAGTTCGATAATCGAAAGAGTAACAGTCATGGCGTCTCGGGACAACCTGGTCGGCGGCCTGGGCCTGGCGATGCAGCGGTACCAGCGCAGCGTGCAGGCGTTCGACGACGCGGTCGGGCGTCGACTCGGCCTCGGGCCGGCCGACCTGCGGTGCCTCGACTGGCTGGCCGACGGTCCGAAGTCCGCGGGCCAGCTGGCGGTCGCCACGGCGCTCACCCCGGCCGCGACCACAGCGCTGGTGGATCGGTTGGCGCGCAAGGGTTTCGTCGAGCGGTACCGCAGCGACGAGGACCGCCGACAGGTCATGGTCCGGATGACCGATGCGGGGATGGAGCGGACCATGCGGCTCTACGGTCCGATGGTCGAGGAGGGCCAGGCGATGCTCGGCGGGTTCTCCGACCGTGAGCTGCGGCTGATGAGCCGGCACCTCGAGGCGATCACAGAGCTCACCGACCGGCACCGAACCCGCGTCGACGAGGGCTCCGAGCAGCCGTGACGGGCGGCAGGACCTATGTGGCCCAGAACCCGCAGGACATCAAGCAGGTCTTCATCGACGCGCTGCTGTCGCGCGACTGCACGGGAGCGGTCTGCACGTCACGGTGATCCCGGCGCGAGGTCGAGGGTGTACTCGACGAGGGTCGGGTTCGGGGGAAAGGTCGTGGGCCGGGTCTCTCCGGTAGGCCGCCACCCGAGCCGCTCGTACAGCCGGACGGCGCGCTCGTTCTCCCGGAACGCCCAGAGCCGCGCCGTGCCGACCCCGTGACGGGCCAGCCGGTCGACGGCCAGGTCGTGGGCGTCCTCGGCGAGCCCGGTGCCCCAACTGTCCACCGCCGTCCCGAAGTGCAGCAGCTCGTCGCCGCGCAGCGCGACGAACCCCTGGAGCCGGCCGTCGACCTCGAGGGCGAGGGCGTCCGTCTCGGGGTCGGC
Source organism: uncultured Actinomycetota bacterium (assembly GCA_963713345.1). Taxonomy (GTDB): domain Bacteria; phylum Actinomycetota; class Actinomycetes; order Actinomycetales; family Dermatophilaceae; genus Lapillicoccus. The sequence continues at coordinate 127,188 of CAVQLI010000014.1, read as the reverse complement.
CATCTCCGCACGCCACCGGTCAGCCACCCGCTCGCGCGGAAACGGATTCGTCTTCTGCGGGAAGATGTGGCCCAGGCCGGTGACCCCACCGGCCTCCTGCAACGGGATCAGCTCCGGCAGGTCGGCCTCGGTCAGCGGACGCAGTCGGGTGCCCCGGATCTCGGTACGCACAGCCCGCTGGAACGCCCTGGCCGCCTCGACGGTCGGACCCGCGCCGGTACCGAGGCGTCCCGCGATCGCCGCCTTCACCACGGCCGCGGGTTGGTATCCCGTCGCCAGCAGCCGCTGGGCCGCAGCAATCTTGGGCAGCCACTCGCCGTCGCGAACCCGCACCAGCGAGCCGACACGCACCGAGCACCGCGTCCCCCGCGTCGCCGGGCTGTCGTCAGCCACCAGGTCAGCGCCTCGACGAGGAGCGCGCGCAGGTCGTCCGGCGCGACGTCGGCGAACACCTCGTCGGCGGGCGGCCCGAGCAACGCTCCGTCGATGCCGCTGAGGATGCTGCGGTCGAGCGGGTACCAGAACCGGCCGTCGGCGGCTGGGCGGTCGGCGGGGTCGTACGTCGCGCGGAACGCCATGGCCGGGCCGGTGTTGAGCTCCACCTCGAACCCGGGATCCGTCGTTCCGGAGCCGGCGGTCGCCCGCGTGTAGACGACGAGCTCCAGCCCGCGGGCCGGGACCGGGAGCGCCTCGTGCCGCAGCGCCGCGACGAGGTCGTGCTTCTCGGTGTCGTCGAGCGGCTCGGCGGTGACGAGTGCGACGTCGATGTCGCTGCGCCCCGGCTGGTACGCGTCGAGCGCGACCGAGCCCGCCGCATACGCCCCGACGAGGTTCCCGCCGAGGATGCCGCGGGACCGCTCGACGAGAGCGGCGAGGTAGGCGTCGGGGTGGTCGCCGTCCGCCACTAGAGGTCCTCGAACCGGACCCGCTCACCGACAGGACCGTCCTGCTCGGGGAAGGCCACGCGGCCGGCCGCGACGCACCACCGGGCGACGTCGACCCGGAACCGTCCCGCCCGGACGGCGGGGTCCGACTCGGCCAGCCGCCGGGCCTCGTCCACCGGGACCGTGTAGACCGACATGCCCCGCATGGTCGGGTCGGACTGGTCGAGCAGCGGTCCGTTCGCCGCAATGATCCCGCGGGCGACGAGGTCCCCGAGGTGCGCCAGATGGGCGTGGTGGAGGGCGGTCGAGGCGTCCTCGTCGAGCTCCGGCGGGTGGTCGCCGCGGCGCAGGTAGACGACGGTGCGGACGTCGAAGACGGCTGGTGCTCCGGGCGGTCGCTCCATGGCCGGAGCCTAGGGCGCGCGATGGCCGGCGAGCAGCCCTCCGTCGACCGGGAGCACGACGCCGGTGACCCAGCCGGCGTCGGACGACAGCAGGTACGCGACGGCCGCAGCAATGTCCTCCGGCTCACCCACCCGGCCGAGCGGGTAGAGGGGGGCCATCCGGTCCGCGCCGCCGGGCTGGCCCTCCCACACGCGGGTCCGGACGGTGCCCGGCGCGACGGTGTTGACCCGGATGCCGTCCGGCCCCAGCTGGACCGCGAGGTTCTGGGTGAGCGAGTGCAGCCCGGCCTTGGCGCTGGAGTAGGGCTCGCTACCGATTCCGGTGAGCCCGTTGACCGAGCTGACCATGACGATCGCGGGGTCCAGGTCGCTGCGCCGGAGGTGCGGGATCGCGGCCCGGCAGGCGCGGACCGTGCCGAGGAGGTTGAGGTCGAGCATCGCCCGCCACACCTCGTCGTCGGTCTCGTCCACACCGGGGTGCGCCACGTCCCCGCCCGCCACGGCCACGAGTCCGTCGAGCCGGCCCGCGCGCTCGACGAGGTGACCGACCGCGTCGTCCACCGATGCCCGGTCGGTGACGTCCATCCACACCGCCAGGTGCCCGTCCGGGTGTGCGTCGTAGGCCTCGTCGAGCTCACCGGCCGTGCGTTCCGCGGACTCGCGGTCCAGGTCGGCGACGACGACCCGCGCCTCCTCGGCCGCGAGCCGGTGCGCGCAGGCGCGCCCGATCCCGTACCCGCCGCCGGTCACGAGGACGACGCGACCGGCGAACCGGTGCGCGGCAGGCTGACTCGTCATCGGCACACCGAGGCCTACGCCTCGTAGTCCTCGAAGGCGGGCAGGTCCGACCAGTTCGGCCAGGTGAGCTCCCAGAGCCGGTGGATCCGCCCCTCGCGGTAGGTCGCGATGAGGACGACCTCGAGCCGGGTGGGGGCCTCGTCCGGTCGGGAGGTCGTGATCCAGAGGCGGACGGCCACCCGGTCGTCAGCCTCGACCCAGGACTCGTCGTCGTACTCGACCGCATACGAGATTCCGGTGGCGTAGACCGTCTCGTGTCCGGTCCGGAACGCCTCGTAGCCCTGGGTGATCCCGTTGGACACCATGACGAAGTCCGGGTCGTAGTACCGGGGGATCGCCGCCTTGTCCTTGGCGACGACCATCTGGTCGAACATCTCGACGAGCAGTGCCCTGGTCATGCCGGAACGGTAGCCGCTCCGGCGGTCTAGCGAACCCGGCGGATTCGGCCCTCGTCGATGTGGTACTCGGCGTCCGCCTGGTCGGCGCACCACGTGTCGTGGGTCGCCATGAGGACGACGGCACCGGCGTCGGCCTCGGCGCGCAGCAGTGCGACGATCGGCTCGCGGGTCGAGGCGTCGAGCTCGCTGGTCGGCTCGTCCGCGAGCAGCACGCTCTTGCGCAGGGCGAGCGCCCGAGCCACGGACACCCGCTGCTGCTGGCCACCGGAGAGCTCCTCGACGAGGTGGTCGCCCGAGCCGTCGAGCCGGACCTCCTCCAGTGCGGTGTCGGCCCGGTGGTGGGCATCCTGCGACGGGACGCCGAGGACCATGAGCGCGACGACGATGTTCTCCCGAGCGGTCAGCGGGGCGACGAGGGCGATGCCCTGCGGCACGAGCATGATCCCCTCGCGGGCGGCGGCCTCGCGGTCGGTGAGGGGACTGCCCGCATACGCCACCGTGCCGCTGGTCGGACTGAGCGCACCCGCGAGCACCCACAGGAGCGTCGTCTTGCCGGCCCCCGAGGGCCCGGTCAGCGCGGTGAAGGTGCCGGGCGCGAGGTCGAGGCTGACGTCGTCGAGGATGCGGCGGCCCGCGATGTCGAGGGTGACGCCCGATGCGGTCAGCGGGAGGGGGCGGCGCTGCTCGTCGGCGGCGCGGCCGCGCTCGTCCACCCGGTTGTCGGTCGGCACCGTCGAACGCTACAGCGACTTCGGCTCCGGCGGAGGTGGCACGTTGTACCGTGCGAGGGCGGGTCGCCGCGCACCAGGGCCGACCGGGAGGACACATGCTCGCAGCGCTGCGGTACCGCCGCGCGCAGACCATCGTCGTCGTCGTGCTGGCAGCCCTCGTGACGACCTGCCTCGTCCTTGCTCCGCTCTACACGCGGGCGCTGGAGCAGGCGATGATCCGCACGATGCTGCGCGAGGCCACCGTGGCGCAGACCGGTCTCCGGCTCGGGTCGACGAGCCCGACGGCGCCGCAGGACGCCCTGGACCCGGACGCACTTGAGCAGCTCCTCCCGGAGAGCCTGCGGACCTTCGTCGGGTCGCCGACCCCCAGCACGGGCGTCGACGTGCGCAAGCTGCCGTTCGCCGCCCAGCCGGGTGGTCGGCTGCTCAACCGGGCGGGCATGTGCGAGCACGTGACGATCACCGAGGGTCACTGTCCGTCGGCGCGCGGCGAGGTCGCCGTGTCGGCCGACCAGGTCAAGGCCTACGGGACGCCGGTCGGGTCCACCATCGAGGTGGGGGAGTTCGACGGCGCGGTCAGCTCCCTCGAGGGGGCGCCGCGCACGACGCTCCGGGTCGTCGGGGTCTACGACCAGGTCGACGGCCCGTACTGGTTCGGCGACCGCCTCACCGGCTCGGCCGCACAGAAGCTCGGCTTCGACACCATGCTCACCCCGCTCCAGACACTGACCGACCCGGTGACCTCGCCGAAGGGAACCCCGGCGCCGTGGTTCCAGCCGGTCTACGGCCTGGACTTCCCCCTCCTCGCCGACCGGGTGGGCATCGACCAGATCGGGACGATCGGGTCGACCATCACCGGGCTCGTCCAGTACCCCATGGGGGTCGAGCGGGCCGCCAGCCACGCGTCCGAGACGATCACGGTGCGGAGCGGTCTGCCGGCCATCGCCGACGAGGCCCGGGTGGGCAGTGAGCAGGCGTCGATCACCGTGCCGCTCCTCATGGCGCAGATGGCTCTCTTGCTCGTCTGCGTCCTCTGGCTCGTCCTCGTCTCCGCCGCCGACCAGCGCCGCGGCGAGGTCGCCGTCGCCCGCCTCCGAGGCCGTGGGTCGCGCGGGGCTCGCCGGTTGCTGCTCTCGGAGACGCTCCCGCCGGTCGTCCTCGGCGCTCCCCTGGGGGCGCTGCTGGCCGTCGGTCTGTCGACCGTGGCCCGCAACACGGTCCTCACGTCCGACCCCCCGTTCGAAGTGCCGGTGGCGGCGGTGGTGGCCCTCGTGGCCGGCCTGCTCCTCATGGTCGGGCTGGCCGTCCTCTCGGTCCGGCGGGTGTGCCGGGACCCGGTGGCCGACCTCATCCGCAGCGTCCCGCCGCGGCGCACCGGAGTCCGCCTCGGCGTGCTCGAGGCGATGCTCGTCGCGGCGGCCGCGGCGGCCTTCATCGCCCTGGTGACCGGTTCGGTCCAGGGTCCGGTCGGCCAGCTCGCGCCGGCCCTGCTCGCCCTGGCCGTGGGGGTCGTCGCCGCACGCGTCCTGTCGTCGCTGCTGGCGGTCGGAGGACGGTGGCTGTTGCAGCGCGGCCGTCCGACCGCCGGCGCCGCGGCTCTCACGTCCAGCCGGCGCGGGACGACCCGCTGGCTCGTCCCCGTGGTCACCGTCGCCCTCAGCATCACCGTCGTCTCGGCCGATGCGCTCGCCGTCGGCGCGCGCAACTGGGCCGGACGAGCGGCCGCCGAGGTGGGTGCGCCCACCGTCCTCACGTTGGGCACCGGGGACCTCGCCGCGGTGGCCAAGGCGGTCCGGGCCGTCGACCCCGCCGGCGACCACGTCACGCCCGTCGCCCTCGTCGCACCGAGCGGGCAGGGGACCACGACGGTCGGCGTCGTCCCGAGCGCCTTCCGTCGGATCGCCCTGTGGCCAGGAGTGGACGTCGGCTCGCTGGCCTGGGACCGGCTCACGGCGCCGACCGTGCCGCCGCTGGTCCTCACCGGTACCCACGTGACGTACCACCTCGATGCGCCGGCGTTCGACGTGGTGACGCCCGCGGTCCGGCCGGCGCCCACGTCGCTGGCGCTGGCTGTTCGGGTCGTCCGCGCGGACGGGTCCGTCGACACCATCCCGATCGGCGTCCTTCCGGACAACGGCGTCGTGAGCGACCAGGAGGCCACCGTGACCTGCGCCGACGGGTGCCGGATCACCGGGATCGGCGTCCAGGCGCCGGCCTCGACGGCGGCGGTCACCGGCTCGGTGACGATCTCGCGCCTCACCGTCGACGGCCGCCCGGTCGAGCTAGGCGGAGCCGGGACCTGGCGTGACACGGCGGTCGAGGACGTCGTCGTGACGGGAACGTTCGCGAACGGCGGCCTCACGCTCCGGTACTCCACCAACGGCGCCGACAAGGCGTTCCTCCCGCACGCCTCGGTCCCCGAGGTGGTCCCGCCCTCACCACCCCCGCCTCGGCCCCGAGTGCCGCGGGAGCGACCTTCGGCGGATCCTACGTCGACGGCACCGCCCTGCTGCTCAGCTCGGGCGGCAACGTGCCCTTCGTCCCGGGCGGTCCCCCCTCAGCCAGCATCGTCAACCTCGACAACCTGCTCGCCCAGGGCTGGCGCGGCCGGGGTTCGGCCGTGCTCACCGCCTACGTCGACACCAACGACCCGGCCACGGTGGCCCGGGTGACGTCGGGTCTGGCCGCGCAGGGGATCACGGTGTCCGAGACGACCCATGCCGACGACGTCGCCGCGATGTACGGGCGGAGCGCCGCGGCCTGGAGCCTGCAGCTGGCCTTGGCCGTCGGCATCCTCGCGCTCATCGTCGCCGCCGCCGGCATCATCGTCCTCGCATCGACCTCACGGCGGGCCCGGAGCCGCGACTACGCCGTCCTGCGCCTGGTCGGTCAGCGACCACGTGGGTTGTCCCTCATGGCCCAGCTCGAGACGGGACCGGTCATCGTCGTCTCGGCCCTGCTCGGCGCCGCCGTCGGACTCTGGGCGGCGCCCGCGGCGGTGAGCATGGTGCCCCTGTTCACGACGCCACCGCCGACCTTCCCGGTGGACCTGCAGACCGCGTGGCTCCCGGCGCTCGTCGCGGGGGCGGTGGGTGTCGTGGTCCTCACGATCGTCGGCCTGGTCACCAGTCGGCGGATCGCGCGCCGGGCCAGCCTCGAGCGGCTGCGGGAGACGGTATGACGCGCGCGCAGGCGATCACGACCCTCGGGCTGGTCCACATCTACCGGTCCGAGGGGCAGGACGTCGCCGCCCTGTCCGGTGTCGACCTCAGCGTCGCCGCCGGCGAGGTGGTCGGCCTGCTCGGACCGTCCGGGTCGGGCAAGTCGACGCTGCTCTCGCTCCTCGGCGGGCTGTTCCGGCCGAGTGCCGGCAAGATCTTCGTCGGCGAGCACGAGCTGTCGGCGCTCACCCCGACGCAGCTGGACGCCTTCCAGGCCCGGGAGACGTCCCTCATGCTCCAGGGCGCGCAGCGCAACCTCATCCCGTACCTCACGGTTCGCGAGAACATCGCCTTCGCTCAGGTCGAGGCGCGCCGGCTCGGGGCGGACGTCATCGGTGTCGACCGCGGCCTGGAGCTCGTCGGCGCGACGGAGTTCGCCGATGCGAAGCTCGGCCGCCTCTCTCAGGGTCAGATGCAGATGGCCGCTCTCGCTGTCGCCATGGCCCCGTCACCCGGGGTGCTGCTGGCCGACGAGCCGACCAGCGCGCTCGACCGGGGCGCCCGCGAGCGGATCCTCGACACCCTGCTGCGGGTCAACGAGGAGCAGGGCACGACCGTCGTCGTCGTCACCCACGACCCCGAGGTCGCCGACCGCCTGCCCCGCACGGTGACGATCCGCGACGGCCGGATCGGCGGCGAGGGTCGCAGCGGCAAGGAGTATGCGGTCGTGACGGCCGACGGGTTCATCCCCATCCCCGTGCACATCCGCGACCAGCTGCCGCCCGGAACCCTGCTGCGGATCGACCGCGAGGAGGGTGGCTACCTCATCGTCCCGGAGGTCATCGGACAGGACCCGGAGTCGGAGTCGAAGGACTAGACCGGTCCCCGTCGCGCTCGAGCGACGCCAGCCAGCGCTCGAGCTCGGCGGGACGGCGGAACAGCAGGATCGGGACATCGTCGGAGGTCGCCCACGCCCGCATCCGCGCTCGCTTCCGCGCGAACGAGCTGAAGTGCCAGACCACGATCGAGTCCCGAGAGAGCGTGCCCCGCAGCGACTCGACGTTCCCGTTGCAGATCGGCTTCCGGTCGACGAGCCGGATGAGGGTGCGGCGTACGAGTCGGGCCAGGGACCGCCAGCGGGAGTAGTCCAGGCCCACGACCAGCTCACACCGCGCCAGCACGAGGTCCCTCCACGTGGCGTATGCGGTGTCGAGGACCCACGCGTCGGTCGCCACGATCTCGACGAACCGCTCGCGCTGCACGTCGTCGTCCACCGGCACCCATCCCGGCAGCCAGGTCAGCTCGTCGACGAGGTGCAACGGAAGGCCCGTTGCGGCGGCGATCCGCGTGGCCGCCGTGCTCTTGCCGGATCCGGTGACCCCGTAGACGAGGATCCGGCGCTCGGTGCATCGGTCGCCGCCGCGGCTTCCGCACGTTCGTCCCCGAGTCACGACGGTGCGCCGGTGATGCGGCGGAACCCCAGTTGCTCACCGAGGATCGGGTGTCGGTGAGAGCCGGCGGCGGTGAAACCCAGCTTGCCCAGCAGCCCGATCGAGGCCGCGTTGTCCGGGCTGACCGACGCCCTCACCCCAGTCACGCCGTGCGCGACAGCCCACGCCAGCAGCGCTGCAGTCGCCTCCTCGGCCAGTCCTCGCCGGCGATACTCCGCGACGACCCGGTACCCGATCTCGACCCAGCCTTCGGAGTCCGGCGGCCCGTGGAAGCCGACTTCCGCAACCACCGGACCACTATCCGCGCCGACGTCGACCGTCACCGGGAACGCCAGCCTGGTTCCCCAGACGATGAAACGCTCGTCGGACTCGCCGCGGCTGGCTTGCCACTCCAGCCACTGCCAGCCGTCGTCGCGCCATTCGAGCGGGAACGGGGTGCCGAGCAGATGCCTGGCCACCGTCCACTCTTTCTGCAACACCGCCCGCACGAGCTGGCTCGACATCGGCACCAGCGCGAGGCGCACCGTTCGGATTGCAGCCGAACGCCCACCGCCATCGGCGCAGACATCAACACCCACCCATGCACTGTCCCGCACCGTGACCACCGGCACACGCCGTCCGGTAGACCCGGCGGTGGAAGTCGCGGCTGCACGGGAACATTCGCCGCATACCCGAAGTTGAGTCAGGTGTACGCAACTTTGCGGAGTCTGGTTTTGACAACCGGCACCCCGCCCGGCAGTGTGGGCAGCCGGAGCACTTAGCCCGCCTGGACCACCACCAAACCCAGCATCACAGGAGAGAGTCACCATGGCACGTGCGGTCGGAATCGACCTGGGCACCACCAACTCGGCCGTCGCCGTCCTCGAAGGCGGCGAGCCCACCATCATCGCGAACGCCGAGGGTGGCCGGACCACCCCGTCCGTCGTCGCGTTCAGCAAGAACGGCGAGGTGCTCGTCGGCGAGATCGCCAAGCGCCAGGCCGTCACCAACGTCGACCGGACCATCCGGTCCGTCAAGCGCCACATGGGCACCGACTGGAAGTCCTCGGAGATCGACGGCAAGCACTACACGGCGCAGGAGATCAGCGCGCGCATCCTCCAGAAGCTGAAGCGCGACGCGGAGGCCTACCTCGGCGAGAGCGTCAGCGACGCGGTGATCACCGTCCCGGCGTACTTCGACGACCACCAGCGCCAGGCCACCAAGGAGGCCGGTGAGATCGCGGGCCTCAACGTTCTGCGGATCATCAACGAGCCGACCGCCGCTGCGCTCGCCTACGGCCTCGACAAGGGCAAGGAGGACGAGCTCATCCTCGTCTTCGACCTGGGTGGTGGCACCTTCGACGTGTCCCTCCTCGAGGTCGGCAAGGACCCGGAGGACGGCTTCTCGACCATCCAGGTCCGCGCCACCAACGGCGACAACAAGCTCGGTGGCGACGACTGGGACGACCGGGTCGTCCAACACCTGCTCACGACGGTGAAGAACAGCAGCGGCGTCGACCTGTCCAAGGACAAGATCGCCATGCAGCGACTGCGCGACGCGGCGGAGCAGGCCAAGAAGGAGCTCAGCTCCTCGACGAACACCAACATCAACCTGCAGTACCTGTCGATGTCCGAGAACGGCCCGATCCACCTCGACGAGCAGCTCTCCCGCTCGGAGTTCGAGCGCCTCACCGCCGACCTGCTCGAGCGGACCAAGGCGCCGTTCCAGAAGGTCATCGCCGACGCCGGCATCAAGGTCTCCGACATCGACCACGTGGTCCTCGTCGGCGGCTCGACCCGTATGCCGGCCGTCTCCAAGGTCGTCACCGAGCTCACCGGCGGCAAGGAGCCCAACAAGGGCGTCAACCCGGACGAGGTCGTCGCCGTCGGCGCCAGCCTCCAGTCCGGAGTCCTCAAGGGTGAGCGCAAGGACGTCCTGCTCATCGACGTCACCCCGCTCAGCCTCGGCATCGAGACCCAGCACGGCCGGTTCACCAAGCTCATCGAGCGCAACACGGCGATCCCGACCAAGCGCAGCGAGATCTTCACGACCGCCGACGACAACCAGCCGTCCGTCCTCATCCAGGTCTTCCAGGGTGAGCGCGAGATCGCGCAGCACAACAAGGGACTCGGCACCTTCGAGCTGACCGGCATCGCGCCGGCGCCGCGCGGCGTGCCGAAGATCGAGGTCACCTTCGACATCGACGCCAACGGCATCGTCCACGTCACCGCCAAGGACCAGGGCACCGGCAAGGAGCAGTCCATGACGATCTCCGGCGGGTCCGCCCTGCCCAAGGAGGAGATCGAGCGGATGGTCAAGGAGGCCGAGGCGCACGCCGAGGAGGACAAGAAGCGGGTCGAGGAGATCGACGCCCGCAACACCGCCGACCAGCTCGTCTACTCGACCGAGAAGTTCCTCGCCGAGAACGGTGAGAAGGTCCCGGACGGCGGAGAAGTCCGACGTCGAGGCGGCGCTCGCCGAGCTGAAGACCGCGGTCGGCAGCAAGGAGGCCCCGGGTACCGACGTCGAGGACATCAAGGCCAAGACGGCGAAGCTCAGCGAGGTCTCCCAGAAGATGGGGCAGGCCATGTATGCGGCCAGTGCGGCGGCGGAGGCCTCGGCCGGCTCCGGCGACGCCGGTCCGCAGGACTCGGCCACCGACGCTGACGCTGGTCCCACCGGTTCGGCCGACGACGACGTCGTCGACGCCGAGATCGTCGACGACGAGACCGACGGCCCGCAGGACCGCAAGTGACGGACGAGTCGGTGGGGCCGGTCGGCGAGGAGCCGACCGGACCCACCGGCCCGGCGGGCCGCGGTCCCGGCCGCGGCCGGCACGAGGCCGCCGGCCGGTCCGGCCAGGGCCCGCACGGTGGCGACGCCTCTTCGGAGCCGGGCGGCGAGGACGAGTACGACGTCTACATCCCCGACACGCCAGGATCCTTGGTGGACAACGAGATCGAGGGTGAGGTCATCGAGGAGGCGCCGGCGGGGGAGGTCCATCCGGACACCCGCAAGGCGGCCGAGCATCTCGAGGACCTGCGCCGCCTCCAGGCGGAGTACGTCAACTACAAGAAGCGCGTCGACCGCGACCGCGACCTCGCGCGCGACCGGGGGGTCACCCAGGTCGTCGAGGCGCTGCTGCCGGTCCTCGACGACGTCCACGCCGCGCGCGAGCACGGCGACCTCGACGGCACGCCGTTCGCGGCGATCGCCGACAAGCTGGACGGGATCCTCGGACGGTTCGGCGTCGAGCGGATCGGCGCCAAGGGCGAGGAGTTCGATCCGGCCATCCACGAGGCCCTGATGCACGTGGAGGCCGAGCTTCCCGAGGACGCCACGACGACCACCGTCGTCCAGGTGATCCAGCCGGGGTTCAAGATGGGAGAGCGGGTCGTGCGACCCGCACGGGTCTCGGTCGCCGACCCGCGGTGAGCGCCCGCATACGGAACCGAGAGGAGGGACGCCGAGATGGCTAGCCAGGACTGGTTGGACAAGGACTTCTACGCCATCCTCGGCGTCTCCTCCGACGCCGACGCGGCGACGATCAAGAAGACCTACCGCAAGCTGGCCCGGAAGCTGCACCCGGACCAGAACGCCGGGGACACGGCGGCGGAGGCCAAGTTCAAGGAGATCGGCGAGGCGTACTCCGTCCTCTCCGACCCCGAGCAGCGCCAGCAGTACGACCAGCTCCGCGCCATGACGCGCGGCGGCGCCCGGTTCACCGCCGGGGCCGGCGGGTCGGCCGGCGGCTTCGAGGACATCTTCTCCGGCATGTTCAGCGGCGGAAACACCCGCACCCGCTACTCGACGAGCAACAGCTCGGCGAACGACCCCGACATGCAGGACCTGCTCGCCAACCTCTTCGGGCAGGCCGGTGGCTCCTACCCGGGTGGGTCGACCTACGGCGGGTACGACACGTTCGGCGCCCCCCGCGGACCACGCAAGGGAGCCGATGTGCAGGCCCGGACGAACCTGTCGTTCCGCGACGCGGTGGCCGGTCAGACCGTGACCCTCGAGGCGGCCGACGGCCAGCGCATCACCACGCGGATCCCTCCCGGCGTACGCGACGGGCAGAAGATCCGGTTGCGCGGGCAAGGGTGCTCGCGGTGACGCCGGTGCCGAGCCCGGCGACCTGATCCTCACGGTCACCGTCGAGAAGCACCCGGTGTTCGGCCGGGACGGCGACAACCTCACCGTCGACCTGCCGGTGACCTTCCCGGAGGCCGCGCTCGGCGCGACGGTGTCGGTGCCGACCCTGGACGGGACGCCGGTCCGCGTGAAGATCGCGCCCGGGACACCGAGCGGTCGCGTGCTGCGGGTCAAGGGTCGTGGCGTGAAGCGGGGCGACAAGAGCGGTGACCTCCTGGCCAAGGTTCAGATCGTCGTGCCGCAACGGCTGACCGACGCCGGGCGTGAGGCGCTCGAGGCCATGCAGGCCGACGAGGTCGGCCAGGACCCGCGCGCCGAGCTCTTCGAGCGGGCGCGGGCCTGAGCGGGGTTCCGGCATGGTCGCGCCGCGCAAGATCCCGACGGAGTCCTCGAGCTTCGGCCCGGACGACGACACCCCGGTGTTCGTCATCTCGGTCGCGGCCCAGCTCGCCGGTATGCACGCGCAGACGCTGCGCCAGTACGACCGGCTCGGCCTCGTCTCGCCGTCGCGGACCCGCGGTGGCGGCCGGCGCTACTCCGGCCGCGACGTCGCGCTCCTCCGCGAGGTGCAACGGCTGTCGCAGGAGGAGGGCGTCTCCCTCGCCGGGATCCAGCGGATCCTCGAGCTGGAGAACCAGGTCGCCGCACTGCGCGCCCGGGTCTCCGAGCTCGCCGACGCGCTGACCAAGCAGGCCGACCGGGCCGACGCGCGGGCCCAGCTGGGTTCCCGGATCTTCGCCGCCGGCACGGGTGGCGAGATCGTCGCCGTCCGCCCGGGCGAGCGGCCACCCCGCTTCGGGTCCGCCTCGCAGGCCCTGGTCCTCTGGCGGCCCGGCCTCGGCCGGCCCAGCGCTCCTCGGTGAGGCCTCCGTGGGAGGGCCGAGAGACGGCGATCTCCAGCGGCCTCGACCCGGCGTCGTTGACCGAGCGGGCGGCTCGCCGCCGCACCGGTGACGCCGGCCTCGGCCGGGAGGTCGTCGTGCCCGTGTACGTCCTGCGCCCGCCCGGCTCGACGGTCTCCGAACCACCCCAGATCGGCGTGCTCGTGCGACTGGCCGCCGGCCGCCGCCGCTACCGGCCTGGACCGCGTCATGCTCCCGGCGGACTTTCCGAGCGCTGCCCGCATCTGGGACGCCGCTCGTGACGCAGTCCGGTGATCCAGGTGCGATCCGGACGCGGGAAGGGTGGGCGCGGGTCGGCCTCGGCTCCACCAGAGCGTCCGAGCTCCCCGCCGCTCTGGTCCTGCGCAGCTCTGACTGGGCGTTGCTGCAGGCGGCTCTCGCCGTGCGGGCCGGTATCGACCCGGGGCCTCAGGACGCGCCGGTCGAGCGCGTGGCGGCGCGCTTCCTGGGTCGGCTGGACGGCCTCGACGGGACGTCCTCCGCCGGTCTCTGGGGACGTCTGGCGCTCGAGGTCGTGACGGTGCGTCGGCCGGAACGCCTCGCCGACACCAGGTCGATGCGCTGGCACGCGTCGTGGGGACAGGGCGGGTTCCCCGCGGGGTCGGACGGGACCGCTGCCGGGGTCGCGGGACCGGAGATGCTCCTCGACCTCACGCAGCAACAGGTCACCGTTCAGGGTCGGCCGTTCCGCGTTCGCACGCTGCCGGACTGGGAGCGGGAGCAGGCCGCGCACGACCTGCGCCTCTCTCCACGACTGCTGATGGCGTGGCCGGTCGTCTCCCTCTCGACGGTGGTCGCCTACTTCGAGGACATCACGCCCGCGCCCCTGGCCGACGGGCCCCAGGACGCGGTTCGTCGCCGGCATACGCGCGGCGGCCCGCAGGACGCCCGCTGACCGCCACAGTGGGAGTCAGTGGCCGCCGAGGCCGTTGATCATCGTCCGCATCGCGAAGTCGAACCGGTCGTGGCCCTCACCGGCGGTGAGCTCGGCCGCATACCGCTTGGTGAGCGGGAAGTCGTCCTCCGACAGCGCCTCGAACCGGCCCATCAACGTGTCGTGGGTGACCACCCACCCGCCGTCGGTGTCCATCTGCCGCACCCACAGCCCGATCTCGAGGCAGTACGCGTTGACGTAGAGGCTGAGCGCGTCGATCGCCCACGCCGCCGTCTGAGCGGGCACGCCCCCGGCCAGGAGGATGCCGAGCATGCCCTCGCTGAGCCGCAGCGCCTCGGGGTTGGAGGGGACCACGCCGAGCGCCGCCTGGGAGATGCCGGGGTAGCGCAGGTACTGGTCGCGGATCTGCGCCGCGAGGTCGAAGATCTGCTCGCGCCACGTCTGCGGATCCGGCTCGGGCAGGACGATGCGTGAGCAGAGGTACCCGATGAGCAGCTCGTCGAGGTCCGCCTTGTTGACGACGTGCGCGTAGAGCGACGCCGGACCGGTGTCGAGGGTGGCCGCCACCCGGCGCATCGTCAGCGCCTCGAACCCTTCGGCCGCAACGATGTCCAGGGCCGTCTGCACGATCCGCTCGACGCTGAGCGGCGGCTTCCGGGAGGTCTGGGCGGCCCGCTTCTCGAGCTTGCGGAGCTGCCGCTCGATCCGCCGGTCCACGGGCATACCGCGGACTCTACTTGACACGAACACCGTTCGTCGGTAGAACACTGTTCGTGAGCATCGAACAGCGTTCGTCCAAACCCTCGACCGCCCCGTCCCTCGTCGCGCGGCACTACTGGATGGTCCTCGTCGTCGTCCTCGTGGCCGACGTCATGGACCTCGTCGACGCGACCGTCGCCAACCTCGCGGGCCCGTCGATCCGGGCCGACCTCGGCGGGGGCGACACCACCCTGCAGTGGGTGCTCGCGGCATACACCACCGCCTTCGCCCTGGGACTGGTCACCAGCGGTCGCCTCGGCGACCTGTTCGGCCGGCGCCGGATGTTCCTCGTCGGCATGGCCGGCTTCACGCTGGCGTCACTCGCCTGCGGCCTCGCGCCGGGCGCGGGCTGGCTCATCGTCGCGCGGGTGCTGCAGGGCCTGTTCGGCGCCGTGATGATCCCGCAGGGACTGGCCCTCGTGAAGGTCGCCTTCCCGCCCGAGGAGCTGGGCAAGGCATTCATCCCCTTCGGCCCCGTCATGGGTCTCGCGGGCGTGGCCGGACCGATCCTCGCCGGGTGGCTCATCGACGCGAACCTTGCCGGCTCCGAGTGGCGGGCGATCTTCCTCATCAACGTGCCGATCGGGGTCGTGGCCTTCGCCCTGGCGTGGCGCTACCTGCCGCACGAGACCGGCGAGAACCGCAACGCCCGCCTCGACCTGCGGGGAGTCACTCTGCTCACGGTGGCCTCGGCGATGCTCATGGTGCCGCTGGTCCAGGGCCGCGAGCTCGGCTGGCCGGCCTGGACCTGGGTCCTCATGATCGGCTCGCTCGGCGTGTTCGCGCTGTTCGTCTGGTCGGAGCGGCGCAGCGCCCACCCGGTCATCGAGCCGTCGCTGTTCCAGAAGCGCAGCTTCGTCGTCGGCCTCGTCGTCATCGCCGCCTTCTTCACCGCGCTGACCGGGTTCACCCTGGCCTTCAACCTGCTCATGCAGCTCGGCCTCGGCTGGACGCCGCTCCACTCCGGCCTCTCGCTGATCCCGTGGGCGCTGGGCACCGCCATCGGCGCCGGGCTCGCCGGGGCGTTCCTCGCGGCGAAGCTCGGTCGCGCGACGCTCCAGCTCGGTCTTGGGATCGCGCTGATCGGGATGATCGGCCTGTGGTGGTCGGTCGGCCACTTCGGCACCGACCTCACCTCGTGGTCGGTGGCGCCGGCGCTGCTCGTCTCCGGGTTCGGCTCGGGGCTCGTCTTCGTGCCGCTGTTCGGCTACATCCTCGGCGACGTGTCGGAGGCCGAGGTCGGCACCGGCTCGGGCCTGCTCAACGCGGTGCAGCAGTTCTCCGCGGCGATCGGCGTCGCCGCCCTCGGCACGCTGTTCTTCTCGCGCGTGGAGCTCGACGGCGGGTTCGTCGGGGCGACGCAGGTGGTGCTGGTGTGCGCGACGGTCCTGTACGCGGTCACGCTCGCCCTCGTCGGGCTGCTCCCGAAGGTCGCCCAGGAGGAGCACGCCTAGTCGTCCGGGTGGAGGTATATCCGAGACGCTAGAGCGCTCGGATATACCTCCATCGGGCGATGGCTCCACAACGAGAGGAAGCCCGGGGTCAGGCGCGCTCGGCGGCCACGTTCTCGGGGCGCTCGAGGGCGACCGTCGTGCGGAGCGGAACCTCGCGGATGAAGATGACCGCCACCAGGGCGACGACCGCGACGACGGCGGCGACGAGGAAGATCTGGCCGGTCGCGTCGCCGTACGCGGTGCGCACGATCGTCGCGATCACCGGGGGCATGCTCTTGAGGTCGAGCGTGCCCGACTCGCCGGAACCCGCCGCGGCGGTGACCGCCGGGCCGAGCGCGACGAGACCGTCGTGCACCTGGCTCTGGACGAGGCTGGCCAGCACCGCACCCAGGGCGGACACCCCGACGGCGCCACCGAGCGAGCGGAAGAACGAGACCGCCGCGGAGGCCGCGCCGATGTCCCGGACGTCGACGGTGTTCTGGACGGCGAGGACGAGGTTCTGCATCAGTGCGCCCATACCGAGACCCATGACCGCCATCGAGACGCCACTCTCCCAGGCGGGGGTGTCGTGCCGCAGCAGGGACAGGCCGGCCAGGCCGGCGACGAGGAAGATGCCGCCGCCCACGAGGAACGCCTTCCAGCGTCCGGTCCGGCTGATGATCTGGCCCGCGATCGTCGACGAGAGCATCGCCGCGACCATGAGCGGGATGGTCATGAGGCCGGCCTTGGTCGGGCTGTAGCCCTGGGCGACCTGGAAGTACTGGCCGAGGAACGTCGTGCCGCCGAACATCGCGATCCCGACGGCGACGCTGGCGACGATGGACAGGACCGCGGTCCGGTTGGAGAGGACCTTCAGCGGTACCAACGGTTCTGAGGCCCGACGCTCGACGCGGAGGGTGACCCAGCCGAGGACGATCGTCGCGACGACGAAGGCCGCGGACGGCCACGAGAGCCAGGCGAAGTCGGTGCCCGCGAAGGTCACCCAGAGCAGCGGCAGACTCGCGGTGACGGCGATGAGGAACGCGCCCAGGTAGTCGATCTTCGGCTGCCGCCGCACCGTGTGCAGGTGGAGCTGGGTCTGCAGGATGAAGATCGCGACGATCGCGAGTGGGACGCAGATGTAGAACGTCCAGCGCCATCCCCACGAGTCGACGACGAACCCGCCGAGCAGCGGACCGCTGACCGTGGCCACGGCCATGACCGCGCCCATGTAGCCGGAGTAGCGACCGCGTTCGCGGGGGGCGACGATCGCGCCCATGATGGCCGCGGCGAGGGCGGTCAGGCCGCCCATGCCGATGCCCTGGACGACGCGGCAGGCGATGAGGAACGGGACGTTGTGGGCCATGCCCGCGGCGACCGAGCCGAGGACGAACACGACCGTCGCGCTCTGGACGAGCACCTTCTTGCTGAACAGGTCGGCGAGCTTGCCCCAGATGGGAGTGGTCACGGTCGTCGCGAGGAGCGAGGCCGTGATGATCCAGGTGTACTGGCTCTGCGTGCCCTGGAGGTCGCCGATGATCGTGGGCAGCGCGGTCGCGACGATGGTCGAGGACAGCATCGCGGTGAACAGCGCCGCGAGCAGGCCGGTCATGGCGCGGAGGATCTCGCCGTGGCTCATCTCGCCGGGAACGGAGTCGGCGCGGACGACGGCAGCCGCGCGGTGGCGGCCCTTGGGGCGCTTGCGCAGCGCCGTGCGACTGCTGGGCTCCTCGAGGACCGTGGCGCCGGCGATGGAGTCGGTACGCGAGTCGGCAGGCAGGTCGGTGGGACGTTCGGTGGGACGTTCGGTGGTGACGGTCATGCGTACGCCTTCTGGTTCTGGTTCTGGTTCGAGGTGGTGTCGTCGGCGACGCTGTCGGCGAACGCGGTGGTCAAGGGGCTCAGTGCGGGGATGCCGCCCGTGCGCATGTCCGAGACGGTGCGGCTGAGGGCGGTGTCGAGCTCGGTCAGGCCCTGGAGGACCTCGCGCGCCTTGGCGTCGTCCCACCCGTCGAGGACGGCGGCGACGCGACGCGCGTGCTCGCGATGCTGCTCGGCGAGGAACTGGACGCCGCCGGCCGTGAGCGACAGGAGCGACGCCCGCGCGTCGGCCGGGTCGGGCTGGCGGACGACGTAGCCCAGGGCCTCGACGGTGGCGACCGCCCGTGACACAGCGGACGCCGAGACGCCGAGCGCGCACGCGATGTCGCCCGAGCGGCTGGGCTCGTCGTGCAGGCGCTTGAGGATGGCGAGGGCGATGCCGGTCGGACCGAGCTGCTCGTGACGCAGGTGGGAGTAGGACCGCGCCGTGCGGATCAGTCCGGACAGGGCACCGACGATCTCCAGGGCGACGGGCTCGCTGACGGTCATGACAGGCTCCAATTGGTTGTTACACGCAACTATAGCCTTAAAGGTTGACCAACGCAACGAATATTCCCGGCGTCAGAAGGCCAGGTCGTCGTTGAGCTGGCCGAGGAGCCGCGCGAGGTCGCGGACGTCGGACTCGGACCAGCGGCCGAGGATCGACGAGACCCGCTGACGGCGGGCGGTGATCGCCGCGACCAGCGAGGTCCGGCCGGGTTCGGTGATGGTGAGGAGCCGGGCCCGGGCGTCCTCCGCGGATGGTTCCCGGGTCAGCAGGCCGAGCCGCTCCAGCACCGCGATGTTGCGGCTCATCGTCGACTTGTGCAGGCCCAGCGTCTCGGCGACGTCGATCGCGCGGACCCCGTTGGGCAGCGAGCCGGACAGGTCGGAGATGGTGACGAGCACCGTGTAGGAGGCGACGTCGAGGTCGGGGTGCACCTCGGCGGCGATGGACGTCGACGCCACCCGCGACCGCCGGAAGAACCGGGTCAGCTCACGTTCGAGGTCGTGCAGGTTGCTGCGTTCCGCGGTGCTCACCCCCCTAGCCTGCCGGGTCGACCCCGTGAACGGTGAGCGCGCGGCAGAACTCGTCAAGGACCGCGTCGTTGAACAGGACGAACCGGACCAGCTCGACACCCTCGCCATGGTCCGCCTGGAACGCAGCGTCCACCGCGATGTCGGCGACGACGGCCGGCTTCCATCCGTAGACGCCGGCGCTCACCGCGGGGAAGGCCACGGACCGTGCCCCGATCTCGGCGGCCACGTCGAGCGACCGGGTGAAGCAGCCGCGCAGCAGGTGCGGGTCGCGCTGGCCGCGGTGCCAGTTGGGGCCGACGGTGTGGATGACCCAGCGGGCGGGCAGGTCCGCGCCGGAGGTCGCCACCGCGTCGCCCACCGGAAGGCCGTCGGGGTATGCGTCGCGCCGCACCTCACGGCAGGCCGCCAGGAGCCGGGGTCCGGCCGCCCGGTGGATGGCGCCGTCCACGCCGCCGCCGCCCAGGAGAGAGGAGTTGGCCGCGTTGACGATCGCGTCCACCCGCTCGGCCGTGATGTCGCCCCGCGCCGCCTCGACCCGGCGGGACGGGGAGTCCGCTGTACGCATACCGGAGCTCCTTCCGTTCGGGGTTCCCAGAGTAAACCTGAGCGGAATAGACTCAACTTTGCCCGACGTTGTCCTCAGTGAACCGGCACACTCGCATACCCGCTGAAAGAGGTACCCGCACTCCATGGATCTGCAGCTGACGACCAAGGCCAACGAGGCCCTGGCGGCCGCCACGCGCGCGGCCGCCGCGCACGGACATCCCCACATCGAGCCCGCGCACGTCCTGAAGGCCCTGGCCGAGCAGGCCGACACGACCACCCCGGCGCTGCTCGAGGCCGCCGGGACGACCGTCGCCGGGGCCGTCGCCGCAGCCGACCGGATTCTCGCGGCGCTGCCGTCGGTCTCCGGCTCGTCGCTCCCCACGCCGCAGCTGTCCCGCGGTGCGCTCGCCGTGCTGGAGAGCGCGCGCTCGTTGATGGCGTCGATGGGCGACACGTTCATCTCGACCGACCACCTGCTGCTCGCGCTCGCGCGCACCGGGGACTTCGGCCTCGACGCCGCCGCGATCGAGGCGGCCATCCCGCAGCTGCGCGGTGGGCGTCGCGTCGACTCCGAGCAGCCGGAGGCGACGTTCCAGGCCCTGGAGAAGTACGGCACCGACCTGACCGCCGCCGCCCGCGAGGGCCGGCTGGATCCGGTCATCGGCCGCGACGCGGAAATCCGCCGGGTCGTGCAGGTGCTGTCGCGGCGTACCAAGAACAACCCCGTCCTCATCGGTGACCCCGGAGTCGGCAAGACCGCCGTCGTCGAGGGGCTCGCCCAGCGCATCGTCGCGGGCGACGTCCCCGAGAGCCTGCGTGGCAAGTCGCTGGTCTCGCTCGACCTCGGCGCGATGGTGGCCGGCGCGAAGTACCGCGGCGAGTTCGAGGAGCGGCTCAAGGCCGTCCTCGAGGAGATCACCGGGTCCGAGGGACGGGTCATCACCTTCATCGACGAGCTGCACACCGTCGTCGGGGCCGGTGCGACCGGCGAGGGCACGATGGACGCCGGCAACATGCTCAAGCCGATGCTGGCCCGGGGCGAGCTGCGGCTCGTCGGCGCGACCACCCTCGACGAGTACCGCAAGCACATCGAGAAGGACGCCGCCCTGGAGCGGCGGTTCCAGCAGGTCTACGTCGGCGAACCGTCGGTCGAGGACACCATCGCGATCCTGCGTGGGCTCAAGGAGCGCTACGAGGCGCACCACAAGGTGGCCATCGCGGATGCTGCGCTGGTCGCGGCGGCCTCAATGAGCGACCGCTACATCACCGGGCGGCAGCTGCCCGACAAGGCGATCGACCTCATCGACGAGGCCGCCTCCCGGCTGCGGATGGAGATCGACTCCTCCCCCGTGGAGATCGACGAGCTACGTCGTCAGGTCGACCGGCTGAAGATGGAGGAGCTGCACCTCCAGGCCGAGACCGACGAGGCCTCGCGTGAGCGCCTGGCCCGCTTGCAGCAGGACCTCGCCGACCGTCAGGAGCAGCTCGACGCGCTCAACGCGCGGTGGGAGTCCGAGAAGGCCGGGCTCAACCGCGTCGGTGACCTGAAGTCGAGGCTCGACGAGCTGCGCAGCCAGGCCGAGCGTCTGCAGCGTGAGGGCGACCTCGGCAGCGCGTCGGCGATCCTCTACGGCCAGATCCCTTCTGTGGAAAGGGAGCTCGAGGCCGCGGCCAGCGACGAAGGTGCGGCCTACGGGCGCCGATGTCATGGTCAAGGACGAGGTGGGCAGCGACGACATCGCCGACGTCATCTCGTCGTGGACCGGCATCCCCGCCGGGCGGCTGCTCGAGGGCGAGACGGAGAAGCTCCTCCACATGGAGCAGCACCTCGGCGCCCGGCTCATCGGCCAGGTCGACGCGGTACGCGCGGTCTCCGACGCGGTGCGACGGGCGCGTTCCGGCGTCGCCGACCCGGACCGGCCGACCGGCTCGTTCCTCTTCCTCGGTCCGACCGGTGTCGGCAAGACCGAGCTGGCGAAGTCGCTCGCGGACTTCCTCTTCGACGACGAGCGGGCGATGGTCCGGATCGACATGTCGGAGTACTCCGAGCGGCACGCGGTCGCGCGGCTGATCGGGGCGCCTCCGGGCTACGTGGGGTACGAGGAGGGCGGCCAGCTCACCGAGGCGGTCCGGCGTCGGCCCTACTCCGTGATCCTGCTCGACGAGGTCGAGAAGGCCCACCCCGAGACGTTCGACATCCTCCTGCAGGTCCTCGACGACGGCCGCCTGACCGACGGCCAGGGACGCACGGTGGACTTCCGCAACGTCATCCTCGTGATGACGTCGAACCTCGGTTCCCAGTACCTCGTCGACCCGCTGCTCACGCCGGAGTCGCGCAAGGAGGCGGTGCTCGGGGTGGTGCGGCAGACGTTCAAGCCCGAGTTCCTCAACCGGCTCGACGAGGTCGTCATCTTCGACCCGCTGTCGACCGAGGACCTCACCCAGATCGTCGACCTCCAGGTCCACGCCCTGGCGAACCGGCTGCGCGACCGCCGGATCACCCTCGACGTGACCGACGCCGCCAAGGAGTGGCTGGCCCTCACCGGCTACGACCCGAGCTACGGCGCCCGACCGCTGCGGCGGTTGGTGCAGAAGGAGATCGGCGACCGGCTGGCCAAGGCCCTGCTGTCCGGCGACGTCCGCGACGGCGGCACGGTGAAGGTCGACCTCGACGCCGAGGCGGACACCCTCGTCCTGCGCTGACGGCCGACCCGCTCGGAGCCGTATGCGCCGTCGAGCCGGCGAGTGGGTCGGCCTCAGGCGGCGTGTCGCCGCCGTTCCGCCGGTGCGTCGCGCGGCGGGCACCGCTCTGCCTGTTCGACGGGTCGGCCGTCGCCGTCGTTGCGGATCAGCCTGCACCCCCGCCGGATGGCGGGGGTGCAGGCGCGCGTCAGGCTCAGCCGAAGAAGGTGCGGAGGTCGCCGACGACGAGCTCCGGCACCTCGAGCGCCGCGTAGTGACCGCCGCGCTCGAACTCCGACCAGTGGTCGATGGCCGTGTTGTCGCGCTCGGCGAGCGGCCGGATGGTCTGGAAGTCGTCCTTGAACACGGCCACGCCGATCCGGCCGTGGCTGACCTGCGGCTCGGCCCCGGAGTGCCCCTCCGCGTAGTGGTAGCGCCCCGCGTTGGCCGACGTGTTGGTCAGCCAGTAGAGCGACACCTGGGTGAGGACCTGCTCCGCCGAGACCAGGCTGGTCCCGTTGCCGAAGTTCTCGAACAGCTCGTTGTAGGCCAGCTGGCCCACCGGCGAGTCGGACAGGGCGGCCGCGATGGTCTGCGGGCGGGTGCCGTTCATCGCGTTGTACCCGCCCACCGACTGGAACCAGCCGAGGAACTCCAGCGCCGCGTACTCCTTGGGTCCGAACGCGTCCATCTCGCCGGGCGCCCCGGAGGGGAACGAGAACAGCTGGAGCACGTGCGCGCCGAGGAACCCGGGCGGGTCCAGGACCGCGAGCTCGCGCGAGACCATCGCGCCGCCGTCGCTGCCGTGGGTCCCGTAGGAGTCGTACCCGAGCCGGCGCATGAGGGTGTCGTACGCGCGGGCGACGGCGGCCATCGTCCAGTCGCCACCGCCGGGGGCCGGGGCCATCGGGGTGCTGAAGCCGAAGCCCGGCATCGACGGGACGACGACGTGGAAGGCGTCCTCGGCGTTGCCGCCGTGGGCGACCGGGTCGGTCAGCGGGCCGATCAGGTCGAGGAACTCGGCGAACGAGCCGGGGTAGGTGTGCAGGAGCAGCAGCGGCGTGGCGTCGGCCTCGGCCGAGCGGACGTGGACGAAGTGGATGGTCTGGCCGTCGATGTCGGTGACGAAGTTGGGCACGGCGTTCATCCGCGACTCCTGCGCCCGCCAGTCGAACCGCTGCCAGCGCTCGACCATGTCGCGCAGGTAGGAGACCGGGGTGCCGTAGGTCCAGGCGTCGCCGAGGGCCGGTGCGGGGTAGCGGGTGTGGGCGAGGCGGTGCTGCAGGTCGTCGAGGGCGTCCTGCGGGATGTCGATGGTGAAGGGCCGGATCTGGGTGTTCGTGGTGTTCGTCATGACCGCTACGCTAGGCAGGGTTCAGGAACGTTTCGTTCCTGTTAATCCGACGAGTTTCGCGAGGTTTTCCGACGTGCTGGAGAGCTCGGCCCGGCTGCTCGCCCTGCTCGGGCTCATGCAGTCCCGGCGCGACTGGACGGGTCCGGAGCTGGCCGAGCGGCTCGGCGTCACCGACCGGACCGTCCGCAAGGACGTCGACCGGCTCCGGCTGCTCGGGTACCCGGTCGACGCGGTGCGCGGGCCGCACGGGCGCTACCGGCTCGGCGTCGGCGCGTCGTTGCCGCCGCTGCTGCTCGACGAGGACGAGGCGGTGGCGGTCGCCGTCGGGCTCCGGGCCGCGACCGGGATCACCGGGATCGAGGAGACCAGCGCGCGGGCGCTCGCCAAGCTCGACTCGGTGCTTCCGCACCACCTGCAGCGCCAGGTCTCGGCGATGCACGAGGCGGTCCTCAAGGGGCCGGAGAACACCGGTTCCAACGTCGAGGATCCGGTCGTCGACGCGGCCCTGCTCACCGCTCTCGCCGCGGCGATCCGCGACCACGAGGAGGTCCGGTTCGACTACCAGGGCGAGGCGCCGACGGACCGCCGGCAGGTCGAGCCGTACCGGCTGGTGTCGTGGCAGCGGCGCTGGTACCTCGTGGCCCGCGACGCGCATACCGACACGTGGGCGCCCTATCGCGTGGACTGGCTGAGCTTGAAAACCCCTGGGGGACGGCGGTTTCGGCCGGTGCCGTTCCCGGGCGACTACACCTCCTTCGTGCTGCGCGAGGTCGCCGTCGCCGGCTGGGCCGTCCACTGCCGCGTCCGCGTGGACGCGTCGGCCGAGGAGGTCCTCGCGCGGGTCAACCCGACAGTCGGCGTGGTCGAACCGGTCGACGAGACCCACTGCGACCTCGTCACCGGCGGCGACAGCGTCGAGGTCGTGGCGGTGTGGATCGGCATGCTCGGCCTCGACTTCCACGTCGAGGAGCCGCCGGCGTTGGTCGAGGCCCTGAGGGTCCAAGCACGGAGGTACGCGGCAGCTGATCCCCCACTGACGCGGAAGGTTGCACCCCCTATCAGGGGTGCAACCTTCCGACGTGAGGCTCGCGCCTACGCGTTGACCTGCTGCTTGGCCAGGTCCGCCGGCATGTAGTCGTAGCGGAGCAGGGACCGGGTGAACAGGCCGGTCCCGTGGGACACCGAGCGCAGGTCGATGGGGTACCGCGAGAGCTCGACCTGGGGCACCTCGGCGTGGACCACGGTCCGCCCGGACACCTCGGCCGGCTCGGTCCCGAGCACCGCCCCCCGCCGGCCGCGCAGGTCCGACATCACCGACCCGACGTAGTCGTCGTCCACGGTGATGTCGACCTTGTCGATCGGCTCGAGCAGCGACACGGTCGCCTCGTTGGCCGCCTCCTTGAGGGCCATCGACGCCGCCGTCTGGAACGCCATGTCGGACGAGTCGACCGAGTGGGCCTTGCCGTCGAACAGGGTGATCCGCACGTCCACCACCGGATAGCCGCTCAGCACGCCCTTCTCCAGCTGCGCCCGCGCGCCCTTCTCGACCGACGGGATGAACTGGCGCGGCACCGAACCGCCGACCACCTTGTCGACGAACTCGACGCCACCACCGCGCTCCAGCGGTTCGATCTCGATCTGGCAGACCGCGTACTGCCCGTGCCCGCCGCTCTGCTTGACGTGCCGGCCCTGCACGGTGCACTTGCGGACGAACGTCTCCCGCAGCGCGGTCCGGAACGGCTCGGCCTCCACCTCGACGCCGTAGCGGTCGCGCAGCCGCCCGAGGATCTCCTCGACGTGGGCCTGGCCCATCGTCCACAGCACGACCTGGTGGGTCTCCGGGTTGTGCTCCATCCGCATCGTCACGTCCTCGGCGACGACCCGCTGCAGCGCGCCGGCGAGCTTGTCCTCGTCGCGCTTGTTGGAGGCGTGGATCGCCACGGGTAGCAACGGGTCCGGCAGCACCCAGGGCTCGATGAGGGCCGGCCGGTCCTTGGCCGAGAGGGTGTCCGACGTCTCCGCGTGCGACAGCTTGCTGACGAGGACCAGCTCGCCGGCGATGCCGCGGTTGGTGTGACGGGTGGCGTCGTCGAGCGGTGAGCTGAGCGGGCCGACGCGCTCGTCGTCGTCGTGGTCGGTATGCCCCTCGACCGGGACCCCGCCGCGCCGCTCGACGAACTCGCCGAGGTGCCCGGAGACGTGGACCACGTCGTCGGCCCGCAGGGTTCCCGAGAACACGCGGACCAACGACAGCCGGCCGACGTAGGGGTCGCTGGTGGTCCGGATGACCTCGGCCACCAGCGGGCCGTCGGGGTCGCAGGTCACCTCGGGCAGGGTGGCGCCGACGGGACTGTATGCGGTGGGTGCGGTGCGGCTCGCCGGCGACGGGAAGCACTGCTCGATGACCTCGAGCACCTCCTCGAGGCCGACGCCGGTGGCGGGGGAGATCGGGACCAGCGGGAAGAAGGTGGCCTTGGCGACCGCCGCCTTGAGGTCCTCGATGACCGTGCCGGTGGAGATGTCCTCACCCTCGAGGTAGCGGTCGAGCAGGGTGTCGTCCTCGGACTCCTCGATGATGGCCTCGATGAGCGGCCCACGACGGTCCTCGATCGCCGCGGCCTCGTCGCCGTCGGGATCCCGCTCCACGCGCGAACCGTCCGACGAGTCGAACACCCGCTGGCTGAGCAGCCCCATCGACCCGACGACGACCTTCTCGGCGTCGTGGACGGGCAGGTAGAGCGCCTGCGCGTCCCCGAACGCCCGCTGGCACCGCGCGATGGTGTCGTCGTAGTCGGACCGGGGCATGTCGAGCTTGCTCACGGCGACGGCCCGGGGAACGTCGACCGCCGCGAGCTCCTGCCACAGCAGTGCGGTCGCACCGTCGATGTCGTCGGCGGCCGAGATGACGAAGATCGCCGCGTCCGCGGCACGCAGGCCGGCCCGGAGCTCGCCCACGAAGTCGGGGAACCCGGGGGCGTCGATGAGGTTGATGGTCACGCCGTTGCTCTCGAACGAGGCGACGGCCAACCCGACCGATCGGTGGCGCTCGCCCTCCTGGGGACGTCGCCCCGGGACACGGGCCGCGACGAGATGGTCGAACAGCGTGGACTTACCGGCTCCGCCCGGACCGACGAGGACGACGTTGCGGATGTCCTCGGGGGTCCGGGGCTGGGGCGCAGGGGATGACTCGGTTTTCGCAGCGCCTTTGCTCACTCCCCCACCCTGTCAAGCCCCTCCTGACGGCACAAGGGCACCGTGCTCCTACCATGACCGGCGTGTGGGAGGGGAGCGCGGCCGGCCGCGCCCAGACACTGAACGACCTCGGTCGGGCGACCGAGGCGCTGTCCGTGGTCTCCTCCGGCCTGGCCCAGGACCCACGTGACGTCGACCTCCTCGTGCAGGGCGCGGTGGCCCTCGTCCAGCTCGACCGCGACGACGAGGCGGTGCGCTACTGCCTCGCCGCGGCGGCGACCGACCCGGACTCCGCCGTCGTCCAGAAGGTGCTGTCGGTGGCCCTGCGCGGCGCCGGCGACAAGGTCGGGGCCTACTACGCGGCCGTCCGCGCGACCCAGCTCGCTCCCCACGACCCGGGCGCCCACATCCAGGTCGCGCATGCGGCCTCCGACCTGCGCGACCGGCACAACGGGCGCACGGCCGCGGAGTATGCGCTGCGGCTCGCCCCGTCGAGCCCGGCCGCCCACCTCGCCATGACCGCCGCGTTGTTCCCCCCGGGGTCGCCGCCGCCCAAGGAGACCCTCCGCGAGGCCGAGGAGCACGCCCGCACGGCGCTGGAGCTGCGGCCCGACGACCATGTGGCCCTCAACGAGCTGGCCCGCATCCAGATGGCCCGCGGCCGGCTGGTCAGCGCGGCCGGTCACCTCTCCACGTCGGTACGAGCCGCCCCGTTCGAGACGGTGATGCAGCGGAACATGGACCTCGTCCTCTCGGGCCTCATCGCCCGGTTCCACTGGGTGCTGTTCATCGTCTGGATCGTCGGGACCCAGGTCGTCGGGGCCTCGCGGGGCCAGCCGCCTCGCTGGCTGCTGGTGCTGCTCGGCGTCGTCGGAGCCGTCGCTCTGGGCTTCATCGTGTGGCAGCTCCAGTCCAAGGTGCCCGCCGACATGCGGTGGGGGTTCCTGCGCGGCTTCGCCCGCCGGCAGCGGCTCGCCGCGGCCTGGGGCGTATGCCTGTTGCTCACCTGCCTGCTGTTCCTCGCCGCCGCGGTGTCGCCGGCGCCCGTGGCCCTCACCCTGTTCTTCGTGGGTGGCGCCCCGCTGTTCGTCGGGGCGGTGCTCAGCTGGATCCGGTTCTTCCGCGACCGCCGGGCCTCGTAGCCTGAGCCACGTGACCGACCCGGGGAACCCGCTCATCGCCTCGCTGGCTCGTGCCGTCGAGGCGGCGCCGGACGACGTCACGCTGCGGCTGCACCTCGCCGAGCTGCTGCTGGCCGACGGCCGCCACGACGACGCCGTCAGCCACTGCGCCGCCGCCCTCCAGCGCGACCCGGGGAACACGACCGCGCGCGAGCTGATGACCCGCGCGATGGGCATTGCCGCGCATACCGAGCCTTCGACTGAGCCGTCCACGGCACCGGTGGGCCGCGAGTTCGACTGGCACCAGGCCGAGTCCGACATCTCGGACGTCGCCCCGCAGCCGATGTTCGTGGACGACGAGAACGCCCCACCCCCGGACGTGTCGGCGTGGGACGTCGAGAAGTCCGGCATCACGCTCGCCGACGTCGGCGGGATGACCCAGGTGAAGGAGCGGCTGACCGCGGCGTTCCTCGCGCCGATGCGGAACCCGGAGCTGCGACGGCTCTACGGCAAGAGCCTGCGCGGCGGGATGCTGCTCTACGGGCCGCCCGGTTGTGGCAAGACGTTCATCGGGCGGGCGGTCGCCGGTGAGATGGGCGCCCACTTCGTCAACGTGGGGCTGGCCGACGTCCTCGACATGTACGTCGGGACCTCGGAACGCAACATCCAGGACGTCTTCCGGCTGGCCCGCACGAACGCGCCGTGCGTCCTGTTCCTCGACGAGGTCGACGCGCTGGGGCAGAAGCGGAGCCTGACCCGCAGCTCCGGGATGCGGACGGCGGTGAACCAGCTGCTGACCGAGCTCGACGGGGTGAACGACGTCAACGAGGGCGTCTTCGTCATCGCCGCGACCAACCAGCCGTGGGACGTCGACGCCGCGCTCCGCCGGCCGGGTCGGCTCGACCGCACCCTGCTCGTGCTGCCGCCGGATCCGCCCGCACGCGAGGCGATCTTCCGGCACCACCTCGCGCACCGCCCGGTCGAGGGGATCGACCTGAAGCGGCTGGCCAAGGCGACCGAGGGGTTCTCCGGCGCCGACATCGCGCACGTGTGCGAGACGGCGTCGGAGCACGCCCTCATGGACGGGGTGCGGACCGGTTCGGTGCGGATGATCGGCATGAAGGACCTGGAGGCGGCGCTGAGGGAGGTCCGCCCGTCGACCACCCCGTGGTTCGACTCCGCGCGCAACGTCGTCCAGTTCGCCAACCAGGACGGCACCTACGACGAGCTCCGGGACTGGATGCGCAAGCACCGGATGCTCTGAGGCGCCGCCCTGGTCGGTGTCCAGGCCCAGTCAGGCCCGGGTGCCCGTCACGAGGAGGTACTCCCAGGGCATGTGGCCGTCCTGGAGGTAGCGGTCGCCGAGGTCCGCGAGGACCTGGTCGAGCTCCGCGACCCGCGCCGGGTCGTCGGCGATGTTGCGGTAGGCGGCGATCGTCGGGCCGTAGTAGCTCTTGAAGAAGTCCCGGAACTCGGCACCCGTGGTGAACCGGTCGACGTCGAGCTCCTCGCGCCGGGCCGCGAACGTGGACAGTCCGTCGCCGAAGAGCTCGCGGACGTGGGTCTCGTTGCCCCACAACGGTCCTGGCGACGCACCGGGCGGCGGCGCCGCGGCATACGGCTTCATCGCCGCGAACATCTGGCCGATGAAGCCCTCGGGGGTCCAGTTGACGAGGGCGATGGTGCCCCCGGTCTTGGTCACCCGCAGGAGCTCGTCGGCCACCGGCTGGTGGAACGGCGCGAACATGACGCCGACGAGCGAGAGGACCGCGTCGTACTCGGCGTCCTCGCACGGCAGGTGCTCCGCGTCCCCCTCCCGCCAGGCGATGTCGAGGCCCGCGGCCTCCGCGCGCTGACGCCCGGTCTCCAGCAGCTCCGGCGTGATGTCGGTGGCCCAGACCTGCCCGCCGGCGCGAGCGGCGGGCAGGCTGGCGTTGCCGGATCCGGCAGCGACGTCGAGGACGCGGTCACCCGGTGCGATTCCGGCCGCCTCGACGATCCGCGTACCGAGGCTCTGGATGACCTCGGTCGCGACGTTGTCGTAGTTGCCCAGCGCCCACATGGCGCGGTGCTTGGTCTTGATGGGGTCGAGCGTGAGGGGTGTGGTTGTCATGACGTCGACGGTAGGAACGACGGGTATGCGCCGGCATCCGTGCGTACGCGTAACCTCCGGCCGCGTCGGGTCGGTTGCGTGGCGGTGCGCGCGTAGCCGTTATGCGGTGAGGAGCCGGGCGACGGCCGCCGCCCGCGCGGACTTCCCCTGGACGTCGAGCTTCACGTAGACGTTCTGGAGGTGGCGCTCGACGGTGCGAACGCTCAGGTGCAGGGCCTTCGCGATGTCGTCGTTGTCGTAGCCGCGGGCGGCCAGGGTGAGCACCTCGCGCTCGCGGGCGGAGAGGGACATCGTCGTCGCGGGTGTGGCCGACGCGGCCTCGCGGTCCGGGCCGAGGAACTCCTCGACCTCGCGGACGAAGACCGGCCAGGCCTTCTCGTTCGCCAGGATGATGTGGTTCTCGCTGTCGAGGGGCACCAGGCGGGCGCCCCGGATCGACGACGCGAGGAACCGGCCCTCGTCGAACCCGTTGATCTGCTCTCCGGTCGCGTGCAGCACCAAGGTCGGGACGTCCAGCCGCGGCAGGCACTCGGACGCGCCGTGGTGGCGGCGTTCGTGACGGGAGGCGTACGCCGAGGTCGCCGAGGCCGAGACCCGCATCAGCTCGTCGAGCCAGCCCTTCTGCTCCTCGGTCGCCGCGGGGATGAGCATCGAGGTGAACACGCGGCGGAACGTCGAGTCCGGACGCGCCCAGCCGACCTTGATCATCTGGTCGAACGTGTCCTCGACCTCGGACTCCTCGGGCGTCTGGTCCCGGGCCGCGTCGGCGTAGCTGTTGTAGAACAACAGCCGGGTGACCCGCTCGGGGTGCTCCGCCGCATACCGGATGGCGACCGGTCCGCCCTGGGCCATGGCCATGAGCGCGAACCGGGGGTACCCGGCGTCCTCGACGACCGCCTCGAGGTCGGCGATCCGCATGTCCAGCGAGAAGTCGGTGACGTCCCAGTCGGAGAGGCCGTAGCCCCGCTCGTCGAACCGGATGACCGTCGCGAACCGGCCGAGGTCGGCGAGGAAGTGGCGCCAGACGGGGCTCTCCCAGTCGAACTGGAGATGGCTGAGCCAGCACGTCGAGATGACGAGCGGCGGCCCGGAGCCATGGACGGCATACGCGATCCGCACGCCGTCGGCGGACCGGCAGAACCGGACCTCCTGCGGCGGCGTGGAGGAGCGACCCGACGCCGGCACGTGGTGGATGCTACGCCGCGGCCGTCGCCGGACAGCGGAGGTCAGCGCCCGCTCAGAAGGCCATCGCGCCGGTCGGGGCGACCGGCGTCCGCATCGCCTGTGACAGCTCGCGGACCGCTCCGACGCGCTGTTCGGCGACGAGACCGGCCCGGTGCTGGGCGACGAGGTTCCCGCCACCCAGGTATGCGGCGCCGAGGGCCTGGATCGACAGCGTCAGGTCGGCGTCGGCGGACGTCCGCTCCACCGTGGCCTGACCTGTGGCGTCGGCGTGGATTCGCCAGCGGCCCTGGTTCCAGGGAGCGTTGGCGTCCTCGACCTCGACGGTGACGTCGCACGGTTGGGTCCAGGTTCGGGCCTGGAGCGCTTCCGGGAGGTCGACCAGGCGGACCCAGAGGCTGTCGTAGGTGCCGACGTCGGACGTCGACCGCGGTCCGCCGGCCCAGAGGACCAGTGGGTCGTCCACCCCGACCTTGGCGATCGAGACGCTGCCCATCAGGTCGAAGTCGACGAGCCGGCGCAGCAGGACCAGCTGCGCGACGGGGTCGCCGACGAGGAGCCACACCGCGAGCTCGCCGGCCGGCCGGTACTTCTCCCACTTGTGCGAGCGTCGGAACACCGCGAAGCCGACGTCCTCGCCGTCACGCCGCGCGAACAGGACCCGCCAGGACTCCTTGTCGCGCAGCTGCTCCGGCGGCTGGTAGCAGATCCGCTCGTAGTAGGCGACGTCGCCGACCACGGCGCCGAGGCCGGCGAAGCGGACGTGCGTCTCACGCATACGGGCCGGGACGTCCGGGTCGGAGACGGTCGTGAACTGGGTGGTGACGTCGGCGGCCGCGGTGTCGAGGCCCGGCGCCGTCAGCGTCGTCCCGCGGCCGAGCTCGACCTGCAGCTCCAGGGAGGCCAGCCCGTAGCCGTAGCGGCGGTAGATGACCGGCTCGCTGGCGTGCAGGGCCGAGACGTGGGTCCCGGGCTCCTCGTGGACCTGCTCGAGGTGGTGCCGCATCATCGCCGAGAGCACGCCGCGGCGCCGGTGGTCCGGGTGAACGCCCACCCAGCTGAGCCCGGCGCACGGCACCTGGTGAGCGCCCGCGTCGGGCCCGGGTACGGCCAGGGTCATCGGGAACACGCCGTAGACGCCGGGGTAGGTCGACGCGTCGGCGCCGTCGATCTCGGCGGCGAACCGGTACTCCTCGGGGAGGCCCACCAGCTGCTGCTCGGCCGGGGCCGGGTAGACCTCCTGGAACCACACGGTCTGGTCCGTCGCGAGGTAGCGGTCGGTGTCCGTCGCCTGGCTGACACGGATCGGGTTCTCGGTCATGGTGAGCAGCCAACCGTTTCGACCCCTCGCTGCTCAAGTCATGTGCCTCTTCCACCGATCAGGGGACCCCCGCGTCCCCCCGTCGGACGGCTGGTTAGCGGACGGCCGGAGCCGGCCGGGCTGGCGACACTCGAGTAGGCGCCACGGTGACGGGAGACCGTGGCGCCGCCCACGCGGTGAGCCAGCGATCAGGAGTGTGTCGTGCGTCGAGTCAAGAGGTCCTTCAGGGTGCGGCCGCGGGTCGAGCCGGCGTCGGACCGGGCCGTCGTAGGGGCGAACCAGGTCGCCGCCGACGTGGTCGGGCTGGAGGCCGAGCAGCTGGTCGTCCTCTCCGGATCGCGCGTCGAGATCGTCGTCCCGGGGGCCGACGGTGCCCGCGTCGTGTCGTCGTTCGAGGCGGACGCGAGCGCATCGTGGCCCGAGTACGAGCGTCCGACCGACGAGGCGCTGGCCTTCGCGGGTCAGGAGACCCTCGCCGCCGTTGGGCACGAGGCGAGCCGACTGGCGGTCGTCGGCCAGCGGATCGCCGTCAGCCGGGTCCGTCGCCTCCAGCGTTGCCGGGCCGGCGAATGTGCCTGGGAGCGAGGCGGATCCGTGATCGAGCTCTTCGAGCCGGACGGGACCCTCGTGGCGAGCCGGACCTTCCCTGACGAGGTCGCGGTCACCGCGCTCGACGGCTTCTCCTCCGGGGGCGTCGACTACCTCGCCGTCGGCCTCAACACCGGTGGCGTCCGGGTGGTCCGCGCCGACCGGCCGGGCCTGCCCGACCACCACGCCGTTCACGAGGGCTGGAACGACACGGTGGTCGCCGTCAAGCTGGGCGCCGACGACGACGGGATGGTGCTGCTCACGGGGCGGGTCACGCAGGACGGAACCGCACTCGTCGCCACCCACGGTCTTTCCGGCCGACTGCTCTGGAGCGACAACCACCGCGTGGCCGACGAGCCACTCGACTACCCGGTGTCGATCGCCGTCGGGCCGTTCGGCTCGGCCGGGGCGGCGACCGTCTCGGTGGCTTGGTCCGTGGACGGTCGCCTGACCCTCCACGACGCGAGCCGCGGGACCCGGCCCTACAGCGAGGAGGGACAGCCGCTGAACCCGGTCACCGCACAGCGTTTCGTCACCGGGCGCAACGGCCAGCACCTGCTGGCGGTCCAGCGCCTCCGAGACGCGCACGCCGTTCTCGTCTCCGGCGGCAAGCGCCACCGCCTGGCCTGAACCACCGACCGACCAACGCGTTTCGGCTCAGCGCACTCGACGGTCGAGGTACGCCGACACCAACCGGTGCCGGACCGGGCGGAGGGGGTAGTCCCACTCACCGACCATCTCGACCGCGTCACCGCCGAGCCCGGTCTTGAACCGCAGCAGCCCGAACAGCGGGTCACTCGGGTCGAGGGTGTCCGAGATGCCGCGCAGGTCGTAGACGTCCGCGCCGCCGGCGTGGGCGTCCTGCAGCATCTGCCACTGCATCGCGTTGCTGGGCCGCCACTCGCGCCCGGCCGACGCCGACGCACCGTGCGTGTAGGACACCGCCGTCCCGACCCGCGTTCGCAGCCCCGCCGCGTAGACCCGCTCCTCCCGGGAGGCGAGACAGAGCTCCAGCCGCGACGGGTCCTCGCCGCGCAGGGAGCGCCACATCCGCTCGAAGAACTCCAGCGGCAGCGGCGGGAAGCCGTCGCGTGCGGCCGTCTCCGCATACAGCTCGAAGAAGGTCGGCAGGTCGTCGGAGCTTCCGGTCGTGACGACCACCCCGGACCCCGCAGCCCTGCGGAGGTTGCGTCGCCACTGCGCGTCCAGTCGCTCGGCGGGATCCGCGTCCGGTGCGAGCGGCACGTGCGACCGGTACCGAGGGTGCATCTGGCCGCCGAACCCCGGGCCCGCCGCCTCGTACTGCGTCCACCCCTGCTCGCGCAGGGTCGCCACGACCGACGCGGCCACCTCGCCGACGTCGTCGGGCGGCACGTCCCGCAGCCGCCCGGGCCCGGGGGAGCGGAGCACTGACCGCAGTGTCTCGATCCCCCACCGCCGCAGCACCAGGTCGGGCGCGATCTTGACCGAGAAGACTCCTCGCGTCCGCAGGTATGCCAGCAGGGACTCGAGGATCCGTTCGGGTCCCAGCCCGGCCCAGTCCACGACCGGCCCCTCGCCGATGTACGCCAGGGAGCCCATCGCGGGAACGCGCCGGTAGAGCACCAACCCGACCCCTCGCAGCACCGACCCGTCGAACCACCCCACGCTCTCGGGGGTCCATCGTGGCGGCATCACGCCCCATGACGGACATTGCAGGTACGACGCGCTCGCGCAGGAGCTGACGAAGTCCAGGTGCTCGGTCGCCGAGACGGGCCGGACGCTGAGCGGACCGGTCACCTCGTCATCGCCGCGTCAGGCGACGCCTCGTCGCGCGAACACCGTTGATGACGTTCCACTTCACCGCACCGGCCACCTCGCGCGCGTGCTCGGCGGCGGTGAAGTCCCGGGCGTTCTCGGCGTCGGCCAGTGCGCGGTCCAGGTCGTGGTCCGCGTCCTGGAGCACTCGCCAGAAGTCGCGCCGCATCGGGCCGATCGCCTCGTAGCCGTACGACCGGTAGATCCCCGCGAACAGCGGCTGGAACAGGCGTACCCGCTCGTGCAGCCCGCTGGAGTAGGACATCGGGTTCTTGTGGCGCTTGAGAATGTAGTCGGGCAGCACGTCGGCGAAAGTGTGCCGCAGGATCCACTTCTCGTACCCGTCGCGCATCTTCATCGAGGCGGGCAGTCGCATCGCCATGGTGAGCATGTCGAGGTCGAGGTAGGGCACCCGGGCCTCGACGCCGTTGCCCATGCTGGTCCGGTCGACCCGCTGCAGCTCGGTGCGGCTCAGGTGCCGGATCTTGTGGAGGAACAACGCATTCGACTGCTCGGGCGAGATCTCGCGGTACATGTCGTAGCCGCCGAACAGCTCGTCCGACCCGTCTCCGGTGAGCACGATCTTGACGCCGCTGGCGTGCACGCGCTGGAACAGCTTGAGCGACACGACCGCGTTGATGACGTCGCCGTACTCGGTCGCCTCGCTCACCCGGATCGCCTCGCGCACGTCGGCCAGCCCGATGTCCCGCGGCCGCAACGTGACCACCTCGTGCCGCACCCCGAGGTCGGCGGTGAGGCGACGCGCATACGCGAGATCCTCGCTGCCCTCGGTGCCGACGGTGAACGCGACGCAGTCCGGGTGCATCTCGCGCACGTGAGCGAGCGCCAGTGAGCTGTCCAACCCGCCGGACAGGATGACGCCGACGGTGAGGTCGGTGTCGACCCGCATCCGCACCGCCTCGCGGTAGGTCCGCCGGACGAGGTCCATCGCGTCGTCGAGGTCCTCGACCATCGGCTGGCCCTCGCCGAGCCGGAGCAGGTCGATGTAGGGGTGCAGCTCGGGCGCCGTGCCGGGCTCGGCCCAGCCGCAGTGACCGGGCGGCACCTCGTGGACGACGATGTCGCGGCCCAGCGCACCGACCAGGGACTTGACCTCGGAGGCGACCGCCAGCCGGCCGTCGACGAGCGTCCAGTAGAGCGGCTTGACCCCGGCGGGGTCGCGAGCCAGGAAGACGCGGCGGGTATGCCGGTCGACCAGTCCGAAGGCGAACTCACCGCGGAAGCGGAGCAGGGCGTCCTCGCCCCACGCCAGCACGCCCTCGAGGGCCACCTCCGTGTCGGAGACCGACCGCAGCTCGTGACCCTCGCTCAGCAGCTGCTCGCGCAGGCTCTCGAAGTTGAAGATCTCGCCGTTGTAGGACAGCGCCCAGCGGCCGTCGGCGGACTGCCACGGCTGCACCGCGCGGTCGCGGTCGACGATCCGCAGCCGGTGCGTGCCGAGCAGGGCCTCGTCGTCGAGGAGGGTCTCCTCGACCTCGCCGCGGGGCCGAACCGTCTCGAGCATGGCCGCGAAGGTCGCGGCGTGCTCTCGGGCGCCCGGGCCGACGAGCAGGGCGATGCCACACATCTAGTTCGTCACTCGCAGTCCGTCGATGTCGGGGTCAGGGGAGGGTCAGGGAGGGGTCACGGTATGCGGCGACGTGCTCGGGGTTGAGGCACAGGTGCCAGGCCTGGCCCTCGCCGATCACGTTGAGCACCCCGCGGTCCCGGTAGTCGGTGAGGATGCCCCGCAGGCTCTCGGCCGCACCGAATGTCTCGAACCACGTCATCTCGACGTCGGCGCCCCAGCCGAGGCAGTGCGAGCTGGGCAGCAGCGCCGAGTACCCCAGCTCGCTCAGGTGTTGCTGGTGCTCGACGCTGCGCACGATGCTGTTGACCCACAACGGGGGCGTTCCGGTCGGCGCCTCCTTCCGGAGCAGGTCGGCCACCTCGTTGAGGACGGCGACGATCTCCGGTCGGGCGGCGAGGAACTTCATCCCCGACACCTGTGGTCGACGTCGCGGCGTCAACCGGCGCAGGGCCGCGTCGCGGCCACGGCCGACCAGGCCCTCGGGCTGCACCGCGAACCGGAACCTCAGCGCCCCTGCCTTGTCCAGCCGGGGGAGCGACACGAGGTCCGGCGCGTCCTCGACCGCCGCCTCGTCGGCGTACGGGGTGACGTGCGACCACCACATGGCGTCGAGCTGGTGGAGCACGAGGATCCGCACCAGGGCCGACCGGCTCTTGGGGCTGGACGGGAGCAGCATCTTCGGGTCCTCGAGCTCCCGGCGGGCGGCGACCAGCAGCTCGCCACGGGTCTGCGCCGCTCGGTCGATGACCTGTCGCGCGGCGGGGCCGTGCAGCTCGCCGCCGAGGACGTCGAGCGCTGTGGCGTGGTCATCGCCGGCGTCGAGAGCAGCCGTCATCGCCTCGACGGCGGCATCCACCTCGGAGTGGTAGGCCGACACCAGCGCGGGGTGCGCCGGCCTGCTGGTCGCGACCACGAGGAGCGACCTTATCCGCCGGGCAACGGCGTCGACAATTCAGCCCGGGTGGGAGAACCCGGTGAGTGTCCCGCTATCCGGCGAGCTCCACGAGGACCGGCGCGTGGTCGGACGGCGTCTTGCCCTTGCGCTCCTCGCGGACGATCTCGGCGTGCTCGACCCGGGTGGCCAGCGCCGGGGAGCCGAGGACGAAGTCGATCCGCATCCCCTGCTTCTTGGGGAACCGGAGCTGCTGGTAGTCCCAGTAGGTGTAGGTGCCCGGGCCCGGCGCATACGGGCGGACGAGGTCCTGGAAGCCCGCGTCGACGACCCCCTGGAATGCCGCGCGCTCGCCGGGCGACACGTGCGACTTGTCGACGTAGAACTCCATGCTCCACACGTCCTCGTCGAACGGTGCGATGTTCCAGTCGCCCATGAGCGCGATCTCGGCGGACGGGTCCTTCTCGAGCCAACCCGCGGCGGCATCGCGGAGCCGGGCCAGCCAGTCGAGCTTGTAGACCATGTGGGGGTCGTCGATGTTGCGCCCGTTGGGGATGTAGAGCGACCAGACCCTGATGCCGCCCACGGTGGCGCCGATCGCGCGGGCCTCGCTCTCGATCGGCTCACCCCACCCGGGCATCCCGTCGAACCCGATCTCGATGTCGGTCAGCCCGACCCGCGAGGCGATCGCGACGCCGTTCCACTGGTTGACACCCACGTGGGCGACCTCGTAGCCGAGCGCCTCGAAGGTGAGGTAGGGGAACTGGTCCTCGCGGGCCTTGGTCTCCTGGATGGCGAGCACGTCGAGGTCGGCCCGCTTGAGCCAGTCCTCGACACGCTCGATGCGGGACCGGATGGAGTTCACGTTCCAGGTCGCGATGCGCATCACGGCAACCTATCGGCCTACGCTGACGCCCATGACGACCGCGTTGGTGACCGGGGCGACGGCCGGTATCGGGTACGAGTTCGCCCGTCAGCTCGCCGAACGGGGGCACGACATCGTGCTCGTCGCCCGCGACCGGGTCCGGCTGGAGAACGTGTCCGACGAGCTGCGCCGCGACTACAAGATCCGGTCCGAGGTGCTGGTCGCCGACCTGTCCGACCGCGCCCAGATCGGGAAGGTCGCCCAGCGGCTCGCCGAGGATGCGCGCCCGGTCGACCTGCTGGTCAACAACGCCGGGTACGGCATGAAGAAGGGGTTTCTGGCCAACGAGGTCGAGGCCGAGGAGGCGATGCTCGACGTGCTGTGCACGTCGGTTCTCGTCCTCTCGCACGCGGCCGCGCGGGCGATGAGGACCCGCGGCCGCGGCGGCATCATCAACGTGTCCTCGGTGGCCTCGTATGCGTCGATGGGCACCTACTCGGCGGCCAAGGCCTGGGTCCGCTACTTCTCCGAGGGGCTCTCCCGCGAGCTGACCGGGTCCGGCGTGACCTGCATGGCCCTGTGCCCGGGCTTCACGCATACCGAGTTCCACGAGCGGGGCCGGATGAACATGTCGCGGCTGCCCGAGTTCATGTGGCTCGACGCCGCGGCGGTGGCCCGGCAGGGCCTGGACGACGCCGCCAAGGGCAAGATCGTGTCGGTGCCGGGGGTCCAGTACAAGACGCTGGTCGGCGTGATGAACGCCGTGCCGCGGGTCCTCGTACGCGACGTGTCCAGCGTGATCGCGCGACGCCGGCGGACCCAGGGCAGCTGATCCCGCCCCGTCCCCCACAGCTCGGACATGTCTGAGTAGTTGCTGCCGGTGTCCGAATTGTCGCGACGACTGCTCAGACATGTCTGAGTAGTTGCGGCGGCGACCCGTCGCGTCGGTCGTGGTGGGCCCTAGCATGCGCAGGTGGACGTCCGGCTGGAGTGGGGCCCCACCGGTGCGGCGGAGCTGGCGCCGGAGTGCGACGTGGCCGTGGTGGTGGACATGCTGACGTTCTCGACGACGGTCAGCGTGGCCGCGGACCGGGGCGTGAAGGTACGGCCCTACCGCTGGGCGGCGGCCGCGGCCGGGGACGAGGCGCTCCGCCTGGGGGCGACCTTGGCGGTGGCCCGTGGAGTGGCGACGCCCGGCGACGTGAGCCTCTCGCCGGCGACGTTCCGGACGGCGAACAACCTCACCCGGGTCGTGCTGCCGTCGCCGAACGGGTCCACGATCTGCGCCGTCCTGGCCGAGGCGGGTGCCGACGTCGTCGTCGCGTGCCTGCGGAACCGGCGGGCCGTCGCCACCTACCTGCGCGAGCGCGGCGGACGGGTGCTGATCGTCCCCGCGGGCGAACGGTGGCCGGACGACTCGCTGCGGCCGGCGATCGAGGACCTCTGGGGCGCCGGCGGCGTCGTGGCCGCGGTCACCGAGGGCGACCCGACGGTCGAGGTGAGCGAGGAGGCGCAGGCCGCGGCCGCCGCATACCGGCTGGTCGAGCCCCGGGTCGGGGCGGCGCTGGCTGCGTGCCCGAGCGGGCGGGAGCTCAGCGGATGGGGGTATGCCTCGGACGTCACCATCGCCGCGGAGCTCGACGCGAGCCAGGCGGTGCCGACGCTCCGGGACGGCTGGCTCGAACCTCAGTAGAGGCCGGCGGAGTAGCCCTCCCCGTAGTAGCGCTCGAGCTCCTCGAGGGAGTCGTTCGGCCGTTCCAGCTGCTGGGCGATGCAGGCGCGGGAGGGGACGGCGTCCGGGTTCCACGTCTCGGGCTTCCACAGCTGGCTGCGCAGGAAGGCCTTGCCGCAGTGGAAGAACACCTCCTCGACGTGGACCTCGAGCGCGAGGACCGGGCGGTGGCCCTTGACGACGAGCTCGTCGAACCACGGCGCGTCGCTGACCAGCCGGCACGTGCCGTTGACGCGCAGCGTGTCGGTCCGGCCGGGGATGAGGAAGATCAGGCCGACGTGTGGGTTGGCGAGGATGTTGAGGTAGCCGTCGGCGCGCTTGTTGCCCGGACGCTCGGGGATGACCACCGTCGAGTCGTCGAGCACGTGGGCCAGGCCGGCGGGGTCGCCCTTCGGTGACGCGTCCACGCCGCCGCCGGCGGCCGACGTGGCCACGACGCAGAAGGGGGACGCCGCGATCCACTGCCGGTGCAGCGGGGCGAGCCGGGGCTGGACCTTGTCGACGACGCGCTGGATCGGGTACCCGATGACGGCGCGCAGCTCCTCCTCGCTGGCGATGACCGAGGTATGCGTGGCAGGTGCAGAGGCCGTCATGTCGTCGAGGCTAGGCGAGGCGCCACCGCCCGTCGCCTAGATTTGTCACGTGAGCATCGATGTGAGCACCGACGTCGCGACCGCCCGAGCCCGGCTCCTCGACATCGTCAAGGCCAAGGCGATCGTCCACGGCAAGGTCACCCTGTCGTCCGGCCGCGAGGCCGACTACTACGTCGACCTGCGCCGGATCTCCCTCGACGGCGAGGCGGCCCCTCTGGTCGGCATCGTCATGCGCGACCTCACGAAGGACCTCGACTACGAGGCGGCCGGTGGGCTCACCCTCGGCGCCGACCCGGTGGCCACCTCGATGCTCCACGCCGCGGCCGCGGCCGGGCAGCGATGCGACGCGTTCGTGGTCCGCAAGGAGGGCAAGGCCCACGGCCTGCAGCAGCGGATCGAGGGTCCGTCGGTGGCCGGGCGCCGGGTGGTCGTCGTGGAGGACACCACGACCACCGGCGACTCGCCGATCGCGGCGATCCGGGCCGTCCGCGAGGCCGGGGGCGAGGTCGTCGCCGTGGCGACCATCGCAGATCGGGCGACGGGCGCGGCCGCGAAGATCGAGGCCGAGGGCGTCGCATACCGGTTCGTCTACAGCCTCCAGGACCTCGGACTGGCGTAGTCACCCCACGAAGTTCTCCGCTCCGCTCCGATACTTCGCGGGGACCCCGACCCATAGCCCAACCCCTAGGCTTCCCTCATGTCCACCACCCTGATCGTCATCCTCGTCATCGTCGTGGTGCTCGGACTGATCTTCGCCGGGCTCTACAACGGGCTGGTCAAGCTGCGCAACGTCGTCCAGGAGTCCTGGGCGCAGATCGACGTCGAGCTGAAGCGCCGCCACGACCTCATCGGCAACCTCGTCGAGACGGTCAAGGGCTACGCCTCGCACGAGCGGGGCACGCTCGACGAGGTCACCCGGGCTCGCGCCGCGGCCATGGCGCCCAACCAGGGCCCCGCGCAGGCAGCGCAGTCCGAGGGCGAGCTGTCCCGGGCCCTGGTCAACCTCCAGGCGGTGTCCGAGGCCTACCCGGACCTCAAGGCCAACCAGAACTTCATGTCCCTCCAGAACGAGCTCGGCTCGACCGAGGACCGCATCGCCGGCGCGCGCCGTTACTACAACGCCAACGTCCGCGCGCTCAACACCAAGGTCGAGACGCTGCCGACGAACTTCATCGCCGGCATGGCTGGAGTGACCAAGGCGGAGTACTTCGAGACCGAGGGCATCGCCCGAGAGGCGCCTCAGGTCAGCTTCGGGACCAACGGTCCGGCGACGCCGTCGGGGCCGTCGGTCGGCCAGGCACCCGCTGCCGGCGGTCAGCTCCCGCCCGGGCCGCAGGACTCGCCGCCGCCCCAGGGGTGACGGCGCCGGCGGGGTCTCGTTCCGTGCTGCGGCGGCTCACCGGCTTCACCGTCCTGCCGCTGCTCTCGCTCGTCACGCCGTTCCTCCTGCTGCCGGTCGTCGCCCGGGTCGCCGGCCCGTCGGGCTGGTCGAGCTTCGTCGCCGGACAGGCGGTCGGGATGGTCGGGGCGACCGTCGTCTTCTGGGGGTGGAACGTCGGCGGCCCCGTCCTCGTCGCCCAGGCGTCGTCCGCGGTCGAGCGGGCCGAGGTGTATGCGGCGAGCCTGCGGACGCGGTACCTCCTGCTCCTCGGGGTGGTCCCGGCCGCGGCGGTGGTGAGCGCGCTGGTCGCGCAACCGGGTCACCGGCTGGACGCGTCGGCGATGGCGGTGGCGACGTCGTTGCTCGGGCTCTCGCCGTCCTGGTTCGGGATCGGCGTAGGGGACCCGTGGCTGCTGTTCTGGTACGACACCATGCCGCGCGTGGTCGCAGCGGTCGTCGGGGCCGGCGTGGTGTGGGCGACCGGGTTCGTCTGGACGTACCCGGTGCTGCTCGCCCTGTCGGTGGCGGTCTCGCTGGTGGCGTTCCGGCGGCGGGTCGTGGCGGGGGTGGACGGGACCTCACCGTTCCCGGTCTCGCGATCCGGGGGCGAGCTGCGCACCCACCTGGGCACGGCGGGGATCAACCTGGCCGCGACCGCGTACGCGTCGACGCCGGTCCCGATCGTGACGGTCGCCTTCCGACCGGACGTGTCCTCGCCGTTCGCGTCGGCCGACGCCGCATACCGGCTCGGGCTGTTCACGGTGACGGCGATGGGGAACGCGTTCCAGGGATGGACCTTGGAGGGCTCGGGGGGCGAGCGGCGGTCGCGGCACCGTACGGCGTTCGGGGCGCACCTGGTGCTGGGCGTGGTCGGTGGTCTGCTGTTCGCGGCGCTGGGGCCCTGGGTGACGGGGTTCGTGTTCGGTCCCGACGTGGCGGCGCCGCGGGACGTGTGCGTCTGGTACGGCGTGGCGTTCCTGTTCCTCAGCGTGAGCACACCGCCGATCCGCAACCTGCTGGTCCCCGCCGGACGGGTCCGCCTGGTGCTCGGGTGGACGCTCGGTTCGGCCGTGGTGGGCCTGGTGCTGATGATCGGCGCCGCCGTGGCCGGGTGGAGCGCCGGCGTGGCGGCCGGGATGGCGGTCAGCGAGGCGGTCCTGCTCGCCGGCCTGCTCGGCCCCGCCCTCCGCGAGTCCCGATCGGCCACCCCATGACCGGTTCAGCTCGCCCACACCTTCTCGTCCGAACTCAGATGTTTGCCGGTTTTCCGG
Source organism: uncultured Actinomycetota bacterium (assembly GCA_963713345.1). GTDB lineage: Bacteria > Actinomycetota > Actinomycetes > Actinomycetales > Dermatophilaceae > Lapillicoccus. The sequence goes on along the minus strand of CAVQLI010000014.1, from coordinate 84,119 downwards.
CTCCGACCGCGGGAAACCGACACACATCTGAGTTCGGACGGGGCGGGGGGCGCGCGTCGTGAGTGGCGCAGCGCAGGACCTCCGGGTCGTGGCCGTCGTCACGGCGTACGACCCCGGGCCGGGGCTGGCTGGGCTGGTCGACGAGGTCGCGCCTCAGGTCGAGAGCGTCGTGGTCGTCGACGACGGCTCGACCTCGGGACTCGACTGCGTCGCCGCCCTCGAGGAGCGCCCGGGCGTGCGCGTGATCCGGCAGGCCAACGCCGGTGTCGCCGCGGCCCTCAACGCCGGCGTCCGGGCCGCCCTCACCGACCTCGACGCCGACGCCGTGCTCACCCTGGACCAGGACTCCGGCCTCCCGCCGACGTACGTCGTCCGAGCGGTCCGTGCCTGGCAGGACGCGGTGAGCCGCGGCATACCCGTCGCCTTCGTCTGCGCCGCGAGCTACAGCGGCCGCCGGACCCCGACCCGTGGCGTCGTCCAGGGCTACGCGCGGGCGTTCGACCCGATGCAGTCCGGGTCGCTGGTGCCCGCCACGACGTACCGCGACGTCGGCTGTTACGACGAGGGGCTGGTCATCGACGCCGTGGACTCCGAGTTCACCGTGCGGTGCCTCGCCGCCGGGCTCGAACCCCTGGTGGCGCCGGGCTGCGAGCTCACGCACGGCATGGGCGAGCGCACCTCGGCGCACCTGCTGGGCCGGGACGTCGCGTACAACCGGCACTCCCCAGACCGCGTGTACTACATGGCCCGGAACGCCACCCTGCTCACGCGGCGGCACGCCCGTGACGAACCCACGTGGGTGCTGCGGCGGCTCGCGGAGGAGGCCAAGGCGCATACCCTCCGCCTGGCCCTCGACCCCGCTCGGGCGGACCTGGCCCGGACCGCCCTCGCTGGTGTCCGGGACGGACTCAGAGGACGCACCGGCCGCAGGCCGGACGCCTAGACCTGGTCGCGGCTGCCGGTCTCGAGCTCCTCCGGCGTGGGGGTGCCCTGCTCCAGCTCGGTGGCCGACGGTTTGCGGTCACGGCGGTGCCGCCACCACTCGACGGCCGCCGGGATCAGCGACACGAGGACGACGAGGACGATGGCGATGTCGAGCTTGTCCTGCAGGACGGGGAACGCCTGGCCGAGGAAGTACCCGAGGAAGGTCACGGAGCAGACCCACAGCGCCGCGCCGACCGCCGACCAGAAGAGGAACCGCCGCCGGTCCATCCGGCCGATCCCCGCCACCACGGTGACGAACGTCCGCACGATCGGCACGAACCGGCCGATGACCAGGGCCTTGTTGCCGTGCTTCTCGAAGAACTCGTGGGTCTGGTCCCAGTACTTCCGCTTGATGATCCGCCCGTCGTGGCGGTAGATCGCCGGACCGAGTGCGCGGCCGATCTCGTAGCCGACGACGTTGCCGAGGAACGCCGCGGCGAACAGCAGGATCAGCGCGAGCCAGAGGCTGATCGGCAGCTTGTCGGTGGCGATGAACAGGCCGATGGCGAAGAGGAGCGAGTCGCCGGGAAGGATCGGGAAGAGCAGGCCGCACTCGATGAAGATGATGGCCAGGCTGACCCAGATCAGGGCGGTGCCGTACTGGGCCAGGAGGTAGTTGGGGTCCATCCAGCTCGGGCCCAGAATGGGCAGGGCGGACTGGACCGAGTGGAGCATCACAGGGAGAACGGTATGCGCCAGGGCCAGGTTCCGCCGCATCCTGAGCGCGTCGCGCGGCCGCATACGGTGTCCCGGTGACTGAGGTGGGCGTCGGCCCGTGGCCCGGACTCTGGCCGGAGGGCGACCACTGGGACCCCGAGCTGCTCGCCGAGGGTGACCGGCGCAACGTCGAGGACCGCTACCGCTACTGGCGCCACGACGCGATCGTCGCCGACCTCGACACGCGCCGGCACCCGCTCCACGTGGCGGTCGAGAACTGGGGCCACGACTTCAACATCGGCTCGGTGATCCGGACCGCGAACGCGTTCAACGTGGCGGCGTTCCACATCGTCGGGCGCCGCCGCTGGAACCGGCGGGGCGCCATGGTCACCGACCGGTACCAGCACGAGGTCCATCACCCGACCGTGGCCGACCTCGCGACCTGGGCCGCCACCACCGGCATACCCCTCGTCGGCATCGACAACCTGCCCGGCTCGGTCGCGATCGAGGGGTATGCGTTGCCGTCGGCGTGCGTGCTGGTCTTCGGTCAGGAGGGCCCGGGCCTCTCCCCGGAGATGCGGGAGGCCTGCGAGGTCGTGCTGCACATCACCCAGTACGGCTCGACGCGGTCGATCAACGCCGGCGCCGCGGCGGCGATCGCCATGCACACGTGGGTGCTCCAGCACGGCGGCGAGGTTCAGAGGCCGTAGACCCTGGCCGCGTTGTCGCGCGCCACCAGCCCCGCCAGGTGTGCGGCGTCGTCCGCGGTCAGGTCACCGGCGGCGAGCAGGTCGTCCATCACGCCGCCGAAGCCGCGCCGGAAGAGGAGGGCGCCGAGGAGGTAGAGCTCGGCCAGCCCGTAGGCGTCCGTGGAGAACAGCAGCGAGCCGAACGGCACCAGCTCGAGGGTCTCCCGGATCGGGCCGACGGCCAGGGCGCCGGTGTTGTGGACCGCCAGGCCGAGGTCCATGAACGCGTGGTCGAACACCTGGGCGAGGTACGCCGCGTGACGGTGGAACGGGTACGTGTGCAGCATCAGGACCGGGACGCCGAGGTCCTGGGTTCCGCGCAGGAACGCCGTGAGGTGCAGCGGGTCGGCAGCCAGCAGGTCGAGGTCGGGGTCGCCGTAGCCGGTGTGGAGCTGGAGCGGGAGCCCGATCTCCAGCGCGGTGTGGGCGAGCCAGCCGCTGACGGTCCGGTCGGCCACCCGCTGGGGGTCGGCGCCGCGCAGGGCGGCGACGACGGCGTCCGGGCCCGGCTTCTCGGCGGGGAGGTCCAGGCCGACCCGGTATGCGGCGATGCTCTTCGCGGCGATGGCGCCACCGGTGCGGAGCCGGTCCTCGACGGCACCCGTGACGTCGTCGGTCTCCTACGCGGAGCACCTGCTCCACGACCCGCTCGAGGCGGACGACCTGGTACGCGTCGCCGTCGGCCAGCCCGGCCAGCTCGGCCGGGGTCGTGAGGGCGGTGCCGCCGGGGCCGTCGAGGCCGGTGTCGACGAGGAAGGTCCCGATGCCGGCGGCGGTGAGGAACCGCCGGTTGACCTCGGCCGCGCCGAGCTCGCGTCGTCGGGCCAGGTAGGCGTCGGCCGGGGCGAGCGGCTCGAGGTCCAGCACCGGCGCGCAGTGCCGGCGGATCGCGAGCCCGAGCATCGAGTCGAACAACGACGTCCCGAGGGGTGACGCGTGCGGCGCCTCGTTCATCAGGCCCTCGAACCCCTCCCGGTCGAGGTCGGTGGTGACGAGACCGTGGCAGTGGTGGTCGGTGAGCACCCCGAGCCGGTCGGACTCCGTCCTCACGACGTGGCCGGTGCGTCGACGGGCTCTTCGGGCGACTCGTCGAGGTGCCGGAACGCCGCCGACATCCGGTGGGCCAGCCCTGGGACGACGAGAACGACCACCGTGACGAGGAGCAGCCAGCCGAACGCGACCACGGGGAACCAGCGAGCCGGTCCCTCGTCGGGGTACGGGAACACGTTGCGGTAGAGCGTGTAGACCAGCATGACCAGCGCCAGGAGCGGGATGACCACCTGCCAGCCGGGGACGTCCATCTTCTTGTCGATCCAGATGAGCTTGATGCAGCCGACCGTCGCGAGGACGTAGGCCACGAGGAGGATCAGGGTCCCGATCGTCCCGCTCCAGAGGAACGTGTCGAACGGGGTCGCCCCGAACGCCACCGCACAGATCACGGCGATGACGGCGACCACCCCGGCGATGACACCGGCGGCCGCGGTCGGGGTCGCGCTGGCTCCGGTTCGCGCGAGGGCGCTGCCGGGCGCCAGATCTCGGCTGATCGCGAAGAGCAGCCGGGACGCGCCGACGACACACGCCAGGCAGCAGCCGAAGGCACTGACCGCAGCCCCCAGGGTGACGATGTCGCCGACCCAGGGGCCGATGTACGCCGTGCCCAGGTCCCCCATCAGTGCCGGGGACGCGATGAAGGCCTTGACCCCCTCCTCGGTCGGGGTGAACGCCATCATCTCGATCGCCGTGATGACGGTGAAGTAGACGCCACCGAAGATCGCCGTGCCGAGGATGGCGCGCGGGATGTCGCGGCGCGGGTTCCGGGCCTCCTCGCCGAGGGTCGCGGCGGCTTCGAACCCCGCGAAGGAGAGCAGGCCGAAGACGATGCCGAGGAACAGCGTGGACACGTCGGTGCCGGGTTCCACGGTGAAGACGGAGAGCGTGAAGGTCGCGCCGTTGGGAGCCGTGCCGCGCAGCAGATGAAGCAGCACGACGGCCGCGATGACGAGGATGAGCGCGACGGTCGCGCCCTCGACGCTGAGCAGGACGGCCCCTGCTCGGCGGGCGGGGACGATCGCCAGCGTCAGGGCCAGGACCAGCGCGATGCCGCCCACGAGGAACCCGGCCCAGTCCGGCTGGTTCGTCCAGATGCCGAGGGCCTCGAGGAACGCGGACCCGAAGATGCCGGCGGCCGAGGAGGTCACGAGGGCGTAGAAGACGTACGTGCCCATGAGGCCGAAGCCCGCGACGGCGCCGGCCCGCGCCCCGAGCGTGGCGCCCGCGAACACGTAGACCGAGCCTGCGTGCCGGTAGTGCTGACACAGCCGGACGAAGACGTAGGCGATGAGCAGGACGGCGATGGCGGCGAGGAAGAAGGCCAGCGGTGTGGCCCGGCCGACCTGCCCGGCGGTGCCCTGCGGGTTGATGTTCGCGGCCATGCTCGGCGCCATCAGGGCGACGGAGATGCCGACCGCCTGCCAGACCGAGAGGCTCCGGCGAAGGGTGGTGCGCTCCTGGGGTGTGGTGGCCAATGCACGCTCCTGCCTGGGGTGGTTTCGACCTCTCGGCAGTCTCGTCACGCACCTATCCTTTGTCCACCAGCCCCACCGCACAGCGCATACCGAGGTCGTTGGAGGACGCCCGTGGACCAGGCCGACCGGGACCAGCGTCATGCCCGCGCGAGGGAGCTCGCTCCGGGGCTCGCCGACCAGGGGGTCGTCGGCGTCGCGACCAGCTTCGTCGACAACGCCGGGATATCCCGCGTCAAGACCGTGCCCGTCGCCAAGCTCCCGGAGCTGGCCGCCTGGGGTGCCGGATTCTCCACGGCGTTCGACTACTTCCGCGCCGATGACTGGGTCGCCGCGCCGTCCAGTGGCGCGGGGCCGGTCGGGGACCAGCGGATCGTCCCCGACCTCAGCCGGCTCGTCGTGCTCGCGGCCCAGTCAGGATGGGCGTGGGCGCCGGGCGACCGCTACGAGCAGGACGGGCAGCCGCACGCCCAGGACAGCCGGCTGTTGCTGCAACGGCTGGTCGACGACTGGGCGGAGCGGGGCGTGACGTTCCGCTCGGCGTTCGAGGTCGAGTGGGTGGTGTCCGCCGGCGACGGGGACGCGTTCGTCCCCGCGGCGGTCGGACCCGCATACGGGCTGGGGCGGCTGACCGCCGTCTCGGACTATGGCCGCGACCTGCTGGAAGCCTTTGCGGCGCAAGGGATCCGGGTGGAACAGCTGCACCCGGAGTATGCGCCAGGACAGTTCGAGGTGTCGGTCGCCGCGGAGTCGCCGGTCCACGCGGCGGACACGTCGGTGCTCGTGCGCGCGACGATCCGGGCGGTCGGGCTGCACTACGGGTTCCGGACGTCGTTCTCGCCGAAGGTCGACGCGGCCGGCGTCGGCAACGGCGGCCACCTCCACGTCAGCCCGTGGCGGGACGGCGCGAACCTCATGGCCGGGGGCTCCGGACGTTACGGGATGACGCCCGACGGCGAGTCGTTCGCCGGTGGCGTGCTGGCCCACCTGCCGGCGCTCCTCGCGCTGGGTGCGCCGAGCGTCGCCTCCTACCTGCGGCTGGTCCCGCAGCACTGGGCCGGCGCGTATGCGTGCTGGGGGCTGGAGAACCGGGAGGCCGCCCTGCGGCTGGTCACCGGTTCGACGGGGAGCGAGGCGTGGTCGGCGAACCTCGAGGTGAAGTGCGTCGACCTGCACGCGAACCCCTACCTCCTGCTGGCCGGCGTCCTCGCCGCCGGCGCGGACGCGACGCCGCTGCCCGAGCCGGTCGACGTCGACCCGGCCTCGCTGGACGACGCCGAGCTCGGGCGGCGTGGGGTGGTCCGGCTGCCGACGTCGTTGCGGGAGTCGCTCGACGCGTTCCTCGCCGACCGGGTGCTCGGGGAGGCGTTCGGGGCGCCGCTCGTCGAGTCGATCGGCGCCGTGCGCGAGTCCGAGCTGGAGGAGCTGGGCTCCTCCAGCCCGGAACAGGTGGCCGACGCCTCCCGCTGGGCGCACTGAGCCACCCCACGAAGTTCTTCGCTTCGCTCCGATACTTCGCGCGGACCCCGACTTACCGTCAGGCGTCCCAGACCTGCACGCCGGTCTGGTCGACGATGAGGCCGTCCCGGACCGTGGCCACGGCGAGGCAGAGCACCTGCTGGCCACTCGGGTAGCGGCAGTGCTCGGTGAAGGCGATCCGGTCGGCGTCCGCCACCCGGTCGGCGACGCGGTGGTCGAGGTTGCGGCCGCAGATGTCGCGGAAGTACGCCTCGATCTCGTCGGTCCCCGCGTAGATCGTGGGGTCGGCCGGCGGGTGGTCGCGGTCGAGCAGGCTCAGGGTCGCTCCCGGGGCGTAGTGCGCGGCCACGGCGGTCGCGTCATTCGCCTCGATCGCGGCGGCCAGGGAGTCGAGCAGCGCGGCGGTCGTGGTGGTCGTGGTGGTCGTGGGCTGAGCGGTGGTGGTCATGACGAATCTCCTCGTATGCGTGGGTGGTTGTGGGTGGGTGGTGGCCGGGATTCAGTCCCGGGCCTCGTAGACGTGGTTGACGGGGGTCTCGGCCGCGATGCGGACCGAACGGAACCCGGCCTCGTGAAGCACAGCGGTGATGCGGGCGGGACCGGCCTGGGTACCGATCGCCGCCTGACCGGGCTGCGCGAGCGAGCTCGGGGTACAGATGAGGGCCGAGGCGCCGTAGAAGACGCGGCCCAGCGGGTTGAGGTTGTCCTCGACGTGGTCGCCGGCGCGCGGCTCGACGAGCATGAACACGCCGTCCGGAGCGAGCGAGGCGCGGATCCGGCGGGCGGCGCCGACCGGGTCGCCCATGTCGTGAAGGCTGTCGAACATCGTCACGAGGTCGAAGCCGTCGCCGGCCGGGCTGGAGGCGAGGTCGAGGGCGTCGACCGTGACGAAGGTGGTGTTCGCCGTGACGCCGGCTTCCTCGGCGCGGCGTCGGGCCACGACGATCGAGGCCTCGTGGTAGTCGGCGCCGACGAACGACGAGCGCGGGAAGGCCGCGGCCATGAGGACCGTCGACGCGGCGTGTCCACAGCCCACGTCCGCGACCCGAGCCCCGCCCTCGAGCTTGGGGACCACGCCGTCGAGCGCTGGCAGCCAGGCGTCCACGAGGTTCGCGACGTAGCCGGGCTTGAAGAACCGTTCGGTCCCGACGAACAGGCCGGCGTCGTGCTCGTGCCAGCCGAAGCCGTCGCCGGTGCGGAACCGGTCGGCGATGGCGTCGACGTCCCGGAGGGCGCCGACGGCGACCTGCATGCTCGGGGCGAAGTAGGCCGGGCTGTCCGGGTCGGCGAGGGCCGCGGCCTGCTCCGGGCTCAACGCATACCGGTCCTCGCCGTCCTCGGGTTGGTGGGTGACGTACCCGCCCGACGCCTGGTTCGCGAGCCACGGACGCAGGTAGGCGACGGCGAGCCCGGTGCGGTCGGCGAGGGTCTCGGCGGTGACGGACGTGCCGTCGGCCATGGCGCGGTAGATCCCGAGCCGGTCGCCGATGAGCACCAGTCCGGCCGAGACCGTCGCGCCGAGGTCGCCGACCATCTGGCCGATGAAGGCGTTGAGCAGGTCCGGGTCGACCTCGCGGGTCTGGATGGTGGTGGTCATGCGGTCCTCCGATGTCGTGGTGGTCTGTGCCGACCACGGTCCGCCGGGGCCGTCAGTGCTGCGTCAACGAACCGTCAACGGGCCGGCGGGCCGGTCTACGCTCGTCGTGTGCTCCGGCTTCACCTGGTCGGGCGCGTCGCCGCGGAGGCCGACGGGACCCCGCTGCCCGTGCCGACGGGAGATCGGGTCCGGGCCCTCGTCGGGTGGCTCGGGCTCCATCCGGGGCTGCAGTCGCGCGGGCGGGTCGCCGCCGCGCTCTGGCCGGACGCGGACGAGGCGCAGGCCCGCGCGCGGCTGCGGACCACGGTCTGGGCGCTTCGCCAGGTCTGGGGCGACGCGGCCGACCGGGCATTGACCGGGGCGCGGGACACGCTGGGGTTCGCCGAGCCGGTCTGGGTCGATGCGACCGACGACGAGGGGGAGGCCGTCCCCGACGGTGAGCTGCTGCCGGGGATCGACGACGAGTGGGCCGAGACGGAGCGCGTGGCGTACCGAGAACGTCAGGGCGCTCGTTTCCGGGTGCTGGCCGAGCAGGCCCTCGCCGAGGGGCGGACGCGCGAGGCGGTCGACTGGGCGCGGCGCCGCTGCGTGGTCGCCCGGTGGGACGAGTCGGCGCACCGGGCGCTGGTCCGCGCCCTGGTGGCCGACGGCGACCGTGCGGGAGCGGCGGACGCCGTGCAACGGTTCACCGAGCGCCTCCGCGCCGACCTCGGGGTCGCGCCCAGCCCGACGACCCGCTCGTTGCACGCCGATGTCGCGTCGGGTGCCGCCCCCCGCGCGGCGGTGTCGATCTTCGGCCGGACCCCCGAGCTGGCCGTCCTCGACGCCGCCTGGCGGGCCACGACGCGCGGCAGCGGCCGGGTCGTCGTCGTCACGGGCGAGCCCGGGATCGGCAAGACCACGCTTCTCGACGAGCTGGCCCGCCGCGCCTCGGCCCGTGGGGCTCGGACCGCCAGCGCCGCGGGTCTGGACGTCGGGGGAGCCATGCCGTTCGGGGTCTGGCTGGAGCTCGCCCGCGGGCTCGCCGCTCAGGTGCCGCCCCCCGCGCCGGCGGCGCTCTGGCCGCTGGAGCTGACCCGCCTGTCCGAGGACCTCGGCGCGGCTCTCGGGCGGTCAGGGGTGGCGCCGCCGGTCGCGACCCCCGAGCTGGAACGCCTGCGGGTGTTCGAGGCGTCGCTGCGGCTCGTCGAGTGGGCGGCGGCCGATCGACCGGTCCTCCTGGTGGTGGACGACGCCCACCAGGCCGACCGGGCGAGCATGCGGCTGCTCGCCCACCTCGCTCGTCGCCTCGGTGGACTGCCGGTCGCCATCGCGCTGGCCTGTCCCGACCGGCCCACGGCCGAGATGGACGTCGTCGCGGACGTCGCCGCCCGGTCGGGCGTGGGCGTCGCGCGCGTGGCCGTGGGGCCGATCACACCGGAGGCCGTTGCCGCCCTGGCCGCATCCTTGGGGCTGGCCGGCGAGGGCGAGGTCGACCGGGTGGTCGCGGCCGCCGAGGGCAACGCGCTGCTCGCCACGGAGAGCGCCCGGGCCCTGGCCGCCGGCGACAGTGGGCCGCCCCCGAACCTGCGCGCCGCCGTCCGCGTCTCGGCGGGCCGGCTCAGCCCGGCGGCCCGCCGCCTGCTCGACCTCGTGGCCGCGGCGGAACGCCCGCTCACCGGTTCGGAGCTGGTCCGGCTGGGCGACGTCGCGGCCGACGACACGGTCGCGGAGGTGCTCGCCGTCGGCCTCGTCACCCGGACCGACGGACGCCTCGGCTTCCGGCACGGCCTGCTCCGGGAGGCCGCCTACGTCGACGTGTCCGACCCGGTGCCCCTCCACGCCGCCCTGGCCGAGGCCGTCGACCGGGCCCAGAGCGCCGAGGTCGCCGGGCACTGGGAACGCGCGGGCCGACCGGACCGGGCCACGGCCGCCTGGGTGGAGGTCGCCACCTACGCGCGTTCGGTCGGGGCGTTGGTCGAGGCGGTCGACGCACTCGGTCGGGCCGTCGACAACGCCCCGGATCGCGGGGACCTGTGGCTGGAGCTCGAGGAGCTGTTCGCCCTGCTCGGCCGTCGAGAGGACGAGGAGCGGACCTGGGACGTCGCCCTGACCAGGCTGCCGGCCGGGTCCCTGGCGGAGGCCTGGTGCCGGCGCGGTGACCAGTTTCGGAGCGTGAGCTGCGATCCGGGCCGCTCGTGGACCGCGTACCGGGAGGCCCGGCGGGCCTACCGCCGGCACGGCTCCGGGCAGGACGCCGGCCGGCTGCGATTCCGGATCGACATCGGCCTGGCGTGGAACGAGGCCGTCGCCGGCGACCCCGGTACGGCACTGGCGGCGCTCGCCGAGCTCGGCCGCTCGCTGGCCGTGGACGCCGACAGCGAGGACCGGCTCGACCTCATCGACATCGGTATGCAGGGCCTCATCCGGCAGGGCCGGTTCACCGACGCGGCGGAGCTGGCCCGCACCGCCCAGCCGCTGCTCGACCGCGACGACTCCGTGGGGAAGGGCTGGCGGATCACGGTCAACGCCGCCGCCGCGCTGGTGTGCGAGGGCGACGACGACGGGGCCCTGCGCTTCGTCGAACGCGCCGTCGAGGACGCCAGGGAGGCGCCCGCCATCCTCGCCCGGTCGCTCGGGGCCCTGGCCCACCTGCAGGCCCGGACCGGTCGGCCGGCGGAGGCCAGGGCCACGCTCGCCGAACAGGGCCGGGTCGTGGAGCGTCTCGCCGCCCCGGAGTTCGCGGTACAGGCCGCCGCCGACGCGGGACTCGTCGCCCTGGCTCTCGGCGACCCGGTCGAGGCGGCCGACCGGCTCGGCGCGTCCCTGGACGGCGGGCTCGAACCCTGGCGACCGTCGACCGCCCTGGCCCGGGCCGAGGCACTGGCGCTGGCCGGCGACCACGAGGCCGCCACGGTCCGGCTGCGCGCGGCGCTGGAGGAACCGACGACCGCCGCCGACCAGCCCTGGTCGCTGCTCCCGCGCGTCTGCTTCGTCCAGGCCCTCATCGCCGTGGCCCGGGACGACACCCCCGAAGCGATCCGGCGGCTCGACGAGGCCCGGGCGGCCTGGGACCGGCTGCTGCCACGGGTGGGCGCGCTGACCAGCGAGGGGTACCTCGCCAACCTGCTGGACCTCGGCCGGCCCCCGGTCCTGGGACTCGTGGAGCCGCAGCGCGAGCTGGACCGGATACGGGCGCTGCGTGACGGGTTGGCCACCCGGCCCGGCAACCCGGTGGAGGTGGCGTGATGCCGCAGTTCGACGACGAGGTCCTCGTGCGGGCGCCACTGGAGGAGGTCTGGAAGCTCGTCCACGACCCTTCTCGGTACCCCGAGTGGTGGACCGGCATCGGGTCGGTCGAGCCCGCTCCGGACGGCTACACGATGTACCCCGAGGGCTGGCCCGACTACCCCATGCCCCAGCGGCTGCAGACGTCGTCGGCCGACGGACGGGTCACCATCTCCTGCCTCGTCTCCGACCTCGAGTACCGCTGGCAGCTCACCGCCGACGGGGACCGCACCCGGGTCCACGTCCACGTCGACATCCCCGAGGTGGAGTCCCATCGGCTCGAGACCCAGACCGCGGCGATGTCCTCGGCGCTCGCCCGGCTGACCCGGTTGGCCACAACCTCGGCAACCCGCTGACGAGAGGCTGTCGATTTCCGCCTCGCTCGGCCGTCATCCCGGTGTCAGGCTCGACCGAGCCACGACCCAGACCGAAGGAGCAACGGCATGACCGAGTACGCGATCCTCCTCACCGGCGACGAGAACCGGTGGGCCAACGCCACCCCGGAGGAACGGGCCGCCACGTTCGCCCGGCACGACCGGTTCACGGTGGCGCTCGGCGAGCGCGGGCACACGGTGACGGGGGGCGCCGAGCTCGAGCACTCGCGCGGCGCCAAGGTCGTCCGCGGCACGAGCGGTGCCGTCAGTGTCACCGACGGCCCCTACGCCGAGGCCGCCGAGCAGCTGGGCGGCTTCTACCTCGTCAGCTCCGACAACCTCGACGACCTGCTCGACGTCTGCGGCATCCTGGCCGACGGCGACGGCGCGATCGAGGTGCGGGTCTGCGTCCCGGCGCCCGCGGAGGAGGCCTGATGCGCTTCCTCCTGCTCATCGCGTACGACGACTCGACGTGGCCCGAGTCCACGGCGGAGCAGCGACAGGAGTTTGTCGACGCGCACCACGCCTTCGAACAGTCGGTGTATGCGCACGGTCGGCTCGTCTCCGGCGACGCCCTCGCCGGCGCGGACCGGGGGTTCACGGTGCGCCACGACGGCGACGGGTGGCAGCGGACCGAAGGACCGTTCGCGTGGGGGCACCTCCCGCTTGCGGGGGAAACCGCGGAGCAGATCGGCGGGTTCTACCTCATCGACGTGCCCGACGAGCGGGCCGCGCAGGAGGCCGCGCAGTGCCTCCCGCGGCAGTACACCGTCGAGGTCCGCCCGTCGATCGACATCGACGGCTACGAGCGCAGCGACCCGCCAACCGACGCCGAGCCCGGGTAGCCGCCTAGCCTCGACGGGTGGAGGCGGACGCGGCGCTCGACGCGGCATACCGGCAGCACTGGGGCCGGCTGCTGGCGCTGCTCGTCGGCCAGTACCGCCGCCTCGACCTCGCCGAGGACGCGCTGTCCGACGCGTTCGAGGCGGCGGCCCGGCACTGGCCGGCGGACGGTGTGCCGGCCAACCCGCCGGCCTGGCTGCTCACGGCGGCTCGACGGCGGGCCGTCGACCGGCTGCGCGCCGAGGCGGTCGCCGTTCGCAAGGAGCCGCTGCTGGTCGTCGACGCCGAGCACGAGGCCGCGGCGGCGCGGGTCATGGCCGACGTCGGTGACGTCGTCGAGGACGACCTGCTTCGGCTGGTGCTCCTCTGCGCCCACCCGACGCTGGCGCCGGAGTCGGCCAGCGCGCTCAGCCTCCGTCTGGTCGTCGGCGTCCCGACCCGAGACATCGCCCGACTCTTCCTCGTGCCCGAACCGACGATGGCGGCGCGGCTCACCAGGGCGCGAAAACGGTTGGTGGGGGCCGACTTCGGGATCCCGTCAGCGGCCGACCTGCCGGACCGGCTCGCGGTCGTCGGCCAGGTCGCCTACCTCGCCTTCACCACGGGGTATGCGCCGGGCTCGGGCCGCGACCTCCTGCGCGCCGATGTCGCGGGGGAGGCCGTGCGCCTCGCCCGCGTGGTCCACGAGCTGCTGCCCGACCAGCCTCTGCCCACCGCGCTGCTGGCGCTGATGCTTCTCCAGCACTCGCGCCGCGACGCCCGAGTCGGTCCGGACGGCCGGCTCGTGCTGCTGCCCGACCAGGACCGCCGGCGGTGGCGGGCCGACGAGATCACCGCGGCCCTCGGGCTGCTCGCGCCGCTGGTCGAGGCGGACCTCGCGGGCGAGGCGCGGTCGTACCTGCTCCAGGCCCTCATCGCCGCCGAGCACGCCACCGCCGCCGCGGCGGCCGACACCGACTGGGCGCGGATCGCCGCCCTCTACGGCGACCTCGAGACGCATACGGGATCGCCCGTCGTCCGGCTGAACCGCGCGGTGGCCGTGGCCGAGGCGCGCGGCCCACAGGCCGGCCTCACCCTCCTCGACGGGCTGGACGACCAGCTGCCCGACGGACATCGGCTGCCCGCGGTCCGGGCCGAGCTGCTGGTCCGCGCCGGTCGGCGCGAGGAGGCGGCGGAGCAGTTCGACCTCGCGGTCGCACGGTGCGGCAACGAGGTCGAGCGGGCTCATCTGGAGCGACGCCGGGCCGACCTCGGCCGCTGAGTCGCTCAGCCCTGCGGCGAGCCCCGTCGGCGTGAGCGCGCCACGGTCGCCACGAGGGCCACGCCGACGACGAGGAGCGCTCCGGCGGCGGCCAGGACCGTCCCGGCGTTCGTGCCGGTACTCGCCAGTGGCGGCGTCGCCGCATACAAGACGGTTGGCGGGGTCGTCGGCGACGGACTCACTGCCGCTGAGGTCGAGCTCGTCGACGTGGTGGTCGGCACCGTGGTCGGGCTCGTGCTGGTCGTCGACGGCGGCGCCGTCGTGGTCGACGTCGTGGGTGGGCTGGTCATCGTGGTGGTGGTCGTGGTGGTGGTCGTGGTCGTCGTCGGACCAGGACCCGGATCGGTCAGAGGCTGGTAGTCCATGAGGGCCAGGGCGTTCTGGTAGTACGGGGTGGTGATCGTCGTGATGGCGAGGTTGGGGATCGCGACGGCCAGGACCTGCTGCTGAGCCAGGACCGGGATGTAGAGCGTCGTTCCGTCCGCGGTCACGACCGGTGGGCCGAGCGGACCCGCCCCGAGCGCGCTGTTCTTGACGACGGTGCCGAACGTCGCGTCGAGGGCGACGAGGCTGCCGCCGACACTGGTGAGGTAGATCGGGCCGCCGGCGGCCACGGCCATCCCCGTCACGAAGCCGGTGTTCGCCGGCCAGGTCGCGGTGACCGTGCCCTTGGTCGTGTCGATGACCGACACGAAGGCCTGACTCTGGTCCGCCGACTGCAGGAGGGCGTAGAGCAAGGTGCCGACGAGCTCCAGCTGCTCCACCTGGTTCGGGACGGTCACGATGGAGGCCACGGTGCCCGTGGCGACGTCGACGACCGAGATGACGTTCGACGTGCCGGGGGCGGCGTAGACGACCGAGCCGTCCTGGGAGACCGCCAGGGTTCCGGTGCCCTGACCGGGTACGCCCGGGACGGAGATGCTCTTGACGAAGGACGGTGTCGTGGCGTCGAAGACGTCGATGAGCACGTTGTTCCGGTCCAGCGCGAAGAGTGTCCTGCGGTCACCGGACAGGGCGAAGTTGGCGTAGGGCGCCGATACGGGGTTCGGGCGGGCGAGGGTCGTCGTGACGGTCAGGGTCGACGGGTCGATGACGGGGATGCCGTCCAGGCTCGTCGTGAAGACGGAGCGGTTCCCGGGACCGGCCGCGATGGGGAAGGCCGTGCCGTTGATCGGGACCTGGGCGGCGTTCGCCCCCGTGGCTCGGTTGATGAAGCTCATCGAGCCGTTGTCTCCGCCGACGAGGAGGTACGAGCCGCCGGGGAGCGACGCCGCCGCCGCCGATGGCCCGAACGCCACGGCGACGAGCCCGGTCAGCGCTCCGAGGAGGAGGACGGTGAGCACCGTCGCGAACCTGCTCCGTCGGACCCGAAGCGTTCGTGTCGTCGACATCGGTCGAGGTCCTCCTGCTCCGCGCGGTCCCTGCCTGGTCAGCCGCGGTCGCGCAGAGTGTATGCCGGTCGCCGGTCGCCAGGGGACCGTCCGGTTGAGACGGCCTGGGCCGGCCCCTGGTGCCCGTGGAAGGATGCGAAAGGCCCTCCAGGCCCGCCTGTAGTCGTCCGTAAGGAGCAGCAGCATGCCCATCGCCACCCCCGAGGTCTACGCCGACATGCTCGACCGGGCGAAGGCCGGCTCCTTCGCCTACCCGGCGATCAACGTGTCCTCCTCGCAGACCCTCAACGCCGCGCTCAAGGGGTTCGCCGACGCGGGCAGCGACGGGATCGTCCAGGTGTCGACGGGCGGCGCGGAGTACCTCTCGGGCCCCTCGATCAAGAACATGGTCGCCGGCTCGATCGCCCTCGCGTCCTACGCGCACGAGGTGGCCCAGAACTACCCCGTCAACATCGCGCTGCATACCGACCATTGCCCCAAGGACAAGCTGGACGGGTTCGTCCGGCCGCTGCTCGCCGCGTCGACCGAGCGGGTCAAGGGTGGCGGCCTGCCGTACTTCCAGTCGCACATGTGGGACGGCTCGGCGGTGCCGCTGGAGGAGAACCTGCAGATCGCCCAGGAGCTGCTCGAGCTCTGCCAGGCCGCCAAGGTCATCCTCGAGATCGAGGTCGGCGTCGTCGGCGGCGAGGAGGACGGCGTCGCCCACGAGATCAACGAGAAGCTCTACTCGACGCCCGAGGACGCGATCGCCACGGCCAAGGCTCTCGGCCTCGGCGAGAACGGCTACTACATGACGGCGCTCACGTTCGGGAACGTGCACGGCGTCTACAAGCCGGGCAACGTCAAGCTGCGCCCTGAGGTGCTCAAGGCCGCGCAGGATGCGGTGCACGAGGAGTTCGGCACCCCCGACGAGAAGCCGTTCCATCTCGTCTTCCACGGTGGGTCCGGCTCGCTGCCCGAGGAGATCACCGCGGCGGTCGACTACGGCGTCGTCAAGATGAACATCGACACCGATACGCAGTATGCGTTCACCCGGCCGGTCGCGGGCTACATGCTGACCAACTACGAGGGCGTCCTCAAGGTCGACGGCGAGGTCGGCAACAAGAAGCAGTACGACCCGCGCGCCTGGGGCAAGGAGGCCGAGGCCGCCATGGCCGCTCGGATCGTCGAGGCCTGCGAGCACCTGCGCGCCGCCGGGACCCACGCGTGACGATGTCCACGGACGGCGGACTGCTGGGAGTTCCTGAGACCCGGCTGCCCGACGACCCGGCCGCTGCCCGGCTGGGGGCCGGCGAGGGCGCCGAGAGGGTGGCGGCTGCATACCCCTCGTCGTCGCTGGCGTGGGCGCTGTTGGCCGAGCAGGCTCTCGGCGCCGACCGTCCGGTCGAGGCCTACGCGTACGCGCGGACCGGGTACCACCGCGGGCTCGACGCGCTCCGGCGCGCGGGCTGGCGTGGCCAGGGGCCGATCCCGTGGTCCCACGAGCCGAACCAGGGCTTCCTCCGGGCGCTCGCCGCGCTGCACCGCGCGGCGCGGGCGATCGGGGAGACCGAGGAGGAGCAGCGCACGGCGACGTTCCTGCGCGACTCGTCCCGCGAGGCGGCGGAGACGCTCGGCGTCTGAGTCAGCCGACGTACTCCGTGGTGGCCTCGGCGGCCGACGCGACGTCGAAGAGGTTGCCGTGCGGGTCGCTCATGGTGACCCAGCGGAAGCCCTCCTCGCCGCGGCGCTCGACCAGCGTGGCGCCGGCGGCCACCAGCCGGTCGACCTCGGCGTCGACGTCGCCGGAGGTCAGGTCCAGGTGGACCTTGTTCTTGCCGGGAGTGGGGTCGTCGACCTTCTGGAAGGCCAGCATCACCGGCAGGCCGCCGCCCTTGAGCGTGACGAACCAGCCGTCGTAGGGGTCGTCCAGCTCGCCGCCGGTCTGCTCCGCCCACCACCGGGCGAGCTCGCGGGCGTCCTGCGTGTCGACGGTCACCATGCCAAGGGTCAGGGCCATGCCCGGACCGTAACGCCCGGCGCCGACACTCCCTCGGCAACGACGCTCGGTGTCTGACTAGGACTGCGACGTGTGCGGCGGCTTCGCCGTCGTCACGTCGCAGGTCATGTCGCACGAGTGGTCGTGATAACCCCCGCTGCTGCGACATGAGGTGCGACATGACTGGAGCGCGGCTGGCCTCAGACATCCGGAAGCCGGGTGGAGCCGCGGCTTCAGGATCGCGCCGGCGCCGACTCCCCGCGGCGACGATCGTGGACGATCGCCTACCCCCTGGCGTCGGAGATCGTCCACGCTGACCCGCAAGCCGGGTGGAGCCGCGGCTCCAGCATGTCGGCAGACATGGGGAAGCCGGGTGGAGCCGCGGCTCCAGCATGTCGGCAGACATGGCGGAAGCCGGGGAATGGACCCCCGATGTGTCCATTCCCCGGCACCTGCCCCCCTTGTGGGCAGCGGATCACCGGCGCAAGCCGTGCCGCAGGCGCTCGGCGACATCCCCAGAAGGCGCCGAACATCCGTCGTCATCCAATCACCTCGACTGACGTCGATAGTGGTCAACACCTGCCAATGTCCCTAAGATGCCACCGTGGCCCTCACCGACATGCCCGGCTCGGACCTGATCGACGAGGATCCCCGCGAGACGATCTCACGCCTCATCGTGGACGAGGAGGCGCGCCTCCGGGTCCGACAGGCCGATCTCGCGACCGCCCGGAACGCCCTCGTCCGGCTCCACGACCTCGGCGCCGCGCCCGCCGTACCGGCCATCACGCCGATCACCGTCGAGGTCGCTCCGGCGCTGCTGCGCAGCCTGCTCGACCAGACGTCGGGGCCGGTCCGCAACGCGGTGATGCGGATGGACGTGGGATCCGGGACCGTCGAGGACTGGATGAGCTACAACCTCGAGGTCGTGCGTGACGGCAAGGAGCAACGCACCCTCTACGACGACTCCGTCCTCGAGAGCCCGCTCCTCGCGGCCGAGATCGCCGAGTGGGCGGCGGCCGGCGAACGCCAACGCGTGCTGGCCGGGGTCCCCAGCGAGTTCGTCGTCTACGGCGACCACGCCGTGGTGGGTCCCGAGGTCTGGGGTGACCCGACGTCCCAGTACGTCGTCGTGCGCGACCGGATGATCGTCCTGGCCTTCGTCGACCTCTTCGACCGGCTGTGGTCGGCCGCGTCACCCATCCCCGCCCGGAGAGGGTCGGACCAGGGCGAGGACGAGCACCTGCTCGACCTGCTGAGCCGCGGCTTCAAGGACGAGGCCATCGCGCGGTACCTCGGCTGGAGCCTGCGCACCGTGCGCCGCCGGGTGGCTCGCCTCATGGACGAGCTCGGCGCGAAGACGCGGTTCCAGCTCGGAGCCGAGGCGGTCCGGGCCGGTCGGCTGAACGCCTCGGGGACCGGCAGCCGGTCCGACACGGGACCCGCCGCATACCAGGGTTCGGGAACTACCCCGCTGCAGTTGGGTCGTCGGGAGCGCAGCGGATAGCCTCGCTGCGCGCTCGGCCGTCGACGGAAGCCGTGCGGACGGGCTCGAGGAGGTGCGCGGATGCCGGCCGTGGTGCTGGTGGGCGCCCAGTGGGGCGACGAGGGCAAGGGCAAGGCGACCGACCTGCTCGGCGACAGCTGTGACTACGTCGTCAAGTTCAACGGCGGCAACAACGCCGGTCACACGATCGTCATCGGGTCCGGTGAGACCGCCGAGAAGTATGCGTTGCACCTGCTCCCGAGCGGGATCCTCACACCGACGTGTACGCCGGTGATCGGCAACGGTGTCGTCGTCGACCTCGCCGTGCTGTTCCAGGAGATCGACGGGCTGGAGTCCCGGGGCCTCGACACCTCCAAGCTCGTCATCAGTGCGAACGCGCACGTCATCACGCCCTACAACCGCACCCTCGACAAGGTGACCGAGCGGTTCCTCGGCTCCCGACGGATCGGGACCACCGGACGCGGCATCGGCCCGACCTACGCCGACAAGATGTCGCGTACCGGCATCCGCATCCAGGACCTCTTCGACGAGAACATCCTTCGTCAGAAGGTCGAGGCGGCCCTCGACATCAAGAACCAGGTCCTCGCCAAGATCTACAACCGCCGGGCGGTCCTCGCCGACGACGTCGTCGGGGAGCTCCTCTCCTACGTCGAGCGTCTCCGGCCGATGGTCCGCGACACCTCGCTGCTGCTGGAGGAGGCGCTCGACCGCGGCGACACCGTGCTGCTCGAGGCCGGCCAGGCGACGCTGCTGGACGTCGACTTCGGGACGTACCCGTTCGTCACGTCCTCCAACGCGACCGCCGGGGGCGCGTGCACGGGTTCCGGGATCCCGCCCACCCGGATCGACGCGGTCATCGCGATCCTCAAGGCCTACACGACGCGGGTCGGCGAGGGCCCGTTCCCGACCGAGCTGTTCGACGACCACGGCGAGTACCTCCGCAAGACCGGCGCGGAGTACGGCACGACGACCGGGCGGCCGCGCCGTTGCGGCTGGCTGGACACCGTGATCGGCCGCTACGCCACCCGGATCAACGGCGTCACCGACTTCGTCGTCACCAAGCTCGATGTGCTGACCGGCCTCGACACGGTGCCGATCTGCGTCGCCTACGAGGTCGACGGCGTCCGCCACGACGAGATGCCGATGAGCCAGACCGACTTCCACCACGCCGTTCCGGTCTACGAGGAGATGCCCGGCTGGTGGGAGGACATCTCCGGCTGCCGGACGTTCGCCGAGCTACCGGCCAACGCCCAGCGTTACGTCGAGCGCGTCGAGGAGCTGATCGGCGCCCGGGTCTCGGCGATCGGGGTCGGCCCCGGACGCGACGCGATCATCGAGCGGCACGAGATGCGCCAGGTTCGCGGGCGGGCCGCGGGATGAGCGAGCCGTCGCGGGCCGGCTTCCACATCCAGCCCGCGAAGGGCTGGACCAACGACCCCAACGGGATGGTCTTCCGCGACGGGCGGTGGCACGTCTTCTTCCAGCACAACCCGGCGGCCGCGGTCCACACCGACATCCACTGGGGTCACGTCTCCAGCGACGACCTCGTGACGTGGCGGGAGCACCCGGTGGCGTTCGGCCCGGTCGCCGGCGGCCCCGACCAGGGCGGCTGCTGGAGCGGGGTCTGCCTCGACCTCGGCGACCGGGTGGCCGCCGTCTACACGGGCATCGTCACCAGTCCCGTCGACAGCACGGTGTGCGTCCGGTACGCGACGGACCCGGACCTCGACGCGTGGTCGGACCCGGTGGTGGTCGCAACGGTTCCGGGTCGGCTCGGGGGAGACCCAGGTACGCGAGATGCGCGACCCCTTCCTCTTCACCTGGGCCGGCCGCCGCTGGGCGGTCCTCGGCGCCGGCCTGACCGACGGCACCCCGGCGGTGCTCCTGTACTCGTGCGACGACCTCGAGGCGTGGCGGTTCGAGCGGGTCTGGCTCACCGGCGCCGACCCGGTCCTCGGCGCCCTGGCGCCGGCCGAGATCTGGGAGTGTCCGCAACTGGTGGAGCTGGACGGGTCGTGGGCACTGCTCGTGTCGCTCTGGCGCGACAACCAGCTCGAGCACACGGTGGCCGCCGTGGGGTCGATGTCGACCGCCCCGGACGGCTCGCCGCAGCTCAGCGTGCGCGGTGGCGCCCGCATCGACGACGGACGGTCCCTGTATGCGCCGCAGGTCGCCCTGGACCCGGACGGCCCGTGGTTCCTCGGCTGGGTGATGCAGGTCGGCGACCCCGGCGAGGCCACCGAGGACGCGGTCGCGGGATGTCTCACGCTCGTCCGCCGGCTCCGTCTCGACGGTGACCGGGTGCTCAGCCGCGTCGACGCCCGACAGGCCGGCGTCCTCGGCGAGCCGGTCGTCGCCGCGGAGGGAGACCTACCCGCATACGCGCATGTCGCCGCCGCCGGTGACGCCGTCACGCTGCGGGGGAACGAGCTGTCGGTGACCCTGCAACGCGGCGCGGAAGCCTGGTTGGACGGCGAGGTGCTCGAGGTCTACCCGCCGGATGCCCCGCCGCGCACGTACCGGGACCCCGGGACGGCGGTCTGGCGCCTCACCGAAGGCGCGGCCGAAGCCACCGTGCGCGAGGTCCGCCCGCGGCCCTGACGCTCAGCGCAGGACGGTCATCCGGTGGGCCGCTCGGGTCATCGCCACGTAGAGGACTCGGGCGCCGCCGGGCGACTCGGCGACGATCGCGTCGGGGTCGACGACGACGGTGGCGTCGTACTCGAGACCCTTCGTCGACATCGGGTCGGTGACCTGCAGGCGGCCGTCGGGGCCGGCGCCCAGCGGGGCGAGGACGGCGGCGTGGTTCGACGGCGTGATCACCGCGACCGAGCCCTCGACCTCCTCCAGGAGCCGTTCGACGGCCGCCGCCACCGACGCATACACGTCGGGGCCGAGGTGACCGTCGACCGGTTCGACCCCCGTCTCGCGCACCGCCTGGGGGATGTCCGCGTCGGGAACGCTGCGCCGGATCATCGCGGCGGCGTAGTCGAAGATCTCGCGCGCGTTCCGGTAGTTCGTGTCCATGTGGAACAGCCGGCGCGGCTGCGTGCCGAACGCCTCCTCGCGGGCGACCGCGGACTCGGCGGCGTCCGGCCAGGAGCTCTGCGCGGCGTCCCCGACGACGGTCCAGGACGCATACCGGCCGCGGCGGCCGAGCATCCGCCACTGCATCGGTGAGAGGTCCTGCGCCTCGTCGACGAGCACGTGCGCGTAGTCCTCCGGGCGACCGATCCGCCCCTGCAGCAACCGTTCTCGCGCGTCGTGGGGGGTCAGGGTGTATGCGGGTTCGACCCGGTCGGGGAGCGCCCGGCCGCCCAGCTCGGAGACGCCGCGCGAGGACAGGTCGTCGAGCTCCTCGATCTCGTAGAAGCCGCGCTCCTCGCGCGGGGCGTCCTGGACCGGGCCCAGGCGCGCGGCGACGTCGTCGACGAGCGCGACGTCGGCGACCGACCAGACGCCGCTCTCCAGGGCCAGCCGCATCGACGCGAGCAGCTGGGCTCGCTCCTCGTCGTCGAGAAGGCCCTTGGCGTAGCGGGCCAGCCGTTCCTCGTCCGCGAGCCAGAGCAGCACCTCGCGCGGGTCCAGCTGCGGCCACCAGCTCTCGAGGAAAGTCGCGACCTCGAGGTGGTCCTCGAACCGGCCGACGAACTCCTCGCGCTCGGGGTGCCCGCTCTGCCGGTAAGCCGCGTCGGCGAGCAGCTGGACGACGGTGTCGTGGGCGAGGTTGCGCTGGTGCTGCCGCAGCGCGCGCGACCGCACCTGGTCGAGGGTGTGGCGAGGGAGCCGCACGGCGAACCCGGCCACGAAGGCGCGGAACTCCTCCGGGCCGTCCGGCACGGCGTCGTGGGCGGCCCGCGACAGCACCTGACGGATCCGCAGGCTGCCCTTGATGGCCGCTGCGGCGGGGGTGTCGAGGCGCTCGGTGCTGACGGCGTCGACGACGTCGCCGAGGGAGCGCAGCGTGACGGTCTCCTCACCGAGCGACGGGAGCACCCGCTCGATGTACGAGGTGTAGGCCGCGGAGGGGCCGACGACGAGGATGCCGCCGGACTCGTAGCGGCGCCGGTCGCTGTAGAGGAGGTAGGCGGCGCGGTGCAGGGCCACCACGGTCTTGCCGGTACCGGGGCCGCCGGTGATCTCGGTGATGCCGCGGGCGCTCGCCCGGATCGCCTCGTCCTGGTGGCGCTGGATCGTGGCGACGATGTCGCGCATCCGGGTCCCGCGGCTGCGGGTCAGCGCCGCCATCAGGGCGCCGTCGCCGACGACCACGAGGTCCGGCGGGGCCTCGGCGACCATGAGGTCGTCCTCGATGCCGACGACGTCGGACCCCTTGCAGCGCAGCACGCGGCGGCGCAGGACGCCCATCGGTTCGACGGGGGTCGCGCGGTAGAACGGCGACGCAGCGGGCGCTCGCCAGTCGATGACCAGCGGCTCGTAGTCGTCGTCACGGACGCCGAGCCGGCCGATGTAGCGGACCTCGCGCTCGGGGTCGCCCTCGACGTCGGGCTTCGGCGGGTGGTCGATGTCGAGGCGGCCGAAGACCAGCCCCTCGTACTGGCTCTCCAGGGCGTTGCGCCGGCGCGCAGCGTGGAAGACCAGGGCGTCGCGCTCGAACAGCCCGGTCAGCTCCTCGTCGCGAGCGGTACCCACCCGGTCCGTACGCCCGCGGGCGAGGCCGTCGGCCTCGACGAGACCGGCGCGGGTCCCCGCCTTGACCAGCTCCGCGTAGACGAGGTCCACGTGGGCCTGTTCGACGGCGATCTCGTCAGCGACGAGGGCCGACATCGAGTCCGCCCTGCTGTCCGAACCGGTCACACACTCCGCCTGGCGAGTCTCGTTGTCGGCGGTCCAGACCGATAGCGAGGTGTGTCGCTCAGGTCAGGCCGCCACGATGGGAACGTGTGAGTCTAGTCCGGTTGGATGGATGCTTCCGCCAGCCGTCCGTCAGACGGTGAGCTGCCGGTCCGTCAGAGCCAGCCGCGGTGCACGGCCTGCACCCCGGCCTGGAACCGGGTCTGCGCACCGAGCCGCTCCATGACGTGGCGGACCCGGCGCTCGACGGTCCGCTGGGAGAACCCGGTCTGCCGGGCGATCGCCGCGTCGGTGACGCCGGCGGCCATCAACCGCAGGACGGTGGCGTCCCGGGCGTCGAGCTCACCCTCGGCGTCGTCTCCGATGGGGGTTCCGAGCTGCCAGAACCGGTCGAACACCCGGATGCCCGCCGAGACGGCCCCCTGCGCGTGTCCCTTGAGTCCTTGCGGACCCTTGCCCTCGCCGGTCCACTCGACGATGCACGTGGTCTCGTCGACGACGACGACGCTGAGGGGGATGTTGGTCATCGAGCGCTGGGCCTCGCCGCCCTCGCGGCGGGCCGAGAGCGCCGTGAGTGCTCCCGGCATCTCGAGGACCTGGGTGTCCCAGACGGTGAGCATGTCGACGCGCCGACCCCCCGCCCCGATGGTCGGCTCGCGGTGCGACGCGAGGGGCGATGCCATGAGCTCCAGGGTTCGCGCCGTCATGCCCCGGAGGCAGCGCACCGAGTCTTCGGCCAGGGCCACGGCCTCGTTGGTGGCCGCCCCGACGTGCTCGAGGTCGACGAGGACCTCGAGGGTGCCGCGCGGGTCGTCGTCGCCCATCCGCGACGCGTTGTAGATGCGTGAGAGACCGTCGGCGGCGGCCCGGGCCGCGCTCGCCCGACGCTCCAGCAGCAGGGCGTGCTGGGAGAGGGCGGTGAGCGGTGGAGGGACGTCGATCGCCCCGCCGGCGCGCAGGACGACGAGCCCGCGTTCGGCCAACGTCTGCAGCGCCGGGTCCAGCCGGGCGGCCGGAATTCCTTGTGCGAGGAGGAGTTCTCGCGTCGGCCGGGGTATGCGGATCACCGACAGGTAGACGCGCGTCGCGTCGTCGTTCGGGGACTCCAGCCAGGCGAAGGATCGCGTGTCGGATTCCGACTCGCGCCGGGCTGGGGCGGTTATTTCCGGTATGTCCGGCACTGGACAGCCCTCCACTCACCGCTGCAGGCCCCGAGCTGCTGGCGGAATTCCGCCACTGACTCTACTCCGACAGTTGACCTCTTTACTAAGCCGCGCTTGTTTGCCATTGTGGGCCGTGTCGGTTGCGATCGACATTGCCCCGATGCCGCGGGTCCCCCTCCCAGCGGCGCGGAGCGAGAAGCGCGGTGTTCCCGGGTGATTGTCCCCCCTGCCTCCCGGGAGCACCGCGCCCCGCTTTTCGGCCCCGGAGGGGCCTCAAACGGGTCGCGCCGCCCCGGGCTCCACCGGGAGCACCGCGCCCCGCTTTTCGGCCCCGGAGGGGCCTCGAGCAGGTCGCGCCGCCCCGGGCTCCACCGGGAGCACCGCGCCCCGCATTTCGGCCCCGGAGGGGCCTCGAGCAGGCCCCAGGCCCAGCCCGGCGGTTCGGTGCCGTGGACGGCTGGCTGACGCTCCGCCGCGTTCGCCCTAGGGTGGTCGTCGTGGCCGGCTGGGTAGTCCTCGTCCTCGGCTCCGGGGCCCGTGAGCACGCGCTCGCCAGGGCGCTCGCGGCGGACGACGCGGTCGACGCCGTCGTGGCCGCCCCCGGCAACCCGGGCATCGACATGATCGCCCGTTGCGAGCCGCTGCCCGACGTCACCGACGCCGACGCGGTCCTCGCCATCGCGAACCGCCTCGCCGTCGACCTCGTCGTCATCGGCCCGGAAGCCCCCCTCGTCGCCGGCGTGGCCGACGTCCTGCGCGACGCCGGGTTCCTCGTCTTCGGGCCGTCCGCCGCCGCCGCCCAGCTGGAGGGCAGCAAGGCGTTCGCCAAGGAGGTCATGGCCGCGGCCAACGTCCCCACGGCGCGCGCCCACGTCTGCACCACGCCCGAGGAGGTCGACGACGCACTCGACGACCTCGGCTCGCCGCACGTCGTCAAGGACGACGGGCTCGCCGCCGGCAAGGGTGTCGTCGTCACCAACGACCTCGACGAGGCCCGGACCCACGCCGCCGCCTGCCTGGCCAAACCGGGCGGCCGCGTCGTCGTCGAGGAGTACCTCGACGGCCCCGAAGCCTCCGTCTTCTGCGTCACCGACGGCACCACCGTCCTCGCCCTTCCCCCCGCCCAGGACTTCAAGCGCGTCGGCGACGGCGACGAGGGTCCCAACACCGGCGGCATGGGGGCGTACTCGCCGCTCGACTGGGCCCCCGCCGACCTCGCGGACCTGGTGGTCGAACGGATCGCCCAGCCGACGATCGACGAGATGCGCCACCGGGGCACCCCGTTCGTGGGCGCCCTCTACGTCGGCCTGGCCCTGACCTCCAAGGGCCCGCGCGTCGTCGAGTTCAACGCCCGCTTCGGCGACCCCGACGGCCAGGTCTCCCTCGCCAAGCTCCGCACCCCGCTCGGTACCCTCCTCCACGCCGCCGCCGCCGGCCGCCTCGAGGAGATCGACCACCTCCGCATCGACCCGGCCTACGCGGTCAACGTCGTCGTCGCGTCGACCGGGTACCCCGCCGCCCCCCGGACCGGCGACCCCATCGCCGGCATCGAGTCCGCCGAGACCGTCGACGACGTCTACGTCCTCCACGCCGGCACGGCCCGGGACGCCGACGGGCTCCTCGTCTCCGCGGGCGGTCGGGTCCTCGACGTGGTGGCCACCGGTGCGACCCTCGCGGAGGCGCGCGACGCCGCATACCGGGCCGTCGCGGAGATCCAGCTCGACGGCGGCCACCACCGCACCGACATCGCCCTCGCGGCGCAACGTGGAGAGGTCACCATCGGATGAGCGCGCCCACCCTGCCGGGCTACACCCACGTCTACTCCGGCAAGGTCCGCGACCTGTACGCGCCGGACGACGCCCCCGATCAGCTCCTCCTCGTCGCCTCCGACCGGATCTCGGCGTTCGACTACGTGCTCGACACGCCGATCCCCGACAAGGGCGCCGTGCTCACCCAGCTGAGCCTGTGGTGGTTCGACCGGTTGTCCGACGTCGTCCCGAACCACCTCGTCTCCACCGACGTCCCGGCCGAGGTCGCCGGACGCGCCGTGCTGTGCCGCCGCCTGGAGATGGTCCCGGTCGAGTGCATCGCCCGCGCCTACCTCACCGGCGGCGGGCTCAGCGAGTATGCGGAGAAGGGCTCGGTGTCCGGCGTCCCCCTCCCACCCGGGCTGGTCGACGGCGACCGGCTGACCGAACCGGTCTTCACCCCGACCACCAAGGCCCCCGTCGGCGAGCACGACCTCCCGATGACCGCCGCCGAGGTCGCGGAGCTCGTCGGTGCGGACATCGGCGACCTCGCGGACGGCCTCACCCGGCGGATCCTGGCTCGGGGCAACGAGATCGCCACCGAGCGCGGCATCATCATCGCCGACACGAAGGTCGAGTTCGGCGTCGAGCGGACCGACGGGAAGCCCAGCCTGATCCTCGCCGACGAGGTCCTCACCCCCGACTCGTCCCGGTTCTGGCCGGCCGAGGAGTGGGAGCCGGGCCATCCGCAGCCGTCCTTCGACAAGCAGTACGTCCGCGACTGGCTCACCTCCCCGGCCAGCGGCTGGGACCGGAGGTCCGGCGAGGCGCCGCCGCCGCTGCCCGACGACGTCATCGAGCGGACCCGCGCGAAGTACGTCGACGCATACCAGCGGCTGACCGGCCGCCGGTTCGGCTGAGCCACCTCGGTAGCCTTCGCCCCATGGGACGGATCGTCGTCGATGTCATGCTCAAACCCGAGATCCTCGACCCGCAGGGCCAGGCCGTCGCCGGCGCGCTCCCACGCCTGGGCTTCGACGGGATCACCGACGTCCGCCAGGGCAAGCGGTTCGTCCTCACCGTCGACGGCGAGGTGACCGACGACCACCTCGCCCGCGCACGGGAGGCCGCCGTGACGCTGCTCTCGAACCCGGTCATCGAGGACGTGGTCTCCGTGACGGCGGAGGGCGGCTCGTGAAGGTCGGGGTCGTCACCTTCCCCGGCTCGCTGGACGACCGCGACGCCGCCCGTGCCGTGAGGGCCGCCGGTGCCGAGGCGGTCGCCCTCTGGCACGCCGACCGGACCCTGCGCGACGTCGACGCGGTGATCCTGCCCGGCGGCTTCTCCTACGGCGACTACCTGCGTTGCGGCGCCATCGCCCGCTTCGCCCCCGTCATGGAGGAGCTCGTCCCCGCCGCACGTGGCGGCCTGCCGGTTCTCGGGATCTGCAACGGGTTCCAGATCCTCTGCGAGTCACACCTGCTGCCCGGGGCGCTGATCCGCAACGACCACCGGAAGTTCATCTGCACCGAGCAGGTCCTCCGCGTCGAGAACGCCTCCACCGCGTGGACCTCCGACCTCGAGGTCGGCGGCCACATCACCATCCCCCTCAAGAACGGCGAGGGCGGGTTCGTCGCCGACCAGCCCACCCTGGAACGCCTCGAGGGGGAGGGTCAGATCGTCTTCCGGTATGTCGGTGGCAACCCCAACGGCTCCTACCGCGGCATCGCGGGCATCACCAACGAGCGCGGCAACGTGGTCGGTCTGATGCCGCACCCGGAGCACGCCGTCGAGGAGGGGTTCGGCCCGTCCACCGACGGGCTCGCCTTCTTCACCTCCGTCCTGAACCGAGTCGCCGCGTGAGCATCGACACCCGCGTCGACACGGTCGAGGTCGCGTCGTCCGACGCGCATACCAACCAGCCGTGGAGCGAGCTCGGCCTCAAGGAGGACGAGTACGACAACATCCGCGAGATCCTCGGCCGCCGCCCGACGTCGGCCGAGCTGGCCATGTACTCCGTCATGTGGTCCGAGCACTGCTCCTACAAGTCGTCCAAGGTCCACTTCGCGCTCTGGGGCGAGAACACCACCGACGAGATGCGCGAGAAGCTGCTCGTCGGCATCGGCGAGAACGCCGGCGTCGTCGACATCGGCGACGGCTGGGCGGTGACCTTCAAGGTCGAGTCCCACAACCACCCGTCGTACGTCGAGCCGTACCAGGGCGCCGCGACCGGCGTCGGCGGGATCGTCCGCGACATCATGTCGATGGGTGCCCGGCCGATCGCGATCATGGACCCGCTCCGGTTCGGCAACCTGCACCATCCCGACACGCTGCGCGTCCTGCCGGGGATCGTCGCAGGCGTCGGCGGCTACGGGAACTGTCTCGGTCTGCCCAACATCGGCGGCGAGGTCGTCTTCGACGACTGCTACCAGGGCAATCCCCTGGTCAACGCCCTCTGTGTGGGCGCCATGCGGATCGAGGACATCCACCTCGCGTCCGCGCGCGGCGCCGGCAACAAGGTGGTCCTGTTCGGCGCCAAGACCGGTGGCGACGGCATCGGCGGGGTCTCGGTCCTCGCCTCGGAGACGTTCGACGAGGGCGGCCCGACGAAGCGCCCCGCGGTCCAGGTGGGTGACCCGTTCGCCGAGAAGGTCCTCATCGAGTGCTGCCTCGACCTCTACGCCGCGAAGGTGGTCGCGGGGATCCAGGACCTCGGCGGCGCCGGGTTGTCCTGTGCCACCAGCGAGCTCGCGTCCAACGGCGACGGCGGTATGCGGGTCGCGCTCGACCTGGTCCCGCTCCGGGACGCGTCGCTGCGGCCCGAGGAGATCCTCATGTCGGAGTCGCAGGAACGCATGATGGCCGTCGTCGAGCCGCAGCACCTCGACGAGTTCCTCCAGATCACCGGCAAGTGGGACGTCGAGGCGACGGTCATCGGCGAGGTGACCGACGGCGACCGGCTGGTCATCACGTGGCACGACGAGACGATCGTCGACGTCCCGCCGCGCTCCGTGGCCCACGACGGTCCCGTCTACAACCGCCCGCTGGCCCGACCCGCATACCTCGATGCGTTGCAGGAGAACGGAACCCACGGCCTCGAGCGCCCGGTCACCGGCAAGCAGCTGCGCGCGACCCTCTTGACGATGCTCGGCAGCCCGAACCTCTGCGACAAGTCCTGGGTCACCAAGCAGTACGACCGCTTCGTCATGGGCAACACTGCGCTGGCCATGCCCGACGACGCCGGCGTCGTCCGCGTCGACGAGGAGACCGGCCGCGGCGTCGCGGTCTCCACCGACTGCAACGGCCGGTTCGCCAAGCTCGACCCGTATGCGGGTGCGCAGCTCGCGCTGGCCGAGGCCTACCGGAACGTCGCGACCGCCGGCGCGGCCCCGCTGGCCGTCACCGACTGCCTCAACTTCGGGTCACCGGAGGACCCGGGCGTGATGTGGCAGTTCCGCGAGGCCGTGCGGGGGATCGCCGAGGGCTGCAAGACGCTCGGCATCCCCGTCACCGGCGGGAACGTGTCGTTCTACAACCAGACCGGCGACGTGGCGATCCACCCGACACCGGTGATCGGCGTCCTCGGCGTCATGGAGGACGTCTCGACCCGGACCTCGACCGGGTTCCGCATCGACGCCTCGTCGGTGTTCCTCATCGGGACGACCCGCGACGAGCTGGACGGGTCCGAGTGGGCGCACGTCGTCCACGGCCACCTGGGTGGCCGCCCGCCGATCCACGACCTCGACCACGAGCAGCGGCTGGCCGGCGTGCTCGTCGCGGCCGCCCGTGAGGGGTACCTGGACGCCGCTCACGACCTGTCCGACGGCGGACTGGCGCAGGCCCTGTCCGAGTCGGTGCTCCGGCACGGGGTCGGTGTGAAGGTGGCCCTCAAGCACGTCCACGAGGACCCGTTCGTCGCGCTCTTCTCGGAGTCGGCCGGCCGCGTCCTCGTGTCCGTCGTCCCCGGCAACGAGGACGAGCTCCTGGCCCTGGTCGAGGCGGCGGGCCTGCCCGTAGCCCGGATCGGGAGCGTCGACATCGACACCGATGGGCTCGTGGTGTCGCTCGGACGCGACGAGCGCATCGAGGCCGACCTCGTCACCCTGCGCGACCGGCATACCGGCACGCTGCCCGCCGTCCTCGGTCGCTGACCCGCTTCCGGATGCACGGTGTTGCCGGTTCCAGGCCCCCTTGCGGCCCGAAACCGACAACACCGTGAGTCCGGAAGGCGCGGCTACCTCGTGGGGTTGGGCTTGAACTCGTGGCCCATGGCGGCCGACACCGCGACGAAGATCCGGGTCGCCGGCCCCGCGCACACCGCGGTCCGCGGGTCGTCGTTCAGCGTCGGCGACTCGGGGCAGTTGCCGGAGTTGACGTCGCTGTTGACGGCGACCACGACGGTCGAGTCCGTCGTCGTGTCGTAGTAGAGCGTCGTGTTGTACCCCGGGAGCGTGCCGGCGTGGCCGACCCAGCCGTCGACGCAGCCCATCTGGAAGCCGTACCCCGCCGGCCCGGGAACCAGGTTGAGCCGGGTCGCCTGGGTCTGTGCGGACATCACGCCCTGACCGGTGCCGACCGCGCGTCCGAAGGTGAGCATGTCGGCGGCGTTGGCGATGAGCTCGCCGGCCGCCCCGGACCAGGACGGGTTCCAGTGCGTGGCGTTGACGGGCGTCTTCGGCGGCGGCTCGCCCTGCAGCGTGAACCCCTGGGGGTACGGGTTCGGCATCGCCGGGTCGCTCCCGGGGGCCGAGGTGTTGGTCATGCCGAGAGGAGTGAACAGCTGGTCCCGGTACAGCTGGGCGAGCGGCTTGCCGGTGACCTTCTCCAGGACCTTGCCGAGCAGCAGCGTGTTGGTGTTGGAGTAGTCGAACTTCTCGCCCGGCGGGAAGGCCGGTGACTTGGCGACGCCGTACGCGATCAGCTGGTCGGGCGTGTAGACCACCGTCTCCGGGTGGTCGAACAGCGTCTTGGTGAACTCTGGGTTCGTCGAGTAGCTGGCCACGCCGCTCTGCATGATGCCGAGCAGCCTGATGGTCACCTTGTCGCCGTTGGGGATTCCCGGCACGTACTTCGAGATCGGGTCGTCCAGCGAGACCTTCCCCGCCTCGATCTGCTGCATGACCATCGTCCCGGTGTACATCTTGGTCAGCGACCCGATCCGGACGTGCATGTCGGTGGTCATCGGCGCCTTGGTCGTCGGGTCCGCCAGCCCGTATGCCTGGGTCCAGGTGCCCTGTGGAGTCCGGACGGCGACGATCGCCCCCGGGGTCGCGGCCTCCGCGAAGCCGGCCTGAGCCGCGGCGTCGAGCTTCGTGACGAGGTCGGCGGGCAGCTTGTCCGTCGTGGTCGCTGACGGTTTCGTGTTCGCGACCGCGAGCGGGTCGGGCACACAGGCCTTCGCCGCCGACGTGCTGGCGGCCGCAGGTGCCGGCCCCGCCGTTGTCGATCCCCCCGATGGTGTTGTCGCCGAGCTGCATCCGGCGGCCAGCGCCAGCACCGCCAGCGCCGCCGCGCCCCCTGTCGCGCGCCCGAGCGCGCGCGTCGTCGATCCCCTGTTGCCCATGGTTCCAGTCTCCGGGGCCCAGGGCCTGATGTCTGTGGGGCCAGGTCGCCTCCTTCACCTGGACCTAGGTCCCCACTTCTCTCCGCGCGGCCTTCCCTGGGTTCCGGACCCACCCACCTCCGGCATGCTGGGGCCATGGCGAACGGGCGGGTTTGGCGATCTCGCTCGCTGGACCTGGCGCTCGTCCTGCTCGGCGTGGTCAGCCTCGTCCTCGTGTTTGTCGTGGTCGCGCTCACCGTCGACAGCGGGAACGGGCCGCTCTGGGCCCTCCTGCTCGTGAACGCCGTCGCCGTCGAGTACCTCGTTGTCGGCCTGTTGGGCTGGCGTCGACGTCCGCACAACCGGCTCGGCCCGATCATCGTCGTGGGCGCGATCGCCATCCTGCTGTCGGCGTTGGGCAACGTCGCCACGCCCTCGCTCGTCGCGGTGGGCATCGTGTTCGCGACCCTCCCGCTGGGCATGATCGTGCACCTGCTGCTGGCGTTCCCCTCGGGTCGGCTGCAGACCCGCTCGTCGGTGGTCATCGTCGTCGGCGCGTATGTGGTGTGCCTCGTCCTGCAGGCGCCGCTCTACCTGTTCGCCGCGGACGGGCCGGTCCCGGGCGACCCGCTGGCGATCGCGGATCGTCCCGACCTGGTCGGGATCGGGCAGACGGTGCAGTCGCTGTGCGGCGCCCTCGTCATGGTGGCCACGACCGTTGTCCTCGTCGGTCGGCTACGTGAGGCCACCCCGCGACAGCGTCGAGTCCTGGCGCCCCTCGACGCATACGGCATCGTTGCGATTCTCTGCGTACCCGTCAGCAGCATCATGCGCAGCACCATGAACCTTGACGCCAACCTCATCACCATCCTCCAGATCGTCCTGCTCGCAGGCGTCCCGCTGGCGTTCACGTGGAGCATCCAACGTGGCGGCTTCGCGCCGGCGGGCGAGATCGACGCGCTGGCGGTCCGTCTCGGCGCGGAGGCGGCCGCGGGGTCCAGCGTCGACCTCGCGCTCGCCCAGACCCTCGGTGACCCGTCCCTTCAGGTGATCTACGCGGTGGCCGACGGACGCCCGGTCGACGGGGCCGGCCGACCGTTCGACATCGAGAACCCGGGGCCTCGTCGGCGGGCGGCTGAGGTGCACATCGGCCCGCGGCCGGTCGCGTGGATCGTCTACGACGCCACCCTGATCGCCGACCCCGGGTACGTGGAGAGCGCGGGCCAGGTCGCGGCCCTCGCCCTCGAGCGTGAACGCCTCACCGCCGAGCTCATGGTGCGCTCGCGGGAGCTGGAACAGTCCCGCGCCCGCATCATCGAGACCGGTGACGACGAACGCCGGCGGATCGCGCAGGACCTCCACGACGGGCTGCAGTCGCAGCTGGTGCTCCTCGCGCTCCGGGCGGGTCTGCTGACCGAGGTCGACGGAGCCTCGCCCGAAGTCGTCCGACGCGCGACCCAGCTGCGCCGCGAGCTCGACTCCGCGGCGGCCGAGCTGCGCCGGCTGGTCCACGGTCTCATGCCCGCCCTGCTCGTCGAGCGTGGCCTGTACGCGGCGACCGAGGACCTCGTGGCGCTCACCCCGCTGCCGACCGACCTGATGCTCGAGGGCAGCGACGCCGGACTGCCCGACACGGTGAAGAGCGCCGCCTACTTCGTCGTCGCCGAAGGGCTGGCCAACGCCCTGAAGCACTCCGGCGCCGGCCGGATGTCCGTCGGCCTCAACCGTTTCAACGGGACTCTTCGGATCGAGATCTCCGACAACGGGATCGGCGGCGCCGTCGCCATGGGGGGAGCCGGGCTGCGCGGTCTCGCCGACCGCATCGACGGCCTCGGTGGCCGGCTGCTCATCGACAGCCCGCCGGCTCAGGGCACGCGGCTGATGGCGGAGGTCCCGTGCGCGCCGTGATCGCCGAGGACCAGGCCCTCCTGCGCGAGGGGCTGGTGTTCGTCGTCGAGTCCGCCGGGTTCGAGATCGCCGGCACGGCCGACAGCGGCATCTCCCTGCTGGAGATCACCCGCACGGAGAAGCCGGACCTCGTCGTCACCGACATCCGGATGCCGCCCACCTTCACCGACGAGGGGCTGGTCGCCGCCCTCGAGATCCGGCGCACCCAGCCGTCGACCGCGGTACTCGTGCTCTCCCAGTTCGTCCAGCGCCGGTATGCGTTGGAGCTCGTCCGCCAGCGCGGCGGCGGTGTCGGGTACCTCCTCAAACAACGGATCTCCGACATCGGGACGTTCCGGGCCGACCTGAAGCGGATCTGCTCGGGTGGCACCGTCCTCGACCCCGAGGTGGTCGCCCGGTTCATGGACCCGGCCGACTCCGGCCGGGCCGGACTGGAACGCCTCACCCCTCGGCAGCGCGACGTGCTCGGCCTCATGGCGGCGGGGCGCAGCAACGCCTCGATCGCGCGGGAGCTGGTGATCACCGAGAAGGCGGTGGTCCACCACGCCTCGAGGATCTACGACGTCCTCGGGCTGCCGCCCAGCGCCGACGACCATCGCCGCGTGCTCGCGGTGATCCAGTACCTGACCAACTCGGACTGACCCACCGGTCACCGCAGGTTCCAGGCCCCCAGGTCCGGGGGTGCGGGAGACGGCTCGGCGTCGTCCTCGGTCAGCGGACGCGCCCCCGAGACGAACCGGTCCAGCTCTCCGGCGTGCCGGACCCCGGCGGGGAACGGCATCCGCGCGACGCCACGCCGAATGGCCGCGACGTTCAGCGGCGTTGAGCTCGCGACGACCACCGAGTTGCCGAACCGTCTTCCGCGCAGCACCTCGGACGTCGCGAGGACGAGCCGGTCCGCATACCCCGCCGAGGGCAGGGTCGCGAGCACCCGGCCCAGGAACCGGCGCCGCGGCTCGTCGGCGACGTTGAGCAGCAGCACGCCGTCCGGGCGCAGGACCCGGCGCACCTCCGTGAGGAACCCCACCGTGGTGAGCTCCGCCGGGATGCGGCCCTGTGCGTAGGCGTCGACCACGACCAGGTCGGCGCTGCCGTCGGCGAGCGCGCGCATCCCGGACGCGCCGTCCACGGGCCGGACCCGGATCCGGTGTCGACGCGGCAGCGGGAGCTCGCGGCGCACGACCTCGGTGAGCTCGACGTCGGGCTCCAGCACGACCTGGGTCGACCCGGGCCGGGACTCCTCGACGTACCGCGGGAACGTCAGTCCGGCGCCGCCCACGTGGGTCACGGCCAACGGACCGGGCGGGAGCGCGTCGGCGACGAGGGCGAAGTGCTGGACGTACTCGAACACCAGCAGCAGAGGGTCGTCCGGTTGGACGTAGGACTGCGGCGTCCCGTCGACGACGACGGTCACACCACCGTAGGAGTCGCGGTCGAGCCGGATCCGCTCGGACTCCGGTGGCGTGCTCATGGGGCGTCGAGGATGAGGACGCGCGTCTCGCCGTACCGGACGAAGCCGAGGCGGGTGAGGATCGGGGACGAGGTGTCGACGACGCCGTGCGTCAGACCGAGCGTCGCCCCGGCCGAGCGGGCGATCTCCAGCCGGGTGGCGAGCGCGGCCCGATAGGCGCCTCGGCCGCGGAGGTCGCTGCGCGTCGCGCCGCCCCACAGCCGGCACACCGGTCCGGCCAGGGTCCATCCACCGGTACCGGCGGGCTGCCCGTCGACGTACGACACCACCCGGCCGACGGTGTCGTCCACGAGGCCGCGCTGGACCTCGCGAAGGGACCAGGCCACGCGTTCCGACGACGCCGCGTCCCCGAACGCCTCGTCGCTGACCGTCAGGCTGTCGCGCACCGTCTCCTCGTCCACCGCTCGGCGCCCCTCGACGTCCGGCGGCACGGCGAAGTCGGGCACGCCCGCCTCGATGGGCAGTCCGAGCACGTCCATCCGGGCCTCGAGGGCCGCGCCTCGGCGCACCAGCTCCGGCTCGAGAGCGAGCGGGCGGGTCGCGTCGGAGAGGTGCCACCAGGTCCGGCTACGGCCGAACCCGCGGGCTACGTCCACGATCTCGTCGACCAGGTGTGCTGCCGGCCCGTCGGCCTCGGTCACGAACACGGACGTCGGCGAGGGGAGGAACTCGTCCGCGACGACGACCAGGTAGTCGTCGGTGCGCACCTCGCGGGACCCGTCCGGGATCCAGATCCACTCGTCGGACGCCGCGACCACGTCCTTGGCGGTCCAGGAGAGGCGCGGCATCCGAGTAGCGTGGCACGGTGCGGTTCGGACTGGCGATTCTCCCGGAGCGGCCGTGGTCCGAGGCCGAGCGGCAGTGGCGGACGGCCGAGGAACTGGGCTTCGACCACGCCTGGACCTACGACCACCTCGTCTGGGCCGGTCTCCCCGACTCGCCGTGGTTCGGGACGACGCCGACCTTGACGGCCGCCGCCCTCGTCACCTCGGGGATCGGCCTCGGCACCTTCGTCAGCTCGCCGAACTTCCGACATCCCGCGGTCTTCTGGCGCGACGTCCAGTCGCTGGACGACCTCTCCGGCGGCCGGTTCCTGCTGGGCGTCGGCAACGGTGCCGATCTCGACGCAGGGATCCTGGGCGGCCCGGCGCTCACTCCGCGCGAGCGGGTGGACCGGTTCCAGGAGTTCACCCGGCTGCTGCTGCAGATGCGCGAGGACGACCACGTGACCAGCCAGGGCCGATGGTTCTCGGCCAACGACATGCGCACGCTCCCGCGGGTTCGCCACGTGCCGTTGCTCCTGGCCGCGAACGGACCGCGGTCCGTGCGGTTCGCGGCGCGGCACGGCGACGGCTGGATGACGACCGGGCCGCGCGGAGCGGAGAGCGTGGACGCCTGGTTCGACGGAGTCGGTGACTCGGTCACCACGCTGGACGAGGCGCTGACCTCGGCGGGGCGCGACCCTGGCTGCGTACCCCCGCTACCTCAACCTCGACTCCGCGCCCACCTACTCGCTGTCCGACCCGGAGACCTTCGGGGCCCACGTCCGCCGGGCGGCCGAGCTGGGGTTCACCGACGTCATCTGCCACTGGCCCCGGTCGACGTCCCCGTACGCCGGCAGGGAGTCGACCCTGGAAACCGTTGCCACCCAGCTGATCCCGGAGCTGCGCTAGTGCCGGCCCGCCGCCGTGTGGATCCCGCGGCGGGGCATGACGCGCTCGCGGTATGCGAGTCCGCACCCGACCTGGCGACGGTGCCTCGAGCGGTCGTCGCGACCGCGGTCCGCTTCACGCTCGAGGAGCTCGCGGCGCGGCACCCAGGCCGGTCGGTCGAGGTCCGGGTGCCTCCCCACGGCGCCGTGCAGTGCATCGAGGGGCCCACACACAAGCGCGGCACGCCGCCGAACGTGTTCGAGACCGACGCACCGACCTGGCTGGGGCTGGTGACCGGCACGGTGGCCTGGTCCGCGGCGGAGGCGAGCGGTCGCATACGGGCGTCGGGACTGCGGGCCGACCTGTCCGCGTACCTGCCCATGGCCGGCGTCTGACGTGACGACGCTCCACGTCGTCGTCGGGCTGCCCGGTGTCGGCAAGACGTCGCTGGCCAAGCGGCTCGAGGCCGAGCTGCCCGCGCTGCGGCTCACGCCGGACGAGTGGATGGTGCCGCTGTTCGGGGAGCCGGAGGCGGGCGGGAAGCGGGACGACGTCGAAGGGCTGCTCATCGGGGTGGCGGTGCGGTCCCTTCGTCTCGGGGCCGACGTGGTCCTCGACTTCGGCGTGTGGAGCCGCGACGAGCGCACCTGCCTGCGCCACCTCGCGGCCGACGTCGGGGCGGCGACGCGGTTGCACTACCTGCCGGCCGAGCCGGAGGAGCAGTGGCGGCGCCTGGCGGCCCGGGACGACCCGCGCTCGTTCCGGATCGCCCGCGCGGAGATGGACGGTTACGCCACCCTCTTCGAGACCCCGTCCGCCGAGGAGCTGGCCGGTACCGACGACCGGCCCGACGACCCGGACTGGACCGAGTGGTCCCGTGGGCGGTGGCATACGCTGGCCGAGTGAGGCCGGCACCGCCACGGACGCCCAACTACCTGCGGTTCATCGTGACCGGGGCGATCGTCGGGTTCCTCGCGGGGGCGATCTTCTCGCTGGTCGGTGAGTCGGCCACGGACTACTCGGCGGGCTCGCAGATCGCGTTCTTCGGGGTGATGTTCGCCGGGATCGGCGCCCTGCTCGCCGGACTCGTGGCGGTGCTGCTGGAGCGGCGTCCCTGACCGGTCCGCACCGGTTGCTATGGGAGACTGACGGCGTGCCTCGCGGAGACGGACGACTCTCGCACGACCTCGACCCGCTGAACCCCGCCGACAAAGGTCCACAGGACGCCTGCGGCGTCTTCGGGGTCTGGGCACCCGGTGAGGACGTCGCCAAGCTCACCTACTTCGGCCTGTATGCGCTGCAGCACCGCGGGCAGGAGTCCGCCGGGATCGCGACCGCCGACGGCGACAAGATCCTCGTCTACAAGGACATGGGGCTGGTCAGCCAGGTGTTCGACGAGTCGGCCCTGGCGTCGCTGCGCGGCCACATCGCGGTGGGGCACACGCGCTACTCCACGACCGGCGGCTCGACGTGGGAGAACGCGCAGCCGACCCTCGGCGGGCTGGGGGACACGTCAGTTGCCTTGGCGCACAACGGAAACCTCATCAACACCATGGAGCTGCGTGACCTGGTCCGGGACCAGCTCGGCTCGTCGGCGGGCAAGCGCGGCGAGCTCGGGCGGGGCAACACCTCCGACACGGCGCTCGTGACGACGCTGCTCGCGGCCGACCCCGACCGCCCCATCGAGACGGCGGCGCTCGAGGTGCTGCCGCTGCTCAAGGGCGCCTTCTGCTTCGTCTTCATGGACGAGAACACCCTGTACGCGGCGCGAGACGCCCACGGGGTGCGCCCCTTGGCGCTGGGCCGGCTGGAGCGCGGCTGGGTCGTCGCCTCCGAGACCGCGGCGCTGCAGACCATCGGTGCGTCGGTGGTGCGCGAGATCGAACCGGGTGAGCTGGTGGCGATCGACCAGCACGGGCTGCGCTCGCACCGGTTCGCGCCGGCGCAGCCGAAGGGGTGCGTGTTCGAGTACGTCTACCTGGCCCGGCCGGACGCGGTCATCCGTGGCCGCGTCGTCCACGAGGCCCGCGTCGAGATGGGGCGCCAGCTGGCCCGGGAGCACCCGGTCGACGCCGACCTCGTCATCGGGGTGCCCGAGTCGGGGGTGCCCGCGGCGGTGGGGTACTCGCAGGAGGCCGGCATCCCGTACGGCCAGGGGTTCGTCAAGAACGCCTACGTGGGCCGGACCTTCATCCAGCCGTCGCAGACGCTGCGCCAGCTGGGCATCCGGCTCAAGCTCAACCCCTTGGAGCACACGATCCGCGGCAAGCGGCTGGTGGTCGTCGACGACTCGATCGTGCGCGGCAACACCCAGCGGGCCCAGATCCGGATGCTGCGGGAGGCGGGCGCCCTGGAGGTGCACGTGCGGATCTCGTCGCCGCCGGTGCAGTGGCCGTGTTTCTACGGGATCGACTTCGCCACGCGGGCCGAGCTCATCGCGACCGGGCTCGGTGTGGAGGAGATCCGGGCGTCGATCGGGGCCGACTCGCTCGGGTACATCTCCGAGGAGGGGATGGTGTCGGCCACGGCGCAGCCGGCCGGCGACCTGTGCACGGCGTGCTTCACCGGCGTCTACCCGATCGAGCTGCCCGAGGACGGCCGGATCGGCAAGCACGTCCTGGAGACCCTCCCCATCACGGTACGGACCGGCCACGACTCGAGCATCGACCTCCTCGCCCTCAATCCCGTAGAGCCGCTCCTTTTCCCGGTTGGAGGTATATCCGAGCGTCCTAGCGCTCTCAGTACCCTCCACCGGTTGTCCACAGGCGCATCGCGGCCCCGTTTCGGCAGCATCCGAGGGTCCATCGTTCGAGGGTGAGTCCGCGACGACGCTCCGCCGCTCTCTTGGCGCGCGCCCAGGACCTGGCTGCGGAGCGGGACGGCGTCATCAGCCGCCGCGAGCTCGCGGCGCTCGGCCTGGATCGGTTCGCGGTCCGCGACATGGTGTCGGCGGGACGGTGGCGCGTTCTCGGGCGTCAGACCGTATGCGTCCACACCGGTGAGCTGTCCGAGCTGGCCCGGTGGTGGCGGGCGGTGATCGAAGCCGGGCCGGAGATCGCTGCGCTGGACGGAGTCTCGGCGCTCATCGCCGCGGGCGCCCGCCACCTCAGCTCGTCGGAGATCCACCTCTCGGTCCGCCACGCCAGCCGGCCCCTTCCGGTGCGCGGCGTCCGCATCCACCAGGTCAGAGGCTGGGATCGGCGCGACGTCACGACGGCCGGGGTGCCTCGCACACGTCCTGCGG
This sequence comes from uncultured Actinomycetota bacterium, assembly GCA_963713345.1. Taxonomy (GTDB): domain Bacteria; phylum Actinomycetota; class Actinomycetes; order Actinomycetales; family Dermatophilaceae; genus Lapillicoccus. The sequence goes on along the minus strand of CAVQLI010000014.1, from coordinate 43,970 downwards.
TCGCTGTCCTCCGCGCCGCACATTGGGCGGTCTCCGACCGGCAGGCGGCACTGTTCCTCTGCGTCGCCGTTCAGCAGCGGATCGTCTCCCCCGAGGCTCTCCAGCGCGCAGCCCGGCGGATCAACGGCCGACGTCGCCGGGCGTTCGTCCACCGCGTCGTGGCTGACCTCGCCGACGGCGCGCACTCGCTGGGCGAGCTGGACTTCGCGCGGCTGTGCCGTGAGCGCGGCCTGCCCGAACCCAGCCGCCAGGTCGTTCGCCGAGGTCCGCGCGGCAAGGTCTACCTCGACGTCAGGTGGGACGACCTCAAGCTCGTCGTCGAGATCGACGGATCGCAGCACACCCAAGGTCTGAGCGTCTCCGACGACAACCTTCGCGCGAACTCCGTCGCGATCCGTGGCGACACCGTCCTGCGCATCGACCTGGTGGGGCTCCGCGTCTTCGAGCGCCTCTTCATGGACCAGATCTGCGAGGCACACCGCGTCCTGGGCGGCGGCGGCCGGGGTCGGGCCGCCTGAGTGGAGAGTCCAGCGAGCGGTAGAGCGCTCGGATATACCTCCACCGGAAAACTAGAGTGGAGCACGTGGTGACATACGCCGAAGCGGGGGTCGACGTCGAGGCGGGCGACAAGGCCGTCGAGCTGATGAAGGACTCGATCCGCCGCGCTCAGCGCCCGGAGGTGCTCGGCGGACTCGGCGGGTTCGCGGGCCTCTTCGACGCGACCCGCCTGACCCGGATGACCCGCCCGGTCCTCGCCACCTCCACGGACGGCGTGGGAACCAAGGTCGCGATCGCCCAGGCCCTCGACAAGCACGACACCATCGGCTTCGACCTCGTCGGGATGGTCGTCGACGACATCGTCGTCTGCGGGGCCGAGCCGCTCTACATGACCGACTACATCGCCACCGGCAAGGTCGTCCCCGAACGCATCGCCGAGATCGTCAGCGGCATCGCCGACGCGTGCGCCGAGACCAACACCGCCCTCATCGGCGGCGAGACCGCCGAGCACCCCGGCCTGCTCGAACCCGGCGAGTACGACGTCGCCGGCGCGGCCACGGGCGTCGTCGAGTACGCCGACCTCCTCGGCCCCCATCGGGTCGCTCCCGGAGACGTCGTCGTGGCGATGGCCTCCAGCGGCCTGCACTCCAACGGGTACTCCCTCGTCCGCCGCGTCATCGCGTCCGCCGGCTGGAGCCTCGACCGCCACGTCGACGAGTTCGGGCGGACGCTCGGCGAGGAGCTCCTCGAGCCCACCCGGCTCTACACGCAGCCGGTCCTCGACCTCGTCCGTCAGCCGGACGTGCACGTCCACGCCCTCAGCCACGTCACCGGTGGCGGGCTCGCCGCCAACCTCGCACGGGTGCTCCCCCCTGGCACGCTGGCCACCCTGGAAAGGTCCACCTGGACGCCGCCGCCCGTCTTCGGGACGGTTCAGCGCCTCGGCCGGGTACCCCGGACCGACCTCGAACGCACGCTCAACCAAGGGGTGGGGTTCCTCGTGGTCCTGCCCGCCGACCAGGCCGACCGCGCCGTCGCGCACGCGGTGAGCGCCGGCATACCCGCCTGGGTACTCGGCGAGGTGACCACCATCGACCGAGCAACCACCACCGCAGAGGTGGTCAGCGGCGCCAAGGGCGTCGACGGAGGAGCGGTCCAGGTGCTCGGCGAGCACCCGGACGCCTGAAGGGAGTCACGATCGGAAAGCGCTAGCGCTCTCCGGCGGCCCACTTCCCGTACTCGCCGTAACCGTCGTCGTCGTCCTCGACGGCGTCCGTCTCCGGCTCGTACCGCGTGGTTGACCCGTGAAGTTCTCGCTCAAGCGCACTCAGGTCCGTGTCGGGAGAGAAGTACTTCAGCTCCCGAGCGACCTTGGTCTGCTTGGCCTTCGCCCGGCCGCGCCCCATGGCGTGACCCCCTCATGCGTCTGCCGGGGCGGCATCACTCGTGTCGATGGCGCAAGGCGGTCATCGACCTTTGCGGAGCGGCCCCGGGAATCGTGATCTTCGTGGGGATAACGCTACCCCAGCGTGAGACGTTCCACCTACCGCCCCGCGGGCAGCCACACGCCGCCGGGCGTCGCGGCCGCGATCCGCTCCTCCGCGAGCCGGTTCGCCGCCTCCGAGGTGGTCACTCCTCGCGCCGTCGCCTCCCTGAGCACGGCGAGCGTCGTGTCGTAGATCCCGGCCGTCCGGGCCCGGGCGCGCTCGAAGTCGAACCCCTGCAGCTCGTCGGCGACCTGGATCACGCCGCCGCTGTTGACGACGAAATCCGGGGCGTAGAGGATCCCGCGCTCCGCCAGCCGGTCCGCCGTCCCGCCCGGACCCTCGACGGCGAGCTGGTTGTTGGCCGCGCCGCACACGATCTCCGCCTGCAGGCGGTCGACGGTGTCGTCGTCCAGCGCACGGCCCATCGCGTTCGGCGAGAACACGTCCAGCGCCAGCCCGATCAGCCCCGCCCGATCGGCCGCCACCTCCACCGACGGGTGCTCGGCCACCACCGACGCGACCGCGTCCGGACTCACGTCGCAGATCACCACCGACGCGTCGTCCCCCGAGAGGAGCTCGACCAGCCGTCGACCGACCTTTCCGACGCCGGAGATCCCGACCCGCCGACCCGCGAGGGACGGCGTCCCCCATCGGTGCTCCGCCGCTGCTCGCATACCTTGGAACACGCCGTATGCGGTGAGCACCGACGAGTCGCCCGCCCCGCCGTGCGCCTCGGACCGGCCCGTGGCGAACCGGGTGGTCTCCGAGACGACGTCCATGTCAGCGACGTAGGTGCCGACGTCGGAGGCGGTGACGTAGCGGCCACCGAGGCTCTCCACGAAGCGCCCGTATGCGCGCAGCAGCTCGGGCGTCTTGTCGCGGCGAGGGTCTCCGATGATGACCGCCTTGCCACCGCCGTGGTCGAGGCCGGCCACCGAGTTCTTGTAGGCCATCCCACGGGACAGGTCGAGCACGTCCGCGAGGGCGGCGTCCGCCGACGCATACGGGTAGAACCGCGTCCCGCCGAGGCCCGGACCGAGAGCGGTCGAGTAGAGGGCGATGATCGCCCGCAGCCCGGTGTCCGGGTCGTGACAGAAGGCGACCTGCTCGTGCGTGAAGGGATCCGTCGTGGTGGATCCAGGTATCCGCTCGCTGCGTGAGGACATGGGTGGTGACTCCGCTTCGATCAAGATGCGCGGGGATGACCGCAGTTCGACCCTAATCGGGGGATTTGGGTGGACCTGCCCAAAACCCCCCGTTCGAGCGAAGCCCAAGGTACCGTCGGTCCTGTTGAACAGCGGACCGACCTGAGGGGGTAGGTCCACAACGGGGGTTCAACCACTTAGCGGGAATGCGAGTTATCAAGAATGGGATCTTTCGAGCACGAGAGACTGTTGACGCCTGCCGAGGTTGCGGCGTTGTTCCGGGTTGACCCCAAGACGGTCACCCGGTGGGCGCAAGCTGGCAAGCTCACCGCCATCCGGACCCTGGGGGGGCACCGGCGCTATCGCGAGAGTGAGGTCAGCCGGCTTCTCGAAGCGGGCTGACCGCCGCCGAGCACCGCTGACCACGGCGAACGCGCCGGAGCCGTAGGCTTCGCGCGTGGGCGTCAGTGAGCGGTTCGGCCGTGGCTCCGTGCTGCGTCGGAAGGACTCCGGCGCGTCGGGGGCCGACGAGTCGCTTCCCGACGCCGTGACGTCGGCACCGGTGGAACCAGATCCGCCGATGCAGACCGAGGCGACACAGCCACGCCGCCCGGCTCCTACCGAGCCGGCCCACGGTCAGGCCACGTGGATCTCCATCACGCCGGCGAGTGCCAGGCGCACCACGCTGATGGTGATCGGGTTCTTCATCGTCCTCACGATCGGCATCTGGGCCTTCCAGGCGCTGGGGACGTTCCTCTTCCTCCTGCTGCTCGCGTGGCTGTTCTCCATCGCGATGGAGCCGCCGGTGCTGTGGATGGTGCGGCGGGGCGTGCGGCGCGGGCTGGCCACCGGGATCGTCCTCATCCTCGGCCTGATCATGCTCCTCGGGCTGACGGCCTTGTTCGGTGGCGTGTTCGTCTCCCAGCTGTCGGACCTGGCCAGCTCGCTGCCGAACACCCTGACCTCGGTGATCAACTGGGTCAACGCCACGTTCCACACCTCGTTCGACCTGAACAACATCGCCGCGTCGATCCAGATCACCCCGGACAAGATCGGGGAGTGGGTCGGCCAGTACGGCGGTGGCCTCCTCGGCATCTTCGGTTCGGTGTTCGCCGGGATCTTCGACACCCTGACGATCCTCGTCTTCGCCTACTACTTCTCCGCCGACAGCCCGCGGCTGCGCCAGACCATCGGCTCCTGGCTACCGCCCGCCTACCAGCGCTACTTCGTCACGGTCTGGGAGATCTCGGTCGAGAAGACCGGTGGCTACGTCGTCAGCAAGGTGGCTCTGGCCGCTCTCTCCGCGTTCTTCCACGCGGTGTTCTTCGCCATCATCGGGGTGCCGTACTGGCTGCCGCTGGGTGTGCTCGCCGGCATCGTCGGGCAGTTCATCCCGACCATCGGCACCTACATCGGCGTGGCCCTGCCGGCCCTGTTCACCCTGGTCTCCGACCGGCCGATCAACGCCCTGTGGATCGCGCTCTTCGCCACCGTCTACCAGCAGATCGAGAACTACGTCTTCACCCCGCGCATCAGCCGCCGGACCATGGACGTCCATCCAGCGGTCGCGCTGGGCTCGGTCATCGCGGGCGCGGCGCTGTTCGGGCCGATCGGCGCCCTGATCGGGATCCCGCTGGCCGCGGCCGCCCTGTCGATCATCGACACGTTCACCCACCGCCATGAGCTGCTGCCCGAGCTCGCCTCGCTCGAGGATGCCGAGAACCGGCAGGACGAGGACGCCCGCGCCGAGCAGGAGCGGCACAACAAGGCGCGGCAGCCGGACTAGACGGCCCTCACCTTCAGCCGATTCGTGCTCCAGGTGCATCTACGACGAACCAGCTGTCCACACCCGTTGCCGGGCTCAGTGCTCGTGCAGGTTGTCCGGCTGCGACGCGTCGCCCGGGTGCTCGTACCCCTCCTCGAGGCGTACCCGTTCGTGCGTCGCCCGGGCCAGCCAGCGGGCGAACGCCTCCAGGCGGGCCGAGGCCAGCAGCTGGTCGGCCGACCACGCCGTCCCGCCGTCGGCGGTGGCGGTGAGCTCGGCGGCCCGCCGTAGCCGCTCCGGAGCGATGGCGACGTCGTGGGTGACGAGCGCCGCCGTGGCCGGCACCGCCGGGTTGTTGGTCCACGCGGCGGCGACGATCGACCCCAGCGCGGCGGCGTCCGACCGGGTGGGCTCCAGGACGAGCGACCTCGGATGGTTCGTGGTGTTCGGCGCCGGAACTCCGTCGGCCGAGCGTCGCCCGGCCGACGGCTCCACGTGCGGCCCAGAGCACGAACCGGCGGTGGTGTGCTCGCAGAGCCGCTCCACGACGGCCACCTGCGCGACCCAACGCCGCAGCTGACGCCCTTCTCGGGAGTCGGCGGCCGGCAGTGAACCGGCCCGGTCCCGTGACCGGAGCCGCGCCAGCCGGTCGTCGACCTCGTCGGAGCCGATGGGCTCGCCGTCGACCCAGGCCGCCACGCTCATCCGCGCACCTCCATCCGGACCGTCTCGGCGTACTGCGCCCGTCCGAACCACATCACCTTGGCCATCAGCCACGCGTGCCCGGGCGTCGTGTCGGCCGGTGGCGCGACCTCGATCTCGACCGTCGTCGTCCCGCCGGCGGGCGCGGTGAAGCCTCGCGTCGGATTCGCCACCCAGTCCCACGTGCCCCACGGTGAGGCGACCTGGAGCTCGCCGCGGATCTCCGACAGGGTGCGGTTCCGCAGGCTCAGGGTGACCGTCGTCGAACCCCCGGGCGACACGACGACCGACGTGGTGTCGACCTCGATCTCGAGCCCGGTCGGCCGGCCCACCTCGCCCGTCACCGCACCGAGCTGCACGTTCCGGCCGAGGTCGGCCGCGCTGGGCATACCGAACCCCAGCGTCTCGTCCACAGCCGCGGAGTCGCCGACGAACACGGTGACGACGTCCTCGACGACGCCGACCGCGCCACTCCCCGCCAGCCCGGCGTCATCCGGCGAGGCCTGAGCGGCGACCGCGTACTGGCCCGGTGTCGCGCCCTCCGGCACCACGACCCAGGACCGGAACCGCGCGTACCCGCTCGCGCCCAGAACCGCCGGCGCCTCGGGCAGGGTGGCCGTCCAGCCGGCGGGCAGGTCCAGCCGGCTGGCGACGGCGACCGAGCTCGACGCGTACTGGTTCGCGACGACCCAGCTGACCTCGAAGCGGTCACCCGCGGCGCACCGCGCGACCGTCGGCGTGATCGCCACCGACACCGGCAGGAAGCCCATCGGCGCCGGTCCACGGTTGTGCAGCCAATAGCGGCTGAACACCGGTTGGGCCGACTCCTGGTCGAGGCCGAGGACGGCCGTCGAGGGATCGCCACTCGCGGACACGGTCGCGACGACGGTCTCGATCTGCTGACCGTCGACGTCGACCTCGAGCACTCCGGCGGCGACGTCGAGCGGCCGGCGCGGTACCTCGAGGAGGTCGGCGCGCGCGGCCGACTGGATGGGCGTCAGGGGGAGGGTGACGGTGGCCCGGCGAGACGTCCCGGTCGCCTCCACCAGTCGGATCGTCACGCTGTGGCGCGGGTCGGCGGGGTCATGGCCCCCGGACGCCACCGGGTTGCCCGCGGCCTTGACCGTCTGCACGAGCACGTCACGCGCGGGCTCGACCGCGAGCAGGCTCTGCCTCGCGGGGAGGTCACCGGCCGACGAATCGGACGGCACCGCGAGGAGCGGCGTGCTGAATGCCTGTCCACGAGCCGGGAGGTATGCCTCGCGCCAGTCCCCGGAGTCGCTCACCAGTGCGTAGTGGAACTCGTGCGTCCAGTGCTGGAGCTGGAACGAGGAACCGTCCGGTGTCGTGCGCCTCGGCGGGTCGATCCACACTCCCGACGGCCATCCGGTGCAGGAGCGCATCAGCGAGAGGTTGAGACCACCCTCCGGGTCGACGGCGAACCCCGGCAGGCCGTAGGTCAACAACGCGACCGTCCCGTCCGTGTGCGCCTCGACGTCGCGGCCGCCCGCCAGCCGCGCGGTCAACCGCCCGGCGGTCACCGCCGCCACGGCGGCCGACGGGTCGCGCAGGACGACCACCGGGAGGGCGTCGACGTCGCGCAGGTCGGCGTTCGGGACCCAGGTCTGGGCCAGCGACTTCACCGCCGGGACCAGAACGACGTCGTCGTCGGGCAGCGACCCGACGCGGCCCTCGACCTCGTCGACGACGGAGTTGTGGCGGTCGGCCAGGACGAACCGGAGGTCGGGGAGGTTGGAGTCGACCCCGAGATCGCCGTACCGGGAGCCGGAGGCGGTCGAGGTGGTGGCCGTCACGCCACGGCGGGCCAGGGCGACGACGAGGTCTCGCGCGTCGGCCGGATCGCTGTCGTCGGGGACGACGACCTCGGCGACGGCGACGGCGCGCGTACCGACGCGCTCGCCGGACTCGTCGACGACGTCGACCGCCAACGTCGTGCCGATGCCGAACCAGGTGTTGGCCGGGTTGTCCAGGGTCCACGGGGCGTCGGCGGTGTCGGCGTCGATGAGTCCGAAGCCGCGGCCGACCACCCCGGAGGCCACCTCACTCACCGGCAGGCCGCCCGGCTGGTCGACCGGGAACCGGACCCGGACTAGGCGGTCGGACACCTCATGGTCGAGGAACCGCGTGGTCAGCTCCACTCGGTCCAGCCCGTCAACGAGGGTCGTGACCTGCTCGTACTCGATCCCGTCGATCACTCCCCGTGTGACCAGTCGGCGACCGATCACGCTCTCCTGCAACAGGACTCGCGCCTCGGCGTCCGCCGCGTGGACCGACCGTCCGTTGGGAAGGAGGTGCCAGGGGCCCTCGCTGAACCGGGGGTGCGCCGCATACTCCTCGTAGACGCGCAGCTCGTTCCCGGGTCCGGTGAGCAGCTCGCGGCCGCCTCGCCGGTCGTGGACCGAGGTCAGCGTGCCGCCGCGCGCGGGGTCGGCGGTGACCCGATATGCGTCGTTCTCGACAGTCACCGTCCCGCCGTCGGTCGCGACGTCGGTCCAGCCATCGGCGCTGCCACCCTCCAGGACGCGGTAGGTCCGCCAGCCCAGCGACGGGACGTCACGAGCCACGAAGCGCACGACCCCTGGCGCCTCGAGGACGACGGGCACCTCGGCGCCGGTGTCGTCGACGACGCGGACACCGTCGGACGTCTCGACCTCCGCCCGCACCAGGTCGGTGCGGTCGAACGCGACCGTGTTGAGGACGACCAGCGCCGTCCCCTCGCCAGCCGTGTCGATGCGGCGCACGATCGCCGCCGACGCGGCGTCGCGGGCGCCCACGGCCAGGTCGTAGGCCTCGCGCCAACCGGTGAGGAGGTCGATGTAGACCTGGTCGGCCTCGGAGCCGGTGATCGCGTCGTGGTGCGCGCCGAAGGCCAGCTGCCGCCAGACCTTGTCGAGGGCGGCCTCCGGGTACCTTCCCTCGCCGAGCAGGACCGCGAAGGTGGTCAGCTTCTCGGCGTCGGTGGCGGCCGTCTCCGCGGCACGCTGCGCCTGCTTCGTGTCGATGTAGGAGACGTCCTTGCCGGTGTAGACCGGGTTCATGTCGCGGCTCTGCGGCGAGGGTGTCCGGTGCTGCTCGGCGAGTCCCGCGCGGACGCGGTCCATGAACATCCGCGTGGTCCCACAGACGAACCTCGGCCATACGTAGTGGTCGTTCCACCACCGGTGCAGCTCGGTCACCCAGTTGTTCGGCGGGCAGTAGTCGCCGCCGACCGGGAGCAACGTGTTGCGGGTCGCCGCAACGGGTTTCAGGACCTGGAAGAGGTGGTACGCGATGTCGCCGGCGGCCTCGACCGAGGGTGCGTGCTGAAGCTCCCACCCCGGGCCGTAGTGGTCGGGCATGTAGTGCGTCAGGACGCCGTCGCCGCTCGGCGAGATCCACTCGAACTCGCTCTCGAACTGCATGACGGTGATGTCGCCGGTGCGGTCCTGGTCCCAGTGCTGGCGGAGCGGTCCCCACTGGTGGTGAGGCCCGCGGGCCCACGCGCTCCCGGTGAGCCCGGCCTTGGCGGCGAGTCCGGGGAACTGGGGGTCGTGGCCGAAGGCGTCCAGCTGCCAGGCGGTCTGCGGGTCGCCGCCGAGGATGTCGCGCTGGAAGCCGATGCCGTAGACGAAGTTCCGGATCGTCGTCTCGCTGCTGGTGAGGTTGGTGTTCGGCTCGTTGTAGGTCCCGCCGACGAGCTCGACCCGGCCCTCGGCGAGCAGCCGTCGCAACACTGTTCGCTGCTCCGGGTAGGTGTCGAAGTAGGGCTTGAGGTAGTCGAGCTCGGCCAGGACGAAGTGGTAGTCCGGATCGCGAACGGCGAGCTTGAGGTGGGCCTCGACGAGGGCGAACCCGTTGTCGACGAACGCCGGTCGCGTCGACCAGTCGGGCCCGACGAAGTCCCAGTCGGTCGTGTACGACGCCTGCGTGTTCCACCAGACCGGGTCGTAGTGGAAGTGCGACACCATGACCATCGTCCAGCCGGGTTCGGCGACGACGACGGTTCCGTATGCGTCGGCCTCGTCACCGCCGTCGCTTGAGGCGCTCACCCGGACGGCGATCTCGTCGCCTAAGCCCGCGCGCTCGGGCAGGTCCAGCGGCACGTCCACGCGTACCGCTCGGTCCCCGGCCGGCACCGTCAGGGCGCCCCGCACGTCGGACGCGAAGACGGAGCCACGCGGCTCCGTTCCGGTGACCTCGAGACGGATCTCGCCGTCCCGCATACTGCGCTCGATCGTCACATGCAGCACCTGGCGGGCCAGCTCCGGTGTCCCGACGAACCGTTCGGTCGAGCGCACCTCGGTGATGGTGACGGGCACGAGCTCTCTCCTGACGTCGTCGTGAGTGGCGGTCCCACTCTTGTCCACAGCGACGGACGGCCACCACCCCGGGGGTCGGGGATCCGACTTCCGGTCGAACCTGGACAAAGTGCCGAATCCTCGCCATTCATCGGCGATCAGTGGCCCGTTCGGGTGATGGACAACGGAATTCGTGGTCGCGAGGCTGTTCGGGACACTCGGGGGAGGGTTCTACGTGGGTAGACAACGGCCACCCCGGCGCGACAGACGCGACCGGGGTGCAGCAGTGGTGGAGTTCGCGCTCGTCATCCCACTGCTCATGGCACTGGTCCTCGGGATCATCGACTACGGGCTGTGGTTCAACGACTCGATCTCGGTGCGCCAGGGGGTTCGTGAGGCCGCGCGCAAGGCGGCCGTGCAGACCGCGTTCCCCGGCTGCAGCGCCTTCACCGGGATGGCGGCAGTCGCGTGCGGCGCCAAGTCGATGTCGGTCACCAGCGGCGGCACCGCCTCCGCGCGGGTCTTTCCCGCGGTGGCCGCGACGGGGGCCTCGACGACGGCGTGGACCAAGGGCGACCTCGTCGTGGTCTGCGTGGCTGTTCGCGCCACGAGCTTCACGCCGCTTCGTGCCCCTGCCCAACAGCGGCGTCATCCAGTCCAAGACGGTCATGTCGATCGAGAACGGTACGGCGCCCACTCCGGTCAACTTCACCGGCGACACCGACCCCTCCGGACAGAACTGGTCATGGTGTCAGTCCGCGTGAGGGTCCGGCTTCTCGGTCGACCCTCTCGGGAGACCGGCGCCGCAGCCATCATCACCGTCCTCCTCATGTCGGTCGTCCTCATCGGGCTGGCGTCCATCGTCGTCGAGCTCGGGCTGGCCCGGGACACCCGTCGGCAGGCGCAGAACGCGGCCGACGCCGCGGCGCTGGCCGCGGGCAACTCGCTGACGTCGGGTGGCACCACGACAACGGCCATCGCGGCCGCGAAGAACCTGGCGGCGAAGAACTTCGGCACGACGGCGGCCGACTGGGCGTCGTGCACAGACCCCAGCCGAGCTCAGCTACGTCGCGGCCGGCGACACCCCGTGCATCTCGTTCAGCTCGAGCGCGTCACCGTCGCAGGTTCGGGTGCTGGTGCCGTTCCGTCCCGTCCAGACCCCGCTCGGTGGGGTGTTCGGGAGCCAGAACGTCAACGTCCAGGCGGTTGCCGTGGTCGGGCTGACGGGGTCGGCTCTGGGTCCGTGTGGACTCTGCGTGATCGGACCCGGCAACCATGACCTCCAGAACGGCAACCTCGTCGTTGCCGGGGCGAACGTCGTGTTCAACGGCACCCTCGGCGCGAACCCGAACGGCAGCATCACCGTCACCGGCGGCGGCCAGATCAACCTCGACGGGACGACGCCCAACAAGGGCACCTACTCTCCGGCCCCGAACCAGAACCAGCCGGCGATTCCCGACCCACTGGCGAGCATGGCGATGCCCGACTACAGCGGGCTCACCGCCAAGACCGGCAGCGCGTGCTCGGCCGGGCCGGGGATCTACGGCTCGCTGAACCTGCCGAACGGTCCCTGCACGCTGCAGCCCGGCCTCTACGTCATCTACGGGTCCAACCACGTCTCCGGGAACACGGCGATCACGGCTCTCGGGGTGACGCTCTACTTCGTGTGTGCCACCGGTACCACGCCGCGGGCGTGCAGCTCCTCCGGTGAGGACGGCGGCGATCTGCTCATGACCGGCAACGCCACGCTGCGCATCACCGCCCCGACCTCGGGGCCGACCAAGGGCCTGGCGGCCGTCTCGGACCGCAACAACACCTCCGAGTTCGGGTGGCGTGGCAACGGCACCAACACGAACACCGGCACGGTGTATGCGAAGAGCGGCACCTTCGACTACCGCGGCAACGGGGCCGGCATCTTCGACGACTCGCTGATCGTGGTCGGCGACCTCGACTTCAGCGGCAACAACGGAACCGTCCAGTCGACCTACACGCAGACCAACAACGTCGTGGTGACCGCCCCGTCGATGGGGCTCACCCAGTAGGCCCGTCTAGGCGGGATGTGTCGGACTCTTCGTCCGCTGATGGCTGAAGCGACCTGGACGGCAGTGTGATCCGGATCAGCTGACCCGCGACTCGTTGCCAGTAGGGCATCCGGACCGACCGCGGCCCAACGCGATATAGCTTGACTTAGGTGTCACGACGCGACATACTCCATTCCGAGTATTCGGATCGGAGGTGAAGATCGATGACACGTCGCCGGGTCAACAACCCGCTCGCCCTGGCCGTCCTCGGCTGCCTGGCCGAGCGGCCGATGCACCCGTACGAGATCTCCACGACCCTGCGGACCCGGGGCAAGGAGAAGAGCATCAAGCTCAACTACGGCTCCCTCTACTCCGTGGTCGACTCCCTGCAGAAGCACGGCCTCATCGAACCGAAGGAGACGATCCGCGACGGCCGCCGTCCCGAGCGGACCGTCTACGCGATCACCCCCGCCGGCTACACCGAGTTCGAGGACTGGCTCAGCGAGCTACTGGCCGTGCCGACCCGGGAGTTCACCTCCCTCGAAGCCGCCCTCTCGCTCATGGGCGGCCTGCGCCCCGGCGAGGTCGCCCGACTGCTGGAGGAGCGGGCCGGGCGGCTCACCATCGAGCTCCGCTCGGAACGCACCACGATCGACGTCGTCCGCGAGCAGGGCGTTCCCGACATGTTCCTCGTCGAGGGGCTGCTGCGCGTCTCCATGCTGGAGGCCGAGCTCCGGTTCGTGGAGCAGCTCGTCCACGACATCCGGTCGGGTGAGCTGCCGGGAGTCACCACGTGGGCCACCTTCCACGAGCTGCTCGCCGACGGGCACACCGCCGAGGAGATCTTCGCCGACCCCGTCCGGTACCTGGGGGAGGAGGGACGAGCCCTGGCCGACCTGCCGACCGTCACCGCGACCTAGCCAGACCCATCCGCCGGCGCGGCAACGCCTGCGGTGGGTCTGACCAAGCCATCACCTCGAGTCAACCGGTGGACGAGCCACCAGCCGCCTTCGGATGCACCTGGCAGCCTACGGCAGCCCACCGCGCGACTCCTCGCTCCAAGGAGTCACCATGCCCAACCCCATCGGGTCCACCACGGCCCGGAAACCCCCATCACCAACCAGTCCAACGCATCTCGCCATCGAGGCCACCGACCTCGTCAAGACGTATGCGACGGGTCGCGGCAAGCCGCCTGTCCAGGCTCTCGACGGTCTCTCCCTGACCGTCCGCCAGGGCGAGGTGTTCGGCCTGCTCGGACCGAACGGCGCCGGCAAGTCGACGACGGTGAAGATCCTCTCGACGTTGACCAGACCGGACGACGGCCGCGCGGTCGTCGCCGGCCACGACGTCAGCAGCGACCCGGACGCGGTCCGTCGGGCCATCGGGCTGATCTCGCAGAAGTCGAGCTCGGCGCCGATGATGACCGGCCGCGAGAGCGTTCTCCTGGCGGCGCGCATCCACGGGATGTCCCGCTCCGAGGCGCGATCCAGGGCCACCGAGCTGCTGGACCGCTTCGAGCTCACGGACGCGGCCGACCGCCTCACCAAGACCTACAGCGGCGGCATGCTGCGCAAGCTCGACATCGCCGTGGGCCTGGTCGCCCGGCCAACCGTGCTCTTCCTCGACGAGCCCACGACCGGCCTCGACCCCGAGGCCCGCACGCAGATGTGGGACGAGATCGCCCGCCTGGCTGCGGTCGAACAGCTAACGGTCCTGCTCACGACGCACTACCTGGACGAGGCGGACCACCTCGCCGACCGGCTCGCGATCGTCGACCACGGTCGCCTCGTCGTCGAAGGCACCCCCGACGAGCTCAAGGGCCGGCTCAACGGCGACGGCGTCGTCGTGGAGGTCGTCGACCAGACGGCCGCAACCGTTGCCGCTGAACGCCTTTCGCACCTCGACGGGCTCAACGACGTCACCCACGAGGGTCGGGTCGTCCGGGCCCGAACCCGTTCGGCCGCCGGTGTCATCCCCAGCGTCCTGGCGTCGTTGGACCAGGCCGGCGTGGAGGTCGCCTCCGCCACCGTCTCCCGACCGAGTCTCGACGACGTCTACCTCCACTACGCCGGCCGCACGTTCGAAGTGGAGCCACGGGGATACCGGACGAAGTCCGGGGTTCTCGAAGTGGAGCCACGGGGATACCGGACGAAGTCCGGGGTTCTCGAAGTGGAGCCACGGGGATACCGGACGAAGTCCGGGGTCCCCGAAGGAGCCGACCGATGACCGCTCTCCTCACCCACTCCGCGCTGCTGACCCGCCGGTCGCTGACCGGGTTGGTGCGGCAACCGGCATACCTGCTCATCACCCTCATCCAGCCGATGATCTGGCTGCTGCTGTTCGGGCAGCTGTTCTCCAAGGTCATCGAGATCCCCGGGTTCACCAGCGAGGGGCAGTCGTTCATCGCCTTCCTCACCCCCGGTGTCGTCATGATGACCGCGCTGTTCTCGGCCGCCTGGGCGGGGACGACGTTCATCGAGGACATGGGCCTCGGCGTCATGGACCGGATGCTCGCCTCGCCGGTCCGCCGCGGCGCCCTCATCAACGGGACCGTGATCTACCAGGGCGTCATCTCGGTCGCCCAGACCGCGGTCGTCCTCGTCGTCGCGTACGCGACGGGCGCCCGGTTCGGGTCATCGGTGGTCGGCATCGTGCTGACCATGGCCGCCGCCGTCCTGCTCACCGTCGTCTTCGCCGCGCTGTCGAACGCCTTGGCACTGCTGACCCGTCAGCAGGAGACCCTGATCGGCGTCAGTCAGCTGCTGAGCCTGCCGCTGACCTTCCTGTCCTCCGCGATCATGGACCCCAGCCTCATGCCGGACTGGATCCAGACCGTCGCCCGCTACAACCCCCTCGACTGGGCGGTCCTGGTCAGCCGCGAGGCGCTGTCCGCCACCCCGGACTGGGGCGTGATCGCCTGGCGTGGAGGCGCACTCGTCATCCTCGCCGTCGTCATGTCGTGGCTCGCGACGCGGGCGTTCGGGGCCTATCAGCGCTCCGTCTGATCCGGTGGGTGCCGGTGCCGGCCTGCGTGGCACAGTGAGCGCATGGCCGACACCGACACCCAGACGCCCTGGCTGAGCGTCGAGGAGCTCAACGTCAACGGCGGCGCGCTCGCCGCGAAGATGGGCATTCTCTTCACCGAGGCGAACCAGGACCGGGTCGTGGCAACGATGCCCGTCGAGGGGAACACCCAGCCCTACGGGATCCTGCACGGCGGCGCCTCGGTCGTCCTGGCCGAGTCGGTCGGGTCGATGATGGCGGTGTTGTATGCGGGCGAGGGACGGGCCGCGGTCGGGATGACCATCAACGCGATCCATCACCGGCCGGCCTCGTCAGGCGTAGTCACCGCGACCGGCACCCTGCTCCAAGCCGGACGCACAACCGCCAGTGTGGCCATCGCCATCACCGACGAGCAGGGCCGCCGGGTCTGCTCATGCACCCTCCTCTGCCAGCTGCGGGACGCGCCGCCGGTCGAGCGGTCCTGACGTGCCGGACGCCGCTACGCCGGTCGCCGTCACTGGTGTCACCGGCGGTCTGGGCGGCATGGTGAGCCGCGCCCTCGCGGACGCCGGCCTCCCGTTGCGACTCCTGGTGCGGACGCCGAGCAAGGCGCCGTCGCTGCCGGGCTCGTCGGTGGCCCCTTTCGACTACTCCGACCGGAACGGTTGCGAGACAGCGCTGTCCGGCGTGCACACGCTGTTCTTCGTCTCCGCTGCGGAGGACGCGCATCGGCTCGACCAACACCGCAACGTCGTGGAGGCCGCGGCCGCCGCCGGTGTCCAGCACGTCGTCTACACGTCGTTCGTCGGAGCCTCGCCCACCTGCACGTTCACCCTGGGCCGGGACCACTTCGCCACCGAGCAGCTCATCCGGGACGCGGGAATGACGCATACCTTCCTGCGCGACAACTTCTACCAGGACGTGCTGCCCTACTTCGTCGGCGACGACGGCATCCTTCGCGGTCCCGCGGGTGACGGTCGAGCCGCGTTCGTCGCACGGGCCGACATCGCCCGGGTGGCCACCGCCGTGCTGTCGGACCCCGAGGCCCACGCCGGCCGGACCTACGACCTCACCGGCCCGGAGGCGCTCACCCTCGACGAGGTCGCCACGGTGCTGACGGCCGGGCTGCGTCGGTCGGTCTCCTACGTCGACGAGACCGTGCCACAGGCCTACGAGTCCCGCGCCCACTACGGCGCTCCGGACTGGCAGGTCGACGCCTGGGTCTCGACCTACACGGCGATCCGGGCCGGCGAGCTGGAGCCGGTCAGCGGTGACATCGAGGCCCTCACCGGCCGCCCGGCGACCAGCCTGGCTCAGCTGCTGTCTGCCCTTCCCTGACGTCAGCGGGGCAACGGTTCCGGACGCGCCCACGTCGGCAGCTCGAGCCACCACTGGAACGACGTCAGCCACTCCGAGCTCACGCCGTGGAGGGCAGCCTGACCCGCCAGGTCCGCGAGGCGCTCGGTCTGTCCCCACATGCCGAGCAGGTATGCGTGGGCGCGGGCGAGGCTCTTCGGGTCCGGGTGCCGCCGGCGCAGCTGGTCGGCCGCGAGCGCGCTGGTCCGCGCCGTGATGCGGGCCGCGGTGCTGCGGGTGACCCGGACGTTGCCGGCCGCCCCGGCGGCGGTCAGCGTGGTGATGGGGTCGGTGGCGGCCTGGAAGGCCAGCTCGACGAGCTCGTCGACCTGTCCCGGCTGGACCACCCAGGAGAGCGCCCCGAGCGCGTCGTCGATGAGCGTCGGCTCGTCGTTGAACCACGCCTCGGAGAGCTGGGTGGCGTAAGCCGATGCGACGGCCGGCGCCTGAGGGGTGAGCATCAAGACGGCGAGGGCCCGGCCGCGCTCCTCGTCGTGGGTGGTGGTCACGGCGGTACGCACCAGCCGGTCGAGGGTGGTGGTCCAGCGCGTCATGCTCATCGTCTGGCGCAGCCGGATCTCGAGGCTGCGGGTGAGCGCGTCGACCTCGTGGTCCGCCACTGCACTGCCCTGCGCGACGATCCGGGCGATCCGTTTGCGGGACTCGGCGCTCAGCGCGTTGATGATGCGGCTTCGGGTGGGCGGGTCGATGCGGCGCAGCAGGTTCGCCGACTCGCGGTGGATCCGCACCGAGCGGGTCTCGTCGCGCATCAGGCCCAGGGCGATCTGGGCGGCCTTCACGGTCTGGGCCGGGGTGAGCAGACCGCGACGTACCTGCGTGGCCGTCGTGAACAGGCATACCCAGAGGCCCGACTCGGCGGTGGGGTTCTCGAGGTACTCCAGCAGCAGCGCGGTGCCGTCGGGATCCGCGGAGTGCTGGAGCAGCCCGACGATGTCCGAGTAGACCTGTGTGGTCGGGTCGTACAGCGTCCGGCGAGCCATGGCGGTGAGCGCCGCCGCGCTGCGCGGGTGGGCGGCGAGGCGCATCAGCGACTGGTCGCGCAACGTGAACTCGAGCCCGACGTGGACCGACACCTCGAGGGAGAGGCGGCGGATCAGCGCCGCCCAGTCGACGCTGCGGATGAGCCACTCGTCGCGGTTCTGGAGGAACCCGGTCAGCCGGTCCCAGTCCTGACCGGTGAGCGCTCCGCCGTCGAGCGCGCGGTCGAACAGGGCCTGGGCGATCTCCCGGTCGCCCAGCGCCCACGGGGCCGACAGGAAGGGAATTCGGTGGTGCCGGTCGTCGAGCTGCGCGAGGTACTCGACGGCGGAGAGCAGCTGGCCGTAGGGCAGCCCGAGCACCGTCTCGTAGCGCCGCACGATGTCGTGCGTGATGGGCACCTGGCCGTGCTCCCACCGCACGACGGCGGAGCGGTGGACGGGCTCGAACCCGCCGGCCCGGGCGAAGCCGGCTGCCGTCTGCACGCCGTCGACGCCGGAGTACTGCCGGGCGTTGGACAGCAGCCATCCGACGTCCTGGGCGATGGTCGTCTCCATGTGTTGCATGAGACTAACCGCCGCGCAACACCAGGGCCTGTCGAGGCCGCGCTCTAGTGGGATAGAGGCAGGGCAGGGGAATTCGCCGTGGATCGCAGTTGAGCAGGGGCTTAGGAGCTGTCGCCGGCGGGTTCCCCTGCTCCGTCGTGTCCGTCCACACTCGACGCCCGGATCCGAGCTACACGTTCTACGAAGCGCGGATCCATCAGGTGTTCGGCGTGCGGGCCTCCAGCTGACGGGCGGCGACCTGGTCCTGCACGTACTCGTCGTAGCGCAAGGGCTCGCGTCCGAGCAGTCGGCGGGTCTCGGCAAGGTCGGCCGCGCTGGTCTTCACCTTGAGCGTGCTCAGGGCCCCGAACGAGGCCTCCCAGTCGACGAGCTTCCGGCCCTGGAGGCGGCGCGCGAACGCCGCCTTCCAGGCGCTCTCGTCGCCGCCGGTGTAGCGCACCTCGCGGCCGAGCTCGCGCTGCCAGACCGCCGCGCACTGCTCGCCGCTGAGGCTCTCGGGACCGACGAGACTGTATGCGCCGGAACGGAACTCGTCGTCGAGCAGAGCATTCGACGCCACCTGCGCAACATCACGGAGGTCCACCCGGTTCACGCCCGCGAGCGGCTGGCAGAACTCGCCGGCGGCGATGTCGTCGAGGAACACGTCGTCGTTCTGCATGAAGTTGCTCGGGATGAGGAGCACCGGGTTCGTGGCCGACCGCTCGATGGCCTTCGCCACCGCGAGCTTGCCCTGGTAGTGGCGCAGCCAGAGGCGGAAGAGCAGTCGGTACATGACCTGCTTGAGCGGGTTCCGGTCGTGGACGTGAACTCCGGCGAAGACGAGTCGGACGCCGGCGGCCTCGCAGGCGGTGACGAAGGTCTGAGCGAGCTCGACCTCGTCGGCCTCGTGCGGGCTGACGTAGAAGGCGGACCGGACACCGGCGAGGGCACGGCGCAGGTCGTCCGGGTTGTGCAGGTCGCCCTGCGCCCGCTCGACGTTCGCCGGGAGGTCGGCCACCCGGTCGGGGTGGCGCACGAGGACGCGGACGGGTGCGCCGGCATCGAGCAGCGCCTGCGTCACGGCGCCTCCGACGGCACCGGTCGATCCGACGACGAGGACGGGGCGTGGGTGGTTGCGGTTCATGGTCGGCACTCCTGGTTCGGTTGGCGTCGAAGGCCACGGTGCTCCGAGGGTCTTGCGCCACGCTTGGGCGCGGCTCGGGACATCCACCGACCACCGCGTTCCTCGGCGGGGTCGACGTTCAGGCCGTAGTCGACGCGCGTGTGACCGCCTCGAGGACGACGTCGGCCAGCTCCTCCGGGTGCGTGTACGGATTGTTGTGCGAACCGGGGAGCGGGCGCACCGTGACGGTCGGCGACCCCGACGCCGCAGCGAGCCGGTGCAGCCAGTCCTCCGGCGCATACGAGTCGGCCTCTCCGGCAGCGAGGACCAGCGGGACACGCAGGTTCTGGAGCCGCTCGTCGGGGCTGTCCCGCATCCCGCTGCGCAGGACCGACCACACTCCGGTCAGTCCTCGCACGGCCGTGGGCACCACCATCAGCTCGGCGGGGGAGTCGCGCCGGTACGCCGTCAAGGTGGCCGCCGCCAACGGGCCGAGCCGCCGCTGACGCGGGGTGAACGTCGGGCCGGCCATGACCAGGCCGAGCTGCGTGTGGGTCTCCTGCAGGCTCAGGGCCGCCGCCAGTGCGGCCTGCGAACCGGTCGAGTGGCCGAGCACGACGACCGGACCGGTCACGGCCTGGGCCTCGACCCACTCGGCCGCCGCCCGGCCGATGTCGTGGACGTGGGGCTGGGACCCGTGACGCCCGGCGGCGGCGAAGCCCGGGAGGTCGAGGACCGTGCAGAGCACGCCACGCCGCGACAGGGCCTCGGCGGTCGGGAACACGTACTGCGGGAGGCCGAGGCCGGGAAGGATGACGACGAGTGGGGCGGCGGGCGGCTGCTGGTCGGCCGGGGGGTCCGAGGCGTAGGCGTGGACGACGTGGTTGCGGGTGGTGGTCCAGGTCTCGTGCGCGAGGAAGGGTGTGGGCATCAGGCGCTGACCGTATGCGGGATGGACCGACGGGGCACGTCGGGTCCGCCCTGGGGCGGCGCGTGGCGAGGTCAGGCCGCGGTGCGGCAGGTCCAGGGCTTGAGGCCGAGCTTCGCGTAGAGCCGGTTCGCGGCCGTGATCTGTTCCTCGCGGGAGGCCAGGTCGGGCCGCGGAGCGAAGTCGAAGCCGGCGGCGATGCGCCACGCGTCCATGTTGAACTGGAGGCCCCCGTAGTACCCGCTGCCGAGGTTCAGGTGCCAGCGCTGCCCGGACTCGCACCAGGCGATCCGGTCCCACATGTCAGCCATGGCCAGGTTGAGCGGCGGCTTGCCAGAGGCCGGCGGCGGCGCCGGTGGGGTGGGGGTGGTCGCGGGCGGCTTCGGTGTCGGCGCGGGCTTCGGCTTCGCGGCGGCCTTGGCCGCGGCGGCAGCGGCCGCCTGACGAGCCGTGGTCGCAGCGCGCTCGGCCGCCTCGGCCTGAGCCTGCTGGGCCGCGAGCCGTTCGGCCTCCTGCCGGGCGGCCTCGGCCGCGGCGCGTATGCCGGCCTGCCGCGCCTCCTCGTCGCGCCGGGCCTGCTCCTGTGCGGCCAACCCGTCCTGACGGGCCTGCTCGAGGGCGGCGCTCGTCTGGCGCAGCGTCGCGAGCTGGGCGACGAGCTCGGTGGACTCCGTCTGCAGCGCGGCGAGCCGAGTGACCAGCCGCTCCGCGTTGTGCTGAGCCTCGGCCGCCGCCGCTCGGGCCTCGGTGGCGGTGTCGTTGCGGCGCTGCTCGGCCTCGGTTGCGGCCTGTCCCAGGGTGTCGGCGAGCAGGCGGGCCGAGTCCGCCTCGGCGGCGGCGTGGACGCGCTCGGCGGCCACGGCTTCGAGTCCGGCCGCCCGGTCGAGGACGGCCTGCGGACCGTCGCCACCGAGGAGGGCGTCGAGCTGCACCATTCCTCCGCCCTGCTGGTACGCCTCGGCGGCGAGCAGGGAGAGCAGGAAGCTCGCGTCGTCGGCGTGCTGGCGGGCCGAGTCGGCCGCCTTGCGTGCGGTGCTCGCCTCGTCGCTCGCCCGGGCGAGAAGGGCGTCGGCGCCGTGGCTGGCCATGTCGGCCTCGGCCGCGTCGGCGCGAGCGGTAGCCACCGCGTCCCGGGCGGCGGTGAGCCGTGCGTCGATGCTCTGCGCCGTGGCCTGGGCGGAGGCGACCGCCGACTGCGCCGCGGTCACCTGATCGGCGGTCGGGGTCGGATCGCGGTCGGCGGCCGCCGACGAGATGGTGGTCGCGACGAGGGCGAGGCCGATCGCGGCTGCCGTCAGCGGGCGCAGCAGGATGGCGAGACGGCGACGCGGTGGCCGCATGACGCTCCTCCTGGCTGCCCGACGGATGGGCCGAGGCTAGAGCGCACACGTCACAGGAAGAACACGGACAACAGTGGTTTCAGGGGCTTTCGGGCCGGCCGCGAGTTACACCGGTGTGTTTCCGCTGCTCATGAGCGTGGCGGGCTGGTCGGTGACAAAAGCCACGATCCGGTAACGAAACCGACGGCGGCGTCAGCGGGCGCCGGTCAGCCACTCCATCGCACGCTCCAGCAGCGCTCGGTGACCCGGCGCGTCGTACGAGCCCACGTGGTGGCCCAGCGCGTCGTAGACCACCCGGCCCGGACCCGCCTCTCGAGCCCAGACCAGCGGGTGCGCCTCGTCCTCGAACCGGTGCTCATAGAGGACGGTCACGTCCGGCATGGTCTCGAGGTAGCTGTACCGCTCGTCGACGACCGTGAAGTCGGTGAGGCCGCGAGTGATCGGGTGCGCCGCCGAGGTCATCGAGACGACGCACTCGTCCTGCGGCGGGTGCATGGTGCGACCGCGCACCCACCGTCCGCCGAGGATCCCCGGCCACTGACGCATACCGGTGAGCGAGGTGGAGCTGCAGTGAATGCCCAGCAGGCCGCCTCCTCCGGCGAGATGGCGAGCCAGCCCAGCAGCGGCCGCGTCCATCCGCTCCGGCGGGCGGGGCTCAGCGGGGTTGCCGATGTTGACGACGAGGAGGCGGACGTCTCCCGGGTCGGCCAGCGCGTCCTCCACCTCACCGGTGATGTCGACGCCGTAGCCGAGGCCCTCGAGGATCGCCGCCAGCCGAGCCGAGGTGGCGGCGAAGTCGTGCCACGGGTCGACGTATGGTCCGGCCCCGCTCACGACCAGGGCGTCAGGCACAGGGCATCCTGACATCGCCATGATCCTCGTCGCCATTCCCGAGCCCCTGCGGTCCCGCATCCTTCCGTCGCCGCTGGTCGAACAGCTGCGGGCGATAGCGCCGGTCGCCGTCGCGACGACACCTGACGACCTGCTGGCCGTGGACACCCGCGCTCTGCTGGCCGAGGCTCAGGTGCTCGTGACCGGCTGGGGCTCGGACCTCGTCGACGCGGAGGTGCTCGCGGCCGCGCCGGGGTTACGAGCAGTCGTTCACACCGCCGGCTCGGTGCGACCCGTCGTCACGCGTGACGTGTATGCGCGCGGTGTCGCCGTCTCGTCGCAGGCGTGGGCCAACGCGCTGCCGGTGGCGGAGTACACGCTGGCGATGATGCTGTTGGCGGCCAAGGGGGTCCCGCGGGCGCGCGACCGGTACTGGGCGGTGCGGGGCGGGGTCGACGTGCACGACCTGCTGGCGGGCTACGGGACGTACCGGGCCCAGGTCGGCATCATCGGGGCGTCGGTGATCGGGCGCCGGGTGATCGAGCTGCTCGCCCCGTTCGACCTGAACGTCGCGCTGTACGACCCGACGCTGGGCGCCGACGAGGCGGCGGCGCTCGGCACGACCCTGATGAGCCTCGACGAGCTGATGCGCACGAGCCGGGTCGTCTCACTGCACGCGCCATGGCTGCCGAGCACCGAGGGGATGATCGGGGCGGCCGAGCTCGCGTCGCTGCCCGACGGGTCGACGTTCATCAACACCGCCCGCGGCGCCCTGGTCGACGAGCCGGCGCTGGTCCGTGAGCTGCAGACCGGGCGCATCGACGCGGTCCTCGACGTCACCTGGCCCGAGCCGCCGGCGCCCGACTCACCGCTCTGGACGTTGCCCAACGTCACTCTCACACCGCACGTGGCCGGGTCGGCAGGAAACGAGCTCGAGCGGATGGGCGCCTCCGCGGTTCGCGAGGTGGCCCGGGTCGTCCGCGGCGAGCCGCTGCACCACGCGGTCGACGCGCGCGCATACGACCGGTTGGCCTAGACCACGACTGGCCCCCTCGCGCTCGGCGAGGGGGCCAGCCGTCGTGCACGGGCTCAGTCGAGGACGTGTCCGTCCGGGGCGATGAGGTGACCCTGCGCCGCCTTGCGGGCCTCGGTCTCGTCGCGGATCTCGCGGAACCGCTGGTCCGACAACGGGTACTTCCAGAAGATCAGCATGGCGATCGCCGCGGCGATGGCGGGGATGAGGCCCATGGTGGCCTTGATGGCGAGGATCGCGGACTCGGGCTGGACCGGGTTGGGCACCGCCTGGGTGGCCGACAGGTAGCCACCGACCGCGAGGGCCGCCGCACCGAGCGAGCCGCCGATGGACTGGGTGATCTTCCGGGTGAAGGAGAACACCGCATACGTCGCACCCTCGGAGCGCTGGCCGGACTTCCACTCGCCGTACTCGACGGTGTCGGCCTCGAGGCCGAACATCACCGTGTTGATGAGGGCGGAGCCGATTCCCTTGATGCCGAGGAAGATCAGGGCCGGAGCGATGACCCCGGTAGGCAGGAAGAACAGGGCCAGGCCGCCGACGACGGTGAACAGCCCGCAGTACTGGAAGATCGTCTTCTTGCCGAGCCGGTCGACGAGCTTGGGGATGAACGGCGCGCAGACGATCGAGATCCCGGTGTTGACCAACGTGATCGGGCCCAGCCACTTGATGTCACCGAGGACGTACTGGGCGTAGAAGGCCGAGGCGCCGCCGACCGCGAAGAGGCCGATGAGGTAGAAGAAGCTCGCCGCGCAGAGGTACCCGAGTGGCTTGTTGTGACGGATCGTGTCCCAGGTCTCGCGGACCGACACTCGGGGCTGGGTCCGGACGACCTGCTCGCGACACCAGTAGACGGTGAGGCCGTAGGCGATGGAGCCGATGAGGACGAAGAGCAGCGTGGTCTGGGTGAAGATCGACTGGACCTCGGCGCGGTAGGCCTCCGAGCTCAGCGTCGCCTTCGCGCCGCGGAGGTCGGAGATCTTCGGCGCGATGATGTAGGTGAGGACGATGCCGCCGATAGCGCTGCCGAAGAACCGCGAAGCGACGAGCTTGGCCCGCTGGTGGACCGACTGGGTCATCGCCGAGGCGAGTGAGCCGTACGGAATGTTCACCAGCGAGTAGGACAGCCCGAGGATCGCGTAGGTCAGGTAGGCGTACAGGAGCTTGGTCCCCGCGTCGAACTCGGCCGGCACGTGGAAGGTCAGCGCGCTGAGGAACAGCAGCGGCACCCCGCCGAAGAGGATGAAGGGGCGGAACTTGCCCAGCCGCGTCATGGTCCGGTCGACGAGGCGCCCGGCGAAGATATCGGTCACGGCGTCCCACAGCCGGACGACGAAGAACATCGTCGCGACCGCCGCAGCGGACATGCCCGCGACGTCGGTGTAGTAGTAGAGCAGGAACGTCGTCCCGAGGGTGAACGCGAGGTTGTTGGCGAAGTCGCCGAGCCCGTAGCCGACGATGGCCCGCTTGGGCAGGCGCTCGCCGGCGATGCTCGGCACCGCCGGAACGCTGTGCTGGATGGTGGCCATGGCCTCTGACTTCCTTGTCGTTGACACTTCAACTAGTGCGGTTGGCATCAGTGAAGGGCCTTGACGCCGGGGGAGCCAACGAGTTGCCATGAGTTGCCAGGAGGTTGCCGGATGGCCGGCGGGCCAACAGCTCCGCGGACTCGCGGAGCTGGTCCAGCAGGGTGCCGACACCCGCCCGAACCGCGCGGTAGGTGGCGACGTCGCCGGGGTCGGCGACCTCCGCGACGTCGTCCTGGTCGGAGGCCGTGAGCAGCTCGACCCCGGCACTCGGTGAGTCAGCCGCGCCGAGCGCGTACAGGCCGAGCCCGGCGGCTCCGAGCGCTGTGCCCTCCGCCGCCCCCGTGACGACGAGGGGTCGGTCGAGGGCTGCGGCCGTCACCGCACGCCAGAGAGGGGCCCGGAAGACGCCGCCGGTGGCGCGCACCGACGTCACCGGTCCGACGGCCTCGAGCGCGTCGAGGACGGTGGCGAGCTGAAGGGCCACGCCCTCGACGGCGGCGCGTACCAGGTGGCCACGTCGGTGGTCGGCGCGCAGGCCGAGGTATGCGCCGCGCAGGTCGCCGTTCCACAGCGGCCCGCGTTCGGCGAGGAGGAACGGCAGCATGACGAGTCCGTCGCTGCCGGCGGGCACGGTGTCGGCCAACGCCAGCAGCGCCTCGTCGCTGGTGGACGCGTCCCCGAGGACCGAGCCGGCCCAACGGACCACCGAACCGCCGTTGCTCACGGCGCTTCCCACGGCCCACAGATCGTCGGTCAGGGCGTAGCAGAACAGCCGGCCGGTCGGATCGGCGTAGGGACGGTCGGTCATCAACCGGATGGCGCCGCTGGTGCCGATGGACAGCCCCGCCACCCCCGGCGCGGTCGCCCCGGTGCCGAGGTTGCCGAGCGGTCCGTCGGCGGCGCCGACGACCACGGGCGTTCCGACGGGGATCCCGCTGCGCGTCGCTGGCTCTGGCGACAGCGGGAGGTACGCGGTGGTCGGCAAAACCTCGGGCAGCTGGTGTGTCCGAATGCCCGCGGCCAGCACCGCATCCGGATCCCATTGGCGAGTCTCGAGATTGAGGAGTCCGGTGCCGCTGGCCGACGACAGCTCGGTGACGAGGCGGCCGGTCAGGTGGTGCAGGACGAGGTCCTTGAGGCCGAGCCAGGTGACGACGTGGGCAGCGAGGTCGGGGTGGTCCTTGGTGAGCCACCGGAGCTTGACGAACGGCGACATCGAGTGGACGGGGGTACCGGTGCGCGCGTGGAGTGCGCGCGCCTCCGCGGTGTCGCGCAGGGCTCGGGCTTCATGGCGCGCGCGACCGTCGGCCCACGTGATGACGGGGGTGACGGGCCGGACCTTCGCGTCGACGCCGACCACTGCGTGCATCGCGGTGCTGACCGAGACGAGCTCGACCCTGGCGCCGTCGAGCCTCCGGACGGTCTCGGCGAGCGCGGCGTCCACGGCGGCGAGGATGACGTCGGGATCCTGCACGGCGGCATCGGGTTCAGGGTGTTGCAGGGGGTATTCGCAGACGACCGAGGTCCGCGAACCGTCCCGGAGCCCGAAGGCGACGACCTTGGCGGCGGTCGTGCCGACGTCGACGCCGATGACGATCCCAGGGTCAGACGCGGAACAGTCGTCGGTCACCTGGTCATGGTTGGGGAGGGGAGCGCATACGCCGCAGTGGTTGCCACGAGTTGCCCGGGCGTCAGCGGCTACCGAAGGGCCTTCGCAGCGGTGTCGAGGCCCTTGATCCGCGTCCGTCGGCGCTTCCCCGTGGACCCGCGGACGACGAGCGTGACCGGCATGACGATCAGCTCTCGACTCGCCCTCGCCCCGCCGATGACGGCGACGAGGTTGGTGGCGCCGGTGACGCCCATTGCTCGCAGGGGAGCGGCGACGGTCGTGAGCTCCGGGTCGACGATCTCACTGAGGACGACGTTGTCGAAGCCGATCACGCTGACCTCCTCGGGGACCCGCACCCGCGCTCGCCTCAGGCCTTTGATGACACCGATGGCGAGCACGTCGTTGTAGGCGATGACCGCGGTCGGCGAGTGGCCGAGCACCTCGGTGGTGATGTCGAAACCGGCGTGGACGGTGGGAGCGTTGCACGGCCCGACCCGCCGGACGCGGAGGTCCAGCTCGTCGGCGGCTTCTCGCACCGACCGCCAGCGCACTCCGTCGGCCCAGCTGGACTCGGGGCCGCCGACATAGGTGATCGCGTCATGGCCGAGCTCGGCGAGGTGTTCGACCGCGCGCCTGGCCCCGCGCGGGTTGTCGGTGACGATGCACGGCACCTCGGGGATCCGGCGGTTGAGGACGATCATCGGCTTCTGCTTGGCCAGCATCCGGATCGCGTTGTCCGACATGCGCGAGCTGGCGAGCAGAACGCCGTCGACGGCGGTCATCTCTCGCTGGGTCCAGGCGCGTTCCAGCTGGGCGTCCTCCTGGGTGTGCGACAGCAGGATCGTGTAGCCCGCGGCACCGGCCGCCTCGTGGGCGCCACGGATCAGCTCGGAGTAGAACGGGTTCGTGATGTCGGTGACGACGAGGGCCAGGCTGCGGGTCCGGCTGCTGGTGAGGCCGGGGAGGGCTTCCGAGCGGTAGCCGATCTCGGCGGCGGCCGCGAACACGCGTTGGGCGGTCTCGGCGCTGACGCGGCCTGGACGTGCGAATGCCCGGGAGACCGTCGAGGCCGCTACCCCCGCCGCCCGAGCGACGTCGTAGATGGTCGGCTTCTGCTCCACTCCCGCCACGCTAGGTGCGGTGGCAACTCATGGCAATCAATTGAGGGTCTGGGGCGGCCGCTGGCTCAATGGCATGAGCGGGCCGCCCGGACTCTGTCCGGTCGAGGCCCGGACCGCGTCGGGCTCCCGTTGCCCTGACCCACCACCGATGACACCAAGGACCAGCCATGTTGCGACCCCAGGACACCGCCACGCGTGAGACGAAGCGTCTGGACGGGCGGTGGGCGTTCGCCCTGGACCCGGAGGGAGTAGGGCGGTCGGAGGGGTGGTTCGCCGGCCCTCTCCGGGACGCACGGGCGATGCCGGTTCCGGCCAGCTTCAACGACATCGCCGCGGACGCCTCGGTCCGCGACTACTTCGGGGACGTCTGGTACCAGCGCGTCGTCCGGGTGCCGCGGGGGTGGGACGGCCAGCGGATCGTCCTGCACTTCGAGTCGGCCACGCACCGGGCGACGGTGTGGGTCGGGTCCACCGAGGTCGTCTCGCACGAGGGCGGCTACACGCCGTTCGCAGCCGATGTCTCAGCGGACGTGGTGGCGGGTGACGAGGTGCGGGTGACGGTATGCGTGAACAACACGCTGTCGTTCCAGAGCATCCCGCCGGGGGTCATCGAGGACTCGCCGACGGGCAAGAAGCAGCTGTACTGGCACGACTTCTTCAACTACGCGGGCCTGCACCGGTCGGTCTGGCTGTTGGCCACCCCGGTGGCTCACGTCGACGACGTCACCGTCGTGACCGGACTCGCGGGCGTCACCGGCACCGTCGCATACGAGATCGTCGCCGTCGGGGCCGAGGGCCTGGACGCGCGGGTCGTCCTTCGGGATGCCTCGGGGGCGGAGGTGGCATCTGGTCCGGGGGCGTCGGGGGTGCTCACCGTGCCGGACGTGCACC
The DNA here is from genome assembly GCA_963713345.1 of uncultured Actinomycetota bacterium. GTDB lineage: Bacteria > Actinomycetota > Actinomycetes > Actinomycetales > Dermatophilaceae > Lapillicoccus. Next base: position 15,746 of record CAVQLI010000014.1, on the reverse strand, counting down.
GCTGGGCGCCGGGCGACGGCTACCTCTACGACCTCGAGGTCCAGCTGGTCGACGGCGGGGAGGTGGTCGACTCGTACCACCAGTCGGTCGGCGTGCGGACGGTCGAGGTGCGGGGCGCGGAGTTCCTGGTCAACGGGGAACCGGTGTACTTCAAGGGTTTCGGCAAGCACGAGGACGTCGGCGTCATCGGCAAGGGGCACAGCGACGCGCATCTCGTCCACGACTTCGAGCTGATGAGCTGGATCGGGGCCAACTCGTTCCGGACGTCGCACTACCCGTACTCCGAGGAGGTCCTCGACTACGCGGACCAGCAGGGGTTCCTGCTCATCGACGAGGTCGCAGCGGTGGGCCTGAACATGGGCCTCGGCGGCGGGATCTTCGGCGGCCAGGGGTACACGACGTTCTCGCCCGAGACGATCAACGACGCCACCCGCGAGGTCCACGCTCAGGCGATCCGCGAGCTCATCGCGCGCGACAAGAACCACCCGAGCGTCGTTCTGTGGTCGATCGCGAACGAGCCGGAGTCCGACACCGAGGGGGCCGAGGCCTACTTCGAGCCGCTGTTCCAGGTGGCCCGCGACGCCGACCCCAGCCGGCCGGTCGGGTTCGTCAACGTGATGCTCGCGCCGTACGGAACCTGCCGCGTCTCGCAGTTCGGGGACGTGCTCATGCTGAACCGCTACTACGGCTGGTACGTCAACACCGGTGACCTCGCCGGCGCGGAGGTGGCGTGGCGCAAGGAGCTCGAAGGCTGGGCCGGCGAGAACAAGCCGATCATCATCACGGAGTACGGCGCCGACACCATGCCCGGTCTGCACTCGCTCACGCCGCAGCCGTGGAGCGAGGAGTACCAGGTCGAGTACCTCGAGATGAACCACCGCGTCTTCGACTCCATCGACGCCGTCGTGGGCGAGCACGTCTGGAACTTCGCCGACTTCGCCACCACCCCCGGCATCATGCGCGTGGACGGCAACAAGAAGGGCGTCTTCACCCGCGACCGCGCACCGAAGAACGCCGCGTTCGCCCTGAGAAAGCGGTGGGCGTCCAGCTAGCCCTTGCCCGAGTGACCCGACCCTCTGTCTCATGTGGGCCGGTCGGCGACCCCGACCGGTACGGTCGCCGAAGGCCTGACAACCAGCAAGCGCAGCGATTGTCGCCGAGATCGCCGCTGTTGGGCGTACGGGGCGCCTCCTACCGTGGGCTGTGGACCCCTGGGAGCATTGGTCCTCCGACGGACGCTGATCCGACACGTAGGAGACGAACGCCATGGGCTCGATCACCACCAATTTCGGCGACGTGCTGCTCTGGAGCTTCTGGCTGTTCATCTGGCTCGCCGCGCTGATGCTGTGGTTCCGATGCCTGATCCACTTGTTCCAGGACGGGACGCTCAGTGGTTGGTCGAAGGCCGGCTGGGTGATCCTGCTGGTCTGCCTACCATGGGTTGGTGCCCTGATCTACATCATCGCTCGAGGTCAGCACGACGGAACGTAACGCAACAGGAAGGGAGGGCCGGCTATGGCGAAGGCGCCTCGAGACGTCGAACGCATGTACTCGACCACCGAAGTAGTAGCCAAGCTTCGTCGACTTGCCGACGCACTGGAGCAGGACAAACCGTTCCGGATCCAGATCGCGGGCGAGCGCTTCTGGGTCCCCGAGCGCGCCGAGTTCTCCATCGAACACGAGCGCGACGAGGACGAGGAGGAGGTCGAGTTCCAGCTCAAGTGGAAGGTCGTGCCCGCGCCAGAGGGCGACTCCGAAAGCACGCCCATCGTCTGAGCCCGGTGCGCTCAGTCCTGGAGGGTCCCGGCGCGGGCCGGCGCGACCACATCCTCCAGCGCCAGCGACTCCGGCGTCTGGTGACGGCGCCTCCTGACCACCTTGCCCAGCTCGACGACGACCGGGAGCAGCGCAGCGAGGCCGGCACAGACGAGCCACTGGCGACCGCTGAGCGGGACGGTGAGCAGGGCCCCCCGCAGCGTCGGAAGCTGGGTGGCAAGGAAGACCATGGCCATCGGGATCAGGGCGATGGCCGCGGCCTTGAGGAGTGGTGGTGTCAGCCCACTGGTGGGGTCGCGGCGGTTGACGATCGCGTTGAACGCGGTTCCCAGCCCCATGACCGTGAACGTCATCGTCATCGAGACGCTGGCCTGGCTGGGGCTGGGCTCATCGGGCCCCGCCACCAACGGCAGGAACGCGGCGACGAAGAGGACAAGGGCGTAGATGACCCACATGACCACGGCGCTCCGGTTGGTGATCGTCACCGAGGGGTCGCGCGGCGCCCGGTGCATGACGTCGGGGTCGCCAGGGTCGACAGCGATGATGACGACCCCGACCGCGGTCGCGAAGAACAGCAGGTACAGCACCATCGGCGGCGTCATCGCCACGCCTTGGTTGACGTTGAACACGGTGGCGGCGAGGAAGAGGAACACCAGGGACAGCAGCTGGGTCATCTGGTACCGGACGTAGGAGACGACCTTGGCGTAGACCCGCCGGCCGATGCCCACCGCGTGGACGAGCGTCCCGAAGTTGTCGTCGGTGAGCACCATCCGGGCCGCCTGCTTGGTCACCTCGGCGCCGCTTCCCATCGCGACGCCGATGTCGGCCTGCTTCAGGGCCGCCGCGTCGTTGACCGCATCGCCGGTCATCGCCACGATCATCCCCTGCTCCTGCATGGCCCGAGCCAGCCGCAGCTTGTCCTGGGGCGTGACCCGCCCGAAGACGTGCAGGTTGGGCAGCTGCTGCTTGAGCTGTTCGTCGCTGAGCGCCTGCAGCTCGGTGCCGCTGATCGCCCCCGGACCCAACCCGAGATCCGCACCGATGGCCTGCGCGGTGACCGCGTGGTCGCCGGTGATCATCCGCACGTCGATGCCGGCCGCGAGAGCGACCGCAACAGCGTCCTTCGCCTCCGCGCGCAGCGGGTCGATGATCCCGGCCATACCCACGAACGACAGGCCCCGGGTCAACGCCATCGGGTCCTCGGACATCGTGGCCAGCTCGTCGTCGGCGACCAGCCGCGCCGCGAACGCGAGGACGCGTAGGCCCTGGCGGCCCATCCGTTCGTTGGCCTCGGTGATCCCCGGCCCAGCCTCGTCGAAGGGCACCTGCGAGCCGCTGAGGGGGCCGCCGGCGTGGCTGCAGCGGGCGATGACGACGTCCGGTGCGCCCTTGACCAGCTCGATGACGTGCTCCGCGCCGTCCAGCGTCACTCGGTGGAACGTGGCCATGAACTTGTACTCGGAGTCGAACGGAACCTCCGACAGCCGCGGGTATGCGCGCCGGGTCTCCTCGGCGTCGACCCCGAGCTTCGCGGCCAGCACCACCAGCGCCGCCTCGGTCGGATCGCCGATCACCGACCCGTCATCGTGAACGACCGCGTCGCTGTCGAGCGCGAGGCCCAGTGCGAGCCGGGTGAAGTCGGGGACCGGCGTGCCGGCCACCGACAGCAGTGCGCCCGTCTTGCGATAACCCTCGCCTTCGACGGTGAACCAGGAACCGCTGGCATACAGCGTGGAGACCATCATCTGGTTCAACGTCAGCGTGCCGGTCTTGTCGGTGTTGATCGCGCTGGTCGCGCCCAGGGTCTCGACGTCCGTGAGGTTCTTCACGACCGCCTTCGCCTCCGCCAGCTGCTTCGCGCCGAGCGACAACAGGCCCGAGACGAACGCCGGCATGCCCGTCGGGATCGCCGAGATGGCCATCGCCGTCCCGAGCAGCAACAGGTCCTGGCCCGGGATCCCGCGGATCAGGCCCACCACCACGATGATGGCGACCGCCCCCCACGCGATGATCCCCAGCACCTTCGTCAGGGAGTCCAGCTCCCGCTGCAGCGGCGACCTGGTCCGCGTCACCGAGCTCAGCATCGTGGCGATCTGGCCCATCTCGGTCTTCGTCCCGGTCGCCGTCACGACGATCGCGCCTGTGCCCCGGGTCACCGAGGTGTTCTGGAAGAGCATGTTCGTGCGGTCGCCCAGTGTCACCTCGGAGGAGGCCAACGCCATGGTGTCCTTGGGGATCGGCGCGCTTTCCCCGGTCAGCGCGGCCTCCTGCGCCTCCAGCGTCGCGGACCGGACGATCCGACCGTCGGCGGGCACGATGTCACCGGCCTCGACCTGGACGATGTCGCCTGGAACGACCTCGGTGGCCTCGACCAGCAAGACCGCTCCGTCCCGGACCACTCGCGCCCGCGGCACCTGCATCTTGGCCAGCGCGTCAACGCTCGCCCGCGCGGCCAGCTCCTGGCGGGTGCCCAGCGCGACGTTCAGGACGATGAGGAGGCCGACGATGACCCCGGTCGAGACCTGCCCGATGAGCAGGCTGATGACCACCACCGCGACCAGCATCAGGTTCATCGGGTCCCGCAGCTGAACAGCGGCGACCTTCAACGCCGACGGCGGTTCCTCGGCGGCGACCCTGTTCGGGCCGTAGGACGCGAGGCGCTGGGCCGCCTCGGCGCCGCTCAAACCGCCACCGGCATCGGTGCCGGCCGCGGCGATCACCTCGTCGGCCGCGAGGGCATACGGCGGAGTCTCTGCGCCGGCCGTCGACTCTGCTGGCCTACCGGGTTCGCTCACAGGTACCTGCACCTCCGAACTCGAAGCGGCGATGCTGTTCCCTCGCACGGTAGTGCTTGCCGCTGACGACGACGGGCGGACCGGCCAAGGTTGGTCAGCGCTTCACCACGACTCGAGTGGGACCATTCCACAACGGGGCGAGTCCAGGCGCGCGCATACCCGCACCGCGCCGACAGGGAGGCGAACCAGATGAAGAACAGTACGGCCGCGGCGGGCAGCGGAGCCCTCTACTCGCTTGGGCATCTTCGGCGCGTGGGTCTACTTCTGGCAGCAGGCCGACAGCTTCTGGGAGTATGCGCTCGCGATTCTCGAGGGCGTCTTCTGGCCGGCGTGGATGGTCTACCACGTGTTCGCCGCGCTCCACGCGTAACCCGATCTGATCAAAGCGGCCCTGCGTGGGTGTCGGTGCCACGCCGCCGCACCGCGGTCAGGCCGGTGCGGCTGCGTCCGCGACTGCTGCACGGACGGTCGGGTAGATGTGGTCCTCCCCCACGAGGCCGAGGATGCCCGCGTCCTGTAAGCGGTCCGTCACTGGGCTCTTGAGCCGTGCGAAGACGAACGTGATCGACTCCTTCTCCAAGGCCTCGATCAAGGTCGTGAGGAGATCGATCCCGGTGGCGTCGACGTGGTTGAGACCCTCCGCGTCGAACACGAGCCAGTGCACGGGTGTGGGGGAACCGGCGACCGCCTCCCTGATGCGGGACTCGACGTAGTTGACGTTGGCGAAGAACAGCCGGTCGTCGAGGCGGTAGACCAACACCCCGGGCGAGAGCTTCGCGGACGGATGCAGGCTGACGTCGGCATACCGCCCGATCCGTTCGACCCAGCCGAGCACCGCGTCATGAGGCTTGGCACTTCGTCGGATCGCGTCGATGACGGACAGCCCGACCGCCAGCAGCAGGGCCTGGAGGACGCCGAAGACGATGACGCCGACCATCGTGGTGGCGGCGAGCCCTACTTCGACCTTGCTGATCCGGGCAAGTCCTCGCCAGGCACTCGGGTTGATCAGTCCGAGCGAGGCGGACACGATGACCGCCCCCAGCACAGCCTTGGGCAGATATTGCATAGGTGCGGTGAGGAACAGCAGCACCACCGCGACGACCCCTGCGGCCATCAGTCCGGCGAACTGTGTACGACCGCCGATCTGGTCGTTGACCGCGGTGCGCGAGCCACTGGCGCCGATCGGAAACCCGTGGGTGATGCTGGCTGCGATATTGCTGGCGCCCATGGCGGCCAGCTCAGCGTCGGCGCGCACGTGCTGGCCGCGGCGCCCCGCGAACGATCGTGCGGTCAGGATCTCATCGGAGAAGCTGACGACGAAGATGCCCAATGCGGCGGGCAGGATATCGAGAATGGCGCGCAGCTGAAGGTTGGGCACGCTGAAGCCGGGCAGGCCGGCCGGGACCTCGCCCACGACGGCGACGCCATACTGCGCGAGGCCGAGGGCGGCGGACGCGGCGATGGCGAGGACCACCACGATCAGGGACGCCGGGAGCTTGGGTACCAGCCACCGGGCGAGCAGCAGCACGACCAGACAGCTCCCGCCCACCACAGCGGTCGCCGGATTCAATTGGCTGATCTCCTGGACGACCTCGACGACCTGACCCGGCGGGGTCTCCGCGCTGATGTCGAGGCCGACCAGCTTGGGCACCTGGCTGACGATCATGACCAACGCGACGCCGTGGATGTATCCGATCAGCACTGGGAGGGAGAGGTAGTCGGCGATCCACCCCAGCCGGGCGAGCAGGGCGGCGAGGTATGCAGCGCCGACCAGCAGGGCAAGTAGGGCAGCCAGTGAGGCTCGCTCGCCGGGATCTTGGGTCATGGGTATCAAGGCGGCGCCGACCATCGCGGCGATCGCGCCCTCGGGCCCGACGATGAGCATGCGTGCCGAGCCGAGCACCGCGTAGGCAACCGCGGGCAGCAGCAGCGCATACAGACCGTTGACCGGTGACAGTCCGGCGAGCTCCGCGTACGCCATGCCCGCCGGCAACGCCAGCGCGGCGACCGTGACACCCGCCAGCGCATCCCGGCCCAGGGTTTGTCGGCGATAGCCCGCAATATGCTCCGCAACCGGCACGATCCGCTGCAGTAATGGGCGGTGGGGAGGCGGGCGGAAGGGGGACGCCTCAGCCTGATAGTGCTGGCCGGGCACCGTTCCTGGTTCGTCCTCGTCCATGTCTCGATCCCCGCAGAGCCGACAACCGCATGCTCCCATTCGAGAATGCCCAGCACAACCAAACCGGCGTGGTGACCGGGGACGGCGCAGCGCCGGTCGTTGCACTCGAGCCAGCGCACGCGCTCCCACATGGCATCCGCTGACCTGGTGACATGGCCGGCGGGGTCGAACGGCCGACCTTCCGATTTCAGGCCCGGGCTGGGCTCGAGGGTGGGTCCGAAAAGGGCGCGGCCATGCGGGTGCCGGCTGTTGTGAAGTGCGGGTCAGTGCGGCGCGTATCGGATCGGTTGCTGTCAGCGCTGCTGTCCATCGGGCGGTCTGCGGAGCGCCGAGTTGTTGAGTTCAGTGTCTGCGCTCGATGCGTAGCAAGTCGGACTTGGGCGGCGCGGCCTCGGCGGCCTTCGCACGCGCGAGGTCCTGTACGCCGGTGAACTGACGGTCTGCACGATGGTCCCGATGCGCTCGGTGCCCCACGGGGTCGTCTGTCTGCTGGGGCTGGAGGACGGGACCTTCCCGCGGACCCAAACGGTCGACGGCGACGACGTCCTTGCCCCGCGACCCGGGTGACCGGCGAGCTGGACGTGCGCAGTCAAGACCAGTAGCTGCTGCTCGACGCCGTGATGGCCACCACCGAGAAGCTCGTCCTGGTCTCTACCGCCGCCAACGCCGGGACCGGCCAGGAGCGTCCGCCCTGGTTCCTCGGAGGTATCGGCATTGGGACCCGCGGGCGAGTCCGGGTCGGCCTTCGGTGACGCCCGCCACCGCCGCTACGCCCTTCGAGGCGTACCGGCGGTGGCGGCGTCAGTGTCAGCCGGCGACCGCCTGGAGGGCGTTCGCCATCCCCGCGCCGTAGAACGAGGTCTTGCTCGCTCCGCCGGTGCAGGTGCGCGCGTCGTCCGCGGGCCAGTCCGTCGGGCACGTCAGGGACGTGGCCGAACGCCGGATGGCAGCAGCGACCGCAGCCGGGCTCCAGCCGGGGTGAAGCTCCCGGACGAGGGCGGCCACGCCGGCCACGTGCGGTGACGCCATCGACGTCCCGCTGATCCACACCCAACGGTTGCCGTTGGCGTCCTCGACGCCACGGCCGGCGGCGGCGAGGGCCTCCCACTGCCCCGTCTCGTCGGTGCTCGTCCATCCAGCGAGGATGCGACCGAACGTGACGCCCGGCGTCTGGGCGGCGTCGCCGCCCGGAGCCGTTACGTCGACCGGGGTACCGACGTTGGAGTAGCTGGCCAGCTCGTTCACACCGCTGGCGGACACGGTGACGACGCCCGGCAGCTCGGCCGGCGCGACCCGGCAGTTGTTGCCGACTTCCCGCTCCACGGCGGCGTCCGGCGGCCAGTCCGGGCTTATATCGTCGGTCTCCGGGTGACCGAGGTCGTCCGCCTCATTGCCCGCGGCGGCGACGATGACGACGCCCCGCTGCTGCGCGTAACGGGAGGCGTCCAGCAGGTCCTTGAGGATGGCTCGCTGCTCGGCCTCGCTCTTGCAGAAGTACAGGTAGGGGTCGGCGAAGAGGCTGAGGTTCACCACGTCGAGGCGCTGGTCACCGGCATACCGGAGAGCGGCGGCGACGGAGTCGGCGAAGCAGTAGCCGGCGATGGTGCAGGCTTTGAGGACGACGACCGTCGCGTTCGGCGCGACCCCGCCGATGCCGACACCGTTGATCCGTCCCGCGATGGTGGTGGCGACGTGAGTGCCGTGACCCTGTAGGTCCTGCACCGCGGCCTTGTTCGAGCAGTCGCCGTTGGCGATCTCCTTGGGGTCCGCAGTCGGCGTGTCCGAGTAGATGAAGGAACACGACGACCCGACGTCGATGTGCCCCGTCAGGTCAGCGTGGGTCAGGTCGACACCACTGTCGATGACGCCGACGGTCACGCCGGCACCGGTGGCCCTCGCGTAGGAGGCGGCACCGACATCCATCGTCCGCATGTCCCACTGACAGGCCGACAGCGGCTCCGGTCCTGGGGCGACCCCGAAGTACGCGGCGCACGCGGCCGATGCCGCTGCGGGCGTGAGCGCGCCTGGGGTCGCGGCCGAGGCCGGCGCCGCAAGCGCCAACGTCATGGCGGCGACCGCTCGCACCCGCGAATATTGCTCTCTTCATCAAAGTCCTCCGTCCGATGACCCCGATGCGCGGAAGGTATGCCCCCTGCCGCCGGGAAGGCAAGAGATTCTCCGGGCCACCTCGACGGCCTTGCCGTTCGGATGTCCGGTGTGACACGGGTTGGGGTGTTCTGCACCGCGCCCTGCCTCGACGACTGGGCCACACCCGAGGGAAGTGGGCATCCCGCCTTCCGGTCCAGGAAGAGAGGAACTGCTGTTGAAGGCGCACGACTGGACGCCCTCCAGCAGGCCCTGTGGGCCAAGGCCATGGAGGGTGACCTTCCGGCCGCCGCCGCCGTCGTGCGGATCATCCAGACCTGGTGCCGTCTGTACGGGCTCGCCGGGCGTCCCCCGAACACTCGCCCGTCGGAACCACGAACGGTCGTCACGTCACCCGAGGGAGTGCCGGAGCTTCGCCCCTCAGGGCGCGGCGCGTTTCATTCCTAGCGTTTCCGCATTGACCCAGTCGTTGTCGGTGCGGGCGGGGCTGGCAGCGGGCACGGATCGTGCTGCTCGCGGCTGATGGGGGTGTCCGAACACCAGACCAGCGCCGGCACCGCTGGCCGACTAGCTGGCGGTCTGTAAAGGGCTCGTCGACGGCTGCGCGCGACCGCAGGTTTCCGCATCTCTCGGACAGGGGCATGGCGTTCAACACCCCGTTCAAAAATGTGGAAGCGCACTCCACGCTGCTGTTGGACTGCCTGAGAGGCTCCGGCAGGTCCAGAAGTTTCAGGGGTGAGGGGCTGCAGGGGTTTCGGGGGCTTAGCGGGCGGTGGGAAGGATGATGGTGACGCGCCTGTTGAGGGCCTGACCCTGCGGGGTGGCGTTGTCCGCGACGGGATCAGCTTCCCCGAAGCCTTGCGGTGCCAGGCGCGCACCGCAGACTTGAGAGGCGAGCCGACCCAGGCGGGCCAGACGCGTGCCTGAGCGTCGTTGGGACGCTTCCCAAACCATGTCCTTCGCGGTTGGTGGGAACGTCGCCGAGGCGGGTTCCAAGGCATGAAGCGTTCGTCGGACGGGGCCGAGGCTGACGCCGGCGAGCCGGACGATCCGCCGGACCGTGTTGGCGTCGACGACGAAGTTCTGGCCCCACTGCTTGGTGGGCCGCAGGCCGAGCCGGGCGGCGAGATCATGGACCCGCGCAGCGCCCAGAAACTCCGGGGAGTCGGTCATCCCCGAGCTTCTCGACGTGCTGCAGGCGCTCGGTCAGGGCTTGCAGCCCCAGGGTTGGAGGCCGGACTTGGCGTAGAGCCGGTTGGCGACCGTGATCTGCTGCTCCCGGGAGGCCAGGTCGGCGCGCGCGGCGAAGTCGGCACCGCCGTTCGCGAGCCACGTGCTCTGCGCGAACTGCAGCCCGCCGTAGTAGCCGTTGCCGGTGTTGATGTGCCAGTTGCCGCCGGACTCGCACTGGGCGATCTTGTCCCACATCGCCGCGTTGGCGAGGTTGAGGCCCGCGCCCGACGTGTTGCCGGCAGACGGCGGCGGCGCCGCCACCGTCGCGGGCCGGGGTCGCGGGCGGGGTCGGGGGCGGGGTCGCGGCCTTGGTGCCGACGGCGACGACCTGGCCGACCGGGTTCTTGGTGACCTGGGCGCCGGTCTGGGTGCGGGACTCGAGCTTGCCGTCGACCCAGACCTCGTCGAAGGTGACGCTCTGCTCGCCGGCGACGCCCTTGGTGGTGGTCTTCTTGGTCCCCTTGGCCAGGGTGGCGTCGTCCTGGTTGGTCACGCCGAACGCGACCGCCTGGGTCTCGCTGACCGACTTCTTCTCGACCCGGTTGATCGTGACGGCCAGGCCCTCGGTGAGCGGGGTCTCGGGCGCCGGGTTGACGCGGTCCTGCGCGCCGAGGGTGACCTCGAGCTGCTGGAGGGCGTCGGCCACGGTCGGGCCGGTGCTGGCGACGGTCTTGCTACCGCCGTCGACGTTGACCGTGACGTTCTTGGGGGTGGTGATGGTCAGCGCCAGGCCGGAACGGCCGAGCGGCTCGGACCGCGACACCGACAGCTTGGCCGTGTCGGCGCGGATCCCGAGCTCGGCCAGGGCGGCGTCGACCGAGGTGGCGGTCGTCCAGTAGTCGGACGTCTTGCCGTCCATGGTGACGGTGAGCTTGCGGCCGTAGCGGATGACGACCGTGTCGCCGTCGTTGAGCGGCGCGTCGGCGGCCGGCTGCACGATGTCGTGCTCACCGACGGGGACGTCCTGCTTGGCGAGGAGGTCGCCGACCGTGCTGCCGAAGACGTGCACCGAGGAGGTGTCGCCATCCAGCGACAGGCTCACGGCCTTGTCGTACTGGGCCATGGTCAGGGCACCGACGGCCACGACGGCCACGGCCGCGCCCTGGGCGGCCCAACGCAACGGACGAGAGATCAAGGGGGCTCCAAAAGTTGAACGTCCCGGGTGGAGCAGGGCCGGACGCCCCGCCGCGTCTCCGTGACGCGAAAGGGGGCCTGACGTGGCCCCCACTGGACGCCGGCCGCAGGTCTCGTCCCCGGCCAACGCCGTCCACTGTCCCGGAACCGTCACCCAAAGGTCAAATTTTGGTAACGGTCGCGTGGTGAATGTGACAGACGCGACATATGAGGTGCGGGTACGGCGTGGCGCCCTCGCCTGTGTCCGCCGAGAGGCCAACTTCGGTCGTTATCCGCCCCCTGGAATAAGCGCCGAAGTTGGCCTCTCAGCGGCAGGAGGGGGTACGGGGTTACGACCAGGACCCGTAGATCCGCTCGGAGTTGGCCGACAGGGCGCGGCAGAGCGTCGGGACGTCGACCGTGAGGACGCCCGCCATGGCCCGCACCGTGAGGGAACGCATGAGCGCGAGGGCCGAACGGTGGTTCCCGCCCTGGCCGGCCCGGCATGTTTCGTGCTGTTCGGGCGGCGTCTAGAGGGGTCCCCGTCCGGACAGACCGAGCTTTCGTCCGAGCGGGCGTCGGTGGGGTTACTCGTCGTCGTCGGTCGGCAGGGTCGGCCTTTCTGCGCTCCAGCAGCCAGTGGATCTGGTGGGTTTCCGGGTTGCGCCATTCGCGCATCCGGTACTCGAAACCCGGTGTCAGCACGATCGGGATCGGCTCAGCAGACGCCGGAGCCACCGCCCCGAGCACCACCTTGGTGTCCCCGGAGATGAACGGGGACTGCGAGGGGACCGGTCCGGTGAGGATCTCTACAGGGTCTCCATAGGGGCGTGCCATGAGACCGGACTGTAGCACGAGGAATGTCTCGAACAGCGCTTAAACGGCGATTTGGAGCACTCATAGAGCACTGATAGAGTACCGATCAGGTCGCACGCCACGGGGCGGGGTGATCACGAACCAACACGAATGGAAGAGACACACACCATGCGCAAGACCCTTCTCGGCCTCGCGGCCTCGCCGCGATCGCCACCCCGCTTGCCTTCGCCTCCACGGCCAGCGCCGCCACGACCTGCCAGGACGTGCCGACCACGACCGGCCCGGCGACGCTCCACGCCACCCAGCCCTCCGGCGGTGGCGGCAACTGGGTCCACACGTTCAGCGTCAACGTGGCGTCGGACGGCGGGTTCACCGGCACCAACGTGATCACCGGCCTCGACGCCGGGCAGACGGTCACCGTCAACGAGACCGTCTCCGGCCAGATCACCGACAAGAACAACGACGGCATCAAGGAGGTCACCCTCGCGGCGATCCGCGACAGCGGCTTCTACACGTTCAGCTGGAGCGTGATCGACGCGCCGATGGACGGCGAGATCGACTCGATGACCGACGGCACCGCCACCTACGCGTCGGCCGCGAACTGGACCGGCGGCCCGCTGCCGATCACGTTCACCGCCCCGGTATTCGCCACTCCGACCACGCAGGTCTGCACCACCACGCCGGACCCGGTGGTCGACAAGGACAACCACGGCGAGTACGTCTCCGGTGCCGCGCACGCAGGCATCAAGGGTCAGGCCCTGGCCAAGATCGCCCAGGACAAGACCCTGGTCGGCCCGTACGGCGCTTCCTGAACCACCCGCTTCATCAGCGACGCCCCCGGCTCCGCAAGGGTCGGGGGCGCTCGTCGGTTTCGTCCCTCGATGAGACCGATCGGGTCGCCTGGCAAAGCCTGAACGACCCCGGGTGTCTCAATCAACGAGACGTCAAGACGACGCTCCTCAACTGTCACGCCGCGTCGATCCCGTCGCGCCAGTGCGTGGTCAAGCACTCCTGATCTGACGCGGTTGCCGCCGGGACGCCACCCCTCCAGGTCAGCGAGAAGTCGCGTCCCACATCGGGGCTTGGTCAACAGGTCTGGGCACGTCGCGCATCCTGTGCGCCACGCGGGCGACTGTCTCGTCGCGAGCCGATTCGGACCGCTGGGCGTTGGGTGGCCAGGCACGGTTGCGGGATGGCTGAACTGGAGTGTCGTCCTAAGCCGCTGCAGTTCGGGGTACTCGATGGTGTGGCCCGGACCATCCGCCCCACCGGCCGCGACGGAGCCCGGGGTGGGTGTGAGCAGCCGGGTCCGCAGTCGCCTTCGCACGTGGGTAGCCGCGAGCCGGACGCTCAGGGTTTCGGCATTTCCTCCCCACATCGAGTGGAGCTGGCCTGGCTACTTCGGGCTATGGCCCCGTATCGGATGCCGTCCTAGCGTGGAGGCCTGCTCGGGGGCACTGACGCACGGGAAGCGGCTGATATGCCCAAGTACCTGATCAAGGCGAACTACACGCTCGAAGGCCTCAAGGGAGTGCGCGCGAAGGGCGCGAGGTCGCGAGCCGATGTGGTCGACAACATGGTCAACGGCATGGGCGGGACCGTGGAGTGCTTCTACTTCGCGTTCGGCGACGCCGATGTCTACGTCGTTGCCGACATGCCGGATGACGAGAGCGCGGCGGCGGTCGCGTTCACCGTCAGTGCCGCCGGCGGTGCCACGACGAGCACCGTCAAGCTGCTCACGGTTGAGCAGGCCGACGCGGCCTTGGGCTTGAGCGTCGACTACGTCCCACCGGGCGGCTGACTCGCCGCACCGACGTCCGCCGTTTGACGGACCCGCGTAAGGCAGTGCCGGGATGCATCTCCGGGGCAATACGACTGCGGGTCGTGCCGCAGCCGATGGAGGCCACTCACAACGGAGCCGGACACCTGACCCCTGGGTGCCGCATCGATCAGCTGGTTTGCGTCTCCTTCACCCCTGGCGCGGACACCACGACCCCCCGCCTCGGCAGCGGGCGGCCGCTTCCCGGCATCGGGAACGGCTCGGCCTCCACGTGGAGCGAGCCCAAGCCGTAGCAGCAGACGACATCGGGCCGGGGCACCAGGCAGATCGTGGGGGCCGCTGATCCCGTTCCCGTACGTGGTGGTGGAAACCACGTCTCGCTGTGGAGCGCCCGGTCTGCCGCATCTGTTGTCGCGGTTCAGTCGCCGAACCCCAGTTGCACTTCTAGCGCCCCCGCCACGGCTCCGCTGTGTGTTCGGGGGCACGGACGGTGTGTCTCCTTGCGCACAGACCCTGACAAGACCGCCTCGGCAATGTGTCTGGAAGAGACCGAAGGATTGAGTGACATGACGCAAGATCCGGCTGCCTTCCCCGTCCCGCAGGACACTCCTTCCGAACGGCGGGTCGCGCCGCCCGCTTGGTACCGCGATGCAGCCGGGGAGATCGACGTGGTGGGACGGTAACCGCTGGGTCGAAACTTCTACGGAGACGAAGCCGGACCCGACCTGGTCGATTTTCTCGCACCTGAGCTGGTTCGTTCTGCCGATCCTGTGTCCGCTTCTCGTTCGGGTTATCCGCGGCCGACGCGACCCCTACGGCAAGCACCACTCCAGCGAGGCGTTGAACGCCCACATCACCTATCTGGTCCTGTTGCTGGTACTGATCGGGTCGGTGCTGATCACCGCTTCCACAAACCCGGGGGCCGGCGCACCGGGCTGGCTGGTCGGGGTGGCGATTCTGATCGGGGTCCTGGCTACGGTCGCCTGGACCGTTTTCAGCATCGTCGGGACCGTCCAGGCCTCTCGAGGGAAATGGTGGCGGTACCCCACATCTATACGACTGGTGCCCGGAGCCACCACAACGCCGCCGGTCGGTCGATTCGCTCGTTCCCTCACCGCCTGGCCCTGCCTGGCCAGACGGATCTGCGCCGACGCGAAGCGCAGCGCCGGCGCCCAACCAGTTCCCACCGCCGCCTCCGGCGGCGCAGCACCCAGCGCCGGCGCCGCAGCCGTACTCACCCCACGTCGGCTACCACCCACCAACACCACCGCCCAACTCGAACTCGAACTCGAAGAGGGTGGTCGTCATCCTGCTCGGGGCGCTCCTCATGCTCGCCATCGTCGGTGGCGTCGTCTCGTCCGTGACCGTCAGAACCGGCACCACGGTTGCGGCGGACCTCACGGTGAGGGACTGCCTCAAGGGGATGCCAGACAGTTCTCAGCCGGTGGCGACGGTGGAGACCGTCGTGTGCGGGGAGTCACACGCCGGCGAGGTCTTCGCGGTGCTGAACATGCCGGACGGCGATTTCCCCGGCGAGGCCGCCATCGAGGCCTACGCAGACAACTGCGGCCCCGCGTTTGTCGGCTACTCACCCAAGACGATCACTGACGACTCCATCCAGTTGTCGGTGCTCTACCCCACGGCCGATTCGTGGAAGGAGGGCGATCGGGCGCTCATTTGCATTGCGACGCTGGACCCGCCGCGGGCGGGCTCCCTCAAGGGCTGAGGCCGACGTCGAAGTCAGCCGTACCCGAGCCCCTGGCCTAGCCAGGGCGGCGGCCCTTGTGGCCGAGAAACCGTGCTCGAGAATGTCGCCTCAACGTTCCGCAGGCGCTAGTACTGCCGCAGGTGCTGGCCAGCTCCTCGCGAACGCGCTGCGTCACCCGGCCCCACCGTGCGGTGGCCGACCAGCAGCCGCGCAGTCGAGCCGGCTGGGGGAGTCCTGTGA
>CAVQLI010000013.1:0-306689 GCA_963713345.1 uncultured Actinomycetota bacterium | reverse complement strand
CGTCCCGTGCGCGGACGCGAATTCAGTCGAGCCGCTGGACGAGCATGTTCCTGTCCAAGCAAACGTTGCGTCTATCAACGTCGGCATCTGCCATCGTCGTGCTCCGATGGGGATCGCCGGAATCGTTCGGGATCGTGATCACCGCGGCGAGGAGGCCGTTCGATGAGCACAACGAGCCGGCCGGGCATGGCCTCGCGCAGTCCGCGTGCGACATGGACGGTCCGCTTCGGTCTGGGCGTCGTGTGCGCGGTCTGGACGATCCCGGTCATCGGCACACTCATCAACTCGTTCCGCACCCGCGACGCGCAGCAGAGCACCGGCTGGTGGACGGCGATCGCCAGCCCGCTCGACGTCACTCAGTGGACTCTGGACAACTACCGCGTCACCCTCTTCACCACCTCGGGGGACGGCGTCCATATGGGGCAGGCCTTCCTCAACAGCCTCATCGTGACACTCCCTGCGACCGTGATCCCCATTCTCATCGCGGCGTTCGCGGCCTACGCCTTCACGTTCATGCAGTGGAGGGGGCGTGGCGTTCTCCTCGTGGTCTTCGTCTGTCTGCTGATAGTGCCGAACCAGGTGGCCCTGGTGCCTCTCCTCAAGATCTACGGTGCAGTCGGGCTGACTGGGACCTTCCTTGGGGTGTGGCTGGTCCATGTCGGGTTCGGGATGCCCCTGGCGGTCTACATCCTGCGTTCCTACATGTCGGGACTGCCCAAGGAAGTCATTGAGTCCGCGAGGGTCGACGGAGCGAGCCACTTCACAGCGTTCTGGCGGCTCGTCATTCCCATGTCGGTGCCAGCGTTCGTGTCCTTTGCCATCCTCCAGTTCGTCGGGGTGTGGGGCGACCTGCTGGTGGCGCTACTGTTCCTCGGCCGTGGCGAGAACGCTACGGCGACGGTCGCCCTACAGAGTCTGCACGGTCAGGACATCAACAGCACGGAGCTCATTCCTTCGGCCGCGTTAGTGACGATTGTCGTGCCTGTGCTCGCAGCCCTAGCGCTCCGGAACTACGTCGTCAGGGGCTTGACGTCGGCAGCCGTCACGGAACCACGCGCGCGACCACCACAACCCCCTGCGGGCGGCCCCGCGCCATGACGCGCTCACGGACCGACGTGGTCGCGATCTCGGTCGCTCCTGTGGGGTCATGCTGCCGGCTCGATCAGACGCGGCGGTCCAGCAGCCCCGTGTCCACGTCGTAGATGAAGCCGCCGATGGCGACGGTCTCGGGGATGAGCGGGTGCGTGCGGACCTTCCGGACGTCCTCGCGCAGCGCCGCCTCCTGGTCGTCGACGACGTGGAACACCTGCCACGACGCGTCCACTCCGGCGGAGGCGCTCACGCGGTCGCGGAGCTCGGCCGCGGTGTTCGTCGCGACGGCACAGCGGGTATGCGGGACGACGAGGACGCGGTCGACTCCCAGCAGGTGAACCCCGAGGACGATCGCCTCGAGGGCGGCGTCGGTGACGCGGCCTCCGGGGTTGCGGAAGATCTTCGCGTCCCCGGGTGCGAGCCCGAGCAGCCGGAGCGGGTCGATCCGGGAGTCCATGCAGGTCACCATGGCGACCCCCGCGTGTGCCACGCCGTCGAACTCCTGCAGGGCGTAGTTCTCGGCGTAGGTCCGGTTTGCCGCCAGCAGGTCGTCGAAGAGGTGGTCGGTCACGGGGGACAGCCTGCCGTCTGTCGTCCAGCAGGCGGTACCGGGGGGCTGAGAAGGCTGAACATGGCCCGCGCAGTGCCGAGGGCGGGCCGGCCGCGAGCCGGCCGATTCGACCGAAAGAGGCGGGCGCGCTCTTGTAAGAAATCCGTTCGGCGGTCGGGGCCCGCGTGCTCGCCAGCAGTGCAGGCGTCCGATTCGTGAGGATTCGATGGTGACGTGTTGCACGTGAATTTCCCACGGAGAGAAGGACGAACGCGTGACGCAGGTACCGAACCGGTACAGGTCACGTTTGGGGAAATCCTGTGGTCTCTGTGGCGCAGATCACCTGGTGTGGTGTTGCATGGGCCCAGAGCAACGAAGGAGTCGACCTGAGGCGACCCAGCGCCTCAACCAGTTGCGCCGGCGATGACGCCGGTTCTTCTGCCGCCCGGCCTGGAGCGGCCGGCCCGCGTGGGGCCAAAGATGCCCCCAGATCACCTCCAAGGAGGAGTTGGGAACCATGATCACTCGCAGGGCAAGCGTTACCGCTCTCGCCGCCGTAGCCGTCGCCGGCCTCGCGTCGGGATGCCTATCTTCAGGAACTTCGGGCAGCAGCGGCGGGGAAGGAACTGCTGCCGGCGCCGGCAAGGGCACCATCGAGGTCATGTACGGCCTCGGCGCCGACACCGAGCCGGGCTTCAAGGCGGACGTACAGAAGTGGGCCAGCTCGAACGGCGTCACCATCAAGTTCACCAAGTCTGCGGCGTGGGACACCGAGATCCGCGCACGCGTCGCCGGTGGCAACCCGCCGGATGTCGGACTCTTCCCACAGCCCGGCCTGATGTGCGACCTGGCAAAGCAGAAGAAGCTCATCGCCTTCGACGACGCCACCGTCGCGACGGACAAGCAAACGCTGGTTCCTGGCTTCGCCGAGGCCGGAACCTGCGCGGACGGCAAGGTCTACGGCCTACCGAACGAGGTGAGCGTCAAGAGCGTCTTGTGGACGGACGCCCCGGCCTTCAGTGCGGCCGGTTTTACCCAGCCGAAGACGCTCGACCAGATGCTGACGCTGACGGACCAGATCAAGGCGGCAGGCAAGACACCATGGTGCATCGCCGCCGAATCCAGTGCCGCCACCGGTTGGCCGATCACCGACTGGATCGAGGACCTCGTCCTGCGTCTCGCCGGCCCGGACAACTACGACAAGTGGGTCACCGGCGCGCTGAAGTTCAACAGCCCCGAGATCAAGCCGGCATTCGACTATTTCCAGAAGATCGCCTTCACCGACGCCAACGTCCGCGGTGGCACCAAGTCGATCGTCGCGACCAACTTCCAGACCGGCGGCAACGCGCTCTTCGCCACCCCGCCCGGCTGCTACCTGTTCAAGCAGGCGACCTTCGTGGCGAACAAGGGTGGCTTCCCGGACGCCGTCATCGCCAAGCTCGACACCGAGACGCGGCCGTACGCGTTCCCGCCCAAGGCCGAGGGCGACAACGCGGTGCTGGTTGCCGGTGACATCGCCGCAGCGTTCAACAACGACGCCAACACGCTGAAGGTGCGCAACTTCATCGCCAGCAAGGAGAACGGAACCGAGCAGGCCAAGGCCGGCGCGTTCTCGCCGCACACGACGGCCGACGTGAGTTTGCTGCCCAACAAGACACTGCAGACGATCGCCACGGAGGTGCTGTACAAGGCCAAGGTCGCGCGGTTCGATGGATCTGACCTGATGCCGGCCAAGGTCGGCGCGGGTACGTTCTGGACCGAGCCGGTCAAGTGGATCTCCGGCCAGCAGGACCTGGACACCACGTTGAACAACATCGACGCCAGCTTCCCGAAGGCCAGCAGCTGATGTCATGAGCCGGCAGCCGCGGGGGGACTAAGGTCTCCCCGCGGCTGCCCGGCGAATTCCCAAACTCCAGCTTCACGCTCAGACCGTCGTTGTAGGAAGGACTGGGTCCCTTGGCTATCAAGACCGCCAACGCGCTGCTCGCCATCATCGGCGGGATCGGTGGCGCGATGTTGCTGTACTGGTTGTTGAACAAGCTCGCCGAGTCGTTACCGGGCCGGTGGGAGGACCGGGTCAAGCCGTGGATGTTTGCGGGACCCGCCATCCTCGCCATCGGCGCCTATCTGATCTATCCCGCGATCGTGACGCTGCAGTACAGCTTCGCGAACGAGGACTCCACCGCCTACGTCGGGTTCAAGAACTACACGAGTCTGCTGACGGACACGTCGTTCCTGCAGGTGCTGTTCAACAACCTGCTGTGGATCATCGTGGTGCCAGCGACCACGGTGGTGTTGGGTCTCGGCGTCGCGGTCCTCGCCGATCGGCTGCGGCCCGGAGGGGAGAAGCTAGCCAAGACGCTCATCTTCCTGCCGATGGCGATCAGCATGGTCGGCGCGGCGACGATCTGGCGCTCGATCTACGAGTACCAACCGTCCGGAGCGCCGCAGACGGGTCTGCTGAACGCCATCTTCGGGTTGTTCGACAAGGGCCCGTTCTTCTGGTACTCGATCGACACCCTGCACTTCAACAGCCTGCTGCTGATGATCATCCTCATCTGGACCCAGGTCGGGTATTCGATGGTCCTGCTCTCCTCGGCCATCAAGGGGGTGCCGGAGGACACCGTGGAGGCCGGCCGGATCGACGGTGCGGGTGAGCGGCGGATCTTCTTCAGCATCGTCGTGCCACAGATCTGGCCGACGGTGATCACCGTCTTCATCACCGTGCTCATCGGGGTGATGAAGGTGTTCGACGTCGTGTACGTCACCACCAACGGGGCCTACAACACCGACGTGATCGGGCGCCGGTTCTTCGACGAGATGTTCACCCAGGGCAACAACGGGTACGCGTCCGCGATCGTCGTCATCCTGATGATCGCGATCATCCCGATCCTGATCTACCAGGTTCGTCACTTCCGGGCTGAGGAGGCCAACCGATGAGCACCACCGTGCAGCCCGGAGTCGGCGCCCCCGAGGAGAAGCCGGCCCAGGTACTTCGACAGAGCAAGTCGGGCATGGGCCAGGGCAGCGCGACCTGGCCCGTCAAGATCTTCATGATCGTCCTGTGCGTGCTGTGGATGATCCCGGTCGTCGGTCTGCTCATCAACTCCTTCCGGCCCGCTGACGAGCAGTTCAGCTCCGGCTGGTGGACGGCGATCTTCAACCCCTTCTCCACCGGATGGACGATCCAGAACTACGTCACGGTCCTCACAACCGACACTGCCGGCGTCAACATGGGCCAGGCGTTCATCAACAGCTTCGTCGTGACGGTGCCGGCGACGGTCATCCCGATCCTCATCGCCGCGTTCGCGGCCTACGCGTTCACCTTCATGGAGTGGCGCGGCCGTGACGTCGTCTTCATCATCATCGTCGGCCTGCTCGTGGTGCCCAACCAGGTGGCTCTCGTGCCCCTGCTCAAGCTCTACGGGGCCGTGGGCCTGAACGGCACCTTCCCTGCCGTGTGGCTGGCCCACATCGGCTTCGGTATGCCGCTGGCCATCTACATCCTGCGCAGCTACATGTCCACACTGCCACTGGCGATCATCGAGTCGGCCAAGATCGACGGCGCCAGCCACTTCACGACGTTCTGGCGGCTGATCATGCCGATGTCCGTCCCGGCGCTCGCGTCGTTCGCCATCTTCCAGTTCCTCTGGGTCTGGAACGACCTGCTCGTCGCGCTGCTGTTCCTTGGCCGTGGTGACAACACCATCCTCACCGTCGCACTCCAGGGCCTCCAGGGCCAGACCGGTGCGGGTCGCGAGCTCATCCCCTCCGCCGGGTTCGTCACCATCCTCGTGCCGCTGATCGTCTTCCTCTCTCTGCAGCGGTTCTTCATCCGCGGCATGACGGCGGGAGCGGTCAAGGGCTGACCGGCCCTCCTCACCACACAGGTATGCCGCGTCCCCGGTCGGGACGCGGCATACCTTTGTGTCGTAAGGGTTTTCAGTCGAGCTCGGCGCGCCCGGGGCTGTAGGCGCCGGCATTGGACACCGTGATGCCGCCGGTCGTGACCGCCCGCTCGACCGCGGGCGCACGTCGTCGAGGCTCGCCGTCGCAAGCCGCTCGCGGGCCTCCACCGTGCCGAGCAGTCCCGGCATCCAGCAGACCGGAGAGCAACCCGGCCATGAACGAGTCGCCGGCGCCGACCGTGTCGATCAGCCCGGTGCTGCGCGCCTCGCAGATGGCCACCGAGCCGACGTGGTTCAACGCATACAGGGCGCCCTCGCCGCCGCGGGTGACGACCGTGAGGGACGCTCCGAGGGTGCCCCAGTGGCGCAGCACGTCGGGGACGAACCGGTCCGGGTAGAGCCACGCGATGTCCTCGTCGCTGGCCTTGACGACGTCGGCGAGCGCGATGAACGCCTCCATGCGCGGACGCACCTCGTCGGGCGAGCCCATCAGGCTCGGCCGCGCGTTGGGGTCGTAGGAGACGGTCGCGGTCGCGCGGGCCTGCTGCACGGTGACGAGGGTCTGCGAGCCACCGGGCTCGAGGACGGCCGCGATGCTGCCGGTGTGGACGTGTCCGTACCCCGCCAGGTCGGCGATGGCCGGGACCTGCCAGGTGATGTCGAAGTCGTAGGTCGCCGCTCCACCGTCGTCGAGGACCGCGCGGGCGACAGAGGTCCGGACGGCGCCGTCGCTACCGGCGACGACCTTGGCACCCTTCTCCGCGCACCGGTCGGCGATGCGTCGGCCCCAGTCGTCCCGACCGAACCAGGTCGCCAGCGACACGTCGTGGTCGAGGGCGCCGAGCCCGAAGGCGACGTTCGCCGGGGACCCGCCGACGTGCAGCTCCGGTGGCTCGCTGCCCCGCTCGACAGCGTCGATGAGGGACTCGCCGACGACGAGGACCGAGGCGGGAGAGGCGGGAGAGGCGGAGGAGTC
Source organism: uncultured Actinomycetota bacterium (assembly GCA_963713345.1). GTDB lineage: Bacteria > Actinomycetota > Actinomycetes > Actinomycetales > Dermatophilaceae > Lapillicoccus. The sequence continues at coordinate 300,163 of CAVQLI010000013.1, read as the reverse complement.
ACTCATCGGGTCACCGGTCCCAGGCGGGGTGGACGAAGTCGAGGTGGCCGTACGCGTTGAGCTTGTGGAACTGGTGCTGCGCCTCGATGGTCCGGATCGTGCCGCTGCGCGACCGCATGACGAGCGAATGGGTGGTCGCGCCGCCGGAGCCGTAGCGGACCCCGCGGAGCAGCTGGCCGTCGGTGATGCCGCTCGCGACGAAGTAGCACTCGCCCCTGACGAGCTCGTCGGTCGAGAGCACCGCGTCGAGGTCGAGCCCGGCGTCGAGGGCCCTCTGACGCTCGTCGTCGTCGGTCGGTGCCAGCCGGCCCTGGATCACGCCGCCCATGCACTTGATGGCGCAGGCCGCGATGATCCCCTCCGGGGTACCACCCACGCCGAGCATGAGGTCGACGCCGGTGCCGGGCCGGGCCGCCATGACCGCTCCGGCGACATCGCCGTCGCTGATGTAGTAGAGCCGCGCGCCGGCGTCGCGGATCTCCTGCGCCAGCCCCGTGTGGCGCGGCCGGTCGAGCATGACCACGGTGACGTCCGAGGGCCGCTCGTTCTTGGCCTTGGCCACCCGGCGGATGTTCTCGCGGACCGGGAGACGAATGTCGACGACGTCGGCCGCGTCGGGTCCGGTGGCCAGCTTGTCCATGTAGAAGACGGCGCTCGGGTCGTACATCGTGCCCCGCTCGGCCACCGCGAGGACGGAGACGGCGTTGCTCATTCCCTTGGCGGTCAACGTGGTTCCGTCGACCGGGTCGACGGCGACGTCGACCTCAGGGCCGGTACCGTCGCCGACCTGCTCGCCGTTGTAGAGCATCGGCGCGTTGTCCTTCTCGCCCTCGCCGATGACGACGACGCCGTTCATGCTGATGCTCGAGATGAGGTGACGCATGGCCTCGACAGCGGCGCCGTCGGCGCTGTTCTTGTCACCCCGTCCTACCCAGCGACCGGCCGCCATGGCGGCGGCCTCGGTCACCCGCACCAGCTCGAGGGCGAGGTTGCGGTCCGGACGCTCCGACGATGTCGGTGGTGGTGCCGGGCTGAAGGGGCTGCTCGTGGAGGTCATCGCTCGGCTCGTCCTCGCCTCTCGTCCGCCATCGGCACGCGCCAACTCTAGGTCACCCCACGACGTCCTCCCCACGACGTTCGCCGCTTCGCGTCGGTCCGTCGCAGGGGGCCCCACGCTCCGCTCCGATACTTCGCGGGACCCCGACCGGGAGCGGCGTTTGGTTCCCCGAGTCTCTCGGGAGACGATGGGGCCATGAGCTCGCCGGGCCCGGTGCCACCGCCGAGCGTCCCCCAGGACGCTCTCCCGGTGACGCCGCCCGACGAGGCGGCTCCCGATGAGCAGGCGCCGCCCCCGCGCAGCCGCTACAGCCTGGGGACCTACGGCAACATGGTCCGGTCCCTGCTCGTGATCCTCGGCATGGTCGCGGTCCTCGTCGCGATCGTCCCCCGCGTGCAGAGCATCCAGCAGCCCCCGGTCGACGCGTCGTCGGTCGTCACCGACGCGGCCCGGCAGAGCGGGCTCCCCTTCGACGCCCCGGTCGGGCTGCCGGACGGCTGGTCTGCGACGAACGCTCGGTATGCGTCGAGTACCGACGGGCTGCCGACCTGGCAGGCCGGGTGGAGCACGCCGAAGGGCGGCTACGTCGCGATCCGCCAGACCAAGACCGCCAGCCCTGCGTGGCTCCAGGCCGCGACCAGCGGCGGCCGGCAGACGGGGACGACCGACATCGCGGGACGCACGTGGACGAGGTACTACGACGCCGAGAACAAGCGGACCAGCCTGGTCTGGGTGCCCTCGGGCGCCGACACCGCCACCTCGATGGCCACCGTCATCACCGCCATCGCGGACGACGACGAGATCGTCGCGTTCACGACGGCGCTGAAGCCGACCCAGACTCGCTGATCTGGCGCTGGGCGCTCGAGTCGGATACCCGGTGGGGTAACCCAGCCTGTGGTGAACACGACCGGATCGGTGACCTGACCGGGTATCCCAGCAGAATGTGGCGCCCCCCGTCTCGGATGCCCGCTCCTCTGCCCGGAGGGCGCGCCGAGACTGGTCAGATCCCGCGCGGCCGGAGGTCTACGCCGGCCCGGACTCGCTGATCTGGCGCTGCGCGCCGTCCAGCCACGCGGTGCAGTGCGCCGCGAGCGCCTCACCGCGGCGCCACAGCCGCATCCCTTCCTCGAGGGGGAGCTGACCGCCTTCCAGCTGCGCGACGATCGCCGTGAGCTCGTCCCGCGCGTCCTCGTAGGACAGCTCGGCGACGTCGGCGAACTCGGCGGCGTCCTCCTGCGGACCGGGCTCGGTACGTGCGGCCATATCGACCACCCTAACCAGCCGACGAGGGCGAACCGCCGTCCGGACCGGTGACCGGGCGAACCCCGAAGTCGCCACGCGCGACGCGTACCCGCAACAGCTCGTCCCGCTGCACCTCCTCGCGCGAGACGACCACGCGGCCGTCACGGTGCTGCACCACCGCATACCCCCGTTCGAGGGTCGACTGCGGCGAGAGACTGCGGACGCGGGCGCCGAGGTGGCGAACCTCGTCCTCGGCGCGCAGGACGCGGGTGAGCAACCGGTCGCGGGACCGGCCGCGCAGTCCGACGACGAGCTCGCGCTGTCGGGTGACGAGCGCCGTGGGGTCGGCCATCACCGGGCGCGATCGGAGGGCCTGAAGGACCTGCCGCTCGTGGTCGAGCCGGCGCGACAGCGCGCGGTGGACCCGGGCGAGCGACTGCTCGGTGGCGCGCAGCTCGCCCTCGGCGTCGGGGACGACGCGACGACCCGCGTCGGTGGGCGTGGAGGCGCGCCAGTCGGCGACGAAGTCGAGCAGCGGGGTGTCGACGTCGTGGCCGATCGCGCTGACCACCGGGGTCCGGGCCTCCGAGACGACACGGAGCAGCGTCTCGTTCGAGAACGGGAGCAGCTCCTCGGCGGCACCGCCACCGCGGGCGATGACGATGACGTCGACCTCGGGGTCGGCGTCCAGATCCTTCACCGCGGCGCTGACCTCGGCCACCGCCGTACTGCCCTGGACGGCGACCTCCCGGATCGCGAACCGCACCGACGGCCAACGGCGGCGGGCGTTCTCGACGACGTCCTTCTCGGCAGCGCTGCCGCGCCCGGTCACGAGGCCGACCTGTCGTGGCAGGAACGGCAGCGGCCGCTTCCGGTCGGCGTCGAAGAGCCCCTCCTGAGCGAGTCGCTGCTTGAGGATCTCGATGCGCGCCAAGAGGTCGCCGACACCCACCGGCCGGATCTGTCTCGCATCGAGCGTGAGCGTGCCGCGCTTGGGCCAGAACACCGGCTTGGCCTGCAGGACGACGCGGGCGCCCTCGTCCAGCGGCGCGCCCATCGCCGCGATGGCGTGCACGGAGATCGACGCCGACAGCGACATGTCGACGTCCGGGTCGCGCAGGACGAGGTAGGCGGTGGTGCCGCGCCGGTTGATCTGCACCACCTGCCCCTCGACCCAGAGCGGCGACATCTTGTCGACGTAGTCGGCGATCTTCAGGCTGAGGACCCGGACCGGCCAGGGCTGTTCGGCGCTGGTCTCGGCGGCCTTCTCGGGCAGCGGCGCGCCCGAGGGGGTACCGGTCACGGCCTCACCCTAGGCACCCCACGAAGTTCTCCGCTTCGCTCCGATACTTCGCGGGGACCCCGCCGAGGCGCGGGCGCCCTCACTCCGCGGTGGCCTCGGCCCGCTCCTGCTCGGTGTAGGCGCGCATCCCCGCAGCCGGGTTGGCCACCCGGGCGCGGCGCAGGTCGGCGACCATCGCCGACGTCGCGCCCATGGCCGCCTTGGCCGAGCCGCGGCTCCACGTCATCGCGTGGTCCGCGGCGATGCCGAGCCCCTGGCCGACCTCGACGGCGTCCTGGTCGGCGCCCATGTAGAGGAACTGCCAGCCGTAGTCCTTGGTCTGCTGGTCGACGAGGGCCTTGATCGAGGCGTGCGTCCACTCCCGGCTGGCGTTCTCGAACCCGTCGGTCATCACTGCGACGACGACGGTGCCGGGACGGTCGTGCTCGGGCAGGGCAGCGAGCCGGGCGCCGGCGTCGACGACGAGGCGGCCGATCGAGTCGAGCAGAGCAGTGCTCCCGCGAGGCTCCAGCACCAGCGACCCGACCTGGGTGATCGGCACGTCGGCGAAGACCAGCTCGTACTCGTTGTCGAACCGGGCCAACGTCATCCGGCACTCGCCGGTCGCGGACCTCTGCTCGGCCACGAATGCGTCGAACCCGCCCACGATGTCGGACTTGATGGACTGCATCGACCCGCTGCGGTCGAGGAGGACGTAGAGGTGGGTCAGGTCGGAACGGGTCATGTCGTCCTCCTCGGACGGAACCGCATGGGTGGTCGCGGCTCCTGGTCGGTGTTGTCGGGGCCGGGCTCGGGAGTGCGCCCGGTCTCGTGGTCGTACCTCGCCCGCTCGACGCCCGACGCCGTCACGCGGCCGCTCTCGTTGGCGTACGGGGCGAGCATCGGAGTGCGGGCGAGCCGGGGCCCGACCGCGTTCTCCGACAGTCCGGCGCCGGCTCCGACCGAGCGCAGGCTGGTCCGGCCGGTCACGAGCGCCTGCGCCATGGTGTCGTCGATGAGGTCGGTGAGCCGGTCGGCCGCGCCGCGCAGCAGGGGCAGGGCCTCCGCCGGTTCCGAGCTCTCCGCCGCGCTCGCCAGGGCGTCGCGGATCGCGTCGTAGCGGGGGTCGTCGGAGATGGACATGACACGGAGCATACCGCATAAACTGCGGTACAGGAAGAACTTCGGGTATGCGCGAAGTGCGGCTCCGCAGTAGTCGAGACCAGGTTCTCGGTCCCGCCCACGTAGCATGGACGCATGTCCGGCCTCCCCACGACCACCCCCAAGCGCGTCCTCCTGGCCGCTCCCCGGGGCTACTGTGCCGGCGTCGACCGGGCCGTCGTCACGGTGGAGAAGGCCCTCGAGCTCTACGGCGCGCCGGTCTACGTCCGCAAGGAGATCGTGCACAACAAGCACGTCGTCACGACCCTGCGGAAGCGTGGCGCGATCTTCGTCGACGAGACGGACGAGGTGCCCGAGGGCGCCACCGTCATCTTCAGCGCACACGGTGTCGCGCCCGTCGTCCACGACGAGGCGCGGGCCCGGAGCCTCAAGACCATCGACGCGACCTGCCCCCTGGTGACCAAGGTGCATCGCGAAGCCGTGCGCTTCGCCGACGCCGACTTCGACATCCTGCTCATCGGCCACGAGGGGCACGAGGAGGTCGTCGGCACGGCGGGCGAGGCTCCGGAGCACATCACGCTGGTCGACGGACCCGACGACGTCGCCAACGTCGAGGTGCGCGACCCCGAGAAGGTCGTCTGGCTGTCCCAGACCACGCTGTCGGTCGACGAGACGATGGAGACCGTCCGGCGGCTGCGCGAGCGGTTCCCCCAGCTCCAGGACCCGCCGAGCGACGACATCTGCTACGCCACCCAGAACCGGCAGGTCGCCGTCAAGCAGATGGCGCCGGAGTGCGACCTCGTGCTCGTCGTCGGCTCGCGCAACTCCTCGAACTCGGTCCGCCTCGTCGAGGTCGCCCTGGACCATGGTGCCCAGGCCGGGCACCTCGTGGACTTCGCCGACGAGATCGACGAGGCGTGGCTCGACGGGGTGTCGACCGTGGGCGTGACGTCGGGCGCGAGCGTGCCGGAGGTCCTGGTCCGCGACGTCCTGACCTACCTCGCGGACCGCGGGTTCGGCGAGGCGGAGACCGTGGTCTCGGCCGAGGAGTCGCTGCTCTTCGCGCTGCCGACCGAGCTGCGCCGCGACCTCAAGGCGCGGTCCGGGAACGAGCCGGACCAGGTTCGCCACGACCCGTCCAGCCTGGCCGCCGGCGCCCTGCGCTGACGGCCCACCGCCGCCTCGCGGCCCCGCCGCCCCGGTCGTGTGGAGTCCGCGGCGCTGTCGCCGAGAGGCCGACGTCGGTCGTCATCCGCGTCGCATCACGACCGAAGCCGACCTTTCGGCGACGGGAAAGTGGTGACGGCGCTCGCCCTGCCTCCACCGAACCTAGGCTGGCCGTTGTGAGGCCCGGGACGTTGGTACGAGCCGCTCGCGAGGGAGCGCCGCGGATGCGCCTGAGGGCGTTCCGCGACGGCCGGGCCGCGTTCCGGCTCGCCGCCACCCGCGCGCTGCTCGAGAACGGGCTGCTCGACGCGCTCGATGCGTCCGGCGCCCCTGGGGACGCCCTTCAGGTCACGCAGCAAGCCGGGCTCACCGACGTCGACCTGACGAGGGCGCTCCTCGAGCTGGGCGAGGCATACGGGCTGGTTCGGCGACGGGCCACCACCTGGGAGCTGACCCGAAAGGGTCGGTCGTTGGTCCGCGACGCCACTGGCCGGGCCATGGTGGAGGCCCTTGGCGGGTACCACGTGGACCTCTACCGCGAGCTCCCGAACCAGCTGCGTGGCGGCGCGGGGCGGGACGACCTCGAGACGCATGCCGAGCTGATCGCTCGGGTGTCGTCGGCGCTGGCGCCGTTCATTCGCGACACCGTCGTCGCGGCGGTCACCGCGGGTCAGCCGCAGCGGGTCCTCGACATCGGGTGCGGGGATGGCGAGTACCTCGCGGCCATGCTGCAGCAGTCCTCCGGCGCGCACGGCGTCGGACTCGAGACCGACGAGCGGGTGGCGGCGATCGCGCGTGACCGGCTGGCGTCCCTCGGTGGGCGGGGCCAGGTCCTCGTGGGCTCGGCACCCGCCGACCTCGGCCGGGCGGCCGACGCCCTCGGTGGACCGGCCGACCTCGTCCTGCTGGCCAATGTCATCTACTACGTCCCCCCGGCCGACCGCGCGGCGTTCCTGAGCGAGGTCGCAGCCATCACGGCGCCCGGCGGCTCCGTCCTCGTCGTGACGACCGTGGCCGAGGCGACCACCGCAAGCCGCCACATCGGCCTGCTGTTCCTGGCCCAGCGCACGCCGATGCTGCTGCCGACCGCCGAGGGGCTCGTCACGGACCTGCGCCGGGCCGGATTCGAGGTTGACCGCGCGCGCCGCATCGCGCCCGGCGAGCCGATCGTGGCCGCGGTGGGCCGGCGTCAGTCGGGCTGAGCGGCCGGCTCAGTCACCGGGTCACCACCAGCCCTGACGTTTCGCCCAGCGCAGCAACCAGATCGAGATGGTCGCCATGATGACGAGGAGGATCGTCAGGAGGATCGGGTCCGAGTTCTCGTTGGCGATGACGTTCATCCCCATGACCGACGAGATCGCAGTGATGGGGAGGGTGACCGCGGCGATGACGGCCAGCCGCTCGGCCGCGATCGTCATCCGGGTGTCGGTGCGCCCGCGGTAGAAGTCCGAGACGCCGGTCAGGAAGTCCAGCTGGCTGGTGGCGATCCGGTCCAGCCGCCGGTACCGGTCGCGCAGGTCCTCGATGACCTCCAGGTCCTCGTCGGGCAGGTGCTTCAGCACCCGGGTGCAGCGACTGAGGATCTCGCCGCTCTGCGACGCCATGGTGCGAACCGTGATGAGGACGTGGCGGACCATGAACAGCTCGTCGAGGAACGCCTGCGGCTTGTTGTCGTCCATGTGCGCCATCACCCGCTTCTCGAGGCCGCCGACCTCCTCCGCGAGCAGGTTGATCGACGTCTCCTCGGCGGCCGTGAGGGTGGCGATGATCCAGCCCATGAGGATGACGGGTGACGTCGCCTTGAACCGCCCGGCGCTCAGCCGCTTGGCCACCTCTTGCGTCTCGGTGAGCATCGCCGAGAGGGGCACCACCGGGTTGCGCGGGCCGTGGACCGTGACCAGGTAGTTCGGCCCCACGAAGAGGTCCAGCTCGAGGTAGTGGACGTGGCCGCCCTCCCCGCGCAGCGGGCGATGCAGGATCGAGCATGAAGTGGTCGGGGTAGCCGTGCATCCGCGGCACGTGCGCCCGTTCCATGGCCGACTGCACGGCACGGGGATGGAACCCGAAGCTCGTCGTGAGCAGTTCGGCGGTCTGCTCGGTGGGCTCGGCGACGTCGAGCCACAACCAGCCGTCGTCGCGACCCAGCAGCTCGTCGAGGTCGGCGTCGACGACCTCTTTCGCGAGCCCGGAGTCCCGCTCGACCCAGAACACCGTGTCCTCAGTCACGTGCTGAACTTTACCGCCGGGGTCTGGGAAGAACCCGGGACGCCGCCATGGTCCCGTCAGGCGGACCGCGCTCCGCCGTCGCGCGCCGACCGCCCGTCAGGGGAGCGTCCGTGGCGGGGCTCGAGGTCGATCTCGGCGCGGGCGACCTCGGGGTCGAGGGCGGCGAGATCGCCGGCCGCGGTATGCCTGGAGACGTCCGGTTCCTCGTCGGCCGGCCCGCCCCCGACGAGCTCGAAGGCGGTCAGTGGGCGCGGCGTCGCATCGAGCGGGACCAGCCGCTCGATGTCGCGTTCGACCACGCCGAGGTCACGCATCCGGCGAGCGGTCGGAAGCACGCGATGCTCCAGCGAGCCGACGAACCCGTTGTAGGCCTCGACCGAGCGGCGCAGCGCGGCCCCCATGGTCTGCGTGTGCGCACCGAGAGAGCCGAGCCGGTCGTGCAGCTCGCGACCGACGGTCAGGAGCTCCCGGGCGTTGTGCGACAGGGCGTCCTGCTGCCAGGTGAACGCGACCGTCCGCAGCAGGGCGAGCAGGGTGGCGGGTGAGGCGAGGACGACCCGGCGAGCCATCGCATACTCGTGCAGCTCGGGGTCGTGGGCGAGCGCCGCCGTGAGGATGGCCTCCCCGGGCACGAAGCAGACGACCATCTCCGGCGTCGTCTCGAAGGCGGACCAGTACGCCTTGCCGGCCAGGCTGTCGACGTGTCCGCGCAGCGCCTTGGCGTGCGCGGTGAGCCGGCCGGTGCGCTCGGCGGCCGTGATCCCCTCACGCTGGGCGGCGAGGAAGGCCGTCATCGGCACCTTGGCGTCGACGACGAGGCACTTGTCGCCGGGCAGCCGGACGACGACGTCAGGGCGGACCCGCCGGTCGTCGGCGCCGGTGCCGGACACCTGCTCCTCGAAGTCGCAACGCGCCAGCATCCCCGCGTGCTCGAGGACCCGGCGGAGCTGCACCTCGCCCCACATCCCGCGTACCGACGAGGCGTTGAGCGACCCCACCAGCGACGCGGTCTGCGCCCCGAGCTCGGTCGTGGTTCGCGACACCCGCGCCATCTCGGCCGCCACCTCGCTGAACTGGGCGACCCGCTCGCGCTCCAGGTCGTGCACCTGTCGCTCGACCCGGTCGAGGCTGGACCGCAGCGGCGCGATCATCTGGGCCGTCTCGGAGTCCTCGCTGAGCGTCGCCTCGAGGTCGATCACGCGCTCGCGCAACAGGTCGCGCTCGGCGCTCGCGGTCGCGAGGCGGACCGCATACCGCGAGCGCACCCCGAGCCACGTCAACAGCGCACCGAGCAGCAGCCCGGCCAGCGCGACGAGAACCTCCATGAGCGGGAGCGTGGCAGGCCGCACCGACAGATCGTGGGACCTGGGCACTCCACTACCGCCGGTGGTGCGACTCCTGCAGCCCGTAGACGGGGGTGTCGAGGCCCTCGTACCGCGCCCGCAGCTGCAACGCGAGGAACTGCGAGTAGTGCCGCGACTGGTGCAGGTTGCCGCCGTGGATCCAGAGATTCTGGACGTTGGTCGGCTTCCACATGTTGCGCAGCTCGCCCTCCCACGGCCCGGGGTCCTTGGGCGTGTCGGACCCGTAGCCCCAGACCTTGCCCACCTGGTCGGCGACCTCGGTCGAGATGAGCGTCTCGAGGAACCCGTTCATCGACTGGTACCCCGTCGCGTACACGACGACGTCCGCCGGGAGCGACGTGCCGTCGTCGAGCACCACCGCGTCCTCGGTGAGGTGGTCGACCTGGCCGTGGGCCACCGGGACCCGCCCGTCGATGACCAGCTGGCCGGCCCCGACGTCGATGTAGTACCCGGAGCCGCGCCGGAGGTACTTCATGAACAGGCCGGAGTCGTCGACGCCGAAGTCGAGGTCGAAACCGGCGGCGCGCAGCCCGTCGTAGTACTCCTTGTCGCGCACCTGGGCCTCGTCGTACGCCGGCTTCACGGCGCCGGCCATGATCCGGTAGGGGAGCGACGCGAAGATCAGGTCCGCCCGCTCGGTGCTCACTCCGCTCGCCACCGCTCGCTCGGAGTAGAGGTCGCCGAGGGCGAGGTCCATCAGCGACTCGCTCTTGATGAGGTGGGTGCTCGACCGCTGCACCATCGTCGGGTGGCCGCCGGCCTCCCACACGGCCGCGCAGATGTCGAACGCCGAGTTGTTCGACCCGATGACCACGACGTTCTTGTCGGCGTAGGCGTCGCCGCCGGGGAAGTCCGAGGAGTGGTGCTGCTCGCCGCGGAACACGTCCTGACCCGCATACGTCGGCCGGTTGGGGTACCCACTGACCCCGAGGGCGATGACGAGCTGCTTCGGTCGGAGCTCCACGTCGGTGCCGTCGCGGTCGACCGTGACGACCCACTCCTGGGCGTCCTCGTCCCACCGCGCGTTGCGGCACTCGGACCGGGTCCAGTAGTTGAGCTCCATGAGCGCGACGTAGTGCTCGAGCCAGTCGCCGAGCTTGTCCTTGGCGGCGAACACCGGCCAGTGGTCGGGGAACTTGAGGTAGGGCAGGTGGTCGTACCAGACCGGGTCGTGGAGGTGGAGGGACTTGTAGCGCTTCCGCCACGAGTCGCCGGCCCGGTCGTTCTTCTCGAGGATGACGGTCGGGATGCCGTGGCGCTTGAGCCGGGCACCGAGTCCGATGCCGCCCTGGCCGCCGCCGACGATGACGACGTAGGGCTGTTCGCTGTCGCCGAGGGCCGCCTCGGCCTCGGTCTTGCGCTCCAGCCAGGACCGGCGACCCTTGATGATCTCGTGCTCGACGCCCTTCTCGCGACGGCCCCCTAGCGGCTCCTCGAGACCCTTCAGCTCGACCATGGTGGTGAGCAGCGTGAACGCCTTGCCGCCCTGGAGGCGGAGGTGCCCGAAGCCGCGCGCCTCGGCGGTCTCGAACTCGATCCACGCCTCCTCGGCGCCGGGTTCGCCGGTCGCCGGTTCGGAGAGCGACCAGCCCTTCGGCTGCACCCGGGAGAGCGTCGCACGGAGCATGTCGGCGATCTGCTCGTGGCCCTCGACGGTCTTGATGTTCCAGGTGAACGCGACGAGGTCGCGCCACAGGCCGTCGTCGGTGAACAGCCCCGTAGCCGCGTCGACATCGCCGGAGCTGAGGGCGGAGTCGAACGCGTCGAGCCAGGACTCGACGGCGCTGCTGGCGTCCGTGCCGGACCCAGCCGGGGTGTCGGGCTCGTCGTTCGCTGACGTCATCGTCGGCTCCTTCGCTCGCAGTCGGTCGGCCGCCGGGAAGGCCCGGAGCTGACATCGTCCGCCCATTGCACACCGGTATGCGACAAGCGTCACCGTCCGTTCGGGCAGGCGAGACGCTCTGGTAGAGATGGCGTCATGGCGATCGAGCGGTTCGAGTTCGACGAGGAGATCGCGGTCGAGCCGGTCGAGGGACGGGCCGAGTCGTATGCGGGCTCGTTCGGCGAGGGATGGCGGATCGGCAACGGCGTCAACGGCGGCGTCATCATGTCCCTGGCGACGACCGCGTTGCAGGCCCGGCTGGACCGCGAGGGAGCGCACGGTGACCTGCTGGCGTTCAGCGGCTACTTCCTGACCCCGTCGGGTCCCGGGCCGGTCGAGGCGACCACCGAGGTACTGCGTGTCGGTCGGACCATGTCCACCGGACAGGTGTCGATCGCGCAGCGCAGCGACGGGGTTCTGGTCGAGCGGATGCGCGCGCTGGCCAGCTTCGGTGACCTCGACACATCCGCCGAGGTCATGCGTACCGTGCCGGCGCCCGACCTGCCCCCGCCCGAGGAATGCGTCTCGGCGCAGGAGGCGCCCCCGACCTTCCTCGCGGCGGCCTCGCTGCTCGAACGGCTCGACCTGCGGATCGACCCGGCCACGGCCGGCTGGGCCGCCGGCCATCCGAGCGGCGTGGGGTCCATGCGGGGGTGGCTGCGGATGCGCGACGGCCGAGAGCCGGACCCGGTCATGCTGCTGTTCGCGCTGGACGCGCTGCCGCCAGTGGCCTTCGACCTCGGGATCCTCGGCTGGGCGCCGACGTTGGAGTTCACGGGCCACATCCGGCGTCGCCCCGCGCCCGGCTGGCTCCGGGTCGCGCTGTCCAGCCAGAACGTCACGGCCGGGCTCATGGAGGAGGACGCCGTCGTCTGGGACAGCGAGGGCCGGTTCGTGGCGCAGTCCCGACAGCTGTGCGGAATTCGGACGCCGCGCTGACGTCGGCCGCAGCCAACTAGACTCTCGGCCTCGTGGCTCTCACCATCGGCATCGTCGGTCTGCCCAACGTCGGCAAGTCGACCCTCTTCAACGCGCTGACCAAGAACTCGGTCCTCGCGGCGAACTACCCGTTCGCGACCATCGAACCGAACGTCGGCGTCGTCCCGCTGCCGGACGCCCGGCTCGGCGTGCTGTCGCAGCTGTTCGAGAGCGAGAAGACGGTCCCCGCGACCGTGTCGTTCGTCGACATCGCCGGGATCGTCCGCGGCGCCTCCGAGGGGGAGGGACTGGGCAACAAGTTCCTCGCCAACATCCGCGAGGCCGACGCGATCTGCCAGGTGATCCGGGTCTTCGAGGACGACGACGTCGTCCACGTGGAGGGCAAGGTCTCGCCGGAGGGCGACATCGAGACCATCAACACCGAGCTGATCCTCGCCGACCTGCAGACGCTGGAGAAGGCGGTCCCGCGGCTGGAGAAGGAAGCGCGGATCGCCAAGGACAAGAAGGGCGCCCTCGACAATGCGATCGCAGCGCAGGCGGTGCTCGACAGGGGCGACACCCTGTATGCGTCGGGTGCCGCCGCCGGGGTCGACCTCGCCGAGGCGCGGGCCCTGTCCCTGCTGACCACCAAGCCGTTCATCTACGTGTTCAACCTGTCGGAAGAGCAGCTGGTGGACGAGCCTCTGAAGTCCCGACTGGCCGGGCTCGTGGCTCCGGCCGACTCGGTGTTCCTCGACGCCAAGCTCGAGGCCGACCTGTCCGAGCTCGACGCCGAGGAGGCGCTGGAGCTGCTGCAGTCGGTCGGCGCCGAGGAGTCCGGCCTCGACCAGCTGGCCAGGGTCGGTTTCCACACGTTGGGGCTGCAGACGTACTTGACCGCCGGGCCCAAGGAGTCGAGGGCGTGGACCATCCACCAGGGGTGGACCGCTCCCCAGGCGGCGGGCGTGATCCACACCGACTTCCAGCGCGGGTTCATCAAGGCCGAGGTGGTCTCGTACGACGACCTGGTCGCCGCGGGGTCGATGAACGCCGCCAAGGCGGCCGGCCGGGTCCGGATCGAGGGCAAGGACTACGTGATGGCCGACGGCGACGTGGTCGAGTTCCGCTTCAACGTGTGAAGGTCTCGCGCGTCACCGGATCACGCTTTCACCAGGGATATCCATCGCGACACCGCGATCCGGTGGACCGTTGGTACCCGTGGGGCAGCCGAGGCGAGCCACGCAGCGCTGTCGTCGAGGAGGTCGTTAGCATCGAGCTCGAGATGGATACCCCTGAGCGGGTCGAGGCGTACCTCGCCGGTCAACCCGAGCCCAAGCAGACCGACCTCCGACAGCTGCACGCGCGCATGCTGGCGGACTTCCCAGAGTCCCGGCTGTGGTTCGACGACGGCACCAACGAGGACGGCAAGGTCGTCTCGAACCCCAACATCGGCTACGGCGCGTACACCATCACCTACGCCAACGGGACGTCGCGAGAGTTCTATCGCATCGGTCTGAGCGCCAACACGACGGGCATTTCGGTCTATGTGCTCGGCCTCGACGACAAGACCTACCTCTCGCGCACCTACGGCGCCTCGATCGGCGCAGCCAGCGTCACGGGCTACTGCATCAAGTTCAGACGCCTCTCCGTCATCAACGCCGAGGCCCTTCACGCGGCCATCCGACACGGGATGACCGTCGATCAGAACGGCTGATCGCCGACCCTCCATGAGCGCGCTCCTGACTCGGTGCGGGCGTCCCCCCGACAGCGACAGCCTCGGAGGACCCCGCCGGACGGGTTCTAGAGTGCCGGGCATGACCGAGGTCGGGACGGATTGGCGGTGGGTCGACGGCGTCGCTACGGCATGGTTCGACGCGCCTTCGCTGGTCGAGGGGGCGGTGCTGGCCGGGCGCATCGTGGATCTCTCGGCCACGGTCGCGGTCGACCTGCGCACGACAGGCTTACGGGTTCGTCTCGACTCGGACGAGCACGCCGAGGCGGTGTCGGCGGCCGCGCGGGATCTCGGGCTGGCCGCGAACCCTGCCGTGCTGCAGCAGCTGAGCGTCGTGTTCGAGTCCGCGCAGCCGTCTGCAGTGGGGCAGTTCTGGCGGGGCGTGCTGGACTACGGGCCGGCGGAGGACGGCGGTCTGGCGGATCCGTTGAGGCGCGACCCCGACATACGGGTCCGGCCGTCGGCCGAGCCACGGCCGCTGCGAAACCGCATTCACCTCGACGTGGTGCGGTCGGCCGCGGCGGTCGAGCAAGCCCGTCCTGGTGAGGCATCGGGACCCTACGGGGTCTGTCACACGGACCCCGACGGCAACGAGGTCGACTTCGTGCCGGGCGCGGCGCTCAGCGAGAGGAGCGAGACCGCCGACTGGCAGGCGGTGTTCAGCGCGATGGCGTGCTACCGCGTCACCTCGCCGACGCAGCAGCGTGACCTGGCCGCCGCGGCAGCGGCGCTGGGCGTCGAGGCGGGCTTCCCACTGCTGGTCGACCTGCGCCCGGGACTCGTGATCATCGACAGCGGTAAGGACCAGTGGGATCGGGACGCCCACGGCCAGGACCTCGACTTCACCGACCTCGCCGCACAACTCCAGACTGTCGCGCGCACGCTCGGGGCCGGTGTGGATCCAGGGCTGCCGCGCTTCGTCCAGCTGTTCTTCGACGCTGCCGACGTCGCCACGGTCCGCAGGTTCTGGGTCGCCGCGCTCGGGTACACGCTGGACCGGCGAGCCGGAGTCAGTGACATCCACGATCCGCGGCGGCTGAACCCGGTGCTGGTGTTCCAAGAGATCGACGCTTCGGAGACGCAGCGACGCCAGCAGCGCAACCGCATCCACGTCGAGCTCGCTGTGCCGTCGGACCTCGCGCAGAGGCGCTACGCCGCCGTCGTCGCAGCCGGTGGTCGGCTCCTTGACGAGTCGGAGCATCGCTGGCGGGTCGCGGACCCCGAAGGCAACGAGCTGGTACTCGTCACCGGTACTCGTCACGGGGCATGAGGTCTCGTCCGGCTGAGCTCCACGCTCAGTGGTCCGGCGGTCGTCTTCGCTCGTAGCGAACGCATGGCGCGACGCCTCGCCGGGAGGCCGCCGGACGGCTACCGTCGCGAAGATGGGTGACGTCGTCAGGCTGCTGCCTCTCGGGGACGCGCGGAGTGGTGAGCTGGAACCGCTGTGGCGGCAGGGTCTCGGCGACCAGCTGCGCGCCGATCGCGTGCGACGCGGTGAGCGGATCTCCGACGTGGCCCACCGTGCTGGTGTGTCGCCCCAGTACCTGTCCGAGCTGGAGCGGGGCAAGAAGGACCCCTCGTCCGAGATCATGTCGGCGGTCGCCGGGGCGCTCGAGCTGACGGTGGCGGAGCTGACCCTGTCGACCGGCCGCCGGCTGGCCGCCACGCAGGCCGCGTCGAACCGAACCTCCGGACCGGTCTGCCTGGCCGCCTGACTCAGCCGGGTCGGCTGGTGATGACGGAGTCGACGACGCCGTAGGCCACCGCGGCGTCGGCGGTGAGGATGAGCTCCCGTTCGGTGTCCCGGCGGATCTGCTCGGTCGGCCGCCCCGTGTGCGAGGCGAGGATCAGCTCCTGCATCAGCCTCACGCGCTCGACCTCGTCGGCCTCCAGGATGAGGTCGGGGATCGCGCCGCGGCCTTCCGCCGCCGGGGCGTGGATGACGACCCGGCCGTGCGGGAGGATGCTTCGGCGCCCGGCGGCACCCCCAGCGAGCAGTACCGCTGCCGTTGCGGCGGCCTGACCGACGCAGGTGGTCTCCACGGGCGGCCGGACGAACTGCATGGCGTCGTAGATGGCCAGGGTCGCGGGGATCGAACCGCCAGCGGAGTTGATGTACAACGAGATCGGCGTGTCGGGGTTGTCGTTCTCCAGGTGCAGGAGCTGGGCGATGACGGCGTTGGCCACCCCGTCATCGACGCCGGTACCGAGGTAGACGATCCGGTCGGCGAGGAGCCGGCTGTAGATGTCGACGGTCCGCTCGCCGTTGCCGCTGCGGGTCGTGACGTAGGGGATCGTGTAGCTGCTCATCGGGCAGACCCGCGCCCTTCCGAGCTCCCGGTCCCCACCGCTGCCAACCCGATCGCTGTGCGCCGGCGCGGCATGACGTCGTCGAGAGAACCCACGATGGAGTCGATGAACCCGTAGTCCAGCGCTTCCTGCGCGGTGAACCACCGGTCGCGCCGCGAGTCCTCCTCGACCTGCTCCACCGACTGCCCGGTGTCCTCCGCGATGCACGCCAGCACCGTGTCGCGGGTGTGGCGTAGGTCGTCGGCCTGAATGGCGATGTCCATCGCGGTGCCTCCGATCCCGGCCGATCCCTGGTGCAGCAGGACCTTGGAGTGCGGCATGGCGGACCGCTTGCCCTTGGTCCCCGAGGAGAGCAGGAACTGGCCTGCGCTGTAAGCCATCCCGAGGTTCACGGTGCGGACGTCGTTGGGGATGGCACGCATACAGTCGCGGATGGCCAGCATCCCGGGCACCGAGCCCCCCGGTGAGTTGATCAGAAGTCGGATGTCGGCCCCCGGGTCCTCGGCTGCGAGCAGGAGGAGCGCGTTGCACAGCCGGTTGCTGTTGCGGTCCTCGAGGGGTTCGCCGAGCAGGATGGTCCGGCTCTCGTACAGGCTCCGGTAGAGCTCGTGGTCCAACCGCTGCCCGGGATCGTCGTTCATGCGTTCACCCTTGGTCATGCGCGCCACGACGAGGAAGAGCACGCTGCTCAGAGCAGCGCTGCCGGGAGCAGCGCCGACGACCCGCCCAGACGGCCCGCCTCCCGGCGGGCGCGCAGGACCCCGCAGCGCGAGTCAGTCGCCGCGCGCCATGACGACGTGCCACGGGCGGACCTGGACCTCCAGTACGCCGTTCACCACCGCCTGGTCGTCCTGCGTCGCCAGCCGGGTCGCGATGTCGAGGTCGGGCACGGCGAGCACCGTCATCCCGTTTCCGGGCTCGTCGGGCAGCGGTCCCGCCGCCACGAGCTCGCCGGCCATCACTCGGCGTTGCAGGAACGCGTAGTGCTCGGCGATTCCCGGATGCTCGAACACCGACTGCCCCTCGGCGACCGCGCGGCCTCGGGTGTGCAGCAGGACGTACCAGGTGCGCGGCGATGCGGACTCGGACATGGCGGCCAGCGTCCCACGCATACTTGACGCCATGGCCGAATCCGACACCGACGTCGACCAGCCCCGCGTCGTCTCCGCGAGTCGCGAGATCGAGGCGGGAGCGGCGGCGATCTTCGAGCTCATCGCCGACCCGGCACAACAGCCGCGCTGGGACGGCAACGACAACCTCGCCGAGGCCGCCGCCGGGCAACGGGTCCGGGCGCTCGGCGACGTGTTCGTCATGACGACCACCAAGGGCGCGACCCGGGAGAACCGGGTCGTCGAGTTCGAGGAGGCCCGTCGGGTGGCGTGGCTGCCGGCCGAACCGGGGAAGCCGCCGCCCGGCCACCTGTGGCGGTGGGAGCTGGAGCCGCTGGACGACACGCATACGCGCGTCACCCACACCTACGACTGGTCCGGGCTCACCGACGAGAAGCGGTTCGAGCGCGCGCGATGGACGACGTCGGAGCGCCTGCAGGCCTCGATCGACCGGCTCGCCGCGGTCGCCGAGAACCCCTGAGGACACCGAAAAGCCCGGTCCCACCGGGACCGGGCGTAGGCGACGGTTCACGTACCACAACGGGCCAACCGTCAAAGTTTTCGGTGCTGCGCTCCCGCGAACGCATGTTCAGAAGGAGTGGCTCAAGTCTGTGGTGATACGTAGCCGCGGCGGGAAAGGTTTGCCCAGACACGCCGGGTCGCCACCGAATCGTGACCGAACGGCCGACCGGCCATCGGGTGCAGGTGCTAGAACGGCGCCACCCGCATAGTTCGAAGGAGCCCCCAGATGGCCGAGCTCACCCCCCAGATGGTCCAGACCCCGCGTCTCGCGATGAACGTCTGGACCAGTGGCCCCGAGGACGGACGCCCGGTCCTGCTCGTCCACGGCAACATCACCACCGGGGGGTACTGGCGCTACGTCGCCGACCTGCTCCCCGACGACGTGCGGGTCATCGCTCCCGACATGCGCGCGTTCGGGCGCACCGAGCAGAAGCCGATCGACGCCACGCGGGGACTCGGCGACATGGCCGACGACGTCCACGGCCTCCTGGAGACGCTGGGTCTCACCGGTCGAGGGGACCTGGTCGCGGCCGGGTGGTCGATGGGTGGCGGGGTGCTGCAGCAGTACGTCGTCGACCACCCCGGCGACCTCGGAGCCGTCGTCCTCGTTGCGCCGATCAGCCCCTACGGGTTCGGCGGCACGACCACCGCGGACGGTGAGCACGCCGGCCCCGAGCGCGCCGGCAGCGGCGGCGGCACCGCGGCGCCCGACTTCGTCCAGCGGATCAAGGACGACGACCGTTCCGACACCGAGGGCAGCCCCCGCGTCGTCCTGCAGGCCTACTTCGGCGCGCGGGGCAACGCCGCCAACGTCGACGAGGACTTCCTTCTCGACGAGACGCTGCTCACTGCCGTCGGCGACGACTTCTACCCGGGGTACGGCGACCGCGACGGAGGCGTGGCCCGGCGTCGGCCCCGGTGACCGCGGCGTTCTCAACGCGATGGCGGCGGGGTACTTCGACACGTCCGGCCTTGCCGACGTCGAGGACAAGCCCGCCATCACGTGGGTGCGCGCCATGGAGGACCAGGTCATCTCCGACACGTCGGCGTTCGACCTCGCCTTCCTCGGTCAGATCGGCGCCGTCCCCGGCTGGCCCGGCGCCGACACCATGCCGCCGCAGCCGATGCACCAGCAGATCCAGGCGGTGCTCGACCGGTATGCGGCGAACGGCGGGGAGGTGCGGGTGGTCACCCTCGAGAGCTGCGCCCACGGCGTGCCGCTCGAGGACCCGCAGGCGGTGGCGGACGCGATCACCGCGCACCTGTGAGGTCGCCGGACTTCTAGGCATGGGCCGGTGTCCCACACCACCACGACCTCGCTGACCGGCCGGTCGTTCCTCCGCGAGCTCGACTTCACGCCGACCGAGTGGTCGTCCCTCGTCGACCTCACGCGCACCCTCAAGGCCGAACGCGCCGAGGGCCGCGAGGTCCAGCGGCTGGTCGGCCGCACCATCGCCCTGGTCTTCGAGAAGACCTCGACGCGGACACGGTGCGCGTTCGAGGTCGCGGCGTACCACCAAGGGGCCCACGTCACCGTCCTCGACCCGTCGTCGAGCCAGATCGGCCACAAGGAGTCGGTCGCCGACACCGCACGGGTTCTCGGCCGGTTCTACGACGGGATCGAGTACCGCGGGGCCGCCCAGGAGACCGTCGACACCCTGGCCCGGTATGCGGGGGTGCCGGTCTGGAACGGCCTCACCGACGAGTGGCACCCGACCCAGGCCCTGTGCGACGGGGTGACGATGCTCGAGCACGCCGGGAAGCCGGCCGAGGAGATCGCCTTCGCCTACGTCGGGGACGCCCGGTTCAACATGGGCAACTCGCTGCTCGTCCTCGGTGCCCTGATGGGGATGGACGTGCGGATCGTCGCGCCGGCGTCGCTGCAGCCCGCGGCGGCGGTCGTCGATGCCGCGCGGGCCGTGGCCGCCGGAACCGGCGCCCGGGTGACGGTCACCGACGACCCGGCGGCCGGCGTCCACGGCGTCGACTTCGTGCACACCGACGTCTGGGTGTCGATGGGGGAGCCGAAGGACGTCTGGGCCGAACGCATCGAGCTGCTCTCGCCGTACCAGGTCAACGCCCACCTCATGGAGCGGACCGGCAACCCGGCGGCGCGGTTCATGCACTGTCTACCGGCGTACCACGACCTCGGCACGGCCATCGGGCGCGAGATCCACGCGGAGTTCGGGCTGACCGCCCTCGAGGTCACCGACGACGTCTTCGAGGGGCCGTCCTCGGTCGTCTTCGACCAGGCCGAGAACCGGCTGCACAGCATCAAGGCGGTGCTCGTCGCGACGCTGGGCGGCTGAGCGGCCGGCCCACCCGCATACGGTCAGAGGTGGGGGCCGACGAGCACGCCGATGCCGTAGGTGACGGCCATGGCCAGGAGGCCGCCGGCGACGTTGCGGGCCACCTGACGGGTCGGGGACATCCCGCCGAGCCGGGCGCTGACCACTCCGGTGATGACGAGCGCGACGACGACGGCGGCGACCAGGACGGCCGCCCACACCGCGTGCGGAGCGATGACGACCGCCAGCAGGGGGAGCAGCGCGCCGACCACGAAGGAGCCCATCGACGCGAGCGCCGCGTGCCACGGGCTGGTGAGGTCGTCAGGGTCGATCTGCAGCTCGACCTCCGCGTGCGCCGCGAGGGCGTCGCGGGCGGTGAGCTGCACAGCGACCTGGTGGGCGAGCTCCGGGTCGAGTCCCTTGTCCTCGTAGAGGTGGGTCAGCTCCGCGAGCTCGGCCTCGGGCTCGTCGCGCAGCTCGCGACGTTCCTTGGCGAGCAGGGCGCTCTCGGTGTCGCGCTGCGTGCTCACCGACACGTACTCGCCGACCCCCATGCTCAGCGCCCCGGCCACGAGGGCGGCGACACCGGCGGTGAGGACCGGCCCGGGTTCGGCCGTCGCGCCCGCCACGCCCGCGATGACGCCGGCCGTGGACACGATGCCGTCGTTGGCGCCGAGAACGCCCGCGCGGAGCCAGTTCAGCCGCGCTCCGGTCGACCCCTGGTCGCCGTGGGGCTCCTCGTGCGCGGCGAGCAGCGCCTCGGGTTCGGTCGCGTCCACGGCTCCATCGTTCCCGCCCGGCAGCGCGTTGTCATCCAAGGAGAGGCTCACCAAACCGTGCCGGCGATCAGCGCATTTGCGGCGGGCATCCCTGTCCGACCGGACTCAGAAGTTTGTCGGGTCTGGGCGTCGGACCGCGGATTTCGGGGCAACATCTGAGTTCGGTGGCGTCGGCGCGGTTGATTGCGGGGCAACATCTGAGTCCTGTGTCTTCGGAGTGGGTCCTTGTCCCGGGCATACCGTGGCCGCGTGGAACGGCTCGAGGTCGTCGCGGCAGCGATCGTCGACGATCTCGACCAACCGACCCGGCTGCTGGCCGCCCGACGCACCGAACCGCCGGCGCTCGCGGGTGGCTGGGAGTTCCCGGGCGGCAAGGTCGACCCGGGGGAGTCGGCCACTGAGGCCCTGCACCGCGAGATCCGCGAGGAGCTCGGCGTGGCCATCCGGACCGGGCCCTCGGTCCCGGCACCCGACGGCGACGGTGGCTGGCCGCTCGGCGACCGGTACCGGATGCACGTCTGGCTCGCGGTCGTCACCGACGGCGACCCGCAGCCCATCGAGGATCATGATGCGCTCCAGTGGCTGGACCGCACCGACCTGTATGCCGTCGGCTGGCTTCCGGCCGACCTGCCCATCGTTCGGGCCCTGGAACGGCTGATGGTCGGGAGCACCCCGAACCCCTGAGACAATTGGGGCATGGCTCCCCGCACCCGCGACGACATCAGGAACGTCGCCATCGTCGCGCACGTCGACCACGGCAAGACCACGCTGGTCGACAAGATGCTCTGGCAGTCGGGCGCGTTCGGTGAGCACCAGCACGTCGACGAGCGCGCGATGGACTCCGGTGACCTCGAGCGCGAGAAGGGCATCACCATCCTCGCCAAGAACACCGCGGTCCACTACCGCGGCAAGTCGGCGGCCGAGGCGGGCCTTCCCGGCGGGGTGACGATCAACATCATCGACACCCCCGGGCACGCCGACTTCGGCGGCGAGGTCGAGCGCGGCCTGAGCATGGTGGACGGCGTCGTCCTGCTCGTCGACGCCTCGGAGGGTCCGCTGCCGCAGACCCGGTTCGTCCTGCGCAAGGCGCTGACCGCGCGGCTGCCCGTCATCCTCTGCGTCAACAAGGTGGACCGCCCGGACTCGCGGATCGCCGAGGTGGTCGAGGAGACCTCCGAGCTGTTCCTCGACCTGCTCGAGGACGACACCGCGGACGCGGCCGACCTGCTCGACTTCCCGGTCGTCTACGCGTCGGCCAAGACCGGTCGCGCCTCGCTCACCCAGCCCGAGAACGGCACCCAGCCGGACGGGACCGACCTCGAGGCCCTCTTCGCGACGATCCTCTCGACCATCCCCGCACCGGTCTACGACGACGAGGCGCCGCTCCAGGCGCACGTGACGAACCTCGACTCGTCGAACTTCCTCGGCCGGCTCGCCCTGCTCCGTGTCTACAACGGCACCATCGCCAAGGGCCAGACGGTGATGTGGTGCCGCCACGACGGGTCCCGCAGCCCGGTCAAGATCACCGAGCTGCTGATGACCGAGGCGCTGGAGCGCAAGCCGGCCGACAGCGCCGGCCCCGGCGACATCATCGCTGTCGCCGGCATACCCGAGATCACCATCGGCGAGACCCTCGCCGACCGGGACGACCCGCGCCCCCTGCCCCTCATCACCGTCGACGAGCCGGCCATCTCGATGACGATCGGCACCAACACCAGCCCGATGGTCGGCCGGGTGCGCGGGTCCAAGGTCACCGCGCGGATGGTGCTCGACCGCCTCGACCGCGAGATGGTCGGCAACGTCTCGCTGCGGATCCTCCCGACCGAGCGTCCCGACACGTGGGAGGTGCAAGGTCGCGGAGAGCTCGCCCTGGCCATCCTCGTGGAGCAGATGCGCCGTGAGGGCTACGAGCTGACCGTCGGCAAGCCCCAGGTGGTCACCCGCGAGATCGACGGAAAGCTGCACGAGCCCGTCGAGCGGCTGACCATCGACACACCCGAGGAGTTCCTCGGCACGATCACCCAGCTCCTGGCCGCCCGGAAGGGCCGGATGGAGCAGATGACCAACCACGGCACCGGCTGGATCCGGATGGAGTTCCTCGTGCCCTCGCGCGGGCTGATCGGGTTCCGCACCGAGTTCCTCACCGAGACGCGCGGTACCGGCATCGCCCACCACGTGTTCGAGAACTACGAGCCCTGGTTCGGGGCGATCACCACGCGTACCAGCGGGTCCCTCGTGTCCGACCGCTCCGGCGTCGTCACCGCCTACGCCATGGTCAACCTCCAGGAGCGCGGGAGCCTCTTCACCGAGCCGACCACCGAGGTCTACGAGGGCATGATCGTCGGCGAGAACTCGCGCGCCGACGACATGGACGTCAACATCACCAAGGAGAAGAAGCTGACCAACGTGCGGGCGGCCTCCTCGGACAACTTCGAGAAGATCGTCCCGCCGCGCGCGCTCAGCCTGGAGCAGTCCCTGGAGTTCTGCCGGGAGGACGAGTGCGTCGAGGTGACCCCCGAGGCGATCCGGATCCGCAAGGTGGTCCTCGACCAGACGGAACGGGCGCGAACCGCCTCCCGGGCGCGGTCGGCGCTGAAGACCGAGGCCGCCGCGAGAGCATGAGCCGGTGACGGCACGGGCAGCGCGTCGGGGACTCGCGGCCACCCTGGTGGTGGGCTGCGCGCTGCTGGGTGCCTGCACGACCAGGCAGGCCGACGCCACGGGCATCCCGACCGAGCGCGGCGGGACCCTCCACGTCCTCTTCGACTCGCGGGTGGAGGCCTGGGACCCCCAGCGGATCGGCACCGACACCGAGTCGGCGTTCGCCGTCCGGACCTTCGTCCGCACCCTGACCGCCCAGGCACCGTCCGGTACCGGCTTCCTCCCCGGGCTGGTCGGTGACCTCTCGACGACGACGGGCGTCGCGCAGGACGGCGGCAAGATGTGGATCTTCTCCCTCGTCAGCGACGCTCCCTGGCAGGACGGCCGGTTCGTCAGCTGCGCCGACGTGAAGTACGGCGTGTCCCGCACCTTCGCCACCGACCGGATCACCGGCGGGTCGCAGTACGCCCTCCAGCTGCTCGACATCCCGTCGACCACCGACGCACAGGGACGCGTCGTGTCCGCGTACAAGGGCCCGTACTCCGGCGTCGGTCAGTCTCTCTACGACAAGGCGGTCACCTGCGACGGGCAGGAGATCACCTTCCACCTCAAGACGCCCCGCTTCGACTTCGACCAGATCGTCTCGCTGCCG
The DNA here is from genome assembly GCA_963713345.1 of uncultured Actinomycetota bacterium. Classification (GTDB taxonomy): domain Bacteria; phylum Actinomycetota; class Actinomycetes; order Actinomycetales; family Dermatophilaceae; genus Lapillicoccus. The sequence continues at coordinate 275,910 of CAVQLI010000013.1, read as the reverse complement.
GCCTTCGCGCCGGCCCGCCAGGACCAGGACACGGACCGCACGAACCGGGACCCACTGTCGGTGTTCGCGTCGGGTCCCTACATGCTCGAGGGCGTCTGGAAGCCGGGCGAGGGCGGTCGGTTCGTGCGGAACCGCAAGTGGGAGCCCATCGACGACCCGATCCGCAACGCCTGGCCCGACGTCATCGAGGTCGAGGAGGGGCTCCCCACCACGACGGTCGCGCAGCGGCTCCTCGACAGCAAGGGCGATGTCGACGCGACGGCCATCACCTTCGCGAACGCACCGGCGGTGATGGACGCTCAGCTCCAGGCGCCGGCGGCGGCCGCCCGGACCAGCCGGCCGGACAGCGGAGTCGTCGACGTCCTCCTGCCCAACGTCAGGACGCCGGCGATGAGCAACCCTGCGGTGCGCCGCGCCTTCGGCGTCGCCACGAGCCGGGAGGCGTATGCGTCGGCGGAGGGTTCGCCGATGACGCCGACGACCTCGGTGCTCGCCCGGGTCATCCCCGGTCGTCACGCGGCCGATCCCCCCGGCATCACCACGGCGGGCGACCCGGCCGCGGCCAAGGCCGCCCTGACGGCGGCCGGGGTCGCAACCCCAGTGGCGCTGCGCCTCGGGTATGTGCCGTCGGAGTCCGCGACCCGCGCACTGACCGCGATGCTGCCGGGCTGGGAGCAGGCCGGGTTCTCGGTGAGCCTGGTCCCGCGGACCACCGGTCCGGACGTCGTCGACGTCGAGCTCGGCCAGGTGTCCGCCGACTACCCGAGCGGGGGAGCCGTCCTGCCCTCGCTGGTCGGCCGGCTCGGCGACCCGGCGCTCTCGGCGGCGGCGGAGGGGGCCGAGGGAACGTCCGACACGACGTCCCGCAACCGGGCGTGGGGCGACCTCGACGCCACCCTGACGGCGGCCGGCGACGTGGTCCCCCTCGCCGAGCGGCAGCGCGTTCTGCTGCGCGGAACCGGCATCCAGGCCTACCGCGTGAGCGCCCTTCTCGGGGGTCTCCCTGACCTCGCCAGCATCACCGTCAACCGCTGACGACGCCCTCCCCACAGACCCCCGAGGCCACCCTCGTGCGGTCTCCTTACAGGAACGTCTCAGGGACGGCATGGTTCGGTCACGATCCGGCGACGTATTGCGTTCTCGTTTCAGTCCGTGGACGGGCTGGTCTATGGTTTCGACGTTCGGAGGTGTTCTCCAGGCGGCTGCGGGTCCGCCGAGGGATGCACCCCAGCCCCCACCAGTGAGGACGACGGATGACGATTGCCCCGGGTACGGGTCAGGAAGACACCGGTGCGATCCTGGAAGCGGCCGAGACCGCCGCCATCGACGGGGCCGTCGCCATCAAGGGTCGTTCCCCGTGGCAGATCGTCTGGAGTCGGCTCAAGCGCGACAAGGTCACCATGGTGGCCCTGGTCGCCTCGGGCCTGTGCATCGTCCTCGCCATCGCCTCGCCCATCCTGGCCCACTTCGGGATCATCGACCCCGACCTCAACCACCCTGACCTCGTGACCGGCCTCGGGTCGCTGCCCGAGGGCTTCGGCGGCGGCATGAGCTGGGACCACCCCCTCGGCGTCGAGCCCGGCACCGGCCGCGACATCTTCGCCCGCATCCTCACCGGACTCACCACCTCACTCACGGTGGCGATCCTCGCGACGATCATCTCGCTGCTGATCGGTGTCATCCTCGGGATCATCGCCGGCTTCGCCCGCGGCCGCACCGACTGGTGGATCAGCCGGTTCATGGACCTGGTGCTCAGCTTCCCGAGCACCCTGATGCTGCTCTCCCTCCAGCTGATCCTCGTCCAGCTCATCGCCAACGTCATGGGCCAGTCGGCCAGCGCGGCGCCACCCAAGATCGTCTTCATGGTCGTCGTGCTCGGCTTCTTCGGCTTCCCGCAGATCGCCCGCATCATCCGCGGTCAGGTCCTGTCCCTGCGCGAGCGCGAGTTCATCGAGGCGGCGCAGTCCCTGGGCGCCAAGCGCGGACGGCTCTACTTCAAGGAGCTGCTCCCGCACCTCTGGGCGCCGATCCTCGTCTTCACGACGCTCATCATGCCGGCCAACATCGCCGCCGAGGCGACGCTCGGCTTCCTCGGCGTCGGCCTGAACCCGCCGGCCGCGTCGCTGGGCTCCCTGCTCAACGCCTCCGTGAACTACGCGCTGCCGGACCCCGCATACTTCCTCTTCCCCGGTCTGGCCGTGTTCGCCGTCGTGCTGGCGTTCAACCTGCTCGGCGACGGCCTGCGCGACGCGCTCGACCCCAAGTCGGGACGCTCGTGACGGTGTCATTCCACCTCGGTGACGCTGCGGTGTCACCGTCCACAATCCGCATGGTGACCGACCCGGGTCACGATGTTCAGCCCGTGGCAATCGTCTCGGGAAGGTCCATCACACCGTTCGTGGTGGAAAGTGCACACAAGGAGAACACATGATGCGCACCAGGAAGGGCGCGACCGGTCTCGCCCTTGGCGCGGTCGTTGCCCTCGCTGCGGCGGCGTGCAGTAGCTCGGGAGGTGGCGGTGGAACCGCTACGTCGAGCGCTGCGGCCGCACCTCAGAAGGGCGGGACGCTTTACAACCTGAACCTCGGCCCGCACAACGGCCTGGACCCGCAGGCGAGCTACGTGGGAGCGGACCTCGAGTTCGCCGCCCGCGCGTACGCCCGCAGCCTGACCACCTACTCGGTCGGCGCCGACAGCAAGCTGGTCCCCGACCTCGCGACCGACACGGGCCAGATGTCCGACGGTGGCAAGACGTGGAAGTTCACGCTCGTCGACACCGCCAAGTGGCAGGACGGCCAGAAGGTCACCTGCGAGGACGTCAAGTACGGGATCTCGCGCACGTTCGCGACCGACGTGATCTCCAACGGCCCGACCTACAGCCTTCAGTACCTCGACGTGCCGAAGGACGCCGATGGCTCGTCCGCCTACAAGGGCCCCTACAAGGGCACCGGACAGGACCTGTACGACAAGGCCGTCACGTGTGAGGGCCAGACCCTGACGCTGCGCTTCGGTACCCCGTGGGCGGACTTCAACGTCGCCACGGCGTCGCTCGCGGCCTGGTCGCCGTTCCGCAAGGACAAGGACAAGGGTGACAAGTCCCTGTTCGACGTCTTCAGCAACGGCCCGTACATGCTCGAGGGCACGTTCGACCCCAACAAGGGTGGCACGTGGGTCCGCAACCCGAACTGGGACGAGAGCACGGACAAGGTCCGCAAGGCCTACCCCGACAAGATCGTCGACGTCGAGGGAATCCAGAGCGAGCAGGTCTACCAGCGGCTGATCGCCGACGGTGGCGAGGACAAGACGGCCATCACCTGGACGACGGCCCCGCCGGCTGCCCTCCCGCAGATCGCGTCCAACCCGTCCGCCGCCGGCCGCACCATCAACACCGACGCGCCTTACGTCGACTACGTGCAGCCGAACGTCACCTCCGAGGTCATGAAGGACCCCAAGGTGCGTCAGGCCTTCGCCATGGCGACCAACCGCGACGCCTACGTCACGGCCAACGGTGGCAAGCAGGTCATGACCCCGTCGTACGCGATGTGCAACCCGGTCATGAAGTGCTACAACAAGGACGCCAACCCGTTCGGTGCGCCCACTGCGGGCGACCCGGTCGCGGCGAAGAAGGTCCTGCAGGACGCCGGCAAGACGTTGCCGATCAACATCACGGTCGCGTACCGGAAGACGGCGACGCGTGACGCCTCGTTCGCGGCGCTCAAGCAGACGTGGGACCAGGCCGGCTTCAACGTGACGCTCGAGGGCGTCGCGAGCACCGGCTACTACCGTCAGATCTCGAACGTCTCGTTCAAGAACCGCGACGCCTTCTACGCGAGCTGGGGTGCTGACTGGCCGTCCGGCTCGACGGTGCTCCCGCCGCTGTTCGACGGTCGCGTCAACCTGACGCCGACCAGCTCCAACCAGGACTACGGCTGGTACAACAGCGACGCCGTCAACAAGGCGATCGACGCTGCCTACGCCATCCCGGACGCCGACGCCCGCGAGAAGGCCTGGGGCGACATCGACCTGCAGATCAGCAAGGACGGCGGGGTCATCCCGCTGGTCAGCCAGAAGTTCACCTTCGTCAACGGCTCCGGCGTCAAGGGTGCCCAGGTGAACGCGCAGTTCGGTGGGTACATCGACATCGCCACCGTCTCGGTCAAGTGACCTAGGACCGTGCGGGTGGGCTCCGGCCCACCCGCACGGCTCCGCGGCACGACACTGCTGACACCACACGCCGTGCCGGGCGGGGGAACTGCTTCTCCCGTCCGGCATCGCGTAGACACGGAACGTCTCTGAGAGGCAGGTGAGTGGCCCCACGGGGTCTGCGCCATGTTCTTCTACATCGTCCGACGGCTCATCTCAGTCGTGGTCATGCTCCTCGTCATCAGCGCGACGACGTTCCTCATCTTCTTCGCCTCCCCCATCGACCCCGCCTCCCTCACGTGTGGCAAGAGCTGCACCCCTGCGGTCATCGAGGGCAACCGGATCAAGATGGGCTACAACGACCCCGTCCCGGTGCAGTACCTCAAGTTCCTCAAGGGCCTCTTCGTCGGGCGCGACTACCCCGATGACCCCGCAATCAAGGCGCAGAGCCCACAGCTCGTGACGCACTGCGACGCACCGTCGCTCGGCTACTCCACGGTCAAGACCAAGTGCGTGACCGACATCGTCAAAGAGGCCCTGCCGATCACCGCGTCCATCGCCATCGGCGCCTTCGTCCTCTGGATCTTCACTGGCGTCCTCTTCGGCATCGTCGCCGCGCTCAACCGAGGACGGTGGCCGGACCGGCTCCTCGTCGGTCTGGCGCTCGTCGGCTACTCGGTACCGAGCTTCTTCATCGGCGTGCTCCTGTTGACCTTCGTCTCGATCAAGTGGCAGCTGTGGCCCCTACCGGTCTACACGCCGCTCACCGAGAACCCCGCGCTCTGGGCGCAGGGCATCTTCCTGCCCTCGCTCGCCCTCGCCGCCGTGTTCGCCGCCAGCTACGTCCGGCTGACCCGCGCCTACATGCTCGAGACGATGTCCGAGGACTACATCCGGACCGCTCGCGCCAAGGGGGTCAAGGAGACGACGGTGATCCGTCGCCACGGCCTGCGCGCCGCCCTGACGCCCATCGTCACGGCCGCGGGTCTCGACCTCGGTGGCCTCCTCGGCGGTGCGATCATCAGCGAGCAGGTCTTCAACTTCACCGGACTGGGGTGGAACTCGATCCAGGCGATCCAGAACAGCGATCTGCCGATCATCGTCGCCGTCGTCGTCGTGGCGTCGTTCTTCATCGTCATCGCGAATCTCGTGGTCGACGTGCTCTACGGTGTGATCGACCCACGGGTAAGACTGTCCTGACGGACCGCAACCCAGCGGACCCCAGCATCTGACCGCCGGCCGACACCCAGGGTCGAAGGAGAGCACCACCATGGCAGTGCGCGACGCGACGACAACCGAACAAGCCCCCGCATCCGGCTCCGCGGCAACCGCTGCGGGGTACCTGGAGCTGCGGGACGTCAAGGTCCACTTCCCGACCGACGACGGTCTGGTCAAGGCGGTCGACGGCCTGAGCTTCACGCTGGACCGCGGTCAGACCATCGGGATCGTGGGGGAGTCGGGCTCGGGCAAGTCGGTGACCAGCCAGGCCATCCTCGGCCTGCACCGCCGCAGCCGGGCTCAGACGTCGGGGTCGATCTTCCTCGACGGCGAGGACCTCATGACGGTCAGCACCGAGCGCCTGCGCAACCTGCGCGGCAACAAGATGGCGATGATCTTCCAGGACCCGCTGTCGGCGCTGCACCCGTACTACACGGTGGGCACGCAGATCGTCGAGGGCATCCGGGTGCACCACTCCGACATGTCCAAGGCCGCGGCCAAGAACCGCACCATCGACCTGCTCGGCCGCGTCGGCATCCCGAACCCCAAGAAGCGGTACGACCAGTACCCGCACGAGTTCTCCGGTGGTATGCGCCAACGCGCGATGATCGCCATGGCCCTGGCCAACGACCCGTCGCTGCTCATCGCCGACGAGCCGACGACCGCCCTGGACGTGACCGTCCAGGCGCAGATCCTCGACCTCATGCGCGACCTGCAGCAGGAGTTCGGGTCGGCGATCATCATGATCACCCACGACCTCGGCGTCGTTGCGGAGATGGCCGACGAGATCCTCGTCATGTACGGCGGCAAGGCCGTCGAGCACGGCACGGTCGACCAGGTCTTCTACACCCCGGAGCACCCGTATGCGTGGGGCCTGCTGACGTCCATGCCGCGCCTCGACCGGGTGCGCAAGGAGCGTCTCGACCCGATCCCGGGCAACCCGCCCTCACTGATCAACGTGCCGTCCGGCTGTGCGTTCCACCCGCGCTGCGGGTACCGCTCGGAGGTGCCTGGCGACGACTGCAAGACCAAGGTTCCTGGGCTGGACGACGCCGGCGGCGAGCACCTGGTGCGGTGCCACATCCCCGCGCCGCGACGGCGCGAGCTCTACGAGACCGACGTCAAGCCGCGGCTCTGAGGAGGACCCATGAGCACCTACGACAACGAGGCCGACAACCCGGAGCAGCGCGAGGACCGCCGCGAGGGCAACATCCTCGGCGCGACCCCCGGACCCTACGACGACACGGAGCAGGCTGAGAAAGACAGCCGCCTCTCGCCCCGCCCGACCCCGGAGGGCGCGGACGACAACGAGCTGACCCCCGAGCAGGCGGCGGAGGAGCGGGCTCGGCTCGCCGAGCACCCCGACGAGCGGGTGGCGCCGAGCGCCGAGCTCGAGGCCGCGCGGGTGTCGCAGGAGGTCGCGGACAACGCTCCGCACAGCCTTCCGGCCGATGCCACCACCGAGGAGTTCACCGAGGCGACGACGCCCGACGACTCTCAGGGCACGGCTCCGGTCGACGTCGACGAGGTGGTCATCGTCCGCGACGCCGACACCGGCCGGATCGTCGAGAGCTCGGCCTTCACCGGCCCGCCGCTCTTGAAGATCACCGGGCTGCAGAAGCACTTCCCGCAGTACCGCCAGACGCTCGTCAAGCATGTGGACGCCCCGGTCAAGGCCGTCGACGGGATCGACCTCAGCCTGTGGCCCGGGGAGACCGTCGGACTGGTCGGGGAGTCCGGCTGTGGCAAGTCGACTGCCGGCCGCACGCTGTTGCGGCTGCTCGAGCCGACCGGCGGCACCATCGAGTTCGCCGGCAAGGACATCACGAACATCAGCGGCAACGACCTGCGCAAGCTACGTCGTGAGATGCAGATGGTGTTCCAGGACCCCTACGGCTCCCTGAACCCCCGGCAGACGATCGGGTCGATCATCGCCGCTCCCTTCGACATCCAGGGCATCAAGCCCGAGGGCGGAACCCGGAAGACCGTCCAGAGCCTCATGGAGCGCGTCGGGCTCAACCCCGAGCACTACAACCGCTACCCCCACGAGTTCTCCGGTGGCCAGCGCCAGCGCATCGGCGTCGCGCGGGCCATCGCCCTGAAGCCGCAGCTCATCGTCTGCGACGAGCCGGTGTCGGCCCTCGACGTGTCGATCCAGGCTCAGGTCATCAACCTGCTCGAGGAGATCCAGAACGAGCAGAACCTCGCCTATGTCTTCATCGCCCACGACCTGTCCGTGGTCCGGCACATCTCCGACCGCGTCGTCGTGATGTACCTCGGGAAGGTCATGGAGGAGGCGCCGCGCGACACGCTCTACGAGCACCCGCTGCACCCCTACACGCACGCCCTCCTCTCCGCGGTCCCCACCCCGGACCCGAACAAGGAGGCCATGAAGGACCGCATCCTCCTCAAGGGCGACCTGCCGTCACCGCAGAACCCGCCGAGCGGCTGCGTGTTCCGGACCCGGTGCCCCAAGGCGCAGCAGAAGTGCGCCGACGAGGTCCCCCTGCCGGTCGAGAAGGCGCCGGGCCACCGAGTGGCCTGCCACTTCCCCGAAGAGCGTCAGATCATCTGAGGCCGATTCGCACACTCTGCCCCGCGCGATGAGCCGGCTGCTGTTCGTCCATGCCCACCCGGACGACGAGACCCTGACGTGCGGCATCACCATGGCCCATCACGTCGCCCTGGGCGACGAGGTGCACGTCCTCACCTGCACCCTTGGTGAGGAGGGCGAGGTCGTCCCACCGGAGCTGGCCCACCTTCAGGGGGCGGAGGGCGACCCGCTGGGCCCGTTCCGGCTCGGCGAGGTGCGCGAGGCGATGCGCCGCCTCGGCGTGCACCACGCCGTTCTCGGGGCGGACGAGACCGCCGGCCGGCTGTCCCGCTTCCGGGACACCGGCATGGCGGGTATGCCCTCGGCCGAGCACCCTCGCGCGTTCGGGGCAGCGGACGTCGAGGAGGTCGGCTCCCTGGTGGCGGACCACATCCGCGCCCTGCGTCCGGATGTCGTCGTCACCTACGACTCGACCGGTGGGTACGAGCACCCCGACCACGTGCAGACCCACCGGGTCACGATGGCCGCGCTGCGGCAGCTCGCGGAGGGCGAGCGGCCCGCATACATCTTCCACGTCCACACCCCGCGGTCCTGGGTCCGGCCCGACCGTCGCTGGCTGCGCGAACACGTGCCGCCGGGCCTCGGCCTCGCCTACCCCGGCGACGACGACCCGGAGATCTCCTCGACGGTTCCCGACGACCTCGTCACCCACGTGGTCGTCGACCCGGTGCACCTGCCCGCGCAGGTCGACGCCCTCGACGCGCACCGCACGCAGCTGCGGGTGTGGCCGGGCGGCTACTACGCCCTCACCAACGACGTCGCCGCGCGCCTCGCCGGGCGCGAGGCGTTCGTGCGGGTGGACCCGCTCACGGGCGAGCGGATCGGGACCGGGGTCCTGGCGAGCGGCCTGCTGCCGCCCGGCTAGGCTCGGATGTCGTGCGTGACTTCGCCTGCCCTCACTGCGGCCAGCGGCTGGCGTTCGAGAACTCCGTCTGCCTGTCCTGCTCGAACGGAGTGGGGTTCGACCTCGAGGTTCTGGACTTCGTCGTCGTGGACCGCGACGGCGCCGTCGCGGGCGACTCGTCGCGCGGCATCTGCACGAACCTGGACACCGCCGGCTGCAACTGGGTCGTCGCCACGAGCGGCACGCTCTGTCGGTCCTGCTCGCTGACCCGGACCCGGCCCGCCGACGGCGACCCCGAGATGCCGGCCTTCGTCGCGGCCGAGCGAGCCAAGCGGCGGCTCGTCGTCGAGCTGGTCGAGCTGGGCCTGCCGATCACCGACCGGCGTGCCGACCCGCACTCGGGACTGACCTTCGACCTGCTGTCCAGCCACCAGACCGCCGTCACCACCGGGCACGACTCGGGCGTGATCACGCTGGACCTGGCGGAGGGCGACGACGTCCACCGCGAGCAGCTGCGCATCTCCATGGACGAGCCCTACCGCACCCTCCTCGGGCACTTCCGGCACGAGATCGGCCACTACTACTTCGCGGTTCTCGTCGAGAGCTCCGCGGCGCGGCAGGAGTTCCGGATCCTGTTCGGCGACCCCGGCGCGGACTACCAGTCCGCGCTGGACCGGCACTACTCGGACGGCGTTCCGGCCGGCTGGGAGTCGGAGTACGTCTCCTCCTACGCGACGATGCACCCGGCCGAGGACTGGGCCGAGACCTTCGCGCACTACCTGCACATCCGCGACACCGTCGACACCGCGGCCGCGTTCGGGTTCGCCCCCGCCGGCTCGACGGCGGCCAGCCCGATGAGCGGGCCGGGCGGCTTCACCCGCCTCGTCGAGCTCTGGATCCCGTTGGCGTGGGCGCTCAACATGGTCAACCGCTCGATGGGGCACCGCGACCTGTACCCGTTCGCCCTGTCCCCGCGGGTGCTGGACAAGATGGCCTTCGCGCACCGGCTGGTCACCCAGGTCCGCGACGAGGTAGCGGCGGCGTCGTGACCGCAGCCCACCTCGAGCCCTACCTGGAGCCGTCGTCCGACGTCTACCGCCTGGCGGTCGGGCGCCTCGCCACCGGCGTCACGATCGTCACGAGCCGCGTGGGCACGACCGACCACGCGATGACCGCCAACGCGCTGGCTTCGGTGTCCTTGGAGCCGCTGCTGGTCCTGGTCTGCGTCGAGCGCGAGGCCCGGTTCCACGACGCGATCGTCGAGAGCGGCCTCTGGGGCGTCAGCATCCTGCCGTCCACGGGGCGGGCCACGGCCGACTGGCTGGCGACTCGCGGCCGACCCCTGCACGGCCAGCTGGAGCGCGTCCCCACCCATCGGGGGGTGACCGGGGTGGCCCTTCTCGACGAGTCGCTGTCCACGCTGGAGTGCGAGACGACGGATGCGTACCCCGGTGGCGACCACACCATCGTCGTCGGGCGGGTCGTCTCGGTCGAGATCAGCGACCACGCCGGCGACGCCCTGGTGTACTACCGCGGCCGCTACGACACCCTGGCCTGACGTGAGCTGAGATGGGCTGACGTGGGCTCCGAGCGGCTGGCGCTGCCGGCGCCGTACGACCTGGCCTGGATGACGTGGTACCTCTCGGCCCACGCGGTCACGGGTGCCGAGCGGTACGAGAACGGCCGGTATGCGTGTGCCGTGCGGACGCCGGACGGTCCGGACGTCGTGGTGCTGGACTTCGGCCCCCGGACCGGCGAGGTGGTCGTGACGTCGGAGCGTTCCGGCCGCCCGGCGCTGGAGCTGCTCATGCGCATACGGTCGCTGCTCGACCTCGACACGGACGTGGCCGCGGTCGCCGAACACCTCGCCCAGGATCCGGCGCTGGCTGCGGCGGTCGGGGCGGCTCCCGGCGTGCGGGTACCGGGGTCCCTCGACGGCTGGGAGCTGCTGTTGCGGACCATGGTGGGGCAGCAGATCTCGCTCGCCGCCGCGCGGACCCACCTGGCGCGGCTGGTGGCGGCCCTGGGGGAGCCGCTCGAGGGCACGGACGACTGGCGGCTCGTCCCGTCCGCTGGTGTGGTCGCGGAGCGGGGACGTGAGGTGCTCGCCGGACCGCGCGCGCGGGTGGAGGCCGTGGTGGCGGCTGCGGCGGTGGTCGCGGACGGGTCTCTCGACCTGTCGACGGGTCGCGATCCCGACGCGCTGCGCGCCGACCTCCTCGCGCTGCGCGGGGTGGGCCCGTGGACCGCTGCCTATGTCGCGATGCGGCTCGCGCACGACACCGACGTGCTGCTCACGACGGACCTCGTCGTCCGTCAGGGGGCCGCCGTGCTGGGCGCCGACCTGGCGCGGTCCGAGCGGTGGTCGCCGTTCCGCTCCTACGCCACGATGCATCTCTGGCGAGCGGCGCTCGCGGCGAGGCCTGGGCATACCGCGCCGTTCGACAACGATTCGGCGTCGGAGAGTCCGGCCGTCGGGCGCGAGATCCCCGGGGTCGGCGGCGGCCCGTACAGTCCTGCCAACAGGAGCCGGCGCTTGGGGGCGAGGTCGGACGGCCGAAGGGAGTGACGGGACCGTGCCGAGGGGCCGAGCCGGGGCAGCGCTGTGGGCGGGGATCGGGCTCGCGGCGCTGGCCCTCCTCTACGTGGTCGTCGCGGTCGTGGTCGGCCGTCAGGTGCCGAGCACCGCATCCGTCGAGGGCGTCGACGTCGGCGGACTCTCGCGCGACGAGGCGGTGTCACGGCTCGAACAGCAGCTGGCCGGTGTCGGCACCGCCGAGATCGTCGTCACGCTGGGCACCACGGGACGCACGTTCACGCTGAAGCCCGCCGATGCCGGGCTGTCACTGGACATCCCCGGCACGCTGGACGGCGTCACCGGCTTCACGCTCGACCCTGTCCGCGTCTGGCAGCAGCTGACCGGCACCGCCGAGCGTCGGGTGCAGACGACCGTCGACGAGGAGCGGCTCACGACCACGCTGGCGGCGCGCGCCACGGAGTCCGAGGTCGCGCCCAAGGACGGCGCGGTCTCGTTCGCGAACGGGACGGCTACCGGGGTCGCCGCGGTGACCGGCGTGACCGTGCCGGTCGACCCGCTCGTGCGCCAGGTGGCGACCGCCTACCCGCGCTCGACCGCCCTGACCGCCGAGGTCACGACGACGGCCCCGAGCGTCACGCAGCAGGAGGTCGACGCGGCGCTGACCTCGTTCGCCCGGCCGGCCATGTCCGGGCCGGTGACGCTGGTCGCCGGAACCGCCACGACCACCCTTGCACCGGACACGTTCGGCGCCGCCCTGTCGATGGCGCCGACGGCCGAGGGCGGGCTCAGCCCGGCCGTGGACCAGGCGAAGCTCGGCGCGCTGGTCGTCGAGGCGCTGGGCAGCGTCCTGCCCAAGGCGCAGGACGCCCGGATCGTCATCGAGAACAACGCGCCCACCGTCGTCCCGTCCGTCGACGGCGTCGGGGTCGACCCGGCGGCCGCAGCCGACGTGGTCACCGCGGCGCTCACGGCTGCGGACCGGACCGCTCGGCTGGCCACCACCACGTCAGCACCGTCGCTCACCACTGCGGGCGCACAGGCGCTCGGCGTCAAGGAGCTCGTGGCGTCGTTCGACTCGCGGTTCCCCTACAACCCCTCGCGGACGGCGAACCTCGTGACCGCCTCCAACACCATCAACGGGACCCTGCTCAAACCGGGAGAGACGTTCAGCCTTAACGGGATCCTCGGCGAGCGCACCGAGGCGAAGGGCTACCGCGAGGGGTACGTCATCGAGAGTGGGCGCCTGGTCAAGGGCGTCGGCGGCGGGATCTCCCAGGTCTCGACGGTGGTCTACAACCTCGCCTGGTTCGCCGGCGCAACGCTGGTCGAGCACACCCCGCACACCTTCTACATCTCGCGCTACCCGGAAGGTCGCGAGGCCACCGTCTACTGGCCCACCGTCGACAACAGATTCACCAACAGCACCCCCCACGGCATGCTGATCCAGACGTGGGTGGCCGACAGCCAGGTCCACGGGCGGGTCTGGAGCACCAAGGTCTACGACGTGGAGGCGCTCAAGGGTCCGCGGACCAACGTGCGCCCCGGCAAGACCATCATCGACAACAAGGTCACCTGCGTGCCGCAGCCGGAGATGGTGCCCGGGTTCGACGTCACGGTGACGCGGGTCATCAAGCAGGGCGGCGTGGAGGTGCGGCGCGAGAACTACTCCACCAACTACCAGCCCGAGGACCGGGTCGTGTGCACGAACCCGAACCACCAGAACTGAGGTCGCCTTCGACGTCGCTGGGAGTTTCCTGAACCTAGACTGACCAGGTTCTGGACACACCATCTCCCCAGAGGATGTCGAATGACCCGCAGTATCAAGACCTTCCTGGTCGTCGCCCTGGCCGCTCTGGCCACGATCTTCGCCACCGCTCTCCCCGCGGCGGCGATCACCGGCGGCACCGTCGACTCGACCAACAAGTACTCCAACGTCGGCCTCATCGCCTTCTACGACGCCACCGGCCGATTCCGCTGCTCGGCGACGCTCGTCACGCCGACCGTGCTCCTCACCGCCGCGCACTGCACCGACGGCACGCTGGGCAAGACCATCGTGACCTTCGAGTGGTTCTTCGACGACGCCGCGCCGTCCAACCTGCCCCGCGCCGCCGACGACGAGGGCGACGGCATCTCGGAGATCGGCTACACCGGCTCCTACCCGGGCTTCTACACGGGCACCGCCTACACCCACCCGGAGTACTCCGGCTTCACCGACCTGAACAACTGGAACGACGTCGGCGTCGTGGTGCTGGACCAGCCGATCACGGGAATCACCCCCGCCAAGATCGCGCCGGTCGGCTACCTCGACCAGTTCGCCCAGCCGCGGCTGAACAAGACGCTGGTGACACTCGTCGGCTACGGCACCGAGGTCCGGCCGAACGAGACCGGCAGCCAGAAGCCGATCCCGCAGAGCTACCCGATCGTGCGCCGGTACACCGACGAGGTCGGCCAGAAGCTCACGCCGCAGATCCTCCAGACGAACGGCAACGAGAAGGACCCCCGCGGGGGCGGCGGCTCCTGTTTCGGTGACTCCGGCGGTCCGGCGTTCAAGGACGGCTACCTCGTGACGGTCACGAGCTACGGCTACACCTCGAACTGCCGCTACCTCGGTGGCCTGCAGCGCGTCGACATCGAGGTCGTCCAGGACTGGCTGGCCGGGTTCGGGGTCGTCCCGGCCGTCTGACCGACCGCGTCCGGCGACGGGTGGCCTCGGGGGCCCCGTCGCCGGACGTCCCGTTCACTCTCGGCGCAGGTAGGCGTACGTGTGGTGCGGGCGGAACCCCTCGGACTCGTAGAGCCCGATCGCCGCCTCGTTCTCGGCTTCGACCTGCAAGTACATCGACGGCATCCGCCGCTGCCGGGCCAGCAGCCCTGCGGCGTGGACGACGGTCCGGCCGAGGCCGCGCCCGCGCTGCTCCGGTTCGACCCAGAGCGCCTGCAGGCCCGCCCATCCCGGGTGGACCGACATCCGGGCCACCGCGGTCAGCCCGCCGGAGCGGTCCGCCGTCGAGAGGAACAGCTGCCCCGGCGACCCGGTCAGCAGCTGCTCGGTGACGCCGGGCAGCGTGGTGCGCTGCTTCGCGTAGGTGGCCAGCCACTCCGGTTCCAGCGACGCAGACACGTTGATCGGCGCCGCGCCGTCGCGCAAGGGGTCGATGTCGCCGCACGCCCCCGTCATGACCACGGTCGGGGTGACCACCCGGTATCCCCGGTCCACGAGCAGCATTCCGAGCGGGTCGTCGGCGGCCTCGCCGCTCGTCGGGAGGTCGAGGTGGAACTGCGGCGGCAGGCCTCGTGCCGCATACCACTCCTCGACGTGCTCGACCGAGGTCTCCATCGACGAGCTCGGATCCCCCAGTGGCAGAACGGAGTTGCCGCGTCCGGTGAACCCGGAGGAGGCGCGCAGCATCCAGTCGCCGAGCCACTCCTCCTCGACCGCCCGCCACCCGTCGGCCATCAGCCGCTCGAGATCGACCGTGGCGACGGCGGTATGCGGGCGACCGCGGCGAACGGGGGCCGGTGGCACGGCCTTGACCACGACGACGTCCGCCCGTCGGACGTGGACCGGACCCGCCGACCCCTCGACGGTGACTCCCTCCTCGTCGACCGCCGTGACGACGCCGACGACGTCGGTAAGGGGCGGGTGCGAGCCGGCCGGACGCCGGTAGCGCACGACGACCCGCCGCCCCAGCTGGTCCGGGCGGTCGGGCACGGTCATCGGAGGTCCCCCAGCGTGGATGTGATGTCGATGTGGCGATGAGCACGGTCGCCGTCGCGACCCCGACACCCCGAGAAGGGTGGCGACTCGGCATACTAGGTATTGAACATCCGCACCGCAGGAGGACCGCAGTCCCATGACCTACGTCATCGCCCAACCTTGTGTAGACCTGAAGGACAAGGCCTGCATCGAGGAGTGCCCGGTCGACTGCATCTATGAAGGCGAGCGGTCGCTCTACATCCACCCGGACGAGTGCGTCGACTGCGGCGCCTGCGAGCCGGTGTGCCCCGTCGAGGCCATCTACTACGAGGACGACGTCCCGGAGCAGTGGACCGAGTACTACAAGGCCAACGTCGAGTTCTTCGACGACCTGGGGAGCCCGGGCGGCGCCGCGAAGATGGGCGTCATCGCCAAGGACCACCCGATCATCGAGGCGCTGCCCCCGCAAGAACACGACGAGTGAGCCGTCAGCTCGCGGCGGAGCTTCCAGACTTCCCGTGGGACACGCTCGAGCCGTTGAAGAAGGTCGCGCAGGCGCACCCTGAGGGGATCGTCGACCTCTCCGTGGGCACTCCGGTCGACCCGACGCCCGCCATGGTCCGCGACGCGTTGGCGGCGGCGGCCGACGCCCCCGGCTACCCGCAGACCTGGGGCACCCCCGACCTGCGGGAGGCGGTCGCCGGCTGGTTCGCGCGCCGACGCGGCGTTCCCGACGTCGATCCGGACGGCGTGCTGCCGACGATGGGCAGCAAGGAGCTGGTGGCGTGGCTGCCGACCCTGCTCGGCCTCGGCGTGGACGATGTCGTGGGCATTCCTGCGGTCGCCTACCCCACCTACGACGTCGGCGCTCGTCTGGCCCGGGCGACACCCAGGGTGGTCGACGGCCTCGCGGCCTACGGCCCGCAGACCACGGCCACCCGCCCGAAGCTGCTGTGGCTCAACAGCCCGAGCAACCCCACGGGGGCGGTCCTCGGCGCAGCGCATCTCGCCAAGGTCGTCGCCTGGGCCCGCGCCAACGGCGTCGTGGTGGCGTCGGACGAGTGCTACGCCGAGCTCGGGTGGTCCGACTCCCCGGTGCCGAGCATTCTCGACCCGCAGGTGTGCGGCGGCAGCCACGAGGGGCTGCTCGCCGTCTACTCGCTGTCCAAGCAGTCCAACCTCGCCGGGTATCGGGCCGCGTTCGTCGCGGGCGACGTGGCGCTGGTGCGCCGACTGCTCGAGGTGCGCAAGCACGCGGGGATGATCGTCCCGTGGCCGGTCCAGCGCGCGATGGTCGCGGCCCTCGGCGACGACGCCCACGTCGCCGCACAGAAGCAGCGGTATGCGGCCCGACGGGCCTCGCTGCGGGAGACGTTGGAGCGGGCCGGGTTCCGGATCGACGCGTCCGAGGCCGGGCTCTACCTGTGGTCGACCAGGGGGGAGGACGCGTGGGCGAGCGTCGCGTGGCTGGCCGATCGCGGCGTGCTCGTGGCGCCGGGCACGTTCTACGGCGTGGCGGGCGCCCAGCACGTCCGGGTGGCGTTGACGGCGACCGACGAGCGTGTCGCCGCGGCGGCTTCCCGCTGGTGAGGTTCTGACCGAGCTGCTGTGCGGCTCACCGACGGTTCGTACGATCAGGCCATGCGCGAGCCCCTGGACGAGGGCCGGACGGCACTGTGGAACGCCGTGTACGAAGGTCGTCCCGACCACGCCGCGCTGCTCCTCGCGGCGGGAGGCTGACCCGTGGCGCGACATGATGTCGGGATGGTCGCCCGGTCGGCTCGCGCTGGCCGGGCCGACGCCCGAGCTGTTCGGACCGCCCCCTGCAGGGGCCGAGCTCACCCCAGAGGAGAGTGAGACGGTCCTGCGCGCGAAGTCCGTCATCGCCGCACTGGCCGGGTCGGCGACCCCCGCGGGCTGGAGCGTCGCCGCGGTGGCCGGTGTGTCCGCCGACGAGGCGGTCGCCCGCCTCGGCGGTCTGTTGCTGGACGACCCGACGGCCTGGAGCTTCGACGACCTCGTCGCCTTCGGCATCAACCCGCCCTTCGACTATGGGGGGATCGGGGCGCACGACTTCCGCGGCGGATGCGTCGTCGTCCATCCGCTCGGGTATGACGCATCGACACCGCGGGTGCTGCGCCTGCTGTCGCGCGGCACCCGCGCCTACGGGGTCGTCGACAACCAGGCCAACGGTCGGCAGGGAACGCTCGCCGTGGACGGCGTCTTCGTCGGATGGGACCTCAACCCCGGCGGAGAACCCGATCCGGAGGACCACCACCGCGAGGTCCTCGCGAAGTTTCTCGCGCGTGGGGTGCCCTCCGCTGCGGCACTCGTCGTCGCCTGCCTCACCGCCGGTGTGTACCCGAATGCTCCTGGGCTGTTCGCGGGTTCGTACCGCCAGGTGTTCCGGCTGGACACCGATGTCGACTGGTTCGACTGGAGCGAAAGCCCCCAGCGGTGACGGTGAGCCGGTGGACCGGATCCAGTCTCGATCTGTTCGCCGGTTCGGGACTTTCGGGGTTCGTTCCTGTCGACCGGCCCGCACGGGAGGGCCTCGGCACCAGGTGGACGCCGCATACAGGCCGCTCGCTACTCTGCGGTAGCGTCGAGAGCCAACACGCCGGCCACACCCTGCGGGCCGGCCGAGGAGGAGCCCAGATGAGCACGCACGTCGCCGAGGCCAAGCTCACCGTCGAGGACAAGAGCCTGACCCTGCCTGCTGTCCACGCCACCGACGGTGCTGACGCCTTGGGGATCTCGGCCCTGCTCAAGGACACCGGCACGGTCACCTACGACGCCGGCTTCGTCAACACCGCGTCGTGCAAGAGCGCCATCACCTACATCGACGGTGACGCGGGCATCCTGCGCTACCGCGGGTACCCGATCGAGCAGCTCGCACAGAAGTCCTCGTTCGTCGAGGTCTCCTACCTGCTCATCTACGGCGAGCTGCCGAGCCAGAGCCAGCTGGCGGAGTTCGAGGACCGGATCCGCCGGCACACCATGCTGCACGAGGACCTCAAGGCGTTCTTCTCCGGGTTCCCTCGTGACGCGCACCCGATGCCGGTCCTCTCGTCGGCGGTGTCGGCGCTGTCGACCTTCTACCAGGACAGCCTCGACCCCTTCAACAAGGAGCAGGTCGAGCTCTCCACGGTCCGGCTGCTCGCGAAGCTGCCGACCATCGCCGCATACGCGCACAAGAAGTCCGTCGGGCAGCCGTTCCTCTATCCCGACAACTCGCTCTCGCTCACCGAGAACTTCCTGCGGATGACGTTCGGGTTCCCGGCCGAGCCCTATGAGATCGACCCGACCATCGTCAAGGCGCTCGACCTCCTGCTCATCCTCCACGCCGACCACGAGCAGAACTGCTCGACGTCGACCGTTCGCCTGGTCGGCTCGGCGCAGGCCAACATGTTCGCCAGCGTCTCGGCCGGCATCAACGCCCTCTTCGGACCGCTGCACGGCGGCGCCAACCAGGCCGTGCTGGAGATGCTGGAGAAGATCCAGAACGCCGACTACGACGTCGACACCTTCATGAAGAAGGTGAAGAACAAGGAGGACGGCGTCCGGCTGATGGGCTTCGGGCACCGGGTCTACAAGAACTACGACCCGCGCGCGGCGATCATCAAGGAGACCGCCGACGAGATCATCAACAAGCTCGGCGGCGACGACGAGATGCTCGACATCGCGAAGCAGCTCGAGGGCATCGCGCTGTCCGACGACTACTTCATCGAGCGCAAGCTCTACCCCAACGTGGACTTCTACACCGGCCTCATCTACAAGGCGATGGGCTTCCCCAACAAGATGTTCACGGTGCTCTTCGCCATCGGCCGGCTGCCGGGCTGGATCGCCCAGTGGCGCGAGATGATCGAGGACCCGGAGACCAAGATCGGCCGGCCGCGCCAGGTCTACACCGGCGCGACCGAGCGCGACTACGTCGAGCTCAACAGCCGCTGACCCCCACGAAGTACTCCGCTTCCTTCGATCTTCGCGGGGACCCCGACAAAACCGCGGCTCAGAACCCGGGGAAGGCCTTCCGGAGGTCGGTCAGCCGCGCCGTGTCGCCGGAGACCGACGACGGGGTATGCGCGGGGTCGAGCCGGCCGTAGACCAGCCGGAGGAAGGCCTCGGCCGGGAGGGTCAGGTCGGCGGCGGCGACGCCGTCGACCAGGTGCACGGACACGTCCGGCTGGAAGGTCACGCGGTACGTGCGGGCCGGGTCCTGGGTGGCGACGACCACCGGCGTGGCGCCCGTCACGGTCTTGGCGGCACGGCTCGCGGTCGCCGGGAGCGCGTCCGCGAGGAGCTCGACGGCCTCCGGGGACACCGTCGCGTCGGGGTCGAGCGCGACGGCGATGTCCCACGTGTGGACGGCGTGCTCGCTGAGCCGCATCGCGGCGAGGCCGTCGAGGTCGCGGGTCCCGCCGAACATCTCCACCGCGAAGGCCCCGCGGTCGTCGGTCGGGATCTCCTCGATGCGGGCGACGAGGCTCTCGTTGGCCGCGACGCTGTCGGAGACCTGCTCGGTCGGCGGCTTGGCGTTCCACCGGTCCCAGATGGCCAGGAACGCGTCGTGGTTCGGCGGCTCGGTCCCGTCGATGCCGGCATCGAGGAAGAGGCCGAAGATCTCGGCCTGGCTGCCCAGGTGGGAGGCGACGTCGGCGATGCTCCACTCGTCGTCGTAGGAGCGGTCGCGGACCGCGGTGTCGCTCAGCGGGCTCACCACCGAGGTGAAGCGGTTCTGGGACTGACGGAGGGCGTCGATGACCGGGCTCATAGAAGGGTCAATCACTTCCGGCCCGGATTTATTCGCCGTCGCTCGGTGTCAGGTCGTGCTCAGTGTCCGGTCGTCATGTCGGGCGCGCCGCGGCCGAGGAGGCTCGGGACTCGACGCAGGGCCACGGCGCAGCCGAGAGCGGCGACGAACAGCACGCCGACGACGGTGACGACGAGGCCCCACCCGCCGCGGCTCCAGGCCACCCCGGACAGGGTGCCGAACACCGACGACCCGAGGTAGTAGGCGAGCAGGTACAGCGACGCGGCCTGGCCGGGTGCCCCGGCGAGCAGGGCGGCTCGCGCCGACGACCACCCGCTGGCCACGCCGTGCGCCGCGAAGAAGCCCACGGTCTGGACCGCGATGCCGACCACGACGACCCACAACGGCTCGGCCAGGGTCAGGAGCAGGCCGCCGATCGCGATGACGAGACAGAGCGGGAGGACCGCCCGACGCCCGATCCGGTCGACGAGCACGCCGGCCACCGTGGACCCCACGGAGCCCAGGGCATACGTGAGGAACACCAGGCTCGCGACTCCGATCCCGAGGGAGTACGGGGAAGCGGCCAGCCGAAAGCCCAGGGTGTTGTACGTGGCCACGAAGCCCCCCATCGCCAGCGCGGCGACGGCGTAGACCAGCAGCAGTCCCGGGTCGGTGGTGACGGCACGGGTGCGGGCCCAGGCGCCGGCAAGCCCACCGGTGGACGGCCGGAAGCCCCGCGAGGCCGGGAGACTGAGCAGCACCAGCGCCGTGCAGACCACGCCGAGCGCGGCCACCGACCCCACGGCCCACCGCCAGCCGGCGACCTGCGCGACCCCGCCCGACAGCAGACGGCCGACCATCCCGCCGATCGCGGTGCCGCCGATGTAGAGCCCGGCCGCGCGGCCCTGGGAGCCGGCGTCGAGCTCCTCGCGCAGGTACGCGAGGGCCACCGCCGAGAACCCCGCCAGCGCGACGCCCTGGAGGAACCGCAGCGTAAGCAGCACCGGCCAGCTCGGCGCGAGGGCGCAGGCGACGCCGACCACGCTGGACGCCACGAGGGACGCGCGCATGAGTGGCGTGCGGCCGGCTCGTTCGGTCACCGGCCCCACGACGAGCAGCGCGATCCCGATCCCCAGCGTGGCGGCGGAGACGCTGAGCGCGCTCCCGGAGGGGGAGAGGTCGAAGTCGGCGGCCAGCTCGGGCAGCACGGCCTGGGTCGAGTACAGCTCGGCGAATGTCGCGACCCCGGCCGCGAAGAGCGACAGGGTGACGCGCCGGTATCCGGCGGTGCCCGGCCGGTACCCCTCGAACGACACGGGCGACAGACTCTCACCCAGGGTGGTGTCAGGCGGCGGGCGTGGCCAACCGGATGGTCACCGTCGTGGGGGACGGCGCGCTCTCCCCGGTCGACCACGACTCGGCCGAACCGCCGGTACCCCTGGTCCATGCGCGGTCGCCGACCTGCACGCGGTCCACCCCGTAGGCCTCGGCCCGCGCCACGCCCCACTGTCCGGCCGCCCAGGCGAGCTGGTCCGACGGCGCCGAGATGGTGAGGGTAGAACCGTCGACCGTGGCCTTGACCCCGAGCTGCGCGTCCAGGTCGGCGGCGACCGTCGCGGCGGAGGACACCGTCGTGGCCGGCCGCAGCTGGCATACGAAACCGGCGGGCGTCTGGCCTCGCAGCGTCGAGGCGAGGGTGCGACCCTCCTGCTCGTGGTCCGCGTAGGCGTCGGGGTAGGCGCTCTTCTGGACCTTCTGCGCGACCTCGGTGATGACCATCGACTCGTAGCCGCCGACCTTCACGAGCGCGTCGTAGAACACGTTGGCCGAGTGCACCGGGTCGAGGATCTGCTCGCGGGTGCCCCAGACCTTCATGCTCGGGCGTTGCTGGAACAGGCCGACGGAGTCGCGGTCACCGTAGTTGAGGTTGCGCAGCTTGGACTCCTGGATCGCCGTCGTGATGGCGATCGACGCGGCCCGCGGCGGCAGCCCACGCTTGTCGGAGATGGCCGCGATGAGGGCGGCGTTGGCGACCTGCTCCGGGCTGAACGTCACCGACCCGGCGGACGTGGTCGCGGTACAGCTGGGCGAGAACAGCTCGCTCTGCAGCTTGGTCCAGACGGCGTAGGCCGAGCCCCCGACGATCCCGAGGACGACGAGGATGGTGACCGGCGCGAGCCAGCGACGGCGCCGGCCGTCGCGGTGGCGGGTGCGCTCGTCGACGTCTCGGGACCGTCGGTCAGACGTTGGCGTGGAGGACATCGTTCAGCCGGATGCCCGAGCCGGAACGGTCGCGCGCCTCGACGGTGCCGGTGACCGAGTTACGGATGAACAGCAGGTTGTCGCGTCCCGAGAGCTCGCGCGCCTTGACGACCGCCCCGTCGGGCAGGGTGACCTTCGTGCCGGCCGTGACGTAGAGGCCGGCCTCGACCACGCAGTCGTCACCGAGGGCGATCCCCAGGCCGGACTGGGCGCCGAGCAGGCAGCGCTTGCCGACCCGGACCCGCTCCGTGCCACCGCCGGAGAGGGTGCCCATGATCGACGCGCCACCGCCGACGTCGGACCCGTCGTCGACGACGACGCCCTGCACGATGCGGCCCTCGACCATCGAGACGCCGAGGGTGCCCGCGTTGTAGTTGCAGAAGCCCTCGTGCATGACCGTGGTGCCCTCGGCGAGATGGGCGCCGAGGCGTACGCGGTCGGCGTCGGCGATGCGAACGCCGGTCGGCAGCACATAGTCGGTCATCCTCGGGAACTTGTCGACGGAGCGGACCTCGACCGGCCCGTCGGCGAGCAACGACAGGCGCACGGCCTCGAAGCCCTCGGGGAGGCAGGGTCCGCGGTTCGTCCACACAACGTTCGCGAGCTGCCCGAAGATCCCGTCCAGGTTGATGGTGTTCGGCTGGACCAGCCGGTGCGACAACAGGTGGAGGCGCAGGTAGGCGTCGGCGGCACCGTCCGGCGGCGCGTCCAGGTCGACGACGGTCCGGACCACCTCACGGCGGGTGTGCCGCATGGCGTCCTCATCGACGAGCGCGCGAAGGGCACGGGGTGGTTCGCCGTCCGCGTCGGTCGGGTCGCCGACGGCCGGGGCGGGGTACCAGGTGTCGAGGACGACGCCGGGGCGCGGGGAGGAGTCGGTCGTCACGGTGGCGACGCCGTCACCCCAGGCCGCTCGCGTCATGCGGCTCACCTTATCGGCGGCGCCCCGGCCTTCCGGTGGAGGTATATCCGAGCGCCCTAGCGCTCGCAGGGGCCTCCACCCGCAGCCGATAGCCTCGGGAGCATGCCGACCCTCGACCTCGACGCGGACGTCGTCACGCTCACCGCGGCCCTCTGCGACATCGCCTCGGTGAGCCAGGACGAGGACGCCGTCGCCACGGCGATCGACGTGGCCCTGCGCCCGCTGGACCACCTGACGGTCACCCGACACGGCAACACCGTCGTGGCCCGCACCGAGCTGGGCCGCGACGAGCGGGTCGTCCTCGCCGGCCACATCGACACCGTCCCCCTCACCGACCCCCCGAACCTGCCCACCCAGCGGATCGGGGACGAGCTCGTCGGGCGCGGCACCGTCGACATGAAGGGCGGCGTGGCCGTCCAGCTCAAGCTCGCGCAGCGGGTCCGCGAACCGTCCCGCGACGTCACCTATGTGTTCTACGAGGGCGAGGAGATCGACGGCGAGTACAACGGGCTGGCCCACCTGGTCCGCGACCGGCCGGAGATCCTCCACGCCGACTTCGCCGTCCTGCTCGAACCCACCAACGGCGCCGTCGAGGGCGGCTGCAAGGGCACCCTGCGCGCCGAGATCCTCACCAAGGGGGTCGCGGCCCACTCCGCCCGCCCCTGGAACGGTCACAACGCGATCCACGACGCGGAGGCCGTGCTGCACCGGCTCACCGCCTACGAGGCGCGGACCGTCACGGTCGACGGCCTCGACTACCACGAGGCCCTCCAGGCGGTCGGCATCGAGGGCGGCATCGCCGGCAACGTCATCCCCGACCGGTGTGTCGTCACCGTCAACTACCGGTATGCGCCGGACAAGTCCGGCCCCGAGGCCGAGGCCCACGTACGTGAGGTGTTCGACGGCTTCGAGGTGGTCGTCGCCGACAACGCGCCGGGCGCCCGGCCGGGCCTGAACCTGCCCGCCGCCACGGCGTTCGTCGAGGCGCTCGGGGTTCCGGTCGGCCCCAAGGAGGGGTGGACCGATGTCGCGCGCTTCTCCGCGCTCGGCGTCCCGGCCGTGAACTTCGGCCCCGGCGACCCGAACCTCGCGCACACCGACGACGAGCGGGCACCCGTCCACCAGTTCGTCGACGCGGAGCAGGCGATGCTCCGGTGGCTCGGGTGATCGAGAAGCGCCACGGCGTGGCCGACGACGACGGTGCCGGGTTCGAGCCGAGCCGCCAGGTCGGACCGGTCACCGTCCGCGGCGACCAGGTACCGCGGACGACCACCGACCAGCGGCTCCTGGACGCCCCGCCGCCCGGCCAACGCGCCGACTGGCTGCACAACGACCCGTGGCGGGTGCTGCGCATCCAGAGCGAGTTCGTGGAGGGGTTCGGGACGCTCGCGGAGCTCGGACCGGCGGTGAGCGTCTTCGGCTCGGCGCGCACCAAGCCCGACCACCCGACCTACGAGCTCGGCGTACGCGTCGGCCGCGCCCTGGTGGAGGCGGGCTACGCCGTCATCACCGGCGGCGGTCCCGGGGCCATGGAGGCGGCCAACAAGGGCGCCTGGGAGGCCGGTGGGACGTCGGTCGGGCTCGGTATCGAGCTGCCCTTCGAGTCCGGCCTGAACCCCTACGTCGACCTCGGCGTGAACTTCCGCTACTTCTTCGCCCGCAAGACGATGTTCGTCAAGTACGCGCAGGGGTTCATCGTCCTGCCCGGCGGCTTCGGCACGCTGGACGAGCTGTTCGAGGCGCTCACGCTGGTCCAGACCCGGAAGGTCACCTCGTTCCCCATCGTGCTCATGGGGACCGACTACTGGGGCGGGCTGTTCGACTGGCTCCGCACCACAGCCCTGCCGCACGGCACCGTCAACGCCGCCGACCTCGACCTCGTGCTGCTCACCGACGACGTCGATGAGGCCGTCCGACACGTCACCCAGGGGGCCACCGACTTCGAGCCGCACGCAGCCGAGTAGGCCGAACCGGCCGCGCCGGTCGCTCGGTGAGGTCCCTGGCGACTCGACGTGGCACCATCGTCCGGTGATCTGGTTGGCCCTCTTCGTCGCGGTGGTCGTGGCGGTCGTCACCGCGGCCGCCGTCCTCGGACGGGTCGACGGCTCGCTGGCCGACGCGACGACGACGATGAGCCACGTCCCGCTGCCGGACGACCAGCTGACCCCCGACGACATCGACGAGCTGCGGTTCGACACGGCGATGCGCGGCTACCGGATGAGCCAGGTCGACGCGGTCATCGAGCGGATGCGCCGCGAGATCGGCGACCTCGACGACGAGCTGTCCCGGGCCCGCCAAGCCAACAGCGCGCTGGCGCCCACGCCGACATCCTCCGAGACCTCCGAGTCCCCCGAGTCCCCCGACGACCTCGGCGGGACCGAGGCGGAGCGGGCCTGAGTGGCCCCCGTCGAGGTTCGTCGTACCGTCACCACACCGCTCGACGCGGTGTGGGACGCGCTGACCGACTTCGCCGCATACGGGCGCTGGATCCCGCTGACCTCGATGCGCACCGACCCAGGACCGGCCCGGCTGGGGTGGGCGTTCGGCGGCTTCACGGGTCTGGGTCCGGTCGGCTTCCTCGACTCGATGCTCGTCGTGAAGTGGGAGCCACCCCTGGACGGCGAGGCCCGGTTCGCGGTCCGGAAGACCGGGCGGGTGCTCCGGGGCTGGGCCGACGTCCGCCTGGCCGCCACCGATGCCGGCGGCACCGACGTGGTCTGGCGGGAGGAGATCGTGCCCCGTCCGGAGACCCTCGGCCGGCTGGCCGCACCGGCCGCCGACCGGGTGACCGCGCGGCTCTTCGCCGACGCCCTGGACGGCATGCTCGAGGCCGCGGCGACCCGGGCGACGTCGTCATGACCGACGTCACCACCGCTGGGCTGCTGGTCGGACCGGACGGCGTGCCACGGTGCTCCTGGGCCGGTTCCGCCCCCGAGTACCTCGCCTACCACGACGACGAGTGGGGCGTCCCGGTCCACGGCGAGACGGCCCTCTTCGAGCGGTTCACCCTCGAGGCCTTCCAGTCCGGCCTCTCGTGGATCACCATCCTGCGCAAGCGACCCGCCTTCCGTGCCGCCTTCGCCGGGTTCGACGCCGAGCAGGTCGCCACCTTCGACGACACCGACCGCGCCCGGCTGATGGCCGACGCGGGGATCGTCCGCAACGCGCGCAAGGTGGACGCGGCGATCGCCAACGCCCGCGCGGTACTGGACCTGCGCGACGACGGCGGGCTCGACGCGTACGTCTGGTCGTTCGCCCCCGAGCACCACCAGCCGCCCCGGAGCACGGCGGACTTCCGCGCCACCAGCCCCGAGTCGGTCGCCCTGGCCAAGGGGCTGAAGCAACGCGGGTTCGTCTTCGTGGGGCCGACGACGGCGTATGCGGCGATGCAGGCCTGCGGGCTCGTCGACGACCATGTCGCGGGCTGCTTCCGCGCCGCCGCGACGTGACCCTGCCGCAGCTGGGGAACCGCGGGGACACCCGCGCTGGGACGGCGCGCTTCCTGACCTACGTGCTCCTCGCGTATGCGGCGTGCCGCCTGGTCAGTGGCGTCCTCCTCGCGATCGTGGCCATGCGGCAGGTCCCGACCGGCTGGACCGGCCCGGACGTCAGCTACCTGACGTTCACCGCCCAGTGGGACGGCCAGTGGTACCTGCACATCGCGGAGCAGGGGTACCCGAAGCGGCTCCCCACCGACGCCAACGGGCTCGTCCAGCAGAACGCGTGGGCGTTCTACCCGCTGTTCCCGTTCCTCAGCCGCATCCTCATGGACCTCACGCACCTGGACTTCTACTGGGTGGGCTCGACCCTGTCGCTGCTGCTCGGGTTCGTCGCCGCGGGCGCCATGGCCCTGCTGCTCCGCGACCGGATCGGCTCGCGGTTCACCATGGCCACGGTCGTGCTCTGGGCGAGCCTGCCGGCCGCGGTGGTCCTCCAGGTCGGCTACACGGAGGCCATGGCGATGGCCCTCCTCACGCTGTTCCTCCTCGCCCTGAGCAAGGAGCGATGGCTCTGGGCCATGTCGCTGGCGCTGCTGCTCGGCCTGACCCGACCCATCGCCGTGCCGATCGCGGCCGTCACCGTCGTGGCGCTCTGGTGCCGGTGGCGGGTCCGGTCCGAGCGGCCGCTGGTGACCACCGAGATCGTGTCCGGCGTCGCCGCCCTCGCGGGGTGCGTCGTGTCCGGCCTGCTGTGGCCCGCGATCGCCGGCGCGGTGACCGGCCAGGCGAACGCGTACACGGTGACCATGTCGACCTGGCGGGCAAGCCGGGAGATCGTCCCGTTCAAGCCGTGGCTGGACATGTCGCGGTACTACTTCGGCCAGACCTGGGGCCCGGTCTGGCTGACCGTCCTGTTCGTCGTCATCGCCGTCATGGTGCTCGGTCCGTGGGCGACGCGCCTCGGACCGCAGCTGCGAATGTGGTCCCTGGCCTACCCCGCATACCTGCTGGTGGTCCTCGACCCGTTCACCTCGATCTTCCGCTACCTCATCCCGCTGTTCCCGTTGGCCGCCGTGCTGATCGGCGCTGCCGGCTACCCCCGATGGCGCACCTGGCGACGCTGGGTCTGGGTCCGGTTCGGGGTGCTGCTCGTCGCGTTCGTGGTCGGGCAGTGGTACTGGATCGACGTCCTCTGGCGGTTCGTGCCGCCGACCGACTTCCCGCCCTAGGGGCGCGGCTCAGCGGCCCTCGAAGACCGGCTTCTCCTTGGCGAGGAACGCGTCGACGGCGGCCCGATGGTCCGCGCTCGCCCCGGTGAGCGTCATCAGCTCCGCCTCGTGCGCGAGGGCGGTCTCGCAGGTCCTGGCCGGCGCTCGCGGCCACGGCCCGGCGGATCGACCCGTAGGCCAGGGTCGGGCCGGCCGCGAGGGTCCGGGCCAGCTCGGTGACGGTCTGCTCGAACTGGTCCGCCGGGACGACCTGGGTCACCAGCCCGAGGCTGAGGCACTCGTCGCTCGCGATGGTGCGGGGGAGCATGAGCAGCTCCTTGGCCTTGGCCGTGCCGACCAGACGGGGCAGCCACCACGAGGACCCGGTGTCGCACGACAGGGCGATCGCGGCGAACGCGAGGTTGATCCCGGCGCCCTCGACGAGGATCCGGACGTCGCAGGCGAAGGCCATCGACGCCCCCGCGCCCGCGGTCACGCCGTTGAGGGCCGCGACCACCGGCTTGTTCATCGTCGCGAGCAGCATGGCGACCTTGTTGTAGTGGTCGACGACGGTGCTGCCCAGCGCCTCGTCGCCGCGCATCAGCGAGCCGATGTGCTCCTTGAGGTCCTGGCCCACGCAGAACGCCCGGCCGCGGCCGGTGAGGACGACGCACCGCACGGCGGGGTCGTCGGCCACCTGCTGGAGGACCTCGAGCAGCCGCACCTTGAGGGCGAGGTCGACCGCGTTCATCGCGTCCGGGCGGTTGAGCACCACCGTCGCCACGCCGCCGTCGACCCGAAGCTCGACCACGTCGGCCGTCGGCTCGGGGTTCGGTGCCTGCTCCTGCGACGTCGTCGTCATCGGTCCTCAACTCCTTCGTCCGGGCGCTGGTCCGGCCGCTCGGTGCCGGTTTCTGCCGGGGTGACCATCGTGCCCGACGACCGATTTCGTCTCGCTACAACGGGCAGGTGATAATGGTCTCCAGCAGTTTCCAGGTGCATCTGCTCGACCTCTCGGACCATTCTGAAGGAAGGCCAAACATGGCGGCGATGAAGCCCAGGACGGGCGACGGACCTCTCGAGGTGACGAAGGAGGGTCGCGGGATCGTCCTGCGCATGCCGCTCGAGGGCGGTGGCCGGCTGGTGGTCGAGATGACGCCCGACGAGGCCGCCAACCTTCGCGACGCGATCCAGGGGTGCGACGGCGTGGCCTGAGGCCACCGTCAGCATGACGACGCCCCCGGCCGACTCCGGTCCGGGGGCGTTCCTCTGCCCGGACCCGCTGGAGCGGCCGGGACCCATCGGGCCTCCCGGCCCAGGGTCAGCGCTTGACCGCGACGAGCAGCCCGTCGCCGGCGGGGAGCAACGTGGTGAAGAACCGCTCGTCCGCGCGGATCGACTTGCCGAGGTCGCGCAGCACCTTCGTGGTGTCGTCACGCGCCGCCGGGTCGGCCACCTTGTCGTGCCAGAGCATGTTGTCGATGACCATGACGCCGCCGGAGCGCAGCAGGCGGGCGGCCTCCTCGACGTAGCCGGGGTAGCCCTCCTTGTCGGCGTCGATGAGCACGATGTCGTAGGCGCCGTCGGTCATCCGCCGCAGCACGTCGATGGCCCGTCCGGTGATCACCCGGGTGCGCTGGTGGGCGACGCCCGCCGACGCGTAGGCCTCCTTGGCCGACCGCTGGTTCTCCGCCTCGATGTCGATGGTGGTGAGGATGCCGTCCGAGGGCATGCCCTCGAGCAGCCAGAGCCCGGAGACGCCGGCCCCGGTCCCGACCTCGACGACCGCCCTGGCGCCCACGGCCGCGGCGATCATCCGCAGGGCGGCCCCGCCGCCCGGGCCGATCGGCGTGCAGCCCAGCTCCTCGCCACGGTGCCGCGCCTTCTCGGCGATCTCGCTCTCGGCGACGAAGTCCTCGGCGTACCCCCAGCTGGCCGCCTTCTGTGCGCTCATGGCTCGACCCTACTCGGCGCATCCACACGATCCTGAGCACGACATCAGCCCCGAGACGGGCCTCCGAGATCAGGGGCGGGTCAGGGTCGGCCCGGATGGTTGGCTGGCTCCTAGGGGAGGCACAGTAAACTCATCAACTCCTCGGGAACTCTGAGGCATACCGGTTCGTCAGACGACCGGATACCTCTCGAAAGGCGTATCACGTGACCGACACCCTGACCGCACACGCGGGCCTCAAGGATGCGGCCTCCTCCTCCCACGACTCGACCGACGACTCGACCCTCGACACCGCCGCCTGGACCCCTCCCACCTGGGAGGAGATCGTCCAGCAGCACTCGGCGCGCGTCTACCGGTTGGCCTACCGACTCACCGGCAACCCGCACGACGCCGAGGACCTCACCCACGACGTCTTCATCCGGGTGTTCCGGTCGCTGAACTCCTACACGCCTGGCACCTTCGAGGGCTGGCTGCACCGGATCACGACCAACGTCTTCCTCGACAAGATGCGCCGCAAGCAGCGGATCCGCTTCGACGCCCTCCCCGAGGACGCCGCCAGCCGGATGGCCAGCCGCGAGCCGGGGCCGGCCCAGACCTTCGACGACACCCACTTCGACGACGACGTCCAGAAGGCGCTCGACGCCCTGCCGCCGGACTTCCGCGCGGCCGTCGTCCTCTGCGACATCGAGGGGCTCTCCTACGAGGAGATCGCCGCGACGCTGGGTGTCAAGCTCGGCACCGTCCGCTCCCGCATCCACCGAGGCCGCGCGCAGCTGCGCGAGGCGCTCGCGCACCGCGCTCCCGCAGCGTGAGGTGGTCCCGGCGACCACCGCTTCTCGTCCTTCGATCCGGCCCGCCGGGGTGCTGTCGGGGGCCCGGTGACAAGTCCGTGACGCGTCACCTCGGTCTGCAGGTCAGCGCGTACGTCGACCGTCGGCTCGACGCGCGGCAGCTCCATGCGTTCGACCAGCACCTGGCGGTGTGTCTCGTATGCCAGCACGCTGCCGACGAGGAGCGGCGTCTGCTGACGTCGCTGCGCTCCGGCCCCACCCCCGGTTTCTCGGCCGACCTCCAGACGATGCTGCTGGCGATGGCCCAGCCCGCTCCGGCGCCGCAGGCCGCAGCGGTCCCCACGGTTCCGGACGAGACGTTCGCTGCGGCCGCCCTCCCCACCGGTTGGCTGCGCTCCCGCTCCCGGCCGAGTGGCCCACCCCCTATCCCGCGGGCTCCCGAGTCGGTCCGCCAGCTGCGCGTCCGGACCATCGCGCCGGCCTCCCCGGCGCTGCACCGGTCTCCTCGACGGGCCGCGGCGATCGCGGGCCTCGCCGCCGGCGCCTCGGCGGCCGCCGCGATCGGCCTCGCCGTCGTCGGCCCGGGTCCCGGCGCGTCGGCCTCGCTCCGGTCGGCGGTACCCCGGACGTCGGGGGCGACCGTGACCGCCGTCCCCGCGACGTTCGTCGGGTCCGGACTCACCTCGTCACCGCTGCGACAGGCGCTCGAGCGCCCGGGGCGGTGAGATAGACCTCATGACCGACTCGCGGCCGGACCAGGGCGACGACCGGCGGGCGGAACAGGACGCGCCGGCGTGGCACAGCTTCGGCGTCCCCTACGGCGGCGCACCCGAGCCGCCGCCCTACACGCCGGCGATGCGCGAGCGGCCGCGGGGGGACCTCACCCAGCCGATCGACACGTCGTCGACCCAGGAGGTCCACCCCGAGACGCGGCCCGAGGAGTCGCGACCGGAGGAGTCTCGACCCTGGTGGACGACGCCCGGCGACGCCGGTGCGGAGTCCTCCGGGACACCCGCCGCCCCCATCCCGGCCCGACCCCTGCTCCCGGCCCCCACCGGCGACCCGTATGCATCGCCCTGGGCCCCGCACCCCGACGCCCCGTCGGAACTCGGAGCCCCACCCGGGGGTGCGCCGCCCCTGGGACCGGGCGGTCCGCATACCGCTGCTCTGCCCGCGGGGTCGCCGCAAGCCGACCGCCGAGGCCGCTCCTGGCTGTCGATGGGCGCGATCGCCCTGGTGGCGGCGCTGATCGGCGGCGCCGTCGTGCTCGGTGGGCAGCAGCTGCTGAACCGCACCGGCACGCTCGGATCGTCGGTCCCGGCTCCCGGCCCGGGTTCGACCGCTCGGCCCGACGGCAGCATCGCCAAGATCGCGGCCGACGCACTGCCCAGCGTCGTGACGATCCGGATCAAGACGTCCGACGGCAGCGGGACGGGGTCCGGCTTCATCATCGACAACCAGGGGCACATCCTCACCAACAACCACGTGGCGACGGCCGGTGGCTCTTCGGGCACGATCACCGTGGAGCTGAACAACGGCAAGACGCTGGCGGCGACCATCGTCGGGTCGGACGCGTCCTATGACCTCGCCGTGCTGAAGATCGACGCGACCGACATCCCGCCGCTGCAGTTCGGGGCGTCCAAGGACGTCGTCGTCGGCGACGGGGTCATCGCGGTCGGGGCACCGCTGGGCCTGGACGCGACGGTGACCAGTGGCATCGTGTCGGCACTGAACCGGCCGGTCACCCCGGGCGACGCCAACGACCAGAGCTTCATCAACGCCATCCAGACCGACGCCGCGATCAACCCCGGCAACTCGGGTGGCCCGCTGCTCGACATGAACGGCAAGGTCATCGGCGTGAACTCGGCGATCGCCCGCATCCCCGGGTCGACGTCGGACTCCGGCGGCAACATCGGCGTCGGGTTCGCGATCCCGAGCGACCAGGCGTCCAAGACCGCGCAGCAGCTCATCACCACCGGCAAGGCCGACCACCCTGCGCTCGGTGTCCGCGTCGACCGGAGCTTCACCGGCGAGGGCGCCAAGCTCGCGGCCGGTGGCGTCCAGGCCGGCAGCGCCGCGGACCAGGCGGGCCTCAAGGACGGCGACGTCATCCTCGAGTTCGAGGGCAAGAAGGTCCCGGACGCCGACTCCCTGATCGTGGCGATACGGGCCCGAAACGTCGGCGACACCGTCAAGATGAAGGTCCAACGTGGCAACCAGACCGTGGATGTCACCATGACGCTGCAAGCGGCGTCGGGCTGAGCTGAGATGGCGCGGGAGGTGACGACATGCTGGACGTGAACGGCTGGGAGCTGATCATGCTCGTCGTCGTCGGCATCCTCGTGCTCGGGCCGGAGCGCCTTCCGGAGTATGCGGGCAAGCTCGCCAACATGGTCCGGCAGGTCCGCAACCTCGCGACGAACGCCCGGTCCCAGCTCAAGGACCAGATGGGTCCGGAGTTCGAGGACGTCGACTGGCGCCAGTTCGACCCGCGCCAGTACGACCCGCGCCGGATCGTGCGCGAGGCGTTGATGGACGACCCGGCGCAAGAGGTGGCGGACGAGCCCGACAAGCCGCAGTCCGGCGTGATGGCCCCGGTACCCCAGCCGTTCCACGACCCGGCCAAGCCGACCCCCTGGGACGCCGACGCCACCTGACCGTCTCGAGGCCGGTGGGCGTGATCGTGGACGCTTTCCGACCCCAGAGGGTCGACGATCGTCCACAGTCCCCCATGGGGACGTGCGTCGTCGTGGGTGAGGGCGCTGCGCGACCGGTCAGCGACCGGCGGGGGTGAGGCCCAGCGACCGTCCGGCCAGACCGCGCGCTCGCGTCGAGAGTCCGCGCGCCACCGCACGGAGCGCCACGGCGGCCGCCGAGTCGGGGTCGCCGAGCACCACGGGCATACCCGAGTCGCCACCCTCCCGCAGCCGCGTGTCCAGCGGGATCTGGCCGAGCAGCGGGACCGGGGCACCGACCAGCCGGGTCAGCGAGTCGGCCACGATCTGGCCGCCGCCGGACCCGAAGATCTCCTGGCGCGAGCCGTCCGGCAGCTCCAGCCACGACATGTTCTCGACGACGCCGACGAGCCGCTGGTGGGTCTGGAGCGCGATCGCGCCGGCCCGCTCGGCCACCTCGGCCGCGGCCTGCTGCGGCGTCGTCACGACGAGGATCTCGGCGTTCGGGATGAGCTGAGCCACCGAGATGGCGATGTCGCCGGTGCCCGGCGGCAGGTCCAGCAGCAGCACGTCGAGGTCACCCCAGAACACGTCGCCGAGGAACTGCTGAAGGGCCCGGTGCAGCATCGGGCCGCGCCACACCACAGGCTGGTTGCCGGGAACGAACATCCCGATCGAGATGACCTTCACGTCGTGCGCCAGCGGTGGCAGGATCATGTCGTCGACCTGGGTCGGCCGCCCTGAGACGCCCAGCATCCGCGGTACGGAGAACCCGTAGACGTCGGCGTCGACGACACCCACCCGCAACCCCGACGCGGCCATGGACGCGGCCAGGTTGACGGTCACCGACGACTTGCCGACACCACCCTTGCCGGAGGCGACCGCGTACACGCGGGTCAGCGAGCCGGGCCGGGCGAAGGGGATCTCCTTGTCGGCCTGGCCGCCACGCAGCTGGGTCCGCAACGCGCCGCGCTGCTCCTCGCTCATGACGTCGAGCGTCACGTCGACCGACGAGACACCGGGGATCGCGGCCAGCGCGTTGGTGACGTCGCGGGTCAGCGTCTCCTTCATCGGGCAGCCCGCCACGGTGAGGAAGATCGCGGCCGCCACCCGTCCGGCGTCGTCGACGTCGACGGACTTGACCATGCCGAGCTCGGTGATGGGTTTGCGGATCTCGGGGTCGTTGACCTTCGAGAGGGCGGTCAGCAGCGCGTCCCTGGACGGCAGCACGGTGGTCGGCACGCGTCCATCGTATGTCGGGCCGGACGACCCGTTGGACGGCGGCCCAGGGCCTCAGTGGGGTGCGATCATCAATTCGTCGTCCATGTCCTCGAGCTCCTTGCCCTTGGTCTCGCGCACCCACTTGATGACGAAGAACAGGGACAGCAGCGCACACGCCGCGTAGAAGCCGTAGGAGAAGGCCAGCGAGATGTCCTTCATCTTCGGGAAGCTGACCGTGATCAGCCAGTTCGCGACCCACTGGGCCATGGCCGCGACGGACAGCGCGGCGGCGCGGATCTTGTTCGGGAACGACTCTCCGAGCAGCACCCAGACCACCGGCCCCCACGACATGCCGAACGCGATGACGTAGACGTTGGCGGCGATGAGGGCGGCCGGGCCCTGCCACCCTTCGAGCACCGGGGTGACCGCGCCACTCGCGTCGGTCGTCGTCCTGGCGATGCCGAACACGAACGCCATGATCCCCAGCGTGATCGTCATGCCGATCGAGCCGATGATCAGCAGCGGCTTGCGGCCGACCCGGTCGATCGTGGCGATAGCGATGAGCGTCGTGACGATGTTGACGATCGCGGTGATGACGGTGATCTTGAACGAGTCGGACTCGCTGAAACCGACCGCCTCCCAGAGGACGTTCGAGTAGTAGAAGATCACGTTGATCCCGACGAACTGCTGGAACACCGACAGCAGGATGCCGATCCAGACGATCGGCAGCAGGCCGCCCTTCGGCGCTCTCAGGTCCTTGAACGACGGTTTGTGGTCGGACTGGAGCGAGTTCTGGATCCGCTCGATCCGCACCTCGGTGCCCGCCGTACCGAGCATCGTGGTCAGGACCTTGCGTGCCTCGGGGATCCGTAGGTTGGCGATGAGGTAGCGCGGCGACTCGGGGATCGTCAGCGACAGCACGCCGTAGACGATGGCGGGGACGGCCATGGCGAGGAACATCCAGCGCCAGGCCGGCAGTCCCCACACGATCTCGGTCGAGCCACCCGCGACCGTGGCGAAGATGTAGTCGACGAGCAGCGAGATGAAGATGCCGGTGACGATGGCGAGCTGCTGCAGTGAGCCCAGCCGGCCGCGCAGGCTGGCCGGGGCGATCTCGGCGATGTAGGCCGGTGCGATCACCGAGGCGATGCCGACCCCGAGGCCGCCGATGATGCGGAAGACGATGAGCATGCCGATGTTCACCGAGAACCCGGCGCCCAGCGCGCTGATCAGGAAGAGCACCGCGGCGATCTGCATGACCCGCAGCCGCCCGATGCGGTCGGCGATGCGGCCCGCCAACATCGCTCCGGCGGCGGCACCGAGCAGCGCTGACGCGACCGCGAACCCGAGGGTCGTGGACTCGACGTTGAAGACCTCACCGATGGCGCTGACGGCGCCGTTGATGACGGCGCTGTCGTAGCCGAAGAGGAACCCACCCAGCGCGGCGACCGTGGCCACCTTGATCGACGCTCCGGTGTGGAACTGTTCCTCCGGGGTGACGCCGCCGCCGCCGGGTGCCGCACTCGCCTCAGACATGGAGCCCCGTCCTCACGTCATCGTTGGAGTCGGAAGTTAACGGCGCCATTCTGTACCCGGCTACCGGGAAATGACCGTAGCCCGAGGTAAAAGTTCGTCCTCCGGGATCAGCGCCGTCCGTCGTCGTCGGGGACCGGCCGCGCCGAGGTCATGCCACGTTCCTCCATCTCGTCGAGCAGCTGTCGCAGCTCGGAGCGGACGAAATCGCGAGTGGCCATGTCGCGCAAAGCGATTCGCAGCGCAGCGACCTCGCGAGTGAGGAACTCGGTGTCGGCGAGGTTGCGCTCGTCGCGGGCGCGGTCCTGCTCCAATGCGACGCGGTCGCGGTCGGCCTGGCGGTTCTGCGCGAGCAGGATGAGCGGGGCGGCGTAGGACGCCTGCAGCGACAGGATCAGGGTGAGGAGGGTGAAGTTCGTCTCGCGGGGGTCGAACTGCAGCGACGGGTTGGCGAAGGTGTTCCACGCCAGCCAGATCGCGACGAACACGGTCATGCCGAAGAGGAACTGCGCCGTCCCCATCCACCGCGCGAAGCCCTCGCTCAGCGCGCCGAAGGTCTCCTGCGAGAACGACGGCGTCGGCACGAAGCGGCGGCGGAACTCCTGCGGCTGGTCGAGTCGCGGAACGTCCGACGACCGCCGGCGTGGGCCGGGGCGGTCGGGACGGTCAGCCACGAGTCACCTCGGAGGGAGTTACGGACGGCCGGGTATGCGGGTGGTCCTCGTGGCGGTCCTCGCGCCAGTCCTCGGGGAGGATGTGGTCGAGGACGTCGTCGACGGTGACCGCTCCGAGGAACCGGCCCTCGCGGTCGACGACCGGCACGGCGACCAGGTTGTAGGTCGCGAGCATCCGGGTGACCTGCTCGAGCGGTGCGTCCACCGGCATCGGCTCGATCCCGCGGTCCACCACCGAACCCACCGAGGAGTGCGGCGGCTCGCGCAGCAGCCGCTGGATGTGGACGACCCCGATGAACCGGCCGGTCGGCGTCTCCAGCGGTGGGCGGCACACGAACACGGTCGAGGCCAACGCCGGCGCCAGCTCCTCACGGCGCACGACGGCGAGCGCCTCGGCGATGGTGGCCTCGGGTCCGAGGATGACCGGCTCTGTGGTCATCAGACCGCCGGCGGTCTTCTCGTCGTAGGTCAACAGCCGTCGCAACGGGGCGGCCTCGTCGGGTTCCATCAGCTGGAGCAGCTGCTCCTGCCGGTCCGTGGACAGCTCGGCCAGCAGGTCGGCCGCGTCGTCGGGCTGCATCGCCTCGAGCACGTCGGCGGCGCGTTCGGTGTCGAGACCGGCGAGGATCTCGACCTGGTCGTCCTCGGGCAGCTCCTCGAGGATGTCGGCCAGCTTGTCGTCGTCGAGAGCCGCGGCGACCTCGGCGCGGCGCTGCGGCGACAGGTCGTGGATCACCTCCGCGAGGTCGGCGACCCGCAGGTCGTCGTAGTTCTCGAGCAGCTTCGCCACGCTCTGCGCTCCGGTGTGGACCTGGAGGCCGGTGACGTCCTCGATGTCGACGAGGACCGTCTCACCCCGACGCCGCAGGTGCAGGCCACGCCCGCTGGACACGGAGTCCTTGCGGCAGAACACCTTGGTGACGTTCCAGTTCCGCCCCCGCGGCTCCATGGCGATGTCCTCGACCGTGCCGGGGAAGGACCCGTCGGTCGTGTGCACCGTGACGCTGCGCTCGAGCAGCTCGGCCAGGACCAGCGTCTCGTTGGGGCGCTGCTCGAACCGGCGCATGTTGACCAGTCCGGTCGTGATCACCTGCCCGGCGTCCAGCGAGGTCACGCGGGTCATGGGGACGAACACCCGGCGACGCCCCGGCACCTCGGCGACGAGCCCGATCACCCGGGGCCGCAGGGTCGTCGAGCTGAACGTCACGACGACGTCGCGCACCCGCCCGACGGGGTCTCCCAACGGGTCGAAGACGCGCAGTCCCGCAAGACGCGCGCAGAAGACACGGGGAGCCGGAGCCACGGGGCAAGGCTAGATCACCCCACGACGTTCTCCCTTCCGCTGCGACACGTCGCGAGGACCCCAGACAAGCCGTCTCGCCCCCTCGGACCTTCGCGCCTCAGCGGGTCCCGCGGCGCCGTTTGGGACGTCCGCCGAGGTGCCACGGATGCCACCGGACGGTCGTCGCCCGGGACGGCGGCGGCGGCGCGGCTCCGGAGCTGTCCGCATACGAGCCGGGTCCCTCGACGGGGTTGCCGAACGGCGTCAGCGCGGTGACCGCGCACTCGGCGCGCCAGCGCTCGACCACGTCGTCGACCGCGTTGAGGCGACCCGCCTGCAGCGCCGTGACCGCCGTCTGCCACTCGCTCTGGGAGTCGGTGAGGACCCGCGCGCGGGCCCGGACCCGCAGCAGCCGGCCGCCGGTGTCCTGGCTCCGGAGCACGAGGACGACCTCCTCCGGAAGCCACGGCAGGTTCTGCTCACCGGGTCCGTTGACGACGTAGGCGGTCGGCGCGACCCAGGCGTGCCAGACCGGCCAGGCACGGTCACCCGGGACCTCGACCCAGATCACGCCGGACTTCGTCATCGCCTCACCGACGAGGGCGGTGACGTTGGTGGCGGGCGGTGCCGGTGCAGCCGTCGCAGGGCCGTGCAGCGGCCGGCGCGGCCGCCTCGGCCGGCTCGGTGCGCGGGGCCTCGGTCACGGTCCGAGCGTAGGCGACGACACGGTCCGCCCGGCAAGGACGACGCGCACGGGATGCCTCAGCGCGCCCGAAAGGCCTCCATGGCCGTCCAGCGTCCTCCTGGTCGGCCCGCGACCATCAGGTGATCGGCGTCATAACCCCCGGAGTCACCGCGCTGCTACCTTCGCCCCGTGCGCAGCCCCAAGGACTTCTTCGCGCCCTTGGCGGTGGGGGCACCGGCGCCGCTCCGCGAGGTCCCGGCCACGGCGTCGCGGGTCATCCACTTCCTCGACCCCAGCAACGAGAAGATGACCGCCAAGGTCCCTGCGATGGTGGGCACCGTCGACGTCCTGCTCGGCAACCTCGAGGACGGCGTCAAGGCGGATCGCAAGATCGCCGCGCGGGAGGGACTGGTCCGGCTCGGCCAGAGCGTCGACTTCGGCCCGACCCAGTTCTGGACGCGGCTGAACTCGCTGGACTCCCCGTGGTTCCTCGACGACGTCACGACCCTGGTGCCGGCGATCGGGGCGAAGCTCGACGTCGTCATGGTCCCCAAGGTCGAGGGTGCCGAGGACATCCACTACGTCGACCGGCTGCTCGCCCAGCTGGAGGCCAAGGCCGGTCTGACCCGGCCGATCCTCGTCCACGCGATCCTCGAGACCGCCCGCGGCGTCGCGAACGTCGAGGAGATCTGCACGGCATCCCCCCGGATGCAGGGACTGTCGCTCGGCCCGGCCGACCTCGCCGCCTCCCGCCGGATGAAGACGACGCGCGTCGGCGGCGGCCACCCCGGGTACGTCGTCCGCGCCGACCCCACCCCCGGCGATCCCGACGCGCCGCGGGCGACCGTGCAGCAGGACCTCTGGCACTACACCGTCGCCCGGATGGTCGACGCCTGCGCCGCCGCGGGGATCTACCCGTACTACGGGCCGTTCGGCGACATCGGCGACCCGGTGGGGTGCGAGGACCAGTTCCGCGCCGCCTTCCTGCTCGGCTGCGTCGGCGCCTGGTCGCTGCACCCCAGCCAGATCGCCATCGCGAAGCGGGTGTTCAGCCCGTCCGCGGAGGACGTGGCGCACGCGCGCCGGGTCGTCGCGGCCATGGGCGACGGGACCGGCGCGGTCATGCTCGACGGCCGGATGGAGGACGACGCCAGCCTCAAGCAGTGCCGGGTCCTCCTCGACCTCGCCGAGCGCCTCGCGACCCTCGACCCGGAGCTGGCCGAGGCGTACTCGACGGAGGCCGGTTCGTGAGCGAGGTCCGCCCGCGGCGGTCGGTCCTCTACCTGCCGGCGTCCAACGAGCGCGCTCTCGAGAAGGCCAAGAGCCTGCCGGTCGACGGGCTGATCCTCGACCTCGAGGACGCCGTTGCGCCGGACGCGAAGAGTGCGGCACGCGAACTCGCTTGTGCCGCAGCCGTTTCCGGCGCATACGGTATGCGCGAGCTCACCATCCGCATCAACGGGCTGGGTTCGCCCTGGCACGAGGACGACCTCGCCGCGGTGTGCGCGGCCGGCCCGGCCGGGATCGTCGTGCCCAAGGTGAGCCGGGCGGACGAGGTGCGGTCGCTCGCCTCGGCGATGGCGGCGGCCGGGGCGCCCGAGCACACCGCACTGTGGGCCATGGTCGAGACTCCGCGGGCGATCCTGGACTGCGCGGCCATCGGGTCGGCGTCCGAGCGGCTCACCGTGCTCGTGCTGGGCACCAACGACCTGGTCAAGGAGCTGGGGGCGCACGTCGTCCCGGGTCGCACGCCGCTCGTCACTGCGCTGAGCATGGCCGTCCTCGGAGCCCGCGCCGCCGGCGTGGCGGTCCTCGACGGCGTCTACAACGACGTGCGCGACGCCGACGGGTTCGTGGCGGAGTGCCGGCAGGGGCGCGAGCTGGGGTTCGACGGGAAGACCCTGATCCACCCCGGTCAGGTCGAGACGGCCAACCTCGTCTTCGCGCCGAGCGACGACGAGGTCGACACCGCCCGGCGGACGATCGCGGCGTTCGAGGCCGCTCAGGCGGAAGGCCGTGCCGTGGCGACTCTCGACGGACGTCTCGTCGAGAGCCTCCACGTCGACACGGCTCACCGCGTGCTGGCGATGCACGCCGCGGTCACGTCCCGCTGACGGGACGGACTCGTCAGCTGGCCGCGAGCCCGGCGGTCCCGAAGGCCGGCGCACCCTGTGTCGTCCCGAGCGCGGTCAGGGAGCCGTCGCGGGCCACGGCCCACGAGGACACGAGGCCGCCGCCCATGCGGACGTACAGGAAGTGCTGGTCCGCCGAGAGCGCGGCGTCCGTGCCGCCGGCGCCGGTGTTCGCGGCGACCGCCGCCTTGAGCGCCAGTGAGCCGTCCTTGGCGATGGTGTAGCTCGAGACCGTCCCGCTGGCGGCGTTCACCGCGTACGCGTACCCACGGGCTACGACGAGCCAGCAGGCGGCCGCCTGGGTGTTGCTCACCGCGGGGGAGATGACCCCGAAGCCGCGCCGACCGACGTCGTACGACGACACCGAGCCACTGGCCGCCTCGGAGACGACCGCGTGGCCGCGAGCGTCGAAGTCGAACCCGTACGGCGTGGTCCCGGCGGCGGCGTGCGGCACCGCGTGACCGGCATACCCGCCGCGAACCGCGAAGGTGTCGAGGGTGTTGCTGGCCTTCTCGGTGACGAGCAGCGACGATCCGTCCGGCGTGAACTGGATCTGCGCGGCGTCGGTGATGCCGCCGGCGGGGTTCGGTGTGAGCGGGCGGGACGACCCGGGCAGTGGCGAGAGGTCGCCGTGCGAGCTGTACCGGAACCCGGTGATCGTGTCGCTGCCCTGGTTGACGACGTAGCCGACGCCACCGCGCGCCGTGACGCTGACCGGCAGTGTGCCGTGGGTGGAGATCGTGTCGCGCAGGACCAGGCCGTGATCGGTGATCTGCAGGGCCGCGACCGTCGCGGAGCCGGCGTTCACCGCGAAGAGCAGGTCGCCCTGACGCACCAGGCCGCCCTGGGAGTGGAGCGACCCACCGCTGCCCGAACCGCCGGTCGCGACCAGTCCGGCGGCGGTGAGGCGACCGTCGGCGGCTCGGTCGAAGACCTGGATCGCGTTGCCGCTGCTGGCGTTCGTGGTCTCGTAGACGTGGTCGGCCGGTTGGTGCGACGGGCCACCGTGTGCGGAGGCGGCGGTCGCGAAGGCGGTGCCGAGTCCGACGGCGAGCGCAGCGGCCGAGAGGGTCCGGCGGGCGAGATGGCGGTGCATGGGTCAGGCCTTTCGTGACGGGAGGGTCGCCGACCGCTGCCGGCGACCTCCACATCAAGGCCCATCCATCGGTGCCACAGTCCCTCCGGATGCCCGCCGTAACCGCCGCGTTAGCGGTTTACGGTCGGTCGTCATCGCCGCGTAAGGATCACCACCGAGAGGTCGCTGCGGCGACGAGGTCGCCGAGCAGCTCGCCGGCGTCCACCTCGTGACCGCGGCGGGCGAACCAGTCGCACATGTTCCGGACGTCGCGCTCGAGGAAGTCGAACCCGTGCGGGTTGCCGATGATGTCGACGATCTGCGGCCAGTCGATGACGACGAGCCGCTCCTCGTGGAGGAGGACGTTGTAGGGCGAGAGGTCGCCATGCGCCCAGCCGTGCAACGCGAGCCGGGCCATCGTCTCCCGCAGCTGCTCGAACAGCTCGGGGAGCAACGCGGGGTCGGGGCGCGTCTGCGCCAGCCTCGGTGCGGCCACCCCGTCGGTGCCGACGAACTCCATGAGGATCTCCGTCTCCTCCATCTGGACCGGGTACGGCACCGGCAGGTTCATGGACCAGAGCTTCCCGAGGACGTCGAACTCGGTCATCGCCCACTGTCCGGCGATCACCGCCTTGCCGAACTCGGTGCGGCGGCCCATGGCCCGGGTCTCGCGACTGCGCCGGACCCGGCGCCCCTCGAGGTAGCCGGCGTCCCGGTGGAAGAGCCGTCGGTCGTGCCCGCGGTAGCGCTTCGCGGCCATGACGACGTCCTGGCCGGGGTCGCCGGGGACCCAACGGTGGAGCAGGTGGACGTCGGCTTCCTTGCCGGTCTTCAGGACGCCCAGGTCGGCGTCGACCGCGCCGAGCGCTGTGATGACCCAGTCGGGTCGAGGTTTCGGGCCGTGCATCGACCCGTCCCAGGACGACCAGCGTTCGCCTTCCGGCGGTCCGTCGGGGTTGGTGTCAACGGCGAAGCTGTCGGGCTCCCAGCCGTCGGCGAGATGATGTGTCACTGCGGTTCTCCAGAGGTGTGAGGGATGGGGTGCGGTGAGCACCCAGGACAGTCGTGGACATGTCGGCCCTCCTCGGAGACGTGACGGTTCGGGTGTGCGCCGGTGGTGGCGCGACCCATAGGAACCCGGCCAGGATGACGTAGCCGGGACGGGGCCGGCAACGGGTTTTCCGATCGTCGGTGAGACGGACGTATCGGAATGCTGGGATCCGGCTCCACGTAGGCAGCAGATATGTCCGAATTTCACCCCTCCGGGCGACGCTGAGGTGCACCCTTGGGTGTCTTGGTGTCCTTGGGGGGCTTCCACCTGCGTCGGAGGAGGCGAGTGTGGCGACGACGTCGTTCGTCGGCGGCCGGCTTCGGGTGACGCACTCCGATGCCTACCGCGCCTCCACGTCCCGCACGCGGTCCATCGACCTGGCGACGGCTGGCGACGTCGATGCCCTCCTGGTGGATACGCTGCGGCGCAACGGTTTTGACGCGGTACATCGTGTCGTTGTCGGACCGGACCGGGCCAAGTCCCGCGATGTCGGTGCCCGGCAAGGCACGTCGGTCTCGCTCGCCCTCGACGTCGCGACCGACGAGGACGCGGTCGTCCTCCTCGAGCACGAGGGCTGCTACACCTGGCTGCGCCCGCGGCACGAGACCTCGCGCGACCCGCAGGTCATCGGCCGCGTTGCCGTCTTCGAGTTCGTCGTGCCCCCGGCGGGCGCAGCCGCGCGAGACCTCGGCGGACTGCCCGCCGGGGCCGCTCGCGCGACGGTCCTGTCGTATGCGTCGCCGCTGATCTCCAGGGCCGCGATCCGGGCGCTCGAGATGTTCGTCGATCCCGGTCTCGTGCACATGGCCGGCGTCGACCCCGCCGAGTGGCGGCACGTCGGCTCGCTCGCCGACACCGGCCTCTCGCCGGACCGGAACAGCCGGGTCCTCCTCTTCGTCCACGGAACGTTCGACTCGACGGTGGGCGCGTTCGGTGCACTCGCCGCCACCGAAGCGGGGCGCGACTTCCTGACCCAGGCGCTCGGCGACTACGACGCCGTCATCGGTTTCGACCACAAGACGCTGAGCGTCGACCCGCTCGAGAACGCCCGTGAGCTCGCTGCCGTG
Source organism: uncultured Actinomycetota bacterium (assembly GCA_963713345.1). Lineage (GTDB taxonomy): Bacteria > Actinomycetota > Actinomycetes > Actinomycetales > Dermatophilaceae > Lapillicoccus. The sequence continues at coordinate 232,133 of CAVQLI010000013.1, read as the reverse complement.
CTGACGCCGTTCCGGGGGCGTCAGGTGACGCTGGACGTGGTCTGCCACAGCCGCGGCGGGCTCACCGCGCGCAGCTTCGTCGAGTCCGTCCTTCCGGGTCTCGCCTGGCGCGGGAAGGTGGACCGGGCGGTCTTCGTGGGCGCCACCAACGCGGGCACCCACTTCGCGGACGAGACCCGCTGGGCCGATCTGGCCGACGTCTACACCAACCTCGTGGCCGCCAACGCGCGGGCGATCGCCGCGCTGCCGGGTGGAGCACCGATCGCAGCCCTCGTCGTCGGCGCGGTCCGCGGCGTCGGTGCGCTGGTCCGATGGCTGGCCTCGTACGCGACCGACCCCGACAGCGTCCCCGGTATCGCCGCGATGGAGCCGGACGGGCCCTTCGTCACCGAGATCAACCGGGACCAGCGTGGCCAGCCCCGTTCGGGGACGCCCTGGTTCGTCGTGTCGTCGGACTTCGAGGTGACCGTCGACGACCACCCACCGGAGCTCCCGGCGGCCGTGGTCGCGCGGCTCGTCGACGGTGTGGTCGACCAGGTCTTCACCGGGCCGAACGACCTCGTCGTCGACGACGAGTCGATGAGCGCCATCGACCTCGAGCACGGCGGCGGGTACGTGCGCAGCGCCCTTGCCCTGCGGGCGAACTCGACCGTCTACCACACGAACTACTTCTCCCAGGAGTCCGTCTGCCGGGCCCTGGTGGCGTGGCTCGTCCAGCGGGTCGACCACCTCGAGGGGGAGGAGCGGGCGGCTCCGGTCCCGGACACCGGCGGTGACGACGGTGACGCCGGATGGCGCGGACCGACGCGGGGACCGTCGCCGGTCGTCCCACCGCCCATGGTTGAGCCGCCGCCGACGATGGCCGAGCCACCGCCGACGTCCGGCGCCGAGCCACCGCCGACGATGGCCGAGCCGCCGCCCGACGACTCGTTCGCCGAGCCGCCGCCCACGTCTGAAGCCGAGCCGCCACCACCGTCTGAAGCCGAGCCGCCACCGCCGCCGGAGCCCGGACCTCCCCGACCACGACCGGAGATCGCCCCCACGCATACTCCGGCCTCGATCCAGGCCACCTTCGTCGCCGAGCTCCCTCAGAACCCACCGGTGGGTGTAACCACGACGCTGCGGGTCCGGGTGTCGCGCACGGCCCTGGTCGCGGCGGACGGGACCGCGTCGGCGCGAACCGTGCTCGCCGTGCGTCCGGACAGCCCCGTCGACGTCCAGGTCATCCCGAGCAAGAACATCGCCCTGGACGGCCCGGACCTCGATCGGCTGCTGCTTCCGCCGGGCGGCGGCTGGTCGGAGCTGCAGTTCGCGGTACACGCCGTCGCGGCCGGTCCGGTCAGGCTGAAAGTCCTGGCGCGCCAAGGCCGCGAGCTGTTGGGCAGCGTGACCCTGGAGGCGGACGCCGTCGACCCCGACGCCGTGATCGGCGGTGCACAGGCGCTGACCCGCGCGCAGGTCGAGGTGGCGTCCGCGTCGTCGCCGGTGCTCGCGGACGTGGCGTGGCTGGAGATCGCCCAGGTCGAGGCGGACGACGAGACGCGGTTCCGCTACGAGCTGCGGCTGCCGGGGGTGAGCGAGCGGATCACCGGGACGTCGCCGCCGATCCGCGACGCGGACGCCTTCGTCTCGAGCCTGTTCCGCGAGGTCCAGCAGCTGTGGTTCGACAACTCGGACAAGCCGGCGAAGTACCTCGCCGACCTCCAGGACCTCGGCTCGTCCCTGTTCGAGCAGCTGTTCCCGCAGGACCTGCAGGCGGTGCTGTGGAAGAACCGCGACCACCTCGACAACCTGTTCCTCATCGCCGACGAGCCGTTCATCCCGTGGGAGCTGGTCCATCTGAAGCCGCCGGTCGGCCCGCGGCAGCAGGCTCCCCGGTTCCTCGGCCAGCTCGGTCTGGTGCGCTGGCAGTTCACGCCGTTCCCGCCGCAGCCACAGCTGCAGGCCCGGGCCGGCAAGGTGTTCTCGGTCTGCCCCGAGTACGAGGACCCGTCGCTGGACCTGGCCGAGGTGCAGGCCGAGGCGCAGTTCCTCACCACGACGTTCGGAGCGACCGCGGTCCACGCCACCGAGCAGAAGGTGCGGCAGCTGCTGCGCCGTCGTGGCGGGTTCGACCTGCTCCACTTCAGCGGCCACGGCCTCGCGGACCAGGGAAACATCGGCGAGGCCAAGATCGTCCTCGCGGGGCGAACCGTGGGTGGCGCGCTGGTGTCGGACTACCTGACGTCCACCACGGTCGCGGAGAACGCGAGGCTCGGGAACCGTTCCGGCGCAGGCCCGCTCGTCGTCCTCAACGCCTGCCAGGTCGGGCGCTCCGGCGAGGAGCTGAGCAGTCTCGGTGGCTTCGCTCGCGCGTTCCTCGAAGCCGGCGCGTCGGCATTCGTGTCATGTCTGTGGTCGGTCAACCAGACGCCGGCCCGGATCTTCGTCGAGACGTTCTACGGGCGGCTGCTGGACGGCGACACCGTCGCCATGGCCGCTCTCACCGCCCGCGAGGCGGCCCGGGCCTCGGGCGACGCAACGTGGCTCGCCTACGTCATCTACGCCCGTCCGGATGCCGTCCTCGTCCGGACCTGACCCGCCTACCCGCATACCCGCATACCTCCGTCCACACCAACCCACCCAAACCGCGGTTCCCACCACCCACGAAAGGTCTGAAACCCATGGCTGCACAGGCTTTGTGCGTCGGTATCAACGAGTTCGTCAACCTGCCGAACGCGAACTGGCTGAACGGCTGCGTCAACGACGCGAACGACATGGCGGCACTCCTGCGGACCCAGCCCGGGTTCTCGCGCCGCAACATCACCGTCCTCGCCGACAAGGACGCCACCAAGGCCAACGTCATGGCCAAGCTCACCGACATCATCGGGAAGGCCAAGGCCGGCAAGCTCGACCACGTCGTGTTCTCGTTCTCCAGCCACGGGACCCAGGTGCCCGACCAGAACGGCGACGAGACGGTCGACCACGTCGACGAGGCGTTCGCGTGCTACGACATCGCCCAGAAGGACGGCGACTGGGACCGCGACACGGTCATCATCGACGACGAGCTCCACGCACTGCTCTCGGACATCCCGAAGGGCGTCCTCGTCGAGGTGTTCCTCGACACCTGCCACAGCGGCACCGGCCTGAAGGACCTGCTGCCCGGCCAGAAGGCGCGGTTCCTCCCCCCGCCCACGCGCCGGGGTATGCAGCGGCTCGCCGCGAAGTCCGACCCCAAGGGCTACCAGGAGCTGGTGAAGACCACCCCGGCCGCGACCCGCGCCGTGCTCTTCGCCGGCTGCAAGGCGGACCAGACATCGGCGGACGCCTACTTCGACGGCCGCTACAGCGGCGCGTTCACCTACTACTTCCTCAAGGCCCTGGCGCAGGACGGCGCGGCCAGCCGGACCGCGCTGCTCACCGCGACCAGCCAGAGCCTGCGCTCCGGCGACTTCACCCAGCGTGCCCAGCTGGAGGCCTCGCCCAAGGCCAAGAAGGCCGCGTTCGGGTTGCTGGCCTAGGGGATCGGGATGGCTGAGTTCTGTCCGGGCTACCCGGCGCCGTTCGACGCCCTGGTGGCCGACTACCCGGGTGAGGACGTCTACCCCAGCGCCGACTTCCGGGTCGAATGGGGACCGGTCTTCCACCGCGGCCGGCTCGACGGTTCGGCGCGGGTCGTCGTCCTCGGGCAGGACCCGGCCACTCACGAGGCGATCAGCCGCCGGATCCTCGTGGGGGAGGCGGGCCAGCGGGTCCAGGGCCTCCTCGCCAAGCTGGGAATCGACCGCAGCTACGTCATGGTCAACACGTTCCTCTACAGCGTGTACGGCCAGGGCGGCGGCAACCGGCACGAGGACGACGAGGCGATCGCCGCATACCGGAACGCCTGGCTCGACGCCCTGCTCGTGGGTACCGACGTGACCGCGGTGGTCTCCCTGGGCCAGCTGGCCGACACGGCGTACCAGGCGTGGGCGGCCACCCAGCCGGCCGCGGCGGCCCAGCTCCACCACGCCCCGCTCCGGCACCCGACGTACCCCGAGAGCGCGTCGCGCGCCGGCAACAAGACGCTGGCCGAGACGACGGCGATCCTGCTGGCCGACTGGAACGAGCACCTGCCCGCCCTGCGTGACCGCGTCATGCCCGACGGCATGTCGCAGGACACCCTCTACGGGACCGGCTGGCAGGACGGTGACCTGGTGCGGATCCCGCAGGCGGACCTGCCGCCGGGGTCGCCGGACTGGTGGTTCGACCTGGCCGCCTGGGCGTCCCGGACCGGTCCCGACGTGCAGACCAAGCGCGCGACGATCAGCGTCGTCGTGCCGAGAAAGGCCCGGCTGTGGCCGGTCCTCCCGACACCCACCCCTCCTAGTCCGGAAGGCTGAGCCGTGGCTGGACCGTTCGAACGCGCATACAAGCGAGGCGTCACCGAGAAGGTCGGACCGCCGCCGAGCCGGCCGCGGGCGCTGCCACCGGCACCGTTCGCGTTGCACGGCGCGGTGATCACGCCGGAGGAGGCGTGGTCGAGCGGGTACGTCACCGTCGCGGCCGGGTCGATCTCGGCGGTGTCGAAGCGGAAGCCCACCGACGTGCAGGTCGTCGAGACCGACGGGGTGATCCTCCCCGGACTGATCGACCTGCACGGCCACCCGGACTTCAACGTGTTCGCCGCGTGGGAGCCGCCGAAGCTCTACGCGAACCGGTACCGGTGGCGGGCCAGTGCGCCCTACAAGGCCCTCGTGCGCGACCCGCAGAACACCATCCTCAGCACGCTGCCACCGCAGACGCAGAGCCGGTACGCGGAGGTGCGAGCCCTCGCCGGTGGCGTGACGGCGATCCAGGGGTCGTCGGCGGCGAGCACCAGCACGAAGGCGGAACCGCTGGTGCGCAACGTGGATCTGTGGATCTTCGGCGACCACAAGGCGCGGGCGATGATCGACCTCCCGTCGAGCTCCTCGCGGGACGTTCCGCGGCTGAAGAAGATCGTGGCCGATCTCGGGACCGGGGACGTCAACGCCTTCTACCTGCATCTCTGCGAGGGCGTCCGCGGTGACGAGCGGAGTGCCGGGGAGTTCCAGGCGTTCCTGGCGTCGGGGGCGGCGACGCCGGCGACCAACGTGATCCACGGTTCGGCGCTGTCGGAGGCGGACCTGCACACGCTGGCCGACGCCGGGTGCCGGCTGGTGTGGTCGCCGCAGTCGAACCTGCGGCTCTACGGCTCCACGACGCTGGCGGGAGCGGCTCGGGCAGCGGGTATGCCCGTGGCGCTCGGGGCCGACTGGCTGCCGTCCGGGTCGACCAGCCTGCTGGGGGAGATGAAGGTGGCCCGGCGCCAGCTGGCGCTGGAAGGGCACCCGATCTCGGCCGCCGACCTCGTCGCGATGGTCACGTCGGTGGCGGCCGGCGTGGCTGGGCTATCTGAGCATCTGGGATCGGTCGCGGTCGGGCGGCCGGCCGACCTGCTCGTGCTGGAGCGGCACCACACCGACCCGTACGAGAGCGTCTGCCTCGCGGACCCGTCGTGGGTCGAGCTGGTCTCGATCGGCGGGGACATCACGTATGCGCGGGAGGACTGGTTCGGCCGGCTGTCCGGCAACGCGGCATCCCCCACCATCGAGAGCCTGCTGGCGTGGGGGAAGCCGATGCGTCTCGACAACGGGTTCCAGTCGTCGGCGACGTCGCCGACGCCCTCGCTGTCGGCGATCCGGGGCCTGCTGACGGGCGCCTACCCAGCAGTGGGACCGATCTACGCCTGACTCATTCTGCCCAACGAGGCCGTGGCTGCCGCGAGGTGGTCGGGGGCGCGGTCACGAGGCCTGGGTGGAGAGGTGTGAGAGCGCTAGAGCGCTCGGATATACCTCCAACCGGGTCAGGGCACGAACCGGGGGAGAGGCGGGGAGAGGCGCGCGTCACGTTTGGGTCGCCGCGCGAGGCGCCCTCGCGCATACTCGCGTGTCATGGCGCGGTTGCAGCAGACCGAGGGGCTCAGCGACGAGCAGCAGGAGCTGCTGGGCCTGGTCCGCGAGTTCGTCGACGAGCAGATCATCCCCGTGGCCATGGCCCTCGAGCACGCCGACGAGTACCCGACCAAGATCGTCGAGCAGATGCAGGAGATGGGGATCTTCGGGCTGATGATCCCCGAGGAGTACGGCGGCCTCGGCGAGTCGCTGCTGACCTACGCCCTCACCGTCGAGGAGCTCAGCCGCGGCTGGATGTCGATCAGCGGCATCATCAACACGCACTTCATCGTCGCGTACCTGCTCCTCCAGCACGGCACCGAGGAGCAGAAGCAGCGGTACCTGCCCCGGATGGCCACCGGCGAGGTTCGTGGCGCGTTCTCGATGAGCGAACCCGGCTGCGGCAGCGACGTCGCCGCCATTCGCACCAAGGCCGTTCCCACTCAGGGCGACCAGTGGTCGATCACCGGCCAGAAGATGTGGCTCACCAACGGCGGCTCGTCGAACCTCGTTGCCGTCCTCGTCAAGACCGACACCGGCGCGAGCAGCGTCTACAAGAACATGACGACGTTCCTCGTCGACAAGGAGCCGGGCTTCGGCGAGGTCGCGCCCGGCCTGACCATCCCCGGCAAGATCGAGAAGATGGGCTACAAGGGCGTCGACACCACCGAGCTCATCCTCGACGGGTACGCGACCTCGACCGCCCAGATCCTCGGCGGCGAACCCGGCCGCGGTTTCTACCAGATGATGGACGGCGTCGAGGTGGGCCGCGTCAACGTCGCGGCCCGGGCGTGCGGGGTCGCCCGCCGCGCCTTCGAGCTCGGCATCGCCTACGCCCAGCAGCGCGAGACGTTCGGCAAGAAGATCGCCGAGCACCAGGCCGTGCTGTTCCGCCTGGCGGAGATGGGCACCAAGGCCGAGGCCGCGCACCAGATGATGGTCAAGGCGGCCCGGCTCAAGGACGCCGGCGAGCGCAACGACCTCGAGGCCGGCATGGCCAAGTACCTCGCCTCCGAGTACTGCGCCCAGGTCGTCGAGGACTCGTTCCGGATCCACGGCGGGTACGGGTACTCGAAGGAGTACGAGATCGAGCGGCTCTACCGCGAGGCGCCCATGCTGCTCATCGGCGAGGGCACCGCCGACATCCAGCGGATGATCATCGGACGGCGGCTCCTGGAGGAGTACGCCGCGCGGGGATGACCACGTCCCGACCCCTCGCCGGCGGTTTGCGATAATCGGGTCATGAGCACGCAGCCCAAGGGCTTGAGCCAGGTCCGCGCCCGACTCAACCTCGAGTACCCGATGTCGCTCGGGACGTTCGAGAAGTACGAGGAGGCCCAGAAGCTCGTCGACACGCTGTCCGACAAGGAGTTCCCGGTCCAGAACTGCCTCATCGTCGGCACCGACCTGAAGCAGCTGGAGCGCATCACCGGGCGGCTCACCTGGGGACGGGTGCTGCTCGGCGGCGCCCTCTCGGGCGTCTGGCTCGGGTTGTTCGTCGGCCTGATCTTCGCGCTGTTCGCGCCGCAGGGCGGCAGCGTGGTCCAGATCGTGCTCTCGACGGTCCTGTTCGGCGCCCTGTTCGGGTTGGCGTGGGCGGCGGGCACGTATGCGTTGACCGGCGGTCAGCGCGACTTCAGCTCGGTCAGCCTCATCGTGCCGAGCAAGTACGAGGTGCTCGTCGAGCACAAGTTCGCCCAGCAGGCGCGCGACATCATCGGCGGCTCCGGGCCCGGCGGCGCGAGCCACGGGTACGTGCCGACCGGCGGGTATGCGACGGACGCGCCCGGCGGTCAGCCGCCCACCAGCCAGCTCTGACCCCCGCGTTTCCCGCTTCCAACCGGCAGCAGTACCCAGTTTCGCGGGTCAGTCGGGCCCCGAAACTCCGTCGTACGTCGGGTTGGAAGCGGGAAGGTCAGCGGGACGTGATGCGGGCGATCCAGGCCTCGACGTCGTCGGCGGTCCGGGGCATCGCCGAGGACAGGTTCTCGTAGCCGTCCTCCGTGACGAGGATGTCGTCCTCGATCCGCACCCCGATGCCACGGAACTCGGCCGGCACCAGCTCGTCGTCGGCCTTGAAGTAGAGCCCGGGCTCCACCGTGAGGACCATGCCCGCGCGTAGCTCGGCCTCCTTGTAGTCGGCCCGCCTGGCCTGCGCGCAGTCGTGGACGTCGATGCCGAGGTGGTGACTGGTGCCGTGGATCATCCAGCGGCGGTGGTACTGGCCGTGCTCCTTGTCGAGGGTGTCCTCGACGCTGACCCCCTCGGGCAGCAGCCCCCACTCGTGGAGGTACTCGGCGATCACCCGGATGGCGGTGTCGTGGATCTCGCTGAACTTGACCCCCGGCTTGATCGCCTCCATGGCCGCCTGCTGCGCCGCGTACACCGCGTCGTAGATCTTGCGCTGGGCCTCGGTGAACGTCCCGTCGACCGGCAGGGTGCGGGTGATGTCGGCGGTGAACAGCGAGTCGACCTCGACCCCCGCGTCGAGGAGCAGCACCTCGCCGTCCTCGAGGTCCCCGGTGTTCTTGATCCAGTGCAGCGTGGTGGCGTGGTCCCCGCTGGCGCAGATCGAGTCGTACCCGACGCCGTTGCCCTGGTGGCGGGCGTGGAGGCCGAAGACGCCCTCGACCCACCGCTCCCCGCGGCCCTTGACGACCGCGTCGCGCAGCTGCGCGATGACCGCCTCGAACCCCTCCTGGGTCGCGGCGACGGCGAGCCGCATCTGCTCGATCTCCCACTCGTCCTTGACCAGTCGCAGCGTGGAGAGGAACCGGGACAGCTCGTCGTCGGCCTCCACGGCGCTCTGGACCGCTGCGGCGTCCGCGGCGTCCTCCGACGAGGCGGTGCGGGCCTGCTCGACCTGCTCCGTCACGTCGCGGTCGGCGTCGCGCACCACCCGCACGGTCACCTCGCCGGCGTCCTTGGCCACGGCGTCCGCGAACTCGTCGATGCTGCGTGCGGTCAGCCCGTACTCCGCCTCGATGTCCTCCAGCGTCGGCCGGCTGCCGACCCAGAACTCGCCGTACCGGGTGTCGCCGAAGAACTCGTCGGAGTCCCGCCCACCCCAGGGCTTGAAGTAGAGCACCGCGTCGTGGCCGCCGTCGGGGAGCGGTTCCAGCACCAGCACGGCGTCCGGCTCCTGGTCGCTGCCGAACCCCGTGAGGTGGGCGAACGCCGAGTGCGGCCGGAACACGTAGTCGGTGTCGTTGCTGCGGACCTTGAAGCCGCCGGCCGGGATCACCAGCCGGTCTCCCGGGAACTGGGCGCTGACCGCGTCGCGCCGAGTGGCCGCATACGGCGCGACCTCGGCGCGTTCGGGGCTTCCGGTGGGCCGCGGCGCCCAGCCGGACTTCACGAACGCCCGGAACTCGTCCGTCGTGGGGTTGCTGCGGTTCTCGCTCTTCTTCTGCTCCTCGCTCACCGGGCCATCGTCGCACTTACCCACCCCACGAAGTTCTCCCCACGACGATCTCGGCTTCGCCTCGATGCGTCGCGAGGACCCCACGCTTCGCTCCGATACTTCGCGGGGACCCCGGTCTACGAGGGCGTGGTGAGAACGAAGGCCTGACGGACCGTTCGGCCACCGGCGCCTGGTCCGGCCAGCTCGGTGACCCGGCCGGAAGCGAGGTCGTAGGCGACGAGTCGGCTGCCGTCGCTCGCGCAGCGGCTGCCGCCGAGGTAGAGCGTGCCTCCGACGGCCACGTTGGGGACCAGGCCGGTCGCGGTCTTCGGCAACGTGATCGGCGTGATGTGACCGTCGGTCGAGAGCGTCGCCAGGGACCCGGAGCAGAGGTTGTCCATCTGCACCACGGGGGAGCCGCCGGCCGCCCAGACCACCGCCGCGCGGGTGGGTGTCGCCCCCACGGGCGTCACGAGGAGGGGCCGACCGACGAGGTCGTCGTAGGTGTTGACCTGCACCGACGAGCCGCAGCCGACGACCACCTCGGTCGGCGACCAGCGGGCCAGGGGCTCGCACGACGGGGGTTGGGTGAACGGCCCGGGACCGGCCACCGTGTCGGTGGCGAGGTCCAGCAGCAACAGGGGGCCGTCGCGCGACGAGAGCAGGGCGGTCGACCCGTCGCCGCTGACCAGGACGCCCGGGTGGCGCGGCCCACCGGAGGTGCTCGAGAGCGCCGTGTCGTACTCGGTGCGCGGGGTGCCGTCCGACGTCCACCGTTCGAGGCGTACCGACGAGGTCGAGTCGGTCCACAGGACCAGGTAGCCGTAGCTCGGGTCCGGCCCCGCGTAGAGCAGCGACTTCCACCCGTAGGGGGTCGGGACCTCCCGAGCGGTCCCGGCCTGGAGGTCCCACTCCTGGGCGACCGGCCCGACCGCGACCATGATGTGCCGTCGGTCGGCACTGACGTCCTGGATGACGATGCTGTCGGGCGCGCTGCCCAGGGCGTAGCGGGTCCCGTCCGGGCTCACCAGCAGCAGTGTCGTCGTGACCGCGGTCGGCGGCGTCGCCGTCGCGACGACGGCCCATCCAGGGCCGACCTCGGACCAGGGGATCGACCCACGGGTGCGTTCTCCGGGCGCGAGGGCGGGGGACGAGAGCGCGGTCGGGCTGGCGGTCGCCGTGGGCGGCGCGGGCGAGGGCGTGGGCACGGGGGTGGGACCGCTGTAGCGCTGGACCCCGACGGCCACGGCGACGCCGAGGGCGACGACGACCAGCGCGCCGACGGCGAGCAGCCACCAGCGCCGATGCCGAGCGGTCCGGCGCGTGTCCGCGTCGAGGACCTCACCGAACCGGTGCCGCAGGTCGTCGGCGCCGATCGCGTCCGCCCGGCGCTCCAGCGCCTCCGCGAGCCGATCGGTGGTCTCGGTCCCGTCGGCGGGCTCCTCGGGCCGTTGCAGGGCGATGAGTGCCGACTGCCACGTCGACTCGACCGCTCGCTCGCTCATCCGGAGCGACGCCGCCACCTGCGACCGGCTGAGTCGCGCCCAGACCTCGAGGACGACCACCTCGCGCTGCCGCTGGGGTAGGGCGAGAACGTCGCCGACGGTGTCCCTCACCGCACCGGGAAGCTGCTCGACGGGTAGCCGCCCGCGCCGGACCGCGCGGCACTCGGCGACGACGTGCGCGCGAAGGTCCGCGACCACCACGCCCGGGTCGCGGCGGCGGTCGTGGCGGCGGACCAGGACGACGAAGGCGCGTTGGACCACCGACTCCGCGACGGACCGGTCCCCCAGCAACAGGAAGGCGAGCCGGACCATCGAGAGCCGCTGCGCCGCGTACAGGCCGTCGAGGTCGGTCGGTAGGGCGGACCTCGCTCGCACGGCAGACCTCCCGCCACGGGTGGCGCGGCCGGGGCCGCGCGTTCAGGTGTTCATCGTCGCATTCGGATCCGGTCAGTGACTCGGATCGATGACGGCCACCGGACCGGCGGTGCCCCCGTTCGCCCCGGGTCCGATGAGCACCCCGGACCGGCCGGTGACGACGTCGTACGCCACCAAGGAGCGCATCTGGGCGCCGCCGCACTCCGCCGTCGAGACGAGGAGGTATGCGACGTCGCCCACCACCGCCACGGGGTCGGGGACGGGGTGCGCGGACGCGGAGAAACCGGGGAGGGTGAAGGCGATCCGTTGTGACGTCCCCGGCGAGGTCAGCATGGCCAGCGGTCCGACGCCGCAGCCGACACCCTCCTGGACGAGCGTTCCCGTGCTGACCGGCCAGGCGTCCTGGTAGCCGAACGGTGTCGCCGAGGCGGCCGTCGTGGCCGTGAGCGCCGTGGCGGGGCTGCCGTCGAGCGGGTAGAGCCAGAGGTTCGCGACACCGTTCCCCCCGAGCGCGCAGCGGGTCAGCGCACGCCCGTCCGGCCACCACGAGACCACCTGGCAGGACCCGTAGCCGGACGGGGCCGGGAGGGTACGGATCAGGGTCCCCGTGGCGTTGCCGTAGACAGCGAGCCCGGAGGTGGTGCCGGCCACGAGGTCGAGCCCGTCCGGCGTCATCCGGGCCATCCCGGTCTCGGCGGGGAACGTGAGCTGGACCGAACCGTCGAGCCCCCGGCGCTCCGTCCGCGTGCCGGTACCGACCAGGTCGGTCGTGAGCAGGGCCTTGCCGTCCGGCTTCGTGTAGGTCGCGCCCTGCTGGCCGAGCGGGATCGAGCGCGACGTCCCGGCGGCGACGTCCCATTCCAGAACGGCGTTCGGGTCGTTCGAGCCGGTGAGGATGCGGCGACCGTCGGACGTGATGTCGTACACCCCGGTCTGAGGGATGGCGCCGATGGGGTACCGCGTCCCGGACGGGCTGACCAGGTAGAGGGTCGCCGACGGGGCTTGGGAGGAGGTCGCCCAGCTGGCCGCGCTCCAGCCCGGGCCGACCTGCGCCCAGGGGATGGCGCCACGGGGCTCCTCGTGAGGGGCGGCAGCGCCCGGGGCCGCGCTGGTGGTGACCGACGGTGCGGGCGTCGGTGCGGGAGCGGGCGGAGACGTCGGTGCGGGAGGAGTGACGGTGACCGTCGCGACCGGCTGCGGCGACGGGCTGCTCTGCCGCGTCGCCAGCACGATCCCGGACGCACCGGCGGCCACGACGACCGCCGCGGCAGCGGCGACCAGCCAGGACTGTCCGGGGCGCCGGCCGCGGGCACCGGTGTGGGGGTCGTCGCGCACAGCCTCGTCCAGCGTCCGCGTCAGCCGGGCCGGGGTCACCCCGTCGGCGTGGTCGTGCAGGGCCGCTCGGAGGCGGGACTCGAGGTCGCGGGTCATCGGTTCGCTCCCGGGAAGGGGTGGTCGTCGGGTGATCCGGAGGCGCCGGCGCCGCCGTCGTCGAGCCGGACCAGCAGCCGTTCCAGGCGGTCCAGCCCACGGCTGGCCGCCGACTTGACGCTGCCCTCGCTGATGCCGAGGGTCGTCGCGATCTGGCGCTCGCCGAGGTCGGACCAGTACCGCAGGACGAGGACCTCCCGCTGCCGTGGCGGCAGCATCCGCAGAGCGCTGAGCACCTCGTCGTTGACGGCCGCGCGCATCAGCTGCCGATCGGCCGGCTCGGCAACCTCGGGAACGGGTCGGAGCCGGTCGACATAGGTGCGAACGGTGCGGCGGCGGCGCAGCGCGCTGCGGCTCCCGTTGACGACCGAGGTCCGCAGGTATCCCAGCGCCGCCACCGGGTCGAGGAGCGCGCCACGGCGTCGGTACAGACCGAGGAACGCGTCCTGGACCAGGTCCTCGGCCAGGGTCAGGTCGTCCACCAGGAGGTAGGCCAGCCGGACGAGGCCCAGCCGGTGCGCGGAATACAGGCCGACGAGGTCCACCGAGGCCTCGGCCACGCTCACCCCCCTCTCGACGGACACCACGCGGCCCGGCCTGCGGTCGAGCGGTGCGCTGGTCACACCCTTGAGGACGCGCGGTGCGGGCAAAGGTTGCCTCATCCGACCTGGGAACCTCCCGGGAGGCGCCTCGGAACTCCCTCGCATACCGTCGGGAGGTGACGATCAGCAAGGGCAGCAAGGTCTCCTGGAACACCTCGCAGGGTCCGACCCACGGCCAGACCGTGGAGAAGCGCACCTCCGAGTTCACCTTCGAGGGACAGACGTTCAACGCCAGCGACGACGAGCCCTACTGGATCGTGCAGTCCGACAAGACCGGCGCCACAGCGGCACACAAGGAGTCGAGCCTCACCGCGCGCTGACCGCCCGGAGCGCCTCGACGTCGAGCACGGTGACGTGGCCGCGGTTCAGCCGGACCAGACCCTCCTCCTCGAGCCGCCGCAGGTACCGGTTCGTGGTCGGCCGTGACGCGCCCGACAGCTCGGCCACGTCGACCTGCGTGAGCGGCAGCGTCACCTCACCCGACCGGGCGCGGTCCGAGTACTGGCCGCAGAGGTCGACCAGGGTGCGCAGGACCCGACGGTCCGCGGGCAGGTAGAGGGCGTCGATGAGGTGCGTCGACAGGCGGTCGACCCGCTGCGCGAGCATCCGCACCAGCAGGCCCTGAACTCCGGAGTACTCCTCGCACAGCTGCCGGAACTCGTCGAACCGGAGGGTGAGCGTGACGACCGGCTCGATGGCGACGATGGTCGACGACCGACGGTGGTCGTCGGCGAGCATCGCCATCTCGCCGAACGCCTCGCCCGGGCCTAGCACCGCGTAGGTCACCACGTCGCCCTGGGGCGTGGTCCGGCGGGAGACGACCCGTCCCTCCTGGATGAGGTGGATGGTCTCGGCCAGGTCGCCCTCGTGGAAGAGCGTCTCGCCCTTGGCGTAGCGATGACGGTGTGTCCGGCCCAGCACGAGGCGCTGCTCCGACGGGTCCAACGAGGCGAGCAGCCGCCACTCCATAGGGGCAGTGCACCACGCCGCGCATGCCGGGGGCAACGACGGCCGGGCCGTCGATGTCGCGAGCGAGACGTCCGCTGTGTCGCCGCGGGCACAGACCAGGAGGCCCGCAGCCGCGACCGTTGAGGCAGCCGGAAACACCCGGTACCACCAGATCGGAGGTCGGTCATGGCTCCACTTCGTCGCAGTCACCGGGACATGTCCCACCATCACCCGCAGATCCGCAAGGTCGGCAAGGGGACGTGGGTCTGGGAGTGCAGCTGCGGAGGCGCGTCGCGACGCGCAGTCAGCGAGCCGCTGGCGTGGCCGGCGGCCGTCGTCGAGGCGCTCCTGCACTCGCAGCTGATCGCGCCATGACCCACCGGGGGTAGGCGCACCCACAAGCCGGTGCCGGGTCCATGGGGCGTCCCGGCATCACCGGGACCACGGGGCGTGGTCCCGGCCGGGGCCGGCCGGACCGCTGGGGGTCCGGCCGGCACCCGCGCTACCAGATCGTGTGCGGCTCCTGGGACACCCGAGCCTCGTCCCGCAGCCGCGTCTCGGCGTCCGCGTACCGTTCCTCGGCCTCGTCGGCGGTGGCACCGACCGCCGTGATCCCGACCCGGCCGAGCTCGGTGATGGCACTCATCATGTGGAAGACGATCCCGCGCTCCCGGGCCTGGTCGTAGTGGATCCCGGAGACGGCGACGAGGTCGAACAGGTCGGCGATGCGCAGCCCCGTCAGGGACGGGTCCTCGAAGTGATCGGTGGCCACGAGGTGACGCTCGTCGCCAGTGGGGGTCAGGAACCGGCTGCTCTCCGCGTCGTACCGCCCGTCCGTGAGGAACTGCAGGGTGAGGAACGGGTGCGTGGTGCCGCCGCGGCGCAGGTTGATCTCGATCGCGTCCGAGTTCCACTGACCGTTGGTCCGGCTGACCACGAAGTCGATGGCGAACCGGCCGAGGACGCCCTTGCTCGCGAGGACCTCGCCCACCTTCTTCGCCTCCGAGGAGATGAGGCCGGCGTACGCGGTGTCGGCGGGGAAGCGACACCCGAGGTACGACTGCCCCGTCGCCCCGCCGAGGATCTGGTCGTGGGTCGAGAGCAGCTCGACGACGCCGAGCGGGGTCACCCGCAGCTGGACGCTCGGGCTGCGCAGATCCTCGCCGGTGACCCGCTCCTCGACGATGCCGGCCCTGGTGGTCAGCCGGTCGAGGAACATCGGGAGGTCCGCCTTCTGGCTCTCGAGGGTCATGGTCATCACGCGGTCGCGCAGGGCGGCGCGCTCCGAGGCGTCGCCGCTGGCGGGCAGGCCCACGAGGTCGACCTCGGCGTTGCCGGCCCCGGACACGCCCTCGTTGAGCTTGACCATGGCGGCGGTCGCTCTGGGACGCGCGGACCGCAGTCGGGCGAGGGCGGTCACGACGTCGTCGACGGTCCGGACGTCGTTGACCCCCATGGGGTGCGAGATCCCTGCCGCGGCAAAGGCCTCACGGGAGCCGGTCTTCGTGCCGAGGGGCACGTGGCGGGGGTCGGGGCCGTACATGGGTATGCCGAGCAGCAGGGCGAGGTCCCGTTCGAGCCTGGTCGTGTTGTAGGGCAGCAGGTGCGAGAAGGCCGGGTCGGGAATGAGGGAACGGAGCTGGCTGACCATCCGCGGCCGGGCCAGCAGCTTCTCGGTCAGCGGGGTCGCCGAGGAGTCGCCCACCGAGACCAGCGACAGCCGGGCCCTGGCGTGGCTGGGGATCACCCCCGGGAGCAGGGACAGGTAGTACTCGATGACCGCCGGGTCGACGGGCATCGACGTCACGTAGACGAGCTTGAGACGGGGCTGTCGGAGCAGCAGCAGCATGAACAGATAGCGCTCCTCCAGAGCGCGGTTGGACGCACCGGAACCGGGCACCATCCGTTCGATCGACATCGACGGGACGACGACGACCGACTCCCGAGGGTCGTTGGCCCGCATCGCCCGCCACACGGCGGGGAGTCCTTCTTGGAGGCGGTCGAAGGCCTCGTTGCGCTCGTCCTCGGAGAGGTCGTCGAGCCGTGCCGGGGAGGTGGGGGACAGCAGGGAAGTGGTCACGTGCGTACCTCGTCACTCAGGCCCACGATCTCGTAGGCGACCATCGGTTTGGAGAACCCTCGAAGCTCTATCGGCCCGACCTCGCGGGCCACTGCAACGTCCCCGGCACCGGCCATCACGCGCTGGCTGACGAGGATCTGCCCGGCGTTCGCCTGCGCGGAGAGCCGCGCGGCGAGGTTGGTGACGGTGCCGATGGCGCCGTAGTCATAGCGCCCCTCGAACCCGATGCGCCCCAAGGTCGCGAACCCGCGCGAGATCCCGACACCGAACCCGAGCTCGTAGCCGAGCCGCTGCCAGCCCTGGGCCAGCGCAGCTGACCGCCTCCCGCATCCGCACGGCCATCCGCACGGCGCGGGCGGGCGCGTCCGGGATGGGCACCGGGTCGTTGAAGAACACCAGGAGGCCGTCACCGGCGAAGTGCTCCAGGGTTCCCTCGTACTCGAAGACGAGGTCGCCGAGGGCGTGGTGGTATGCGGCGAGCACCGCCATGACCTCCTCCGGGTCGGAGGTCTCGGCGAACGCGGTGAACCCTCGCAGGTCGCAGAAGACGGCGGTGATCTCGCGTCGGTGGCTGGTGAGGAACGAGTCGTCGCCCTGGTCGAGCAGGAGCCGGGTGATCTGCGGGGAGAAGAACCTCCGGAGCGCGCCGTACCGTTCCAGCCGCTCCACCTGCGCCGCCACGCGCGCCTCGAGCTCGAGGTTCCACGACGCGAGCTCGGCGGCCTGCGCGACGACGGTGTCGTGGTAGCGCTTGACCCGCAGCAGGGAGCGGACCCGGCCGAGCAGCTCCCCCTGGTCCAGGGGCTTGTTGATGAAGTCGTCCGCCCCGGCGTCGATGGCCCGGATCTTCTCGGCCGGGCCGCTCGCGGTGACCATGACGACGGGCAGGTATGCCGTGTCGGGGTTGGCGCGGATCCGGCGGCAGGTCTCGTGCCCGTCGAGGCCGGGCATGAGCAGGTCGACCAGGACGAGGTCGGTGCGGCCCTCGGCGAGCCGCTCGAGCCCCTGCTCGCCGGACTCGGCCTCGACCACCTCGTAGCCGTGGGGCGTGAGGATCGCCTGCATCAGCCGGCGGTTGGCGGGAAGGTCGTCGATCACGAGGATGACGGCTCCCGTCGGCTCGGTGGTCATCGCCCGGTTCCGGAGGTGGGCGCGGACCTGGTCGGGGAACGTGCGCACGTTGATCGGCTTCTCGAGGAACCCGTCGAAACCCGCCGACAGCGCGCGCTCCCGGTCCATCGGCATGGCCGATGCGGTGAGGGCGACCACCGGGACCTGGCGCGTGTCGGGGTTGGCCCGCAGCCGGGCCAGCGCCTCGTGGCCGTCGATGCCGGGCAGCTGGAGATCCATGAGGATGATGTCCGGGACGGTCACCTCGGCCTGGGCGACCGCGTCCTCACCGGTCGTCGCCACCGCGACGGTGAAGCCGGCGTACTCGAGGATGTCGCGGGTCAGCTTGAGGTTCTTGTCGTTGTCCTCGACCACCAGGACCCGCTCGGTGCTCATGGTGCGCCCGACGCGGCGGGCCGGGAGACCCGGACCAGGCGCTGCGCAAGGACGTCGAGGTCGAGCGCCGACTTCGAGGCCACGAAGGCGATCCGGCCGTCGAGCCGTTCGCGGTCGCCGGCCTCGAGCGACTTCGCCGTGAGGACGACGACCGGGATGTCGGCGGTCTCGGGGCGACTGGCGAGGCTCTCGATGACGGCGAAACCGTCGGTCTCGGGCATGAGCAGGTCGACGAGGACGACCGACGGTCGGGTGGACGCGACGAGCTCGATCGCGTCGGCGCCACGCTCGCAGACCTCGACCGACCAACCCTGCGGTTCCAGGGTGACCCGGACGAGCTCGAGGGCCATGGGGTCGTCGTCGACGACGACGATGGTCCGGCCGCCGGCCAGGCTGGTCGCGGCCGCGACGACGCGCCGGACGGAGAGGATGAGCTCCTCCTTGTCCACCGGCTTGACGAGGTAGTCGGCGGCGCCGAGGGCGAAGCCCTTGCCGCGCTCCGGCAGCACCGAGACGACGACGACGGGCGTCCCGGCGATGTCCGGGTCGGACTTGACGGCGTGGAGGATCTCCCAGCCGCTCATGCCGGGCAGCTTGATGTCGAGGATGACGGCCACCGGCCGCAGTGACCGCACCGCCGCGAGACCCTCGCGACCGTCCCGGATCACGACCGGCCGGAGCCCGGCCGCCGTGAGGTGCAGCGCCACGAGCTCGCCGGACCGCTCGTCGTCCTCGACGACGACCACGGTGGGGCGTGGGTCGCCGAGGGCGGCATCGGCGGGGGCGACCGCGTCGCGGGTGCCGCCGGCCGCCTGTCCGGGGATGCTGAACCCGAACGAGCTGCCCACGCCGGGTGCGCTGGTGACCCAGATCCGGCCGCCGTGCAGCTGCACGATCCGCTTGGTGACCGTGAGGCCGAGACCGGTGCCCTCCGTGCTGGCCACGAACCGGCCGCCCTGCTGGAACGAGTCGAAGATCCGCTCCTGGTCGACATGGGGGATGCCCACGCCGGTGTCGGTGACCGTCACGAAGAGGTCGCTGCCCTCGAGCCACGCCGAGACGGCCACCGAGCCGCCGTCGTCGGTGAACTTGACCGCGTTGCTGAGCAGGTTGAGCAGCACCTGCCGGAACCGGAGCTCGTCGGCGCGGACGACCTCGAGGTCTTCTGAGAGGTCGAGGGCGAGGCCGATCCGGTGCTGTGCCGCGCGCTCGCGCACCAGCGACAGCGCGTAGTGGAAGGCCGCGGCGGCGTCGAACGTCGTCAGCTCGAGCTCCATCTGGCCGGCCTCGACCTTGGACAGGTCGAGCACGTCGTTGAGCAGGGCCAGGAGGTGCCGGCCGGCGTCGCGGATGTCGCGGAGGTAGTCCTCCTGCCGTTCGTTGAGGTCGCCGAACATCCGCTCCAGCAGGACCTCGGAGAACCCGATCACGGCGTTCAGCGGCGTGCGCAGCTCGTGCGACATGCTCGCGAGGAACTCCGACTTGTGCTGGCTGGCGACGGTCAGCTCGAGACTCTGGCGGGCCAGCTCCTGGTAGAGCCGGGCATTGGTCAGGGCGACGGCGGACTGGCTGGCGAAGGCCGAGAGCAGGTCGCATACCTCGTCGTCGAAGACGCCCGGCTGCCGGCGCCGCACGACGAACGCCCCCACCACCCGGTCGGCGCTGCGCAGCGGCACGGCGACCAGCGAGCGCCACCCGTCGGCGTGGAGGATCTCGAGGTGCGCATCGCGGTCGACCGTGGTGAGGTCCTCGATCTGGAACGACGACGTCGCGTAGGCGCACTGGCCGACCCAGGTCTCGTCGGCGTGGATCCGCGCGCGCCGGAGCTGGTCGAGGATCGCCTCGCTCGTCCCGTATGCCGCTCGCACCCGGAACAGCCGGGTCGTCTGGTCGTACTCCATCAGGGAGCCACCGTCGGTCTCGGACAGCTCCACCGCGTGGCTGACGATCGTGGAGAGGACCTGCTCGACGTCGAGGGACGAGCCGACGACCTTGCCGACCGCGGAGAGCGCCTCGAGCTGGTCGACCTTGCGGGAGAGCGCCGTGGTCTGCTGGACGTTACGGACCGCGAGGGCGGCTTGGTTCGCGAACGTCCCCAGTACCAAGGCGATCCGCGCGTCGAAGGGTTCCACCTCGGTCCGCCACACGGACAGCACGCCGACGGCGTCGTCGCCGATGAGCATGGGCGCACCCATGATCGTGCGGAACCCGGCGAGGCGCTGGTTCTCGCGGAGGCGGTAGGACGGGTCGGCCAGGACGTCCGTGATCTGCTGCGTCGTCCGGTCCACCGTCACCCGCCCGACGAGCGACTCGCGGTCCACCGCCGTCGGATGCGACTCCGAGAAGGTCACGTACTCCTGGTTGATCCCCACCGCCCGACCGAGCCGGAGCGCTCCGTCGACCAGCAGGTGGATCTGCGCGACGTCGGCGCCGCAGAGTCTCCGCGCGTTGTTGAGGACGGTGTCGAAGACCTCCTCCTGGGAGGACGCGGAGCCCGCGAGGACCGACAGCACCTCGACGATCGCCGCCAGCTGCGCGCGGGGGCCGGGCTGGGCGTCGAACAGCATCGGCGGCTCGAGGGGCTCGGTGCCGGCGTCGTCGTCCACGTGGGCCTCCCGGTGACCGGTTGAGGGATCGCAGCGTGCCCGCGAGCGTAGGCGGACAGCCATCCGCAGGGCTTCCGTAGAACTACCGGGGTTTCGGGGGTTCCGCGGTGCCATCATCAGAAGGTGCAAGCCGCCCCGAGCTTCCACGGACGTCAGACCCAGCTCGAAGCCCTCGACGCGGTGCTGGGTAGGGCCTCTGCGGGGCAGCCCCAGGTGGCGCTCATCACCGGGGACGCCGGGATCGGGAAGTCGCGGCTCATCCAGCACTGGGTCGGCCGTCAACGATCGGTGCGCGTGCTGCTGTCCCGGGCCGACCCCGAGGAGAAGGCGCTGGACTTCGCCACGGTGGTCCAGCTCCTGGCCGACCAGGACGTCCCGAGCAAGGAGGCGGACGGCCTCCACAACGTCCTCATGGCCGGCGGCGCCCTGCTCCAGGCGTTCAGCGAGTGTCAGGCCGACAGCCACACGGGGGTCGTCGTCGTCGACGACATCCAGTGGGCCGACGACGCCTCGTTGTCCGCGCTGGCGTTCGCCGCCCGCCGGCTGCGCCGCGACCGCCTCCTCGTCGTCACCGCCGCCCGGGCGGCGCCCGTCGAGGCCACCGGGCTGACCCGCCTCGCGCGCGACCCGACCGGCACCGAGATCCATCTGCAGGGGCTCACCCTGGAGGAGACCGGCGAGCTGGTCCTCGGTCTCAAGGGGGTGCGGCTGGATCCGCTCCAGCTCCAGCACCTCCATGACGTCACCAACGGCAACCCGCTCTGGATCCGGTCGGCCGTCCACGACATCGCCGCCGAGGACCTGCGCGCGACCGCGTCGCTGGTGCCGGTCGCGCCGAGCCTCGCGCTCAGCGTCCGGCGGCAGCTGAACCGGTGTCCGCTCAACGCCGTGTCCTTCGTGCAGGCGCTGGCCATCCTCGACGGTCCGCAGCCGGTCTCCCGGGTGGCGTCGTTGGCCGGTGTCGCCGACGTCTGGGCCGCGGTGGACGCCGCGATCGACTCGGCTCTGGTGGTGAGCGTCGGATCGCCGCCGGACCTGTCGGTGGCCTTCGCCCACCCGGCCATCGCCTCGACCATCGTCGAGTCACTGACGTTCGGCCAACGCGTGTCCCTCCACCGCGCGGCGGTCCGCAGCTCCACCTCCACGGCGGAGGCCCTGCGTCACGAGGTCGCCTGCGCGCCGGGCCCCGACGGGGAGCTGGCGGGGCGCGTCCTCGCCTACGGGCGGGCGCGGGCCGCGGAGGGTCAGTTCCTCGACGCCTCCCGGTGGATCGGCGACGCCGCCGCCCTCACGCCGAACCCGCCGGAACGCGGGCCGCTGCTCCTGGAGACGGCGCACGCCGCCCTCGCCGGAGGCTTCCAGTACTCCGCCACCCGGACCCTCGCCGACCCTCAGACGCCACAGGGCGGGTACCGGGACTTCCTGCTCGCGAGCATCGCGTGGCTACGGGGCGACGCGGCGGAGGCGGCCGTCCTGGCCCGCTCCGCGAGCGAGTCCGAGGACCGCCACGCTCAGGCCGGAGCAGCGATCGTCCTCAGCCAGCTCGCCCTCATCGGCGCCCAGCCGGACGAGGCCGGCCGCTGGACGCAGCGCGCACTCGAGCTCAGTGGAGACATGGAGAGGCCACTGGCCCGGGCCGGGGCGGCCGCCTCCCTCATCATCCAGCGCAACCCCGCTGGTGTGCTCGACCTGCTCGGCCCGGCGCCGCCCGAGACGGGGCCGTGGCAGGTCGCCGAGGAGGGGATTCGGGGCCTGGCGCTGATCCACCTGGACCGGCCCGACGAGGCCCGATCCGTCCTCCTGACCTCGATCGCCGCCGCCCGCCGCCACAACCAGTTCAGCCTCGCCAGTGTCCCGCTGGCCAACCTCGGGATGCTCGAGCTGCGCGTCGGCCGGTGGCCAGAGGCCACGTTGGCGCTCGAGCAGGCACTGGCGTTCGCGGAGGCGTTCGAGGAGTACTGGTCCCTGGGTGTCATCCTCTCGCTGAGCATCGGTGTGCCGGCGCGACAGGGCGACTTCGACACGGCCCGGGACAAGGAGGCGGCGGCGACCACGGCGGTCCGCCGCAAGCTGGGGGGCGCCGCCTCGTGGATCTACCTGAGAACCGCGCGGGTCCAGCTGGCCCACGCGCGGTCGGACTCAGCCGTCCTGCTGCGGGAGGGTCGGGCTCTCGCCGCGCGCCCGTCGGACTCGACCGCCGACCTCCCCGGTGTCTCGCAGTGGCGGGGCCTGGTCGTCGACACCCTGGTCGCGCTCGACGAGATCGACGAGGCCGCCGACCACGTGGCCCGGCTGGACCAGCTCGCCGCGACGGCCCAGAACCTGTCCGCGGGAGCCGAGGCGGCGTTCGCCCGGGCGGTGCTCCTGGCGAGGACCGACGGCGTCGAGGCCGCCGACGAGAGCTTCACCCAGGCGGTGAAGGGCTACCGGGACGCCAAGATGCCGTTCGAGGCGGCACTCGCCCGGCTGCGCTGGGGGAGCGCGTGGCGACGCACCGGAGACGTCGCCGTGGCCGAACCCCTGCTCACGCTGGCGCTCACCACGTTCGAGCGCCTCGGGGCCAGGTCGTACGCCGAGCTCGCCCGGCAGGAGCTGCGCGCCGGTGGCGTCTCCCCGCAGCACTCGGGCGGGATGGCCGGTCTGACCGGCCAGGAGTCGGTCGTCGCGACGCTGGTCGCCAAGGGCCTCTCGAACCGCGAGATCGCCGCGGAGATGGTCCTCAGCCCCAGGACCGTGGAGTACCACCTGGCGAGCGTCTTCCGGAAGGTCGGCGTGACCTCCCGCAGCCAGCTGACCGGGACCGTCCTGCGCAGCCAGGAGTGAGCGTCAACCCGGATCGGTCGGTGCGGACAGGTCGACTGGCACGAACGGCGAGATCGGCCTCGAACGGGCGAAACAGCGGACTCGTGCCCGTCCATCTGTCCGCGGCGGTGCTGCGCAGGCAGGTGAGAGGGTGACCGCAGAAGGTCCAGCAGCACCGCGACGACGGCCGCTCCAGCTCAGCCGTTGATGTCCGGTGCTCGACGGCGCGCACGGTCGGCCGCCTCGTCGTCGGGCATCGTCTGCGACGTGCGCTCCGCCTCGACGCGCTGGCGGTAGTGCTCGACCTCGTTGTCGACGGTGTCGGCGTCCCAGCCGAGGATCGGCGCGACGATCTCGGCGGCCGGGCGCGAGGCGCCGACGGCGCGGTCCCAGGTCTCGATGGACAACCGGGTCCGCCGGGCCAGGACGTCGTCGAGGTGCAGGGCGCCCTCGTGCGACGCGGCGTAGGCGATCTCGGCGCGCAGGTAGTCCTCGCCGCCGGGCAGCGGGTCACCGAGCGAGGGGTCCGCCTCGATGAGGTCGAGGATCTCGGTCGTGAGGATGCCGTGCCGCCCCAGCATCTTCTCGATCCGCTCGACGTGCAGACCGGACTCCTCGGCCAGCGCGGCCCGCCGGTTCCACATCGCGTGGTAGCCCACGGCGCCGACGAGCGGGATCTCCTGCGTCGTCGACTCGGGCACCGACCCACCGAGCGTGCGTGCCGCCTCGTCGATGGCGTCGCGGGCCATGATCCGGTAGGTCGTGTACTTCCCGCCCGCGACGACGATGAGCCCCGGGGTCGGGTGCGCCACAACGTGCTCGCGGGACAGCTTGGAGGTCTGCTCGCTCTCGCCGGCGAGCAGGGGCCGCAGACCCGCATACACGCCCTCGACGTCGGCCTGGGTCAGCCGGGTGGTGAGGAACTTGTTGACGTGATCGAGGAGGTACTCGATGTCGGCCGACGTCGCGGCCGGGTGGGCCTTGTCGAGGTCCCAGTGCGTGTCCGTCGTCCCGATGATCCAGTGCCGTCCCCAGGGGATGACGAAGAGGACCGACTTCTCGGTGCGCAGGATGATGCCGGAACGCGAGTGGATCCGGTCGCGGGGCACGACCAGGTGGATGCCCTTGGAGGCCCGGACGTGGAACTGGCCGCGCTCGCCGACCATCGACTGGGTGTCGTCGGTCCAGACGCCGGTCGCGTTGACGATCTGCCGCGCGTGGACGTCGAACTCGCGCCCGGTCATCTTGTCCAGCGCCCGGATCCCGGTCACCCGCTCGCCCTGG
Source organism: uncultured Actinomycetota bacterium (assembly GCA_963713345.1). GTDB lineage: Bacteria > Actinomycetota > Actinomycetes > Actinomycetales > Dermatophilaceae > Lapillicoccus. The sequence goes on along the minus strand of CAVQLI010000013.1, from coordinate 207,658 downwards.
CGGAGGAACCCGATCGCGGCGACCCGCGACGCGACGTGCGCGCCGTAGGTGGCGGCGGTGCGCGCGAGCTCCATGGTGTGCCGCGCGTCGTCGACCTTGGCGTCGTAGTACTGGACGGCGCCGGTCAGCTCGGACTTCTTCAGGGCCGGGGCGATCCGCAGCGTGGCCCGCCGGCTCAGGTGCTTGTGCCACGGCAGCCCGCCGTCGTTGCCGGTGGTCCGCGCCAGGCTGTCGTAGAGCGAGAGTCCGGCCTCGACGTAGCCGCGCTCCCAGCCGAGGTGGGTCAGGGGGTAGAGGAAGGCCACCGGGCGGACCAGGTGCGGCGCCAGTCTCGTCAGCAGCAGTCCGCGCTCGGTGAGGGCTTCGTGGACCAGCCGGAAGTCGAGCATCTCGAGGTAGCGCAGGCCGCCGTGCACCAGCTTGCTGGACCGGCTCGACGTTCCCGAGGCGAAGTCGCGCGCCTCGACCAGTCCGGTCGTCAGGCCGCGGGTGACCGCGTCGAGCGCGCAGCCGGTGCCGACCACCCCGCCGCCGACGACGAGGACGTCGAGCTCGTCGCCGGAGGCGAGCCGGTCGATCGCGGCGGCGCGCGACGCGGGGGACAGGGGACGCGGGTTCACGAGATCTCCACCCAGTCGAGGGTCCGTTCGACGGCCTTGCGCCAGCCCGCATACCCGGCCTCGCGCTGGTCGTCGCTCCAGTGCGGTGTCCAACGCCGGGACTCGTGCCAGTTGGCGGCGAGCTCGTCGGTGTCATGCCAGAACCCGGTCGCCAGACCCGCAGCGTATGCGGCGCCGAGGGCAGTCGTCTCGGCCACCACCGGGCGGCTCACCTCGACGCCGAGGACATCGGCCTGGATCTGCATGCACAGGTCGTTCGCCGTGACGCCGCCGTCGACCTTGAGGACGCGCAGGTCCAGTGGACGGCCGGCCTCGGCACTGTCCTCGCACATCGCGTCGGCGACGTCGCGCGTCTGGTAGCAGATCGCCTCGAGCGTCGCCCGGGCCAGGTGCGCCGCCGTGTTGAACCGCGACAGCCCCACGATCGCGCCGCGGGCGTCGGACCGCCAGTACGGCGCGAACAGGCCGGAGAACGCCGGCACGAAGTAGACGCCCCCGTTGTCCTCGACCTGGCGGGCGAACGTCTCGACGTCCTCGGACGACCGGATCAGCCCGAGCTGGTCGCGCAGCCACTGGACCGCCGAACCGGTGACCGCGATGGAGCCCTCCAACGCGTACACCGGCTTGGCGTCCCCGAGCTGGTAGGCGACCGTCGTCAGCAGCCCATGCTGAGACCGGACCAGCTCCTCGCCGGTGTTGAGGAGCATGAAGTTGCCGGTGCCGTAGGTGTTCTTGGCGTCGCCGGGCGCGAAGCAGACCTGGCCGACGGTCGCGGCGTGCTGGTCGCCGAGCGCGCCGCCGATCGCGATCTCGCCGTTCCACGGGCCCCTGGGCGCGGTATGCCCGTAGAGGCGCGGGTCGCTCGACGGCCGGATCTCGGGGAGCATCGAACGGGGGATGCCGAAGTACCCGAGCAGCTCGTCGTCCCACTGAAGGGTCTCGAGATCCATCAGCATGGTGCGGCTCGCGTTGGTGACGTCGGTGACGTGCTGCCCGCCGTTCGGGCCGCCGGTGAGGTTCCAGACGACCCACGAGTCGACGGTGCCGAAGAGCGCGTCGCCGCGGTCGGCCGCCTCGCGCAGCCCGTCGACGTGGTCGAGCATCCACTGGACCTTGCCGCCGGAGAAGTACGGGGCCGGGACGAGACCGGCCCGCTGGCGGATCACGTCGCCGCGGCCGTCGGCGTCGAGCGCCTTGACGATCGAGTCGGTCCGGGTGTCCTGCCAGACGATCGCGTTGGTGTAGGGACGGCCGGACCTCCGGTCCCAGACGACGGTGGTCTCGCGCTGGTTGGTGATACCGATGCTGTCGATGTCAGCGGCGGTCAGATGCAGGCTGGTCAGGCAGGACCCGATGACCGTCTTGGTCCGCTCCCAGATCTCCAGCGGGTCGTGCTCGACCCAGCCGGCTCGCGGCAGGATCTGCTCGTGCTCGAGCTGGTGACGGCCGACCTCGTTGCCGTCGTGGTCGAACACCATGAACCGGGTACTCGTGGTGCCCTGGTCGACCGCACCGACGAAGTCAGCCATGTCGTCAGGCTTTCACATCCGGGGCGATCCCTGGCGTCTGGTTGGGTAGGTCTGTGCCCGACGCCGTTCCGCCCCGGCGCTCCCGGCCGTCCCGCAGAGGCCGGGTCGCGGGCACCGCACTCCGACGGCGTACCGAACAGGTCGTGCGCGCGACCGAGCCGCCGACCGACGCGATCCCCGTCTGGACCCAGCCGGACGGCGTGGACGTCGCGGTCGGGCGGGCCGCCGTCGAGCTGGCGGTACGCGGCGGGATCGCCCTCATGGCGACCGGGGCGGCCGCGTCGGACGTCGTCGCCAGCGTGCTGCGGCTCACCGCCGCCTACGGGCTGAGGTCGGTGCACGTCGACGTGACGTTCAGCGCGCTCACGGTGTCGTACAACCGCGGACCCAACGCCGACCCGCTCACCATGACTCGCGTGGTCCGCGCGCGGAACCAGGACTTCACCCGCCTCTCCCGCCTGCACGACGTCGTCGACCAGGTGGCCACCGACCCGATGTCCGTGCAGGACGCCCGGGAACGGTTCGACGCCGTCATCCATGCGCCTCACCCGTACCGCCGGTGGGTCACCACGGTGGCCACCGGCGCGATGGGCGCCGGTACGTCGCTTCTCGCCGGTGGCGGGTGGGTCGTCGTCCTCACCAGCATCGTCAGCGCGGCGGTCATCTTCCGGACGCTCACAACCCTCGGCCGGCGGGGCATTCCGGGGTTCTTCGCACAGGCGATCGGCGCCGCCGTGCCGACGGTCTTCGCCATCGGCCTCGCGCTCGTGCAGGAGTCGACCTCGCTGATGGAAGGCGTGCTGCCCTCGCTCGTGGTGGCGTCCGGGATCGTGGTCCTGCTCGCCGGGCTGTCTCTCGTCGGTGCCGCCCAGGACGCGATCGAGGGGTTCTACGTCACCGCCGGCGCGCGGGTGTTCCAGGTGATCGTGCTGACCCTCGGCATCGTCGTCGGCATCGTCGTGGTCCTCGGCGTCGCGAATCGCCTGGGCGTGGTCCTCGCGATCTCGCCCGAGTCGCAGATCCTCGCCGGACCGGTGGTCCAGCTCGTCGCGGCCGCGATCATCGCCGCCGGCTGGGCGATCTCGTCGCTACACGAGCGTCCGCAGCGCGCTCGTCACGGCGCTCGCCGGGGCGACCGGCTGGCTGGCCAGCCTCCTCGTCACGAACGCCGGGACCAGTGCGGCGTTCGCCGCCGCGTTCGCCGCGTCGGTGATCGGCTTCGGGACACAGCTGACCCGGCAGCGGTTCCGGTTCTCGGCGCTCGCGGTGACGACGGCGGCTATCGTGCCGCTGCTCCCGGGCCGCGCGGTCTACCGGGGACTGTTCGAGATCGTCAACGGCGAGAACGGTTCCGGGCTCTACCAGGGGCTCGGGACCCTGCTCGGCGCGGTCGGTATCGGGATGGGGCTTGCCGCCGGTGTCTCGCTGGGCACGTATGCGGCCCGCCTCGCCACCCAGACCGCGCTCACGCTGGGCGACCGGCTCACCCGTTCCTGAGCGTGAGCAACGGCACGCGTCGGTGAGGTACGCGCATACCGGAGGCTCGGGCAGTATGCGGGCATGCAGTTCGGGCGCACGTACGAGGAGTTCGAGGTCGGTGCTCTCTACCAGCACTGGCCGGGCAAGACGGTCACGGAGTACGACGACCACCTGTTCTGCCTGCTGACCATGAACCACCACCCGCTGCACCTGGATGCCCACTACGCGGAGGGCTCGACCCAGTTCGGGCGCAACGTCGTGGTCGGCAACTACGTGTACTCGCTGCTCATCGGGATGTCGGTGCCGGACGTGTCGGGCAAGGCGATCGCCAACCTCGAGATTGAGTCGCTTCGTCACGTGGCGCCCACGTTCCACGGCGACACGATCTACGGCGAGACGACGGTGCTGGAGAAGTGGGAGTCGACCAGCAAGGACGACCGCGGGATCGTCCACGTCGAGACGCGCGGGTACAACCAGGACGGCACCCTGGTCTGCATCTTCCGCCGCAAGGTGATGGTGCCGAAGCAGTCCTACCTCGACGCCCGCGGCGGCGACCACCCCGGCCGCCCAGTTCCTCAGGGGTAGCCCGCCCGGCTGGCCCCGGGGCGTGTGGCCGCCCGGCCGCCTCCCTGTGGAGCGAAACCAGCGTGGGGACACCGATTTCGCTCCACCCAAGCCGGGTCGCGCGGTGATCGTGGTCGATCGTCGACCCTCTGGGGTCAGCTATCGACCACGGTCCCGACTCCGTAGCCGTGCGCCGGGTCTCGTGGGAGCGCCAGCCACATCCGGCTGTGGGAAACGCTCCCGTCACGACGTCTCACCGTCCCGGCCGCCTCCCAGCGGAGCGAAATCAGCGTCCGGGTAACGACGTCGCTCCACCCCAGTCGGGTCGCGCGGTGATCGTGGTCGATCGTCGACCCTCTGGGGTCAGCTATCACCCACGATCTTGCCTCGCGGGCCGCGTCTGCCCGGAAACCGCGCGGCGCGCTGGACGCATCGCCGTCGCTACGCTGACCCGCGTGAGCGGGGAGATGCTGGCGGCGGCGCCGCCGGCCCAGGAGGGGTACCTCTCGACGCCGGCCGAGCTCGTCTTCACCTTCCTCGTCTCCATCCCGGTGGCCTTCGTCCTCTATGCCTGGGCGTTCGCCATCTGGAGCCTCATCCCGCTGTGGATCGCCCTGGCCCGGATCGTCCAGCACCGGCTCAGCGCCCGAACGGGGAGCGGCACATGAGCGGCATCGACCTGCATACCCACTCGACCGCCAGCGACGGCACCGAGTCACCGGCCGCCGTCGTCACCTCGGCGAGGCGGGCCGGGCTCGAGGTCATCGCGCTCACCGACCACGACACCGCGCACGGCTGGGACGAGGCGGCCGCTGCGGCGGCGCGGCACGGCGTCGGCCTGGTCCGGGGGATGGAGATCTCCTGCTCGCGCTACGGGCGGTCCATCCACCTCCTCGGCTACCTCGTCGACCCCGACCACCCGGGCCTGGCGACCGAGATCGGGTATGCCCGCGAGGCGCGGGTCAGCCGGCTGCGGCGGATGGTCGAGAAGATGGCGGCGGACGGCATCCCCCTCACCTACGAGGAGGTCGTCGCGCAGGTCCCCCCGGGCGCCACCGAGGGCCGGCCCCACATCGCCGACGCGCTCGTCGCCAACGGCGCCGTCGCGAACCGCGACGAGGCGTTCGTCCGCTGGCTCGGCAACGACAGCCCCTACTACGTGCGCCATTACGCGCCCGACCCGGTGGACGCCGTTCGGCTGGTCGTCGAGGCCGGCGGCGTTGCCGTGCATGCCCACCCGTTCGGACGCGGCCGCGGTGCGGGCGCGGGGGACCCGCTGATCGAGGAGATGGCCGCGGCCGGGCTCGGCGGGCTCGAGGTCTACCACCGCGACCACGACGAGACCGCGCGACAGCACGGCCTCGAGATGGCCGAGCGCCTGGACCTGCTCGTCACCGGCTCCAGCGACTACCACGGAGCCGGCAAGGAGAACCGCCTCGGCGAGAACACCACGGCTCCCGAGGTCCTCGCCGAGATCGAGGCACGGGCCAGCGGCGTGGTCCCGGTGCTGCGATGACCGACAACCTCTCGGCGGCGCTCACCATCTTCGTCTCGTCCTTGATCACGTTGATCGTCATCATGGACCCGCCCGGCGCGGTGCCGATCTTCCTGGCCCTCACCGCCCGGATGACGCCCCGCGAGCGGGCCGGGGCGGCGCGTCGGGCGTCGCTGGTGGCGTTCGGGGTGATCGCCCTCTTCGCCGTGTTCGGGCAGCGCATCCTCGACTACCTGCACGTCTCGATCGCCGCCCTCCAGGGCGCCGGCGGTCTGCTGCTGCTGCTCGTGGCTCTCCAGCTGCTGACCGGACAGGAGTCGGAGGCGATGGCCGACGCCGGCGTCAACGTCGCCATGGTGCCGCTCGGGACGCCCCTGTTGGCCGGACCCGGCGCGATCGTGGCGATGATGCTCGCCGTGCAGCAGGCCGGCACGACCGCGGGGGTGGCCGGGGAGGTCGCCGTCGGGCTCGCGCTGCTGGGGACGATGGGCGTGGTCTACCTCTTCCTCCGGTTCGCCACGGTCGTCCGGCGGGTGCTGGGCGAGTCCGGGACGGTGCTGGCCACCCGCATCGCGGGGCTGTTGCTCTCGGCGATCGCCGTCCAGATGGTCGCCAACGCGGTCCAGTCCTTCGTCACCGACGGCGTCTGACCCCTGTGGATGGAGCCGGGGCCGCGTCGGTGCGGCTCGGTACCGTTCGGGCGTGACGACACCGACGGCGGCGCAGGGCGTGTTCGAGGGCATGCCCACGCCGCTGTATGCGGCGTCGCCCAGCCGTCTCCTGGCCTACCTCGAGTGCCCACGCCGCTACCGGTTCCAGTACCTCGACCGGCCTCGTCCGACCTCCCGGCCGCAGCGCGCGCATACCTCCGTCGGCCTGGCCACCCACAACGCGCTGCGCGACTGGTGGGACCTCCCACGCGGTGAGCGGACGGCATCCGGAGGCGCGGCCCTGCTGCGCAAGGCGTGGATCGAGACCGGCTTCCGCGACGACGACCAGAGCGGCCGGTGGCGCTCGCGCGTCGGTGGTGAGGTGGAGGCCTACCTCGGCGACGTCGACCCGGACGACCAGCCGCGCGGCATCGAGCGCACCGTCGCGATGCGCACCGACAGCCTGGTGCTCAACGGCCGGGTCGACCGCATCGACGAGCGCCCTGGCGTCGACGGCCCCGAGCTCGTCATCGTCGACTACAAGACCAGCCGTCGCACCTGCACCGAGGAGGACGCGCGCACGTCGCTGCCGTTGGCCCTGTATGCCGCCGCGGCCTGGACGATGTTCCGGCGCCGCACGCTGCGGGTCGAGCTCCACCACGTTCCCACCGGCACGGTCGCGGCCCACACGCATACCGTGGAGTCGTTGCGCCGCAAGCTCGACGAGGCCGACTCCCTGTCGCGGGACGCCCGCGCGGCCGACGCGTCCTACCGCGAGCTCGGCGTCGAGTCCCCGTCGTTCCCACCCCTGCCGTCGGCGCTGTGCACCTGGTGCGACTACCGTGCTGCCTGTCCGGAGGGGCAGCGGATGGGGCCGGAGAAGTCCTCGTGGGCGGCCCTCGAGCCGGGTGACGAGAGGCGCACTGATGGCGAGAGGTACCCCGAGGAAGAGCTCCTCGAGGGCACGGTCCGGCTGGGTGGTCGCGCTGGCCAACCAGAAGGGCGGGGTCGCGAAGACGACCTCGGTGGCGAGCCTGGGGGCGGCGTTCGCCGAGCGGGGTGAACGAGTCCTCCTCGTCGACCTCGACGCCCAGGCCTGCCTGACCTTCTCGCTCGGCGTCGACCCCGACACGGTCGAGACGTCGATCAACGAGGTGCTCGTCGGCAAGGCGTCCGTCGCGGACGCCGTGGTCTCGTGCGCGGAGGGCCTGGACCTCGTCCCCTCGGTGATCGAGCTCGCCGGCGTGGAGGCGCAGCTGCTGTCACGCCCGGGTCGGGAGTACGTCCTGCGGACCGCGCTCGAGACGGTGGCCGACGACTACGACGTCGTCCTGCTCGACTGCTCGCCGTCGCTCGGCGTGCTCACGCTCAACGCCCTCACCGCCGCGAACGGACTGGTCATCCCCATGCCGTGCGAGATGCTCAGCCACCGCGGCGTCGGGCAGCTGCTCGACACCGTCGCCGACGTGCAACGCATCCTCAACCCCGACCTGCGGATCCTCGGGATCCTGCCGACGATGTTCGACGGGCGCAGCAACCACGCCCAGGCCGTGCTGGCCGACGTGGGGGAGCGCTACGACCTGCCGGTGCTGTCGCCGCCGATCCCGAAGACCGTCCGGTTCGCCGAGGCGCCGGCGGTCGGTCGCTCGATCCTGTCGACCTCGTCGTCGTCGAAGGGCGCCGCGGCCTACCGAGCGGTGGCCGCCGCGCTCCTCGCGACGCGCTGACCTGGCGGTCGCTGGGCCCGCCGGGCAGACTAGGCAACCTCAGGCCGTCGGGTAGGCCGGCGAGCCGCGCGAACACGGGGGACGTCATGCGATCGCGACTGGTTCGGCGGGTTCTTGCGGCAGCGGCGGCGGTGATGTGCGCGGCCGGCGTGTCGCTGGTGTCGGCGTCACCGGCGCAGGCCGCGTGGCGGACGTTGGCGTATGCGTACGGAGGCAAGGTCCAGTACCTCGCTTGCAAGACGCCGGAGGACGGTGGCTACGGCCCGGTCTGGAAGATCACCCTGGTGTTCGCGACGTCGCCGGGGTACCAGGGGGCAGCCGACTTCCGGGTCTGGCGGAACGGACAACAGGTCCAGTACGTCCCGCTCTCCGCGGGCAACGGAGCGTGGGACGTCAAGGTGACGTATGCGTCGCGGTACTGGGACGACAAATGGGGCGCGAACTGGGGCGCGAGCCCGTACGGCCAGTCCGGGGTCGGCGGGTCCGTCGTCAACCAGGTGACGTCGTTCTCGCAGATCAGCTACTGCTGAGGCTCAGTCGTTCACACCGCGTGCTTACCGAACGGCGGAAAGTTGACGCGCCTACGTCAATTTTCCTCCGCTCAGCCCTCGGTCGAGGCGGCCGCCTTGTCGGCACCGGCTGAGTCGCCGCCACCGCCGCCACCCCGACGGCGCCGACGCGGGCGGCGCGTAGCGCCCTCGGTCGGACCGCTCGGGTCGGCCGGGTCGGAACCGTTGCTGGCTGGGGACTCGACCACGGCGGGCGCGCCGGCGACCTCGCCGTCGTGGCTCTTCACGGTCCGGCGACGGTTCCGGTTGCGGCGCGGCCGCTCCTCGGTTCCGCTCTCGACCCGCTTCTCGGCCCGGGCGCTCACCGCGCCCTTGGTCACGACGACCAGCATCGCGGCCGCCGTCCGCGGGCTTGCCGTTGCGCCGACCCGAGGCCTTCCCGGTCTCGCCGAGGTCCTCGAGCTCCTCGGCGTCGAGGCCGGCGCGGGTCTGCTGGGACTTGCGCAGCCGACCGGTGACGTCGGTCGGGATGTCGAGCTCGGTGTAGAGGTGGTCGGACGAGGAGTACGTCTCCTCGGGGTCCGGGATGCCGAGGTCGAGCTGACGGTTGATGAGCCCCCAGCGCGGGATGTCGTCCCAGTCGACGAAGGTGACCGCGATGCCGGTGTTGCCGGCGCGGGCGGTGCGGCCGATCCGGTGGACGTAGGTCTTCTCGTCCTCGGGACACTGGAAGTTGACGACGTGGGTGACGTTCTCGACGTCGATGCCGCGGGCCGCGACGTCGGTGGCGACGAGCACGTCGACGTTGCCGTGGCGGAACGCCCGCAGCGCCTGCTCGCGGGCGCCCTGGCCGAGGTCGCCGTGGATCGCCGCGGCGGCGAACCCGCGCTCGCTCAGGTCGTCGGCCACCTTGGCGGCGGTGCGCTTGGTCCGGCTGAACACCAGCGTCAGGCCGCGGCCGCGGGCCTGGAGGATCCGCGCGAGCATCTCGACCTTGTCGAGGGCGTGCGCGCGGTAGACGAACTGCTCGATCGCCTTGACGGTGTGCGCGTTCTCGTCGGGGTCGCCCATGGCGCGGATGTGGGTCGGCTGCCGCATGTAACGGCGCGCCAACGCGACGATCGCGCCCGGCATCGTCGCGGAGAAGAGCATGGTCTGGCGGGTCGGGGAGGTCTGCGCCATCAGCGTCTCGACGTCGGGGAGGAACCCGAGGTCCAGCATCTCGTCGGCCTCGTCGAGGACCACCGTCCGCGCCTGCGACAGGTCGAGGTGACCCTGCTTGGCGAGGTCGATGAGCCGACCGGGGGTACCGACGACGATCTCGACCCCCTTGCGCAGCGTGTCGATCTGCGGCTCGTACGCGCGGCCGCCGTAGACGGTGATGACCCGCGCACCGCGGCGGGTGCCGGCCCGCTCGAGGTCGCCGGCCACCTGGACGGCGAGCTCACGGGTGGGGCAGACGACGAGGGCCTGCGGCTTGCCCGGCTTGGCCAGCGACTCGAACCCCTCGTCGGTGGGCGTGACGATGCGCTGGAGGATCGGCACGCCGAACCCCAGGGTCTTGCCGGTGCCCGTCTTGGCCTGGCCGATGATGTCGTGGCCGCCGAGGGCCACGGGAAGGGTCATCGCCTGGATGGGGAACGGGGTGACGATGTTGATCGCCGTCAGCGCCGCGACGATGTCGGGGTGGACGTCGAAGTCGGCGAAGGTCGGCAGCGGCGTCTCGACGGTCGGCTGGCTGGACTGGTCGGGCTCGGCAGCGTCAGGCGCGCCGGCCTCGAGGGAGGTGTCGGTCATGAAGTTCTCTCGATCGAGCCGCGCGAGCCGGGGTCTGAGGGTCGTCGCGGCGGTGTTGCGGGCCGATCGGAGGTCTGTCGTCGCCCCGAGGGGGCGGGCTGAGTCTCTCAGCGGGTTCTCGATTCGTGCCGACCGGGCACCGAAGGTATGCGCGAGTCTACCGGCTCAGGGGGTCGGAGCCCGTTCCGCCATCACCAGGACGGTCGTGTACCGCATCGTGAAGGCCCCACCGGCCGCGTCGACAGCATCTCCGATGCCCTCCACCACCGCGGCGGCGATGTCCGGCGGGATCTGCCCGAAGAAGCCGCTCGTGGGCAGCTGGTCGACCCAGTCGGCGCGCGTGTAGGTCTGCTCCCACGGGTACTGCCGTCGCTCCGGCTCGCCGAAGCCGGCGGTCTGCCGGATGGCCTCCTCCGCCGTGCTGAGGAAGCCCCGATAGCCGTCGACCGCCGACCGGACGGTGAACAGCATGGGCAGGTCGGGCAGCAGGCGTCGGTAGACGGCGGCGAACGCCTCGGCCAGCTCCGCCGGCGCGTCACCGCCGTTCCAGAACACCGCCAGCCGCCCGCGTGGGCGGAGCACCTCGGCCGCCTTCGCGGTGCCGGCGACCGGGTCCACCCAGTGCCAGGTCTGGCCGGCGACGACCGCGTCGAAGGTCCGACCGGCGGGGTCCCAGGTCTCGAACGGCGCGACCTCGACGTCGACCCCGCGGCGCCGCGCCGACTGGGCCATCCGGGCGTCGACGTCGACGCCGAGCACGTGGCAGCCGGCGGTCTGGAGCTGGCGGGCGACGATCCCGGTGCCGACCCCGACGTCGAGGACGTCCCGTCCGGGCAGCTCGTCGACGAGGTCGCGGACCATCTCGGCGGGGTAGCGCGGCCGGGTCCGGTGGTAGCGCTCCGGGTCGCTGCCGAACGACTCCGCCCACTCGCGATGACGGTGCGCCTGCTCGGCGACGCGGGGCGGACGCGGCGGGTCGGAGCGTGCAGCGGGCACGCTTCCACTGTAGGTCGGTGACCCGGCGTACCGCCTATCTCCGCCGCTACGGTGAGCGCATGACGGACCCCACCGCCGACGCCGACGTCCCCGCCGCCTCCGACGCGTGGACCGAGGACTTCCGCGCCGCCGTCGTGGACCTGCTGGGGGCGCTGGCCTACGGCGAGCTGATGGCCTTCAGCCAGCTCGCGGCCGACGCCGAGTCGGCACCGAGCCCGCGCGACAAGGCCGAGGTCGCCCGGCTCGCCGTCACGGAGTTCCTCCACTACGAACAGATCGTCGCGCGCCTCGAGAAGCTCGGGACCGACCCGCAGGCGGCGATCGCGCCGTTCGTCGAGGCCGTCGACGCGTTCCACGAGCGGACCGCACCGAACGACTGGCTCGAGGGCCTGGTCAAGGCCTACGTCGGCGACGGGATCGCGCAGGACTTCTACCGGGAGATCTCGGCGTACGTCGACGCCGACACCCGAGCCCTCGTCGAGTCGGTGATCGCCGACATGGGCCGCGACGAGTACGTCGTCCGGGCCGTCCGAGACGCCATCTCCGACGACCCCCGCATCGGCGGCCGGCTGGCGCTCTGGGGCCGCCGTCTGGTCGGCGAGGCGCTGACCCAGGCGCAGCGCGTCGGCGTCGAGCGCGACGCGCTCGCGTCCCTGCTGGTGGGCGCGCCGGGGCGTCCGGGCGCCGACCTCGCCGAGCTCGGCCGGATGTTCGCGCGGCTGACCGACGAGCACACCCGCCGGATGGCGCGCCTGGGCCTCGCCTCCTGAGGCATCCACCGATCGGTTGATGCCCGACGTCCACCCAGGTAGGCGACGAGGCAGCCGACCGGGGTATGCCGGTCGCCGCGTCGCCGGGGGACCGTTGAGGACATGGCGATCAGAGACAAGGCGATCCTCGAGGTCACGAACCTCCGCAAGACCTACGGCTCCACCGTCGCGGTGGACGATGTCTCGTTCTCGGTCGAGGAGGGCGAGATCTTCGGGATCCTCGGCCCCAACGGCGCGGGCAAGACGACCACCGTCGAGTGCGTCGAGGGACTCCGCCGCCGTGACGGCGGCGAGATCCGGATCCTCGGCCACGACCCGGACCGGGACCACGCCGCGCTGACGCGGGTGGTCGGCGTGCAGCTCCAGGAGTCCGGGCTCCAGGACCGGATCCGGGTCCGCGAGGCGCTCGACCTCTTCGCCACGTTCTACGCCGACCCGGTGCCGGCGGAGGAGCTGCTCGAGGAGCTGCAGCTGGCCGAGGTGGCCGGTACCGCGTACGCGAAGCTCTCCGGGGGACAGAAGCAGCGTCTGTCGATCGCGTTGGCCCTGCTCGGCCGCCCGCGGGTCGCCGTCCTGGACGAGCTGACGACCGGCCTGGACCCGGTCGGCCGGCGCGACACCTGGGCCCTCGTCGAGCGCATCCGCGAGCGCGGTGTCACGGTGCTGCTCGTCACCCACTTCATGGAGGAGGCCGAGCGGCTCTGCGACCGGGTGGCGGTCATCGACCACGGCCGCGTCGTGGCCCTCGACAGCCCGAGCGGCCTGACCGGCCGGATGGGCGGCGAGCAGGTGCTCCGCTTCCGCGTCGCCGAACCGCTGGACCAGCGGCTGCTCACCGGGCTGCCGGAGGTCCGGGACGTGCGCTCGGCCGAGTCCGGATACGTCGTGACCGGCACCAACCAGGTGGCGCAGTCGGTCCTCGCCACCCTGACCGGGGCCGGGATCGTGGCTCTCGACCTGCGGCTCGACCGCGCCTCGCTCGACGACGCGTTCGTCGCCCTCGTCCGCGAGGACGAGATCACCACCACCACCAGCCACGAGGAGATCTACTCATGACCGCCCTGGTCGCGTTGACCCGCAACGAGTTCCGGCTTCTTCGCCGGGAACCGCTCTACCTCTTCTGGGGGCTGGTGTTCCCGGTGATCCTCCTCGTCGTCCTGGGGTCGATCCCGGGCTTCCGCGAGGTCAACGCTGATCTCGGCGGAGTGAGCCTCATCGCCACCTACACACCGGTGATCATCGTCCTGTCGATGGCGTTCACGAGCGTGGCCGGGCTGCCGACGGTCGTCGGGACGTACCGCGAACGGCTCATCCTCAAGCGGCTGGCGACCACACCGGTCGGCAGCGCCCGGCTGCTCACCGCGCTGATGGTGCAGAACCTCGTCACCACCCTGGGGATGACGGTGCTGGTCCTGCTCGTCGCCCGGCTGGCGTTCGGGGTGGCACTGCCGGGAGCACCCTTGGCCTGGGGCCTGACGCTGGTCCTGGTCGCCGGGGCCCTGCTCTCCGTCGGGCTGGCCATCGCCGCCCTGTCGCCGACCGGGAAGGTCGCGAGTGCGGTCGGCAACATCCTCTTCTTCCCGCTGATGTTCTTCGCGGGGCTGTGGATCCCGTTGCCGGTCATGCCGGAGCTGCTGCGCCGGATCGGAGAGCTGACCCCGCTCGGTGCCGGCGTGGAAGCATTGCAGGAAGCCGCCGCCGGGCAGTGGCCGGAGCTCGGACACCTGGCCGTCCTCGTCGCCTACATCGTGGTCCTGTCGGTCGGCGCGGTACGAGTGTTCCGGTGGACGTGAGGAGGTGGGCGTGAACGAGGCGAGCGAGCTCGACCGACGGCTGGCCACCTGGCGCCGCTACGAACCCACCGTCATGCGGGCGCTTCCCTTCCTCATGCTGGCGTTCTCGACCGTCGTCGCGTTCGCCGTGCCGACGAACGGGGGACAGGACCTCGCGGCGACAGGGGTCGTGGCCGTCCTCGCCGCGGCGTGGCTTACCTGGTTCCTGCTGGTGCGACCGGTCAGCAGCCGGACGGCCCTCCTGTATGCGTACGGGCTCGCCGTCCTCGCGGCGGCGCTCGTCGTGCTGTCGCCCTGGTACGGGTTCTTCTCCTTCATCGGGTACCTCAACGCGCTGACCCTGCTCACCGGGGCGGCCCGCTACACGCTGGTCCTCATCACGGCGGCGACGGCGGCGGCCTCGCAGATCGGCGGGGTGTGGAACATCCAGGGCGCCGGGATCGTGGTCTACCTCGTGGTGTTCGGGATCAACGCGGGGCTGTTCCTCGTGTTCGGGCAGTACGGCGACCTCATCGAGCGGCAGAACGACCAGCGCAAGGAGACCATCGACGAGCTCGCGCTGGCCAACGAGCGCCTGGAGCGGGCGATGGCCGAGAACGCCGCCCTGCACGACCAGCTCGTCGTCCAGGCCCGCGACGCGGGGGTGAGCGAGGAGCGGCAGCGGCTGGCCCGGGAGATCCACGACACGATCGCGCAGGGCCTGGCCGGGATCGTCGCACAGCTCGAGGCGGCCACCCAGGGTCCTCCCGCCGAGCAGGAGCGGCACCTCGGTCTGGCCCGTTCGCTCGCCCGCGAGAGCCTCGGCGAGGCCCGCCGCTCCGTCGAGGCCCTGCAGCCCGGTGCCCTGGAGGGCGCGCGGCTGCCCGAGGCGCTCGCCGCGTACGCCAAGCGGTGGTCCGAGCTGCACGGTGTGACCGCGCGGGTGGAGACGGTCGGCCAGCCGGTACCCCTGGCCACCGAGACCGAGGTGACCCTCTACCGCGTCGCCCAGGAGGCGTTGACCAACGTCGGCCGGCACGCCGGCGCGGCCAATGCGCTGGTCACCGTGTCCTATGGCGACGACGGTGTCGCGCTCGATGTCGGCGACGACGGGCACGGGTTCGCGGCGGAGGAGGCGCTGGCGGTCCGCGACGTGGATCGGCCCGGATCCGGTTCGGCAACCGGCGGGTTCGGGCTCACGACGATGCGGCAGCGGACCGCGGCCGTGGGCGGGGTGATCCAGGTCGACTCGTCCGGTGAGGGCACGGTCGTCCACGTCGAGGTGCCGCGCGTCGCCTGGGCCGGGGCGGGGCGCGCCTGATGCCGATCCGCCTCATGCTCGTCGACGACCACCCGGTCGTGCGCGACGGGCTGCACGGGGTGTTCGCCGCCGACGAGGACTTCGAGGTCGTCGCCGAGGCGGGGGACGGCCAGGAGGCGCTCGCGCGGGCCGCCCGCGTCGAGGTGGACGTGGTTCTCCTCGACCTGCGGATGCCGCGGATGGGCGGCGTGGAGACGATCCGGGCGCTGGCGACGCAGGCCCCGGACGTGCGGGTGCTGGTCCTCACCACCTTCGACACCGACCGGGACGTGCTCCCCGCCATCGAGGCGGGTGCGACCGGCTACCTGCTCAAGGACGCGTCCGCCGCCGAGCTCAAATCCGCCGTCCGCGCCGCCTACGCCGGGCAGCCGGTCCTCGCCCCGAGCGTCGCCGGCCGTCTCATCGGGCAGGTGCGGCGCGGGCCGGACTCGGCGCTCAGCCCACGAGAGGTCGAGGTACTTCGCCTCGTCGCGGCCGGCACGACCAACCGGGAGACCGCCCGCCGGCTGCTCATCAGCGAGGCCACCGTCAAGACCCACCTGCTGCACCTCTACGAGAAGCTCGGCGTCAACGACCGGGCGGCCGCCGTGAGCGAGGCATACCAGCGAGGCCTGCTGTCCTGAACGGGGGCGGACACGAAGGAGCCCGGCCGCGCTGGGCGACCGGGCTCCTTCGTGAGGTGGGGCGCTCAGACGTTCGAGCGGCCCGCCGTCATGCGTCCGTAGACGACGATCCCGATCGCGGCGAGGATGGCGCCGACGATCCAGAACCACCACGAGACCCCACCGCCGCCGCTGTATCCGAAGATCGCGCCGAGGATGAGGTTCGCCACGAGCGAGGCGACGATGCCGATGATGATGGTGACGAGCAGTGAGATGTTCTGCTTCCCGGGGAGGATCAGCCGACCCAGGGCGCCGATGATCACACCGGTCACGATGGCCCCGATGATTGTTCCGATCATGTCCGCACTCCTTCTGGTCGCGGGCGGCGACCGTGTGGCCCGATTCGAAGTCCGGGCGTTACCAATGCTTACGCACCACCCAACGTCTCACTTGCGGGGTGGCGGATGGACTAACTGACGCGACCGACTTGGTTGCGATGTGGTGACGATCGCCATGAGGTGATCGTGTCCCGCAGGGAGGGTATTCCCCGGTCAGTCGGTCCCGAAACCGACCCGGCTCTTCTCCGTCTCGCCGATGTGGATGTAGCCGAGCGCCGCCACCGGGACGACGTACTTGCGGCCCTTCTCGTCGCTGAGGGCGAGCGTGCCGCCCTTCTTCAGCGCCTCGTCAACCAGCGCGGTGACCTCTTCGACCCTCTGGCTGGACTCGAACGCCAGCTCGCGGGCGACGTTCTGGACGCCGATCCTGACCTCCACGGGGGTGCCTTTCGTTGGGGGAGCCGGCGACATGGTGACGCCGCCGACGGTCGTCGGCACCGGCATACCGGTGCCCGTGACGTTGCGTACAGTCAACTGCGGCTGAGGGCCGCCTGTTCCACTTGTTCGCTCTTGGGGAAACCGCCGATGCCGCGCCAGGCCAGCTGGCCGACGATCCGGGCCGCCTCCTCGCGGGGAACCTCCCCGGCCTCGCCGGGACCCCAGTCGCCGCGGGACAGCCAGTAGCGCGCCGAGACCTGGGCCATGCCGGTCAGGGCCATGCCGAGCAGGTGGGCGTCGGCGTCGGAGAGGTCGGTGTCGCCGGCGATGACCTCGGCCAGCGCCTCGCCGCAGGTGAGGGCGACGCCCTCCACGCGCTCCGCGACCGCGGGCTCGTTGGTGAGGTCGGACTCGAAGATCAGCCGGAACGGCGCGCCCTGTCGCGAGACGAACTCGAAGTAGGCGTCGATGCACGCGATCACGCGCTGCTTGTTGTCCGTGGTGCTGGCCAGGGCGTCGCGGACCGCCTGCTCGAGGAGCCCGCGGTGGTGGTCGATGAGAGCGAGGTAGAGGTCGAGCTTGCCTGGGAAGTGCTGGTACAGAACGGGTTTGCTGACGCCCGCCCGGTCGGCGATCTCGTCCATCGCGGCCGAGTGGTAGCCGTACTCGACGAACGTGGCCTGGGCCGCCTCGAGCAGCTGTGCGCGCCGCGCCGACTTCGGCAGCCGCTGGCCCCGTGCGGGGACGTTCGCCGTCGTCGTCATCGGTTCTCCCTCCACGTTCGTCATCCTACCTACCGGTAGCTAACGCTCTCGGGGACCTTGGCAGGGCCTCGGCCGGGTCTCCACCAGCGGCGGGTAACGTCGCTCGGGTGCCACTGCCGCCGATCGCGTCGCCGGGCCGTCCACTGGACCGTCCCGCGGTGGAGCGGTATGCGCGCCACGTGCTCCTTCCGCAGGTCGGCAGGACCGGACAGGAGCGGCTGTCGGCCGCACGGGTGCTGGTGGTGGGGGCCGGTGGGCTGGGGTCGCCGGCGCTGCTCTACCTGGCGGCCGCCGGTGTGGGGACGCTGGGGGTGGTCGACGCGGACGTCGTCGAGACGAGCAACCTGCAGCGTCAGGTGATCCACTCCGACTCCGACGTGGGCCGGCTGAAGACCGAGTCGGCGGTCGAGGCGGTCGCGCGGGTGAACCCGTCGGTGTCGGTCGTCCGACACGACCTGCGTCTGGACTCGTCCAACGCGCTCGAGGTGCTGCGTGACTACGACGTCGTGCTGGACGGGACGGACAACTTCCCGACGCGGTACCTGCTGAACGACGCCTGCGTGCTCCTGGGGAAGCCGCACGTCTGGGGGTCGATCTACCGCTTCGACGGGCAGGTGTCGGTCTGGTGGGCCGAGCACGGACCGTGCTACCGGTGCGTGTTCCCGACGCCGCCACCCCCCGGAGCCGTGCCGTCGTGCGCGGAGGGCGGGGTGCTCGGGGTCCTCTGCGCGGCGATCGGCTCGGTCCAGGCGACCGAGACGCTGAAGCTGTTGCTGGGCATCGGGGAGCCGTTGGTCGGGCGGCTGCTGGTGCACGACGCGCTGGCGATGACGTGGGACGCGCTCACGGTTCGCAAGGACCCCGGCTGTCCCGTGTGCGGCGAGTCGCCGACGGTCACGTCGTTGGTCGACTACGACGAGTTCTGCGGGGTGGCGGGGCCGGGGCTCGGAGCCGCTGCCGATGTGCCACTGGTGTCGGCGCCGGAGCTGGCGGCCGAGCTCGGGTCGGATGCCCCGCCGCTCCTCGTCGACGTGCGCGGCCCGGACGAGCGAGCGATCGCCTCGATCCCCGGCGCGGTGGCCATCCACCTGGACGAGTT
Source organism: uncultured Actinomycetota bacterium (assembly GCA_963713345.1). GTDB lineage: Bacteria > Actinomycetota > Actinomycetes > Actinomycetales > Dermatophilaceae > Lapillicoccus. Next base: position 189,188 of record CAVQLI010000013.1, on the reverse strand, counting down.
CCGGGACGGCTCCGCGTTCGCGCGCGACGAGCTGGCCGCTCACGGCCGTCGGATCGTCGTGATGTGCAAGGTCGGCGGCCGCTCGGCCGAGGCGACCCGGCTGGCTCGGGCGGCCGGGTACACCGACGTGGTCAACCTCGACGGCGGCGTGCTGGCGTGGGTCCGCGAGGTGGACCCGACCCAACCGGCGTACTGACCGCCGGGCTCGCGGGGGCACGCCGACGGAGTTCACCGCTTGTCGGGACCTTCCGAGTAATTGTTCCGGTCGGCAGGGTTCAGCCTCGTCGACCGCGGGTACTCCCCCTTCACCAGAGGTGAAGCCACCGCCTCCCACCTCCATCGGGAGCGCACCGGCAGGTCTGCTGGTCATCCCACTCTCCCCGTCGGCATTGCGCTCGCCGGGGTGTCTCCTCGCGCCATCCCCTGCGGATGGCGCCGACGACGAAGGAAGAACCCATGTCTCAGTACGACAGTCCCCCCACGTCCGGGAACGGCTACGACCCCCTCCCTGTGACCGATCCCCCCACCGCCTCGTACTCCGGTGCGAGCATCTCGCACGACTCGGGACCCTCCTCGACTCCCGAGGTCGCCGCGGACCAGGCCAAGCAGGTCGGCCACGAGGCCCTCGACAGTGGCCGCCAGGTAGCCCAGGTCGCCGCGGACGAGGCGTCCTCGGTGGTCGGGGAGGCCGGCACGCAGGCGAAGAACCTGCTCGGCGAAGCGCGGACCCAGCTGACCGACCAGGCCGCGACGCAGCAGAACAACCTCGCCACCTGGATCAGCTCCATCGTCGACGAGCTCGACGGCATGGTCGACCGTTCCGAGGGTGCCGACACCCAGTCCGGCGCGGCGACCTCGTTGGTCCGCCAGATCTCCTCCCGCGCTCGCAGCGCCGCGGGGTGGCTCGAGGACCACGAGCCGGCGGACCTGCTCACGGAGACGTCGCGATTCGCCCGGCAGCATCCGGGGATGTTCCTCGCGCTGGCCGCCGTCGGTGGCCTTGTCGCCGGGCGTCTCACTCGCGGACTCACCGCGGACGCGTCGCCGAGCACGAGCTCGACATCACCGTCGGCCATCGATGCCGGCGCCACGCCGATGTCCGCCCGTCCGGTCGTCACGGCGACCACGTCGGACCCGCCGGCGGTGCAGCCGCTCTACGTCGACCAGATCTCCACCGCATCGGGGGCACGCACCGAGTCCGAGCCCGCCTGGGACGTTCGATGACCGACCAGACCGGTTACGGGGCGGCGACCCGCGAGCGCCCCGAGTCCGACGACCGGCCGATCGGCGAGGTGTTCAGCGCCGTCACGTCCGACCTGTCGACGCTGATCCGGCAGGAGGTCGCCCTGGCCAAGGCCGAGATCCGCCAGAGCGCCACTCAGGCCGGCGCCGCTGCCGGCAAGCTCGCCGGAGCCGGCGTGGCCGGCCACATGGTCCTGCTGTTCGTGTCCATCTCCGCGTGGTGGGGCTTGGGGCAGTTCATCGGCAACGCGTGGTCGGCGCTCGTCGTCGCCGCGTTCTGGGCCATCGTCGGCGCCGTGCTCTACACGTCCGGCCGCACGCAGCTGGGACAGGTCGAGGGCCTGCCCCGCACCACCGAAACCACCAAGCAGATCCCGCCCGCACTTGCAGGACACGAGGAGACATCATGACCGCCGACCCGGACCAGATTCGCCAGGAGATCGAAGCCACCCGTGGTGACCTGAGTGACAACGTCAACGCTCTGGCCGACAGCGTCCGCCCCGGCAACGTCGCCCGCCGCCAGGTGGACAAGGTGATGGACGGCGCCTCCGACCTCAAGGACCGGGTCATGGGGGCTGCCGAGGACGCCACTGAGTCCGTCGGCCACGCGGCCGGTGACGTCAAGGACGCCGCGGGCTCAGCACCGTCGGCAGTTCGCCGGCGCACGCGTGGCAACCCCGTCGCCGCCGGACTTGTCGCCTTCGGCATCGGCTGGCTGGTCGCCTCGCTCATCCCGGCCTCGTCGGCCGAGCAGCAGGCGGCCACCGCGCTGAAGGACAAGGCACAGCCGCTCACCGACGAGGTGACCAACGCGGCCAAGCAGGTCGCCGGGAACCTCCAGGAGCCCGTGCAGGACGCCGTCGCTCAGGTCAAGGAGACCGCGGGCCAGGCCGCGACGAACGTGAAGGACGAGGCCACCTCCAGCGCCCAGTCCGTCTCCTCGTCCGCGCAGTCCGCTGCCGACGAGGTCAAGGCCCGGGCGAACTGACCAGTGGTGAGCGGCCTGCGCAGGCCGCTCACCTCGGCACTCGGGTAGCTCGTCCGGCCCTCCTCGACCAGTCGCCTGGTCGAGGAGGGCCGTTCGGGGTTTACGGCGTCTCGCGGGCCAGACTCTCCGGCTGGGGTCGTGTCCACTCGCGATGTCGTCCCTCGGCGACGAGCGCCAACCTCTTCAGCGCCTCGCGGTTGCGGGCCGCGATGACCGGCTGACGTACGGGCCGGGGGACGGCCAGGCCCGGTCCCGCGGTGGCGTCCTCGACCATCGTCACCTCGCAGCCGTCGTCCCGGGCGACGATCGAGAGCTCGACGTGGGCTTCGCCGAGCGGCCATCCCTTGGCCTGTACGACCATCCGCCGATCGGGCTCGGCCTCCAGGCAGCGGCTGACATCGCTGATCAGCGCGGGCCACACCCCGATCGAGTGGTGGATCCGGCTGCCCGGTGCCGGCCAATCGGCGTCCACCGCGCGTACTCGCGAGGCGCCGACCACCCAGTTGGCATACAGCCAGCCGTCGGAGAGCACCGCCCACACCGCGGCGGGCGGCGCGGCCACCTGCCGGCATACTCGCGCTCGGCCGTGGGCGTCGAACTCCGGCGCCGGCAGTGGCCTCATGTGGTCGCCCTCGACCGTGGCCGATGGGTGGGCCCGGCCGACGACGCCGAGCACGTTGGCCCACGGTCCGTGGACGGCCTCGCCGCTCGGCTGCGGCTGGAGGACGTTGCCCGCGGTGGGGGGCACGTCCTGCGGCGAAAGACCCCCGGCGTGCATCAACGGAGTGACGATGCGGTCGAAAACCCCTGGGAGGAAACGGAACCCGAGCACGGTGAGCGAGTTGGCGGGACCGACGTTGGTCTCGCGGGCCGGCCGGTCGAGCCGTCGGACGATGGCGTCCGCAACGCGTTCCGGCGAGACGACCGGTGGCGGCGGCCGCCCGTGGCGTCGCACGTATGTACCGGCCTGGAGGTAGACGGGGGTGTTGACCCCGCCCGGTGTGACCAGGCTGATGTCGATCCCGGACGTCGTCCGGGCCTCGATCTGCAGGCACCGCACCAGCCCGTGCACCGCCCACTTGGCGGTGAGGTACGAGCTCATGTAGGGCGTGGCGATCTTGCCGAGCAGTGAGCCCACGACGACGAGACGGCCCCCGCCCTGAGCCTCGAACACCCGCAGGGCCGAGCGCGCCACGTTGGCGGTGCCGACCAGCGTGGTCTGCAGGGCGCTGTCGAAGACCTCGGCCGGCACGTCCTCGAAGCGCCCGTAGGCGAGGACGGCAGCGGCGTGGACCACGGCGTCCACCCGCCCGTGGACCCGGATCGCCTCGTCCATCAACGCGTCGACCTCGTGGCGGCGGCTCACGTCGGTGGGCACCACGGTGGTCATCCCCGCTGCGCAGTCCTGCTGGGCCGCGAGCAACGCGCTCTCCGACCGAGACGCCAGCACCACGACGCTGCCACTGCGGCTGAGCTGGATGGCAGTGGCCCGACCGATGCCGCTCGAGGCGCCGGTGACGATGACGACCCGACCCGTAGCCGTCACGGGTTGAGCAGCACCTTGATGCACGCGTCCTGCTTGGCCTGGAAGATCTCGTACCCGTGTGGCGCCTGCTCGAGCGGCAGCAGGTGGGTGGCCAGATCGCTCGTTCCGAGCGGGTCCGTCTCGTCCAGGACCAGGGGCATGATCTCGTCGATCCACCGTTTGACGTGGCACTGGCCCATCCGCAGCTGCACGCCGCGGTCGAACATCTCCATCATCGGCATGGGATCGGCCTCGCCGCCGTAGACCCCGCTGACCGAGACGGTCCCGCCGCGGCGTACGGACTTGATCGCGGTATGCAGCGCGTCGAGGCGGTCGACCGCGAACCGGTCGATCAGGGGTCTGGCCAGCGCGTCCGGAAGCAGACCCACGGCGGTCTGGGCCGCCTGTGCGCGCGGGGATCCGTGCGCCTCCATCCCCACCGCGTCGATGGTGGCGTCCGGGCCGCGACCGCTGGTCATCTCCAGGAGGGTGCCGGCGACGTCGTCGACGTCCCGGACGTCCAGGACCTCGACTCCGTGCTTCTCAGCCAGGTCGAGGCGCTCCGGGACGAGGTCGACCCCGATGACTCTCTCGACGCCCTGCGCGAGCGCGATCCGGGTCGCGAACTGACCCACCGGTCCCAACCCGATGACACGCCAGGGTTCCGCCGTTCGGGACGTCGGCGTAGGCGACGGCCTGCCAGGCGGTGGGCAGGATGTCGGAGAGGTAGACGAAGCGGGTGTCCGGTCCCTCGTGGGGCACCTTGATCGGCCCGAAGTGGGCCTGGGGCACGCGGAGGAACTGCGCCTGCCCGCCGGGAACCGAACCGTAGAGGGAGGTGTACCCGAAGAGGGCCGCGCCCTTGCCCTGGTCGCGCACCTGGGTCGTCTCGCACTGGGCGTAGAGGCCGCGAGAACACATCCAGCATCGGCCGCAGGAGATGTTGAACGGCACGACGACGCGGTCGCCCGGGGCGATGTGGGTGACCTCGGAGCCGACCTCCTCGACGATGCCCATGGCCTCGTGGCCGAGGACGTCGCCCGGGTTCAGGTAGGCGCCGAGCACCTCGTACAGGTGCAGATCCGACCCACAGATGGCGGTCGTGGTGATCCGCACGATCGCGTCGGTCGGTTCCTGGATGACCGGATCCGGTACCTCCCGGACCTCGACCTCCCGCTTGCCCTGCCATGTCAAAGCCCTCATCGGACATCCCTTTCGTGGCGGTAGGCGTGTCCGCGAGCAGCGCACCGAGCCTGACTCTGCGTTACCCGGTTGCCTTGGACCACAAACCATTTCGTGAGTCTTTCGGGACGCTCCCGGCGTGCCGTGTCCGGCGACGGACCGTAGAGTTGGCCGAGCCCGGACCTGACGCCACAGCGGCGGCGGCGCAGATCGGCGCGGAAAGCGAGCGTCCGGTGCGGGTCGTGGTCACGGGTGCGGCTGGATACGTCGGTTCCCGGCTCGTCCCGGAGCTCCTGCGGCGCGGGCATACCGTCGTCGCAACGCGCACGGGTGCTGACCCGCCCGCGGTCTCATGGGCCGATCGGGTGGAGTGGCGTCGGATGGACGTGCTCAACCTGCGGGAGACCGTGCTGGCGCTGGCCGGGGTCGACGCCGTGGTCTACCTGATCCACGGGCTCGGGGATGCGGACTTCCGTCACACCGATCGCGAGGCGGCCGAGAACCTCCGCGATGCCGTCGACCACCAGGGTGTCCGACGCCTCGTCTACTTCTCCGGCCTGATTCCCGACGTGTCCGCCGCTGACCTGTCGGAGCATCTCGCGTCGCGGTTGGAGGTGGAGGAGACCCTCGCGCAGTCCACCGCGTCGACGCTGACCCTGCGCGCGGCGATGGTCGTCGGCTCCGGGTCGACCAGCTTCGAGATGGTGCGACAGATCTCCGAGCGCCTCCCCCTCCTCCAGACCATTCCCACCTGGATGCGCGGCACCGTCGTCCAGCCGATCGCCGTGGCCGACGCCGTGCACTACCTGGCCGAGGCGGTGGAGCGGGTCGACGTCACCGGACACCTCGACGTCGCGGGCCCGGACCGTCTCACCTACCCCGAGCTGTTGGACCTGTATGCCGACATCGCCGGGCTGACGCGCATACAGGTCACCGTGCCCGGTCTGCCCGAGGAGCTCGTGGGGTGGGTGGCGGGACAGCTCACCGACGTCGACACCCCGACGGTCCAGTCGTTGATGGCGAGCCTGCGGCACGACATGGTCGCCGACCTCGAGCCGATCGCCGCCCTCGGACCGCACGACCCGATGCCGTTGAGGCAGAGCATCCGGCGGGCCCTTGCCGCGGACGACGGCGACCTCGACGGTGCGGACGTCGCAGGGGATCCGGCCCGCGCCTCGGCGGCGGACCGGGTCTGAGCTCGCCCTCGTCGCGCCGGCTCGAGCGCAGACCCCGAGCTCAGCCGAGGACGTCGTAGTCGATGGGCTTGCACCGACCGCCGTTGGACTTCTCGGCGGAGCACGCCGTGAGCCCGACGAGGAGGTCGATCTCGGCCAGCAGCGTGATGTGGTCGCCGGCAACCGAGGTCGGCGGGTCGATGTTCAGGTCTCCGGACCGGTCGGTCCAGACGTTCATGAAGATGTTGAAGGTCGTCGAGATCTGGTCCGGACGCACGCCGAACGGGGCCAGTCCCCGGCTCAGGTTGGCGAAGCAGCTGGGGTGTGCGGCCCCTTCGAGCTCGGGGTAGAGCAGGTCGAACGTCTCCTGGCTGCACGGGGTCAGCAGGATGTCGTGGCGACCGCACGTGTCCTCGACGATGGTCGCCATCGGGCGACTCCGGTTGCTGTACAGGCGATCTCCCGTGGAGACGTAGATGCCTCCGCGGTAGTCGATGGTGCGCCCGCTGGAGAACCACTCCTCCGGGTCGTCCGTCGCTACGGCGAAGAAGTCGCTGACCTGACCGCCGTTCGGGTCGCGGACGGTGAGACGTTGTCCGGCGTCGAGGCGAAGGCCCACGCCGGTCTGCGGCTCAAGCCTGGTCATGGCGTCGGCTCGAAGGGGGCGACCCAGTCGCTCTCGACGGCCCGGCCGGAGTACTGGCGGGCCTCGGAGCTGTTGCCGTGGTCGCTGACCATGGGGTTGATGGTGCCCTGGAGTGCCGCGTCCCGCTCCCGGATGACGTCCCTCAGTCGCGCATACTTGCCGCTCGCCCGGAGGGCCTCGAACTGTTCGTGCAGGTTGAAGACCAGGGTGGGCGAGACCGTGCGCCGGGCGTCACGCGAAGCACCGGGATGGAGGCCGACGACGAAGAACGCCGTGCCCGCGACCGAGAAGGCGAAGTGCTCGTCGACGGGGTTTGAGGAGACGTCGTCGTTCCACTCGGAGTCGTCGTCGGCGTTCAGCAGGTGCAGCTGCGTCCACAGGAGCCGTTCGAAGGCACGCTCGTCGATCTCGGTGGGGCCGCGGAAGATGGCCACGAAGGAGGCGAAGCCGCCGGCGGTGTCGACCGTCTGCGCGAAGGCGCTGAGGTCCTGAAGCAAGGCACGGGTGGCCGTCTCGCCGGCCAGCTCGTCGTAGACGTGAATCGTGGCGTTCTCCCGCCGGAACACCGATCGCGCGCCGAGACAAGGGAACTCCTCGTGCTCGACCATGCCGGTGAGTGACGCGGTCAGGTCCTCCTCGGAGGCCTGCACCGTGCAGGCGATGTGGGGGGCGAGCTCGGTCACCGGACTCCTGGTCGAACAGCGAGGCGAAGACACCGAGGGTTCCGTCGGCGCGGACCCATCTCGCAGGGTCCCGTGCGCCGAGGTCCGGCGCAGCAACAGGAGGACTACCCGCCGGGGGTCGTCGCCAACCTGTGGCCGTGCTCACTCGAGGTACTGCGGGACGCTCAGTCGTGGCGAGGTGATGGTGTGTCGGCGCGGTTGAGCCCGAGCAGCACGTCCTCGCGGGAGTAGTGCCCCACCGCGTCGAACCACCGCTTGGCGTGCAGCCCGACACGGAGGTCGCAGTCGGCGACCAGGATTCCCTCTTCGTCGTAGAGCGGACCGGCGATCACGTCACCCGAGGTCGGTTCGACGATCACCGCGCCGCCGCGGCCGTACACGACGTCGCGCTTCACCGGCACCGGGAAGTCCTCCGGGAACGCCGAGCCGGGAATGTACTGCGGCACCGACACCACGAACGCGCCCGACTCGATCGCGATGTGCCGCACCGTCGCGAGCCAGCCGTCGGAGTCGTCGGCGGTGGGTGCCGCCCAGATCTGTGGGCCGCCACGGTAGACCGCGTAGCGGGCCAGCGGCATCCGGTTCTCCCAACAGATCAGCCCGCCCACGCGGCCGGCGGGAGTGTCCACGACCTGCAGGTCGTCGCCCGCGCCGATCCCGTGGAACAGCCGTTCGTGCTGGGTCGGCATCAGCTTGCGGTGCTTGAGCAGGACGCCATCCGGGCCGATCACGAGCATCGCGTTGTACAGCGATCCGGGCCGCTCCGGCTCTCGTTCGTTGACGCCGATGACCGCGTGGATGCCGTGCCGCTGGCAGGCCGACACCAGGGCCGAGACGAGCGGTCCCGGCACCTCGACCGCGTTGGCCCACAGCTGCTCCCAGAGCTCGTCCCACCCGGAGAACCGGGCGGCGCCGTGCGCCCAGCGGTTGGAGGGGTACAGCGGCACGAACGTCTCCGGGAGCACCGCGAGCTCGGCGCCCTGCTCTGCGGCCTCGCCGAGCAGCCGCACCGCCTTGGCGACCGAGGCCTCGGCGTCGAGGATGACCGGCGTGGCTTGGATCGCCGCCACCCGCACGGTGCGCAGGACGGTCACCCGATCGAGGTTAGGCGGGTGCGCAACGTCCATCAAGGGCCGGTCGGGTGCCGCTCAGCGACGTCATGCTCGGACGAGGTCGTCGAGGCGCTCGCGCTCACTCCCCGCGAGGTTGCGCCTGGCGCGACGATCGCAGCGTGGCGGCCGCGAAGAGGGCCGACCACAGGATCGCCCCCGATCCGCCCGGCAGTCCGAAGCTCCCGGCGTGGTGCGGATACGCGACCGAGAACACGCCCATCCACGCCGTCCCGGCGACGACAGTCCATGCCGACACCTGCCACCCGGACTGCCGAAGGGCGGTCAGGCCGGCGGCGGCGACCATGGTGAGCGGAAGGGCTGCCTGCATGGGCCAGTGGTTCAGCCCGACGGTGATGTCGTCGTTCGGGTAACGGCCCTCACGCGCGCTCGCGACCATCTCGGCGGCGAACCAGATGAGCGGCACGGCCGCGGCGACGGCCAGCAGCAGCGTGGGGATGTCGATCCGCGTCGCGAGGCTGGCCGGACGGGGCTCGGCAGCCGATGGGCGGTCGGTCGAGCGGCCACCGAGCACGAACAAGAGGGCAGCGACCGTCAGCAGCCCACCCGCCGGCCACAGCTGAAGCCACGCTGTCGTCAGCACCGCAGCGATCGCAACGGCGCACCCGGCCAGGGCGACCTGCGTGACCGGCGACGTGAGCGCCGGCACGAAGACCACGCTGAGCAGCGGGACCGTGACCAGGATGAAGTACAGAACTCCCCATCCGGTCTCGAGGAGGTAGGTGTCGTAGAAGTCGTCGACGGGCAGGAACCGGACCAGCAGGTCGATCAACCCGAAGAAGAAGAATCCCCAGACGAGCGCGCCGAGCGCGGCGACGGCGCTTCGGGCTCGCGGCCGATATGTCAGTGTCACAGCGCACCTCGGACCTGATGAATCCCGACGAGGAAAGCTCGGGAGGTCTTCCGACGAGGGAGGTGACCGTTGCCGGGAGTCCCCTTCGGCTTGCTCCACAGGTGTACCCGGAAGACCGACGGCGCACTGTGCCGGTGGGCACACACGCGATGCCCTCACCGACTGACCAGCCGCCTACGTGCCGATCGGCTGGTCCTTGATCTCGGGCCGGCCCGCGGCGGCGAGCACCGAGCTGGCGATCTCGTTCAGGAGCAGGTTGTCGGGTGGTCGCCCCCACTGGACGGCACCGGGCTGGGCGCGGGACGTCCAGCTCCGGCCGGCGAAGCCTCCGTTCGGCCGGCGAGCCTGCTCCACGAGATCGAGCGCGTCGACGGCCCGCGGGTCGTCCAGCCGATCGACCGCTGCCAGCATCCGAAGCCCCTGCAGGATGTCGTAGTGCCAGTACGCCGGACCGTGAAGGACCGTCCACGAGGGATGGATCGGCTCGCCGGTCGTCCGGGAACGGAAGAGGCGATGCTCCAGCAGGAGCTCAGCGGTCCGCTCGGCGGCGTGCTGTGCTGCGGCATCGCCGGTGAGCCCCGCGTAGGTCGCCAGTGCCAACGCCGGGATGGCCGACTCGTGGAACGACGAGCGCCAGGCGTCGCGGTGGCGGTCGCAGTTCCAGCCACCGTCCGGCCACTGCCAGTCGAGGAGCGCTTCGACCAGCTGCCGCGTGCCTGGGAGATCGACGAACCCCAGGCGACACAACGCATACACCGCGTTGCCCTCGATCGACCCGTGGCGACGGGCCCGCCCCGACAGCCGGAGGACCGTCTCGGGATCCAGACCGGGCAGCAGCCACGCCAGCTCGCTGCGCACAGCTCCGTCGAGCCGCTCGCGATCGACAGGGACGCCCGAGTCGGCGATCTCCACCAGCCGCCAATGGGTTCCCGTCCACTTGCGGTACGGGTGGTCATCAGGAAAGGCCAGCAGCTGCTCCACCGCATCGGCCATGACGCTCACGGCCCTAGCCTGCCGACCGGCGCCTCCAGGTGCGACCCCCGGGCGCCTGCGAGAGGCTGGTCATTCGAGCAGACGAGTAGACGGGGAGGTCGACATGGCTGCGCGGAAGGACCATGGCGCCAGCATCGGCGACGACGAGCTGTATGAGAAGGTGCGAGACCAGGGCGCCAGCCGGGAGAAGGCCGCGCGCATCGCCAACGCCGCCGCCAACACCTCCCGCCGGGAGGTGAGCAGCAAGGGCGGTCACTCCGGCTCCTACGACGACTGGACCGTCGCCCAGCTGCGCAAGCGAGCCGCCGAGGTGGGCATCAGTGGTCGGTCGACGATGAAACGGGCTCAGCTCATTCGCGCTCTACGCAACAACTGACCGCGGCGGCAGGCGCCCGCCAAGTACCGGTCGAAACTCTTGACCCGGCTTCGTTCTGGAGCGCGGGACGTGATGGGAGCAGACATGGCAGTGGGCATCTTCGCGGGCATCCCGGTCGAGGACTACAGCGTCGCGCTGGAGTGGTACAAGCGCCTGTTCGGTGCGGAGCCGGCGTTCTACCCGAACGACGTCGAGGCCGTGTGGCGGCTGGCCGACAACTGCCACGTCTACATCATCAGGGACCTCGACCGAGCCGGCGGCGCCGTCACCATGATCTGGTTCGACGATCCCACGTCCGAAGTGGCCAGGATCGCGGCGAGAGGCCTGGAACCGGTCGATGTCGAGAAGCACGATGGAGTCTGGAAGTACGTTTTCCACGACACCGACGGCAACGAGATCGGCATCGGCGGAGAGGTCGCATCCCCCACGTAGGCACGGCGGTCGGCTCGTTGCGGTCGGTGAGCGGGGACGCGAGGATTCGGCCATGACCCCTCGCGTTCGGCTCACCGTATGCGACGCCGGCCCGTTGGCCGTGGACCGGAGCGACCTCATGGTGGGGGAGTCGGGGCCGCGGACGGTGCCCTCGACGGTGGTCGTCGTCGAGCACGCACGGCACGGTCTCATTCTGTTCGACACCGGGATCAACCACCGCGTCGCCGACCAGGAGGGCGCGATCGCCCAGTGGGGCCCAGAGCTGCGAGAACGTTACGGGGCAACAGGATTCACGCGTGACGATGCAGTGGACGCACAGCTGGAGCGTCTCGGGTATCGATGCGCCGACGTGACTCACGTCATCTACTCGCACCTGCATCTCGACCACGCGGGTGGCATGGAGCACTTCCCCGGGGCGGTCCACGTCGTCCAGCACGACGAGCTGCGGCACGCATGGTGGCCGGACCGCTGGACGGCCCGTGGGTACGCGTTGGCGGACTACCTGCCCGCCCGTGGCTTCGACTACCTCGAGCTCACCGGCGACGCCGACCTGTTCGACGACGGCTCACTGCGTCTCGTCCGGCTCCCTGGGCACACCCCGGGAAGTCAGGCCCTGGTGGTGGATCTCCCCGGTCGAGGTCGGGTCGCGTTCGTGGGCGACGCGGCGCATCTGCGCGAGCAGATCACCGCCGACATTCCCCAGGTCAGCGACTGGAACGTGGAGGAGAAACTATTGTCGTACCAACGGTTGCGAGCCATGCGACGGGCCGGGATCCCGACGTTCCTGTCGCACGACGTCGAGGACTTCGCGGCCCTGCCGTCGGGCGGCGAGTACTGGGACTGACCGCAGAGCCGTGCGAGCCGGGACGGTCAGGCGGCCGGGCCCAAGCGGGCGGGCACGTCGCCCAACGTCTGGACGCGGTGGGCGTGGGCCATCGCCTCGGCCTCACGCTCCGGCAGGAACCCGGAGTCGGACTCGCAGTCATGGCACACCGTGACGGCACGATGCCCGAGATGAACGACCTCGACGGCGTGAGGATGACAGGTCACGGTCGCCGCGTGGTGGTGATCCCTGCGGTGCGCGGCCGCTGCCGTGCACGCTGCCACCAGGGCGGCGCTCTCCTCGGCGGTGTACTCGCGCATGTCCCCTCCAGTTGCCGTGCAGCTCTCTGTCCCGTTCAACGCTTCGCGCCGGTCGACCCATCCCCCCGGGATATGCCAGTGCAGAGGACGTAAACGTCCCTCTCGATACAACTCCTCGACAGCAGCGCGACACATCGGGCGACCAGCCAGGTGCGACAGTCGAACGGACGAGCCCCATGGGCCCGGAAGGCCCATGCTGGAGTCATGGGCGACCGCACGCTGACCGTCGGCGTGCTGACCCCACACGTCATCGCCGGACCCGAGATCGAGATCCCCGTCATGTCGGCGGGCCAGGTCGCCACGCTGGTCTCCCGTGTCCCGCTCTCCGCGGGGAGTGATGCCGGTGCGACGTCCCCACGGAGCCTGCGAGAAGGAGCCCGTCCGACCTGCTCGCCCACCAGCCGAACGGTGAGCAGCCCCGACTACTCGCTGCGAACCACGTCGACCGAGATCTCGACGGCCGGAACGTCTCCTCGGTTCTCGAGCCAGTGGAGGGTGTTCCGGTCCTCGGGCCAGCCCAGACCCGGTCCGTACTCCGTGGTGACCCCGTCGCGATGGGTCACCCTGCGCATCCGCAGCTGACGCCCGGCCATGCCCGGGATCTCGGGTCCGAGGTCAACCGTGGCCAACAGCTCCACGGTGACGCCCTTCGTCTCCTGCACCACCCGTTCGTCGCTCATCGCGCTGTCCTCTCCGTGACGCCGGCGGCATCCACGACCCGAGCCCCGGGGGACTCAGCGGCGTGGTCCGAGCCGTAGAAGTAGGCCGCCGTGAGGCCGCCGTCCATGAGGACGTCGCTGCCGGTGATGAAGGCGCCGTCCGGGCCGAGGAGGAGCGCGCCGATCGTCGCGACCTCGTCCGGGGTGCCGGCGCGCCCGGCCGGACTCGTCTCGATCATGGCGCGGAACGCGGCACCGCCGGGCGCCCTCAGCTCGTCCCGCGACATCGGGGTGACGATGACGCCCGGGCTGATGGCGTTGATCCGTGCGCCGCGCTGAGCCCACCGCACGGCTTCCGCCCGGACGCGCAGTGCGTTCCCGCGCTTGGCGAGCTGGTACGCATACAGGGGATCGAGCACGGTGTCGGGCTGCAGCATCGGCAACGACATCAGCTCTTCCACCGGCGTCGTCGCCAGCTGCCGCTCCTGCTCGGCGGTCAACGCGGGCAGGACGTGCCCGGACTGCGAGGCGATGACCACCCCAGAGCCTCCGGGCGCGATGACCCGCCCGAGCTCCTCCAGCACCAGCGCCGTCCCGTAGAGGTCGACTCGCAGGATCGTCTGCGGCGGCGCCTGTGACGGCGAGACACCGGCGGCGTGGATCAACCGAGCCACGTCCCCGAGACCGGCGGCCCTGCGCGCCAACGAGATCACCGACTCCGGGATGGTCACGTCCACCTCGGCCGCTGTGGCCTCGAAGCCCGCGTCAGCGAAGGTGCGCGCCGTCGCGTCAGCCGCCTCCCCGTGCCGATCGGCGAGCAGGAGGTGACGACCTGCGCCCACGCGGCGGGCGATGGCCTGGCCGATCGACCCCGCTCCGATCACCACTACGACCTCTGTCATCACCGACGTCCCTCCACCGGTAGCCCGGACTGGCGCGCATCATCCTCGACATGAGGATGCTCCTCCGCCCCAGGGTCATCGGGTCACGAGCTCTCAGATCCAGGTCCACGAACCGAGCAGCGCGTCGAACTCCGGGACCGCCGCGTCGGCGGCGTTCTGGGTCGAGCTCAGCGTCACGTAGTAGACCGAGTTCTCGTGGAGGAACACGTAGTACTTCTGGGTCAGCACCATGTCCTGGCGCTGGTTCGGCACCGAGAAGCCCAGTGCCGGCTCCCCTCCGATCTGCCGGTCGGACAGGTTGCTCACCGGTTTGCCGGCGGCGGTCAGCTGGTCCTTCGCGTTGGAGGCCGCGCCCGCGAGGTCGTGGGGTACCCCGTGCTGGGCGCTGATGACCGCGTTGTTGAGGAAGCCGTCCGTCCTGCTCCCGGCGGCGACGACCAGCTCGATGTCCGGGGTCCCCGACGCCTGCGCGGTCGCATCGGCCCACCCCGGTGGGGGAGTCACCGCGAACGTGCCCGAACCACCCTTGAGCGAACCTGCCGCCGCTGAGGCGGTGGAGGTCGTGCTCGCGGCATCGGACCCGGTCGTCGCGGAGGAGGTCACGCTCGTGTCGCCACCACTCGAAGTCGGAGTCGGTGCGGGTGGAGTGGACGAACAACCGGCGAGGGCGAGGAAGGCCCCGAACACCAACACTGAGAACGGTTTCATGGCGACCCCTGTCATGTCGTCGACGCGGACGGCCGTTGGACGACACGGGTCTCCGACCCGTTCCCACGGACGTCCGAGCGACGCCTACTTGCGGTCCCACTCCACGACGCCGTCGGAGGCCTCGACGACGGACTCACCGGCCAGGTACGCGACCGCGGCCGAGTCCTCGCGCACGTAGGCGTCGAGGAAGGCCCGGATGACCGAGCCGAGCCACGCCTGCATGTCGTCGCAGACGGTCTGGTCGTGGATGGCGGCGAAGCAGGCTCTGGTGTCCCCCTCGAACACGGTGTGCTGCGCTCCCTCATGATCGATCCAGAACAGGTACTTGTCGCCGCCGGGCATGTACTCGAACGGGTCACGGCGCTCGTGCGGGGCGTCGCCGTCGCGGGCTCCGGTGCACATCAGCACGGGTCGGGCGACGGTGTCCCACGAGGTCGGCAGGAAGCCGTCGTCCCCGGCGCCCTCCGGCGACAGGGCCACGAACGCCTTGGGCCGGCGGTCCTCGGCGAATTCCAGGCCCAGACCCGGCATGTACTCGCGACCCGCTCCGGCGACCATCATCGCCGCCCCCGAGCCGGAGGAGTGCCCGAGGTAGGCCACCGACGAGAGGTCGAACACGCCGGCCCACGGGGGCGTTTGGCCGAGCTCTGCCAACTCGCCGACGACGTGGACGAAGTCCAGTGGCCGGTCGTAGTTGAGGTGCTTGAACTCGCGGCACTGCGGGAGCGTGCCGCCCAGGTTCATCGTCAGGACGATCCGCTCGATGTCGGTACGCGGTGTATGCGCGATGGCGACGGCCAGGTAGCCGTGCCGAGCGACGACCTGCGCCCATTCGTCCAGGGCACCTCTGGGATTCACGTGTCCGAACGCACCGCCGTGGGACAACACCACCACCGGCATCGGCTGCGGCGCCGACGGGGACCACCGGACGGCTACGGGGATCGGCCGGTCGGGCTGACCCAGGCGATCAGGGTCGACCAACGGCAGCTCGCGGAGCTCGACGTCCGCGAGGTCCATGGACGGGTACAGGAGTGCCGGATCCCCCATCTGTCGAGGGTAGCCGCCAGTCCGTACCCGGTGACCGGGCCGAGCAGCGTCAGAACAGCGGTTCGGATTCAGGGTATGAGCACGCGCCGGGTGATCTGTGCGTTGTTCTCCCAGATCGTCCTGCGGCTGACGATGGAAGGGTCCTGTGGGGTGGGTTGGAGGTTGCCGTCCTTATCGAAGGCGCGGGACCGGATCGTGTGCTCCCCGGAGGTGGGCGTCCCCCAGTCCAGCGTCCAGAAGCTCCACGCGGCGTCGTCACCATGGCTGCGGGCGAGCTTGGTGGGGCGCCAGCGGCCGTCGTCGACCTGCGCCTCGACCTTGGCGATGGGCGCTCCCCATGCCGCTCCGAGGACGGTGTAGTGGTCTCCGATGCGGGTAACTCTGGCCGGGGCCGACTTCAGCCGCTCGTGGGTCACCGAGGTGAACGTCCACACCGTCTCCCCCGCTCGTTCCACCTCGCGGACCTGGACGTAGTCCCGAGCCATGAAGCGTCCCTGGTAGCGCGTATCGAGGACCTCGATCCGGGTGAGCCACTTGACGTTGGCTACGCCGTACCAGTCAGGAGCGATGAGCCGGACCGGAGCGCCGTGATCGGCGGGCAGCGGCACCCCGTTCATCTCGTAGCAGAGCAGGTTGTCCGCGCTCATGGCGTCCTCGAGAGACATGCTGCGGGCGAAGTGCTCCGTAACGGTCAGCGCCCCGTTCGCGAACGCTCCGGTCTCGCCCCCACCCGTGATACCGGTGTTGTCGCGGATCGTCACCGGCCCCTTGTCGTCTCCCCAGAAGACCACCTCGATCCCCGGATCCAGGGGTCGCGCCCGCTTGAGGACCTCGCGCAACGACGCGCCGGCCCAGCGCGCATTCCCGATGAGCCCGATGGCGAAGGCGGCGACACCGTTGGTGTTGCCGGAGCACTCGAGGGCGAACGTCACCTCTCGCCGGGGGAGGCGCTGGAGATCGGCCAGCGACAGACGCTGCGGGTGTGCGACCAGTCCGGACACGTCCAGGCGCCAGGTCGTCGGTGAGAGCTGTGGCTGGTTGTAGTGCTTGACGGTGAAGAACTTGTCGTTGGGGGTGAGGTACTCGATGTCCTCCCACACCAGCGGATGGGCCAGGATGTTCCCGAATTCGGGAGGTACCGGCGTCGGCTGGTCGAGCCAGGGGATGACCACCCCACCGTCGGTATGCCCGGGAAAGGCTCGCGCCGGACCGGCCACCGTCACGACGGTCAACCCGGTCAGGGCAGCGGCGGCTCCACCTTTGAGAAGCGTGCGGCGGGCGACGTCTGCTTGTTGCTGTGGCATGGCTCTACGGGACGACGTCGACGGTCTTGGTGGTGGTGAATCCGGGACCGTAGGCGTACTTGACCTGCAGGCGCAGGACGTGGTGGCCCTTCGGGAGGTAGACCATCGCCACCCACGAGAATCCGGACGCGGTTCCAGGGCCGGGAACATATCCGTACTGGTTGTCGACCGGCGAGACGTACGAGAACTGCCGGGAGATCACCTCGAACGCCGGGGTGCTGATGGTCGTGGCCACCCCGTCGACGGACACCTTCACGTACTCGTTGTCCTGGGTGAGCACCCTCCCGGGCGCACCGGATCTGGTCCGCCTCGGTCACGGCGTACCACGGCGGCGGTGACCCGGTGTCGCACGTGGCGCTCCAGAACATCATGACCGGCCGGCCGTGCCTGATGGTGCAGGTCGAGTCGAGGGCGTCGACGCCGGCCAGCACCTTGTCGTCCTTGCCGAAGCTGAGGCACTCCGGCTTGGGATCGCCGACGTGGCGCTGGTACTCGTAGGTCCACAGCTCGGTCATCAGCTCGCCCCGAGTCTCGCCGTAGACCCGTTGGCTGGGCACGATCCTGACCTTGTCCTGGGTATCGGGGTCCGCGCTGGCGGTCGGCGCGGTCAGGAACTGGCCGCACAAGGCGCCGGCGGCGAGGACGCCCAGCAGGACTCGTCGAAGTGTTCGCATGCCTCCAGGAGTAGAGCGGGGCCCTTGGAAGTCGCTTCAAGAACGCTTGGAACGGTGGTGAGCCGGCGGCTACTTCAGCCACATCGGTCCAGCAGCGGTCCGAAGCCGTCGCGGTTGATGACGTTGCCGACCTGCGGGCTGACGACAACGGTGGCCATCCGGTTGATCATGGGGACGAGGGCCGCGTCGTCGGTGAGCAGGCCACCAGCGCCGGCGGCTACTTCAGCCACATTTGGTCCAGCCAGGCTTCGAGCGGGCCGAGGATCCGCAGGTCGAGGACGGCGGCGTTCTCGGAATGACCAGCAGCGTCGACCGTATCCATCCGCAACCGCCTGTTCGGCTCCCTCAGGAGGGTACCGCCGCACAACCAGGCGGACCGGCGCTGTGGGAGACCTGGTCAGAGGTACAGGCAGAACGGATGGCCGGCCGGGTCGAGCAGGACCCGCACGTCCTCCTGCGGCTGGAACTCGGGCAGCGTCGCCCCCAGCGCCACCGCGTCCTGGGCCGCTCCCTCGAGGTCGGTGACCTGGAGGTCGAGGTGCAGCTGCATCTGCGGATCGCCGGGACCGCCCGGCCAGACGGGACGGACGTGGTTCTTCTCGGTCTGGAACCCGAGGTTGACGGGCGCGTCCGGCATCCCGATCGTGCACCAGTCCGGCTCGTCCGTGGCCAGCTCCCAGCCGAGCAGGTCGCGGTAGAAGTACGCCAGCTCGCGCGCGCTCGGGGCGCCGAGCACGACACCGAGCCAGCCCCGCCGTTCCCGTCCACGGATCGCCATGGCGGCACCCTGCCACGGCCCGCCGACACAGAACGCTGCTGTGGTGTGGGGGGTCAGGTACCCGGTCGAGTACCCGAATCTGCTGTGCCCACGACCGGGTCGGTGACTCGACCGGGTACTCGACCTCGTACGCGACTTGGTCGAAGCCGCTGGCAGGATCGGACCGTGCCCGACGCATACCCAGCTCTTCGAGCTGCCGGAGAAGGCCGAGGAGGTTCTCGAGATCGTCGACCAGATTCCCGAGGGCAAGGTGCTCACCTACGGCGACGTCGCCGAGCTGGTCGGGAGCCGCGGCGCCCGGTTCGTAGGCAACGTCATGAGCCGCTACGGCAGCGACGTCCCCTGGTGGCGGGTCGTCCGCGCGGGTGGGTGGCCGCCGCGCGGGTTGGAGGACCGCGCCCGCGGCCACTACCGCGAGGAGAGCACGCCGATGGTCCGCGGCACGCTGGAGGGGCTTCGCGTCGACCTGGCCAGGGCGCGCTGGGACGGGCCCGCGGGCTGAACGGGACGTGTCGCCCACCCGTGGTGGGATGACGACGTGGTCCTCCTGCGACGTGCCCCGGCGCTCGTCGTCGACGCGCCAAGCCTCGACGACGGGCAGCAGGCCGCGCTCGACGCCCGAGGCCCGCTGCTCCGCGTCCTCGGCGCTCCGGGGACCGGCAAGACCACGACGGCCGTCGAGCTGGTCGTCGACCGGGTCCTGTTCGGCGGCCTGTCGCCCGACGAGTGCCTGCTGCTGACCTCGACGCGCGTCGCCGCCGCGCGACTGCGCCAGCGGGTGACGGCGCGGCTGGCCCGCACCTCGACCGAGCCGCTGGCCCGCACCCACCAGGCGTTCGGGTTCGGCATCCTGCGCCGCGAGACGGCGCTGCGGGGGGACGAGCCGCCGCGGCTGATCAGCGGCCCCGAGCAGGACGTGATCCTCCGCGAGCTCCTGACCGGGCACGCGAAGGGCGACGCGACCCCGCCGCCGTGGCCCGATCACGTCCTCGTCGCGCTCGACAAGCGGGGGTTCCGTGCCGAGCTGCGCGACCTGCTCATGCGGGCCGTCGAGCACGGCATCGAGGCCGACCGGCTTGCCGCCCTCGGCGCGGAGCACGGCCGGCCCGAGTGGGTCGCCGCGGCGCAGGTGCTCCGCGAGTACGACCAGGTCACCGCCTTCTCCCGGCCCGGGGCCTACGACCCGGCCTGGATCCTCACCGCCGCGGCCGACTTGCTCGAGGACGACTCCGCGGCGCTGGCGAGGGTATGCGCGGACGTGCGGCTCGTCGTCGTCGACGACGCCCAGGAGCTCACCTCCGCCGCCGCCCGGCTGTTGCGCGTGCTCACCTCCACCGGTCCGGACCTCGTGCTCGTCGGTGACCCGGACGTGGCGGTCCAGACGTTCCGGGGCGCCGACCCCCGCATCCTGGCCTCCGGATGGACCGACCTCGGCCGGCCCGACCCCACAGCCGGTGAGCCGCCGACGGTCCTCCTGCGCACCGCATACCGGCAGCCGACCGCCCTGCTCGGGGTCAGCGGCACGATCACCACCCGCATCGGGGCGCTCGGCGGCGGGAAGCAGCGGGCACCCGAGCCGCTGCGCGACGGCGGCAGTGTCGAGGTCGCCCTCCTGCGGTCGCCGGCCCAGGAGGCGGCGCACATCGCGGCGCGGCTGCGCGCGGCTCACCTCCTCGACGGGGTCGCTTGGGGCGACATGGCCGTCATCGTCCGCAGCGAGGGGCGCGACGAGGCACTGCGGCGGATCCTCATGGCCCACGGCGTGCCGATGCTGCCCTCGGCGAGCGAGAGCCCGGTCCGCGACGAGGTCGCCGTGCGTCCGCTGCTGGCCCTCGTCGACACCGTGCTCAAGGTGGCCCTGGACCCCGACCACCGGGTCGAGCCGGAGCGCGCGATCGACCTCGTGCTGTCGCCGCTGGGGGAGTGCGACGCGGTCGGGCTCCGCCGGCTCCGTCGGCTGCTGCGCCGGGAGGAGCTGGAGAACGGGGGCGAGCGGTCCAGCGACGAGCTGCTGGCCGCCGTCCTGCTCGAACCCGGCCATGCCGCCTCGCTCGGCCACGACGCCACACCGGTGCGCCGGCTGTCGCAGGCGATCGACGCGGGGCTCGACGTGGCGCGTACGGTCTCGACCCACGGCGAAGCCGGGGACACCGACGGCGCGCGCACGTGGGCCCCAGGTGTGAGTGCGGAGACGGTCCTCTGGGCGGTGTGGGACGCCCTCGACGTCGCCGGCCGTTGGAACCGGCTCGCCCTGCGCGGTGGGAAGCGTGGCGCTCGCGCCGACCGTGACCTCGACGCCGTCGTCGGGCTGTTCGACGCGGCGCAGCGTTACGTCGACCGGCTCCCGGCCGCGGGACCGGACGCGTTCCTCGAGCACATCCAGGGCCAGGACGTCCCCGGCGACACCCTCGCGGCGCGGGCGCAGTCGGGCGACGGCGTCGCCCTGGTGACTCCCGCCGGGGCCGCCGGTCGCGAGTGGCGCTACGTCGCGGTCGCCGGTGTCCAGGAGGGAGTCTGGCCCGACCTGCGGCTGCGCGGTTCGCTGCTGGGTTCGGAGGAGCTCGTCGCGGTCGTGACCGGCCGCGACCGGACCTTCCGGGCGGCGCAGACGGCGGTTCGTTACGACGAGACGCGGCTGTTCCTCGTCGCGGTGTCGCGCGCGTCGGAGCGGCTGCTGGTCAGCGCCGTGCGCAGTGAGGACGACCAGCCGTCGGTCTATCTCGACCTGGTCGACCCCCTGGTGGCGCCGACGGACTCGGCCGGGGTTCCGGAGCCGCCACCGGCGGAGCAGCGGGAGTTCACCGAGCTCGGGCGCACCCTCTCCCTCCCGTCCCTCGTGGCCGACCTCCGCCGCCGGTTGGTGCTGGACGACGAGGCGGGGGCGGCGGCCGCGGCCACGGCGCTGGGCCGCCTGGCCGCGGTGCACGTGGCCGGCGCCGATCCTGGGCAGTGGTGGATCCAGCGCGTCCTCAGCGACGACCGGCCGCTGCGGCGCCCCGAGCAGCAGGTGCGGCTCTCGCCGTCCAAGGTCGAGAGCTTCGGCGACTGCCGGCTGCGCTGGGCGCTGACGAGCGCCGGCGGCGACGCGCCGAGCCAGGGTTCGGCCAACCTCGGAACCCTGATCCACGACATCGCCCACGAGCTGGGCGACGACGCGGACGCCGAGACCCTGGTGGCCGAGGTCGAGCGCCGCTGGGGCCGGCTCGGGCTCCCGCCGGGCTGGGCCACCGACCGGCAGCGCGAGCAGGCGCACCAGATGGCCTACCGGCTCGCGGCGTACTTCGCCGACCCCACCCGTCCCGAGAAGGTCGACTCCGAGGTCCCGCTGCGCATCGACGTCGGCCGCGCCACGATCAGCGGCCGCGTCGACCGCCTCGAACGCGAACCCGACGGCGGCCTGCGGGTGGTCGACTACAAGACCGGCAGCAGCAAGCCCAGGGCCCAAGACGTGGCGACCCACCCGCAGCTCGGCACCTACCAGCTGGCCGTCGAGCACGGGGCGTTCGGCAGCGAGGGCCAGACCTCGGCCGGCGCCGCGTTGCTGCATCTCGGCAAGGCCGCCGGCACCACGGGTAAGCCGGCGCTCCAGCAACAGCCGCCGCTGGACACACAGGACGACCCCGCGTGGGCGGCCGCGCTGGTGGCCGAGACGGCCGACGGCATGGGCGGCGGCGAGTTCGCGGCGACGCCCGGTTCGTGGTGCACCTTCTGCCCGGTGAAGACGTCGTGCCCGGCCATGCCGGAGGGGAGCACGCTGCGATGACCACCCACTCCGCCGTCGGTCTGGCCGAGGCTCTCGGACTGCCACCGCCGACCGACGAGCAGCGTGCGGTCATCGAGGCCGATCCGCTGCGGCCGGTCCTCGTCGTGGCCGGCGCCGGCTCCGGGAAGACGGAGACGATGGCCTCGCGCGTCGTCTGGCTGGTCGCCAACGGCCACGTCGAGCCCGACCAGGTGCTGGGCCTCACCTTCACCCGCAAGGCCGCGACCGAGCTGGCCGAGCGCATCGGCCGCCGGCTGCGCCGCCTCACCAACGCCGGGATCTGGACGCCCAAGCCCCTGGACGAGGACGGTGCCGAGCCGCTGGGCGGCATCCCCGTCGTGTCGACCTACCACTCGTACGCGGGTCGGCTGGTCCGCGAGCACGCTCTACGGCTCGGGTACGAGCCGGAGTCGCGGCTGCTGTCCGAGGCGGCCGCGTGGCAGTACGCCTACGAGGTGGTCAGCCGCTACGACGGCGACGTCGAGGAGCTGACCTCGGCGGAGTCGACGGTCACCGAGGCGGTCGTGTCGCTGGCCGGGGAGATGGCCGAGCACCTGCTCGACCCGGAGGACGTCAGCCGCTACATCGACGAGTTCGAGGTGGCGATGCTGGCGGTGCCCAAGGGGGTGACCAAGAAGCGGTTGCACCCGATGGAGACCGAGAAGGTCCTGCCGGCGCTGCGCAACCGGCGGGCGATCCTGCCGATGGTGCGCGCCTACCTCGACCTCAAACGCCAGCGCGACGCGATGGACTTCGGCGACCAGATGGCACTGGCGGCGCGGCTCTCACGCTCGGTTCAGGGCATCGGGGTGACGGAGCGGACCCGGTTCCGGGCGGTGCTGCTCGACGAGTTCCAGGACACCTCGGAGGCGCAGCTGGTGATGCTGCGGTCCCTGTTCGGGGCGGCCGGCGCTGGTGGCGGCGACATCGGCGTGACCGCGGTTGGCGACCCGAACCAGTCGATCTACGGATGGCGGGGCGCGAGTGCGACGACGCTGACCCGGTTCCCGCGGGAGTTCGCGGACGAGCGCGGCGAGGCGCAGGTCCTGCCGCTGCGGACCAGCTGGCGCAACGACCACACCATCCTCGACGTCGCCAACACGACGTCGACGCCGTTGCGGTCGGCGATCGTCGCGCCGCTGCGCGCTCGACCCGACGCCGGGCCCGGTCGGGTGGAGGCGGCGCGGCTGGAGACGACCGAGGACGAGGCGGCCTACGTCGCCGACTGGGTCGCGCGACGGTGGCGATCGCCCAGTGGGCGCCGCACCAACCTCAGCGCGGCGGTGCTGTGCCGGAAGCGGGCCCAGTTCCCGCTCGTCGTCGAGGCGCTCAAGGCGCGCGACCTGCCCGTCGAGGTCGTGGGCCTGGGTGGGCTGCTGCTCACCCCGGAGGTGAACGACCTGGTCAGCCTGCTCTGGGTGGTCCAGGACCCCTCGCGCGGCGACCGGCTGATGCGGCTGCTCACCGGACCGTTCTGCCGGCTCGGGCCGGCCGATCTCGACGGGCTCGCGTCGTGGGCCCGGGCGCAGCAGCGGGCCACCATGGCGTTGCCGGGTGAGGCGCAGGTCCTTCAGCTGCCCGGCCTGGAGACCGCACCCGACGAGGACTTCGAGGAGCCAGGGGAGTTCGACCCGGCCTCACGGGGGAGCGACGAGTCGGGCCTGGTACGGCATCCCGCCGTGGGTGAGGTGCGCGACCAGGCGCCCGAGAGCTCCGACCGGGCGAGCATCGTCGAGGCGCTCGACGACCTGCCGCCGGCGGCGTGGCGCGGTGCGGACGGTCAGCGGGTCTCGGACGCGGGCCTCGACCGGCTCCGTGCGCTCGGTCGGGTGGTCAAGGACCTCCGCCGGCTCGCCGGCCTGCCGCTGGCCGAGCTGGTCGGCGAGGGGGAGCGCGCTCTGGGTCTCGACATCGAGGTGCTGGCCCGCCCGGAGCACACCGTCGCGACGGCGCGGGCCCACCTCGACGCCTTCGCCGAGGTGGCCGCGACGTTCTCGGGCTCGGCGGACCGGCCCAACCTCGGCGGGTTCCTGGCCTGGCTCGACGCGGCGATCGAGCAGGAGCGCGGCCTCGACGCGCCGACCATCGAGACGTCGCTCGACGCGGTCCAGGTGCTGACGGTGCACGCCGCGAAGGGCCTGGAGTGGGACTGCGTCGCGGTGCCCGGACTGGTGGAGGCGTCGTTCCCGGCCCGCGAGGGCGGCGCCGCCAGCTCGTGGAAGGGCGACCGCTGGGAGGTCTCCGAGCTCAAGGACAAGGGCTGGTGCGTCGGGGCGGACGGCGTCCCCTACGACCTGCGTGGCGACGCCGACGGACTGCCGCGACTGCACTGGCGCGACGCCCCCGACTGGGAGGCCATGTCCAAGGACTTCGCCGAGTACGCCCTCGAGGGTGGCCGGCACGCGACGGCCGAGGAGCGCCGGCTGGCCTACGTCGCGCTCACCCGGGCCCGGTCCGAGCTGCTGCTGACGGCGCCGGTGTGGGCCGATGCGGCGACGCCGAAAGTCACCTCGGTGTTCCTGGAAGAGCTTCTCGACGCCACTCATCTGGTTCGGGGTCCGTGGGCGGACATGCCGGTGCCCGACGCCGCGGGGCGCGCCGACAATCCCCGGCTCGACACCCCTGTCCCGTATCCGTGGCCGGACGACCCGCTGGTGACGCGCCGGGAACAGCTGGCCGGGGGTGTCGCGCTCGTTGCCGCCGCCCTCGCGTCGCCGTCGTCCGCGGCGCCACTGGACGACGCGACGGCAGCGGAGCTCGACCTCCTCCTGGCCGAACGCGCCGAGGCGGCCGCCCACCACGAGGTCGTCGTCGAGGTGCCGCGACACCTGTCCGCGTCCGACGTCGTGCAGCTGGCGACCGACCAGACGCGGTTCGCCCTGTCGCTGCGGCGGCCCATGCCGGCCGCTCCGGCGCTCGCGGCCCGGCGCGGCACGGCCTTCCACGCCTGGGTCGAGCAGCACTACCACCGCGCGGCGATGGTCGACGTCCTCGACCTGCCGGGCAGCGCCGACGAGACCGCCCCCGACGACATCACCGGCGCCGAGCTGGCCCGGATGAAAGTGCTGTTCCTCGCCAGCGAGTGGGCCGACCGGGTCCCCGAAGCGGTCGAGATCGCGGTCGAGACGGTCCTCGACGGCTTCGCGATCCGCGGCCGCATCGACGCGGTCTTCCCGCGGGACGGCGGCGGTTTCACCATCGTCGACTGGAAGACCGGCATCGAGCCGGACGCTCGTTCCGCCCGGCACCGCACACTGCAGCTCGCCGCATACGCCCTCGCGTATGCGCGGCTCCGGAACCTCCCGCCGCGCGACGTGGACGCCGCGTTCTACTACGCGGCTACCGGGACGACGGTGCGGCCGACGCTGCCGCGCGAGAAGGCGCTGCGCTCGCTGCTGGCGACCGTCCCCGACTAAGCGCGAGACTCACCCGATGGGGAAGGTCCTGCTCGACCTGGCGGTGTCGCTCGACGGGTACATCGACGGCCCCGACGGGGCGGACGTCGGGTTGTACGACTGGTATGCGGCGACGTCCGGTCCGAACGCCGACATCGCCGCGGAGACCGTCGCGACCACCGGTGCGATCGTCGTCGGTCGCGGCGTCTTCGGTCGGGGCGACGACGCGACCGGGTGGGACGAGACGCCCTACGAGGTGCCGCACTTCGTCGTGACGCACCGGCCGCCGCGCGCGGCGGGTGGTCCGGTGGACTTCCGGTTCGTCGAGGGGGTTCGAGAGGCGTGTCGCGGCGGCGCAGGAGGCGGCGGGGGACCGGTACGCGACGATCGGCGGGGGCGCAGACATCGCTCGACAGGCGCTGGACCTCGGGCTGGTGGACGAGGTCCAGCTGCATCTGGTGCCGGTGATCGTCGGGGCGGGGACGCTGCTCTTCACGCCGGGTTCGGCCGGGTGGCGGCTCGCCCCCATCCGGGTGGTCGAGGCGCCGGACGTGACACACCTGCGGTACCGCGTCGAGGGGCCGCGGGTGGCGGCCGAGGGCTGACGCCCGTAGGACTCAGCGGCGGCGGCGGTCGGCCCGGGGACGGGCCTGCTTGATCGGTGCGGTGGAGTCGGCCGGTTCGGCGTCGCTGGGCTCGGCTGGAGCCGGGGACGTCGGCTCGTCGACCTTCGGCGCTTCTTCCGTGACGACGTCCTCGGCCAGGTCCTCGGCGACCGGTTCGGACTCCGGCGCGGGCTGGGCCTCCGGCTCGAGCTCCGGCTCGAGGTCCTCGTCGAGGTCCTCGTCGAGCGTGACGTCCTCGGCGTCCGGTGTCGGTGCCGACGGAGAGGGCTCGAGCACCTCGTACCAGGACTCGGAGTCCGCCTGGGCCGGCGTCTCCGGCTCGGGCGCCGAGGCCGGCTCGCCGCGAAGGCGGTCCAGCTCCTCGGCCGGGATGACGGCGGTGGCGTCGGCCGCGGGACCGGTCTTGAGCAGCTGGGTGTCGTCCTCGAGGACTTCGGGCACGTCGTCCACTCCGCCCATGGGCGCGGCACCGGCCGTGGCGTAGGTGGCCACCGGGCCGCCGGTCGGCAGCCGGGGAGCCACCTCGGGCTCGGTCACGACGAGGTCGGGCTCGTTCGCCGTGCGCTCGTCGAGAGCCCGGAGCTCGGCCGCGCGTCGGGTGATCAGTGGCGGTTCGGCGGCGTGCACCGCATCGAGCAGCTGGCTGAGCAGCCGCAGCTCCGACACCAGGCGGGCCCGGTGACGAAGGTGGCGGTCGGGGCGCTCGATCCGGGCGACGGAGTAGGCCTCGACGATGCTCTCGAACGTCTCCGGCGAGCACTCCGCCACGAGCACCGCGAAGTCGTCCGCCGGGTCGGCGACCTTGGCGTGCTCCCAGCCGGTGACCGCCCGGACCGACGCCGTCTCGGGGTTCTCGTCGTCCGCGAACGTCACGAGGAACCGGCCACCGCTGAGGTCCGCGTGCACCGGTGTCGGGGCGAACCGCCAGGCCGACACGTCCTCCAGCGCGCGCTCCCACCGGGACAGCAGTGCGGTCGGCACGTGTCCCGTGGCGGCGCCCCGGTCGAGGTCGCCGAGGTGGCGGGTACGGCAGGTCTCGGCGTCGTAGACCGGGACGCCGGCCTCGTCGAAGACCGCGCGCTCCACGTTGTGCAGCGCCGCGACGGCCCGGCCGATCTCGGCGGCGACGCCGGGACCGGGAATGACCTCGCTCAGCACGACCGAGCGGCCGTGGAGGTAGGGGTAGACGACCGCCCGGCCCTCGGGCACCGCCAGGAACCCACGGGGGAGCGGCACGCTGTAGGGCACCCGGCGGTTCAGCAGCGGCAGCAGATCGGCGGCGGTGTCGAGCTGCGCGCCGATGGCCGAGGTGGTCGGCACCCGCACGACCCACGCGCGCCGCTGGGTGTCGGTGACGAAGCCGACGTCGCACCGGTTGCCCGGCGCACCTCGCGCCGCCCGCACCGCGACCGCATCGAGCCCGGGCACGGCCGAGCTCGCCACCGCGGCGAGGTAGGCAGGGGTGCGCGTCACGCCCACACGGTATTCGGTCGGCCACCGTTGACCGTGCACCTCGCCGCCGTTCGGCCCTGCCGGGCCCGCGCGTAGGGTGACGGGCGTGTCCCGCCCGACCGCGTCCATGCCGTTGGGGGACCTTCCGCTCTCGCGCGGCAGCCTCGACCGGGCCGCCCACCGCCGGGCCGAACCCGACCTCGTGCCCAAGCTCCTGGCCGACCCCGCCACCCGGGTGGTGGTCATCGTCGCGGAGAGCATGGAGGTCCTCCCGGACGGCGCGCTCGCCGTCCGACCGCCGGCTCCGGACGACCGGCACCGGCTCGCCTTCTTCCTGGGCGAGGAGGTGACCACCGAGGCCGCCGACCCCGACAGCGGAACCGAGCGAACCGCCTACCTCGCCGTCGTCGGCGACCCCACGGAGACCGGCCACGACGACTGGCAGACCCTGCGCAACGCGGGCGTCGACCTCAGCGACCGCGACGCCGGCATCTTCACCACCGCTCAGGCGCTGGCCAACTGGCACGCCGTCCACCAGTTCTGTCCGCGGTGCGGCGCGCCGACCGAGCCGGAGCAGGCCGGATGGATCCGTCGCTGCACGCGAGACCGGTCAGAGCACTACCCGCGGACCGACCCGGCCGTGATCATGGCCGTGGTCGACGACGACGACCGGCTGCTCCTCGGCCGCAACGCGCAGTGGCCCGAGGGCCGGTTCTCGGTGCTGGCCGGGTTCGTCGAACCGGGCGAGTCGTTCGAGGCCGCGGTGGCCCGCGAGGTCGAGGAGGAGGTGGGCATCACGGTGACCGACGTGACCTACCTCGGGAACCAGCCGTGGCCCTTCCCGTCCTCCGACATGGTCGGGTTCCGCGCCCGGGCCACGACGACGTCTCTCCATCCGGACACCGTCGAGATGGCCGAGGCGCGGTGGTTCACCCGCGACGAGTACCGAAACGCGTTGACCACCAAGGAGATTCGCACGCCGAGCGGAATCTCGATCGCCCAGCGCCTGATCGAGCACTGGCTGGGACAGCGCATCGCCGAGATCGCCGACGTCTCCTGGTAGCCGACTGGCACAATCCGCTCATGGCGAAGAAGACCGCATCAGGTCTCAAGAAGCTCCCCAAGAAGGCCTACGAGAAGGAGCTGGCGAAGCTCCAGGCCGAGCTCGTCGTCATGCAGGAGTGGGTGAAGCACACCGGCAACCGGGTCGTGGTCGTCTGCGAGGGACGCGACGCGGCCGGCAAGGGCTCGGCCATCAAGCGGATCACCGAGGTCCTCAACCCCCGGCAGGTCCGGATCTCGGCGCTGCCGGCGCCGAGCGACCGCGAGAAGACGCAGTGGTACTTCCAGAAGTACATCGCCCACCTGCCGTCCGCAGGCGAGATCGTCATCTTCGACCGGTCCTGGTAC
The DNA here is from genome assembly GCA_963713345.1 of uncultured Actinomycetota bacterium. Lineage (GTDB taxonomy): Bacteria > Actinomycetota > Actinomycetes > Actinomycetales > Dermatophilaceae > Lapillicoccus. The sequence goes on along the minus strand of CAVQLI010000013.1, from coordinate 160,102 downwards.
AACCGCGCGGGCGTCGAGCGGGTCATGGGCTTCTGCACCGACGCCGAGTACGAGCGGTTCCTGCGCCAGGCCCCGATCTTCGAGCAGATGCTCATCGAGGACGGGATCATGCTGCGCAAGTACTGGTTCTCGGTCTCCGACAAGGAGCAGGAGGCGCGGTTCCTGTCCCGGGCGGCCGACCCGATGAAGCGCTGGAAGCTGTCCCCGATGGACCCCGAGTCACTGCTGCGATGGGAGGAGTACTCCCTCGCCAAGGACGAGATGATGGCTCACACCGACATCGAGATGTCGCCGTGGTGGGTGGTGGAGTCGGAGGACAAGAGGACGGCGCGGGTCAACGTCATCTCGCACCTGCTCGGCTCGATCCCCTACACGGGGGTCGACCCCCCGGTCGTCGACATCCCGGAGCGGCCCAAGGCCAAGGGCGTCACCCGGCCGCCCAAGGACACCCAGCGCTACGTGCCGGACGTCGCCGCCGCGCTCACGAAGTAGGTCAGGCGCCGAGGCGCTGCTTGACCTCGATGACGCTGGGGTTCGTGGCGGCGGACCCGTCGGGGAAGAGGATCGTCGGCACGGTCTGGTTCCCGCGGTTGACCTTCTCGACGAACCGGGCGCTCTCCGGGTCACGCTCGATGTCGACCTCGGTGAACGGGATGCCTTCGCGGTCCAGCTGCGACTTCAGGCGCCGGCAGTAGCCGCACCACGACGTGCTGAACATCGTGATGCTTCCGGACTCCGGGTTCGCGACGGTCATGGATCGGTCAACCACCTTCGGGTGCGAGTTCTTCCCGTGGTGTGATGCCGGTATGCCAGTTGTCTCCGACGACATCGCCGGCCTGCTCGCCTCGCGCCAGAACGGTGTCCTCGCCACCCTCCGCCGGGACGGCCGCCCCCAGCTCTCGGTGGTCACGTACGCGTGGTACCCCGACGACGACGGCCGCGAGCTCGTCCGGATCTCGACGGTCGACGGCCGCGCCAAGGTGGCGAACCTGCACCGCGACCCGCGCGCCAGCTTCCTCGTCAGCGACGAGTCCGGCTGGTCCTACGCCGTGGTGGAGGGTGCGGTCGAGCTGTCGGCGGTGGCCACGTCCCACGACGACGAGGCCGTCGAGGAGCTCATCCGGGTCTACCGGGACGCGGCGGGGGAGCACCCGGACTGGGCCGACTACCGCCGGGCCATGGTCGAGGACCACCGCCTGGTCGCCCGGCTCGTGGTCGACCACGCCTACGGGACGGTCCGTTCCTGACGAGGGCTGAGGCCGGCTGGGGACGGCCGCCGCGGCGTCGGCGGCCCGACCTAGACTCGCTCGGGTCATGACCGAGGCCGCCGCGCTCACCCGCACCGCTCCCCACGTCCCCAGCGCCGACGAGGTGCTCGCGGCGCTCGACCCGGAGCAGCGCGAGGTCGCGAGCAGCCCGGTGGGGCCGATGTGCGTCCTGGCGGGGGCCGGCACGGGCAAGACCCGCGCGATCACCCACCGGATCGCCTACGGCGTCCACTCCGGCGCCTACCAGGCCCAGCGGGTCCTCGCCGTGACGTTCACCGCCCGCGCCGCCGGGGAGATGCGCACCCGCCTCCGGACGCTCGGGGTCGGGGGCGTCCAGGCCCGGACCTTCCACGCCGCGGCCCTTCGCCAGCTGCACTACTTCTGGCCGCAGGCCGTGGGGGGTGCCGCTCCCGAGATCCTCCCCTACAAGGCGCCGGTCGTCGCCGAGGCGGCCTCGCGGCTGCGGCTGCAGTTCGACCGGACCGCCATCCGCGACCTCTCCGCCGAGGTCGAGTGGGCCAAGGTCACCCTGCTCACCCCGGAGTCGTATGCGGCGCACGCCCGGTCGGCGGGCCGTGACCCGGCGGGCATCGACCTGCGGGAGATGGCGCGGCTGTTCGAGACCTACGAGGAGTGCAAGACCCAGCGGGGCGTCATCGACTTCGAGGACGTGCTGCTGCTCACCGCGGGGATCCTCGCCGAGCGGGAGGAGATCGCCCGGACCGTCCGCGGCCAGTACCGCCACTTCGTCGTCGACGAGTACCAGGACGTCAACGCCCTCCAGCAGCGGCTCCTGGACCTCTGGCTCGGGGAACGCGACGACGTCTGCGTCGTGGGCGATCCGGCGCAGACCATCTACTCGTTCACCGGCGCCTCGCCCGACCACCTGCTGCGGTTCCCGCGCCGGTTCCCGACTGCCCGGGTGGTCACCCTGGTCCGCAACTACCGGTCCACCCCGCAGGTCGTCGCCCTGGCCAACCTCGTCTCGCGGGCCGCGTCGATCCGCACGGGGTCCGCGGTACGCGCGGGGTCACCGACGCCCGCGGCCTACGTCGAGCTGGTGGCCGAGTCGCCGGCCGGGCCGAACCCCACCCTGCGGCAGCACCCGGACGACCCGAGCGAGGCTGCGGCGGTCGCCGCGGACATCGCCGGGCTGGTCCGGGAGGGTCATCCGGCGGCGGAGATCGCGGTGCTGTTCCGGACCAACGCCCAGTCGGAGGCGTTCGAGGCGGCGCTCTCGGCGGCCGACGTCCCCTATCTCGTCCGGGGCGGCGAGCGGTTCTTCGCCCGCCCGGAGGTCCGTCAGGGCGTGCTGCTGCTGCGAGGTGCGGTTCGCGGCGACGACGGCTCGGTGGACCTGCCGCGTCTCGTCCGCGACATCCTGGGCGGCGCGGGGTGGACGCCAGAGCCGCCGAGCTCGGGTGGGGCGGTCCGGGAGCGGTGGGAGTCGCTGACCGCCCTCGCCACCCTGGCGGACGACCTCGTCGCCGTGTCGCCGGGGGCCCGCGTCGCGGACCTGGTCCGCGACCTCGACGAGCGGATCGCCGCCCAGCACGCTCCTGCGGTCCAGGGCGTCACGCTGGCCTCGTTCCACGCGGCGAAGGGCCTCGAGTGGGACACCGTGTTCCTTGCCGGCTGCAGCGACGGGTTCATCCCCATCACGCTGGCCGAGGGTGCGGCGGCCATCGAGGAGGAGCGGAGGCTGCTCTACGTCGGCGTCACCCGCGCCCGCCGCGACCTGAGGCTCTCCTGGGCGGCGGCCCGCAACCCCGGCGGCCGGGCCAGCCGCCGGCCGTCCCGCTTCCTCGACCCGGCCGCGGCCGTGCTCGGCCCGGGCGCCAAGGCCCCCGAGAACGGGTCCCGGCGGCGCCGGGACGCCGCACCCACTCGCAGTACGCCGGCCACCTGTCGCAGCTGCGGCGCCGAGCTGTCCACCGCCGCCCAGCGCAAGGTGGGCCGCTGCGACACCTGCCCGCCCACCTACGACGAGACCACGTTCGAGGCGCTGCGCACGTGGCGGCTGGCCGTCGCCCGGGCCTCGGCGGTCCCCGCATACGTCGTCTTCACCGACGCCACCCTCGTGGCGATCGCCGAGACCCGGCCGGGCTCGCTGACCGACCTGTCGCAGATCTCCGGGGTCGGGGCCCGCAAGCTCGAGTCACACGGGGCCGCAGTCCTCGACGTCCTCGGCGGGGCCGATCCGGAACTCGTCGCCCAAAATGCCTCTGCCACAACGAAACCCACGTCCGAGGCCGAGCCCGCCGAAAAGAAGTCACGAAACCGCAATAAATAGTGTGGTGGTATCTCGCGGCTCTTAGTACTCTCTTCTCGTCGTACCAGTGTGGTGTGGCGCCCACACACAGCAACCTGAGCAGCGGAAGGAGGGGTGACCCTGATGGAGAGCAACAGCACGATGACGAGCAGCGCGGTCGAGATGACCAGCGCGCACGCACGCGTCTGGCGTGACCGTCTGCAGCCGGGCACCCGCCTCCTCGCAGACCTCGTCATCCCGGTCCAGGGGACGACCCTGCCCATCGCCGGCAAGACCGGCGTTGTCGGGCGAGTCGCTGTCCAGGGGATCGCCCCGGCGTTCGCCTTCCCGACGACCTACAACTCCATGGATGTCCCACCGTTCCGCACCGGTAGACCACCCGTCTGAGCTCCAGACACCGGTCTCCCTCCAGGCCGCGGAACCCGACATCCGGGATCCGCGGCCTTTCTGTTTGTCCGGCCGCTACCACGAACACCACCGCACCGAACCAGCCGCAGCACCAGACGCAGCAGAGGGCCGACATGACCAGCACCGCACGGCGCACCCACCACCATCAGGGACGCGCGCCGCTTCGTGAGGACGACCGACGTCAGCGACACCACGGTGACGCCGGACAGCAGAGGGAGACCCCTGTCGCCAGGCAGGGGGAGAACAGAAGGGAGGTGACCAGGGAGATGACCACGCTCAGCCTGACCGAGCTCATCGACCTGCGCTCCGACGCGCAGGCCGTCGGCGAGGCCGTGCCCTGCCGTGAGTACGACGCGGAGCTCTGGTTCGCCGAGAGCCCGGCGGACGTCGAGTTCGCGAAGTCGCTCTGCGGGACCTGCCCGGCACTCCAGGAGTGCCTCGCGGGCGCGCTCGAGCGGCGCGAGCCCTGGGGCGTCTGGGGCGGGCAGCTCTTCGTGCAGGGGGTCGTCGTTCCGCGCAAGCGGCCGCGAGGGCGCCCGCGCAAGAACGAGATCGCCGCCTGACGACGTCAGGGACACCACCACCACAACCACACTTCACACGTACAGGAGAAGCGGATATGTACACGTTCCAGACGTATCCCGATCTGGCCAAGGCCACGATCGACGAACGCCTGCGTCGCGCTCCGCAGACCGGCGTCCGCCGCGCCGCCCGACTGATCTCGCTGGAGATCCATCGGTCGCGCCAGGCGAACCACGGTCGGCGCGAGCGGTGAACCGCGCCGTCACGGGGCGGCCGACGCAGACCGAACCACCCACCCGGAAGGGCGGGGAGCGCAGGGGGCTCCCCGCCCTTCGTCATGCCCGGGCGTCGCGCCCCGTCATCAGCAGGTAGCGTCCGGCCATGACCGAGTCGCTGACCCGCGAGGAGACGCGCGACCGCGCGGTCGACGCTCTGAGCGCCGCCGAGCTCGCCGGCATCGTCGATCTCGTCGTCTGGGTGGACGACGTCGACGGCGAACGGGTCGCCCACGCCGCGAACCACCTCGGCACCGTGCGGCTGCGCACCGGCGGGGCGCACGAGGTCCTCGACGGGACCGACCCGATCGCGTCGGAGGACCCGATGGCCTTCCTGCCGTACCGGCGGGAGGTCGAGGGCCAGGGACCGCGGGTCAGCACCGACAACGCCTACCCGTATGCGGCCGAGCGGATCCTCTCGCTGTTCGACGACCCCACCCGGAGCCCGGACCTGGCCGTGGTCCACACGCCGCGGCACTACTTCCCGGACGAGGGCGGCCACCACGGCGAGCACGGGTCTCTCGACGTCATCCAGTCGCGGGCGCCGCTGGTCCTCGCCGGCGCCGGGGTCGCCCGACGCGGGTTCCTCGACGACCACGCTCACCTCGTCGACGTCGGACCGACCCTGGCCGCCCTGGCCGGGGTCCCGCGCGACGACCTGCGCGACGCGGCGGGGGCGCCGCTCGACGGGCGGGTGCTCGACGCATACCTCGACCCGGCCGTCACCCCGCGGGCGGTCGTCGGCGTTCTCTGGGACGGCGCCCACTGCGGCGACCTCCTCCACCTGGCCGAGGCGGGGGAGCTACCGGCGGTCGCCCGGCTGGTCGAGCGGGGCGTCGCCCTGCGGGGCGGCGCGGTCGCGCAGTTTCCGAGCGTCACACTGACCAACCACACCTCGATCCTCACCGGTACCGGCCCAGGCCGGCACGGGGTCCTCGGGAACGTGTTCTACGACCGCGAGACCGGCGAGCGGGTCGTGCCGAACGACGAGACGACGTGGCACCGGTCGGCCGAGTGGCTGCGTCCCACGGTGCGCACGGTGTTCCAGATGGTCGCGGATCACGTTGATTTCCAAGGGTTTCCACGCACCGCCTGCATCGACGAGGCCATCGACCGCGGGTCCGACTACTCGACGATGTCCGTGGTCCGGGAGAGCGGCAGCGGGACCGGTGCGGGCGGCCTCGGCGACCGGTTGCCGCCGGCCGACCAGTCGCCGTTCGTGCGCGACCGGGCGTTCCTCGACGACGGCTACTTCCGGTGGGGCGTCAGCGTCGACGACCTCGGGCTCGCGCAGGTTCGCGAGCTGTTCACCGACGCGTCCCGTATGCCGCGGCTCACCTGGTGGGCCAACGTCGTCACCGACGCCGGTCACCATGGCGGCGGTCCGCGTTCGGAGATGGCCCGCGACTCGTTGCGCCAGTCCGACGCCCGGCTCGGGGTGTTCCTCGACCACCTCGAGACGCTCGGGGTGGTGGACGACGTGGCCTTCCTGCTCACGGCCGACCACGGGTTCGAGGCGGCGGACCCGACGGTGACCGGCTCCTGGCGGCCGGCGCTGGAGTCCCTCGGCGTGCCGTTCCGCGACGAGGGACCGGGGTTCGTCTACTTCCTCTGAGCCGCCGGCGTGTGTCGGGCCGTCGACCGCGTCAACAACTCCGCACGTGATGCCGCGTTTTCCGACATTTCGGATTTCGGGCGCCGAAAGGTCACCACGTGCGGAGAAATTGGCGGGGGGACGACGGTCGTAGGGTGGCCGTCATGAAGGCCTCGCTGCACATCGCTCAGGACCCCGCGGCCGACCAGGTGCTGTCGACCGACGCCTTCGCGCTGCTCGTGGGGATGCTGCTCGACCAGCAGTTCCCCATGGAGCGCGCGTTCGCGGGACCGGCCAAGATCCTCGAGCGGTTCGGGACGCTGGACCCGGCGGCGATCGCCGACGCCGACCCCGAGCACTTCGCCACGCTCTGCGCGACGCCGCCCGCGATCCACCGGTACGGCCGCTCGATGGCCGGCCGCGTGCCAGGAGGTCGCCCGCGCGGTCGTCGCGGACTACGGCGGCGACGCCGAGCGGCTCTGGACCGAGGCGTCCTCCGGCGCAGACCTGCTGGCCCGCATCAGGAAGCTGCCCGGGTTCGGGGAGCAGAAGGCCAAGATCTTCACCGCCCTGGTCGCCAAGCAGCTCGGCGTCCGGCCGGACGGCTGGGAGCAGGCGGCCGGCGCCTACGCCGAGCCCGGCTCGCACCGCAGCGTGGCCGACGTCGTGGACCAGGACTCGCTCGACCAGGTGCGGGCGTTCAAGAAGGAGCAGAAGGCGGCCACCGCCCGCTGATGCCGGACACCCCCGAGCAGCTGGTCTGCGCGACGTGCGGTCGGACCGCACCCGCGGAAGGCGAGGCCCTGCTCACGTGGGCCCGTGGCATTGAGAACGGCCGCGACGTCTGGACCTGTGACGTCTGCAGCCGCCAGTACCTGCGCAGCATCGAGGGCAAGCTCGACTCCGACTGGTGGTGAGGCGCTACCCCACCGGGTCGCCCAGCGGCGGTAGGTCCACCCCGGGCAGGTATGCGGCGACGAGCTCGCGGCCGTGCACCTCGCCACCGATCTGGCAGAGCACGCCGATGCCACCGAGCCACACCCGGTGGATGAGGAGGTACTCCGCGGGGAGGTTGAGGCGCATACCGACGGCGTAGTTGGGGCGGCGCGGGTCGTTGATGTGCTGGAACACGTCGCGCAGCCACGGCCGGGAGAACCGGAACGTGTCGGAGCGCAGCGGCACGATGAACGGCTCGAGGTACTCCAGCAGCCGCTCCGCGTCGACGTCCATCCCCGGCCGGACGAAGCCCGTCTCGCGCAGCCCGGCGAGCGTGCCCTCGGCGTCGCCGTCGACGGCGAGACTGAGAAACCGGCCCATCTCGTCGGGCAGCCCGTGGGGGAGCCGCTTGACCGCGCCGAAGTCCATGATCCCGAGCCGGCCGTCCGGCATCAGCCGGAAGTTGCCCGGATGCGGGTCGGCGTGCAGGAGCCCGACGCGGCCGGGCCCGACCAGGAGGAACTCCATGTATCGCTGCGAGGCGAGGTCGCGCTGCTCCTCGGTGCCCTCGTTGATGACCCGCGACAGGGGCTCGCCGTCGATCCACTCGCTGACGATGACGCGCTCGCCGAACTTGATGACGTGCGGGATGAGGAAGTGCGGGTCGCCGTCGAACCCCTTGGCGAACTTCTCCTGCGACCGCGCCTCGAGGCGGTAGTCCAGCTCCTCGGCCATCCGGCCCTTGAGCTCGGCGAGGATCGGGCCGATCTCGATGCCGGGTACCCACGCGGTGGCGACGCGCGCCACGCGGGAGACCTGGGCGAGGTCGCTGAGCAGGGCGGGGCCGGCCCCCGGGTACTGGATCTTGACCGCCACGGTGCGGCCGTCCCGCCAGATGCCTCGATGGACCTGCCCGATGGAGGCGGCGGCCACCGGGACGTCGTCGAACTCGACGAAGCTCCGCCGCCATCGCGGCCCGAGCTGTTCGGCCAGGACGGCGTGGACGGTCGACGCGGGCAGCGGGGGAGCGCTGTCCTGCAGCTTGGTCAGCATCGCCCGGTACGGGGCCGCCATCTCCTCGGGGAACGCGGACTCGAAGATCGACAGCGCCTGGCCGAACTTCATCGCGCCGCCCTTGAGCTGGCCGAGCACGCTGAACAGCTGCTCGGCCGTGCGCGCCTGGAGCTCCGCGGTGACGATCTCGGCCGGCTTGCCGCCGACCCGCTTCCCCAGCCCCCACGCCGCGCGACCGGCCATGCCGACAGGCAGGCTGGCCAGCCGGGCCGCGCGGACCACGGCACTGCGGGGGAGGTCGGTCACGTGGTCATTGTCACCCGCGCCACTGTCGGTTGCCGACACCCCCTCGGACAGGTCGGGACCAGGCGAGGATCAGGCTTCGGCCAGCGACTCGACCCACCACCGCTCCAGGTGGTCCGGCTCCCACCCGCGTTCCAGGACGGCGATGTCGTACACCTGGATCGACACCGCTCGCCGCGGCCCCGGCCTTCCTCGTAGGCGGCCGCGAGCGCCGGCTCGTTGCGCATCCCCTCGACGAGCACCCGCAGGCCGTCACCGCCGTGCTCGAACAGTGGCTGGTCGGAACCGCGCTGCGGCTCCTCCTCGCTCACCGCGCGAGGCGGACGGCCTGACCCGGCTCGCGACCCACGGGTTGTTCGGTATGCCAGGCACCTACCTGGGGCGGCCGGACGACCCCTGGGTCGCGCTCGTCGTGGTTCGGGCACTCGGTATGCCGGTCCCATCGGCGGTGCTCCATCCGCGGCCACGGCCCACCGACCTCGACCGACACCCCCACGGGGATCGCGGTGCCGCCGAGACCGGCCATGACGACCATCGCCGCCAGGCCGGCACCCATGCTGACCAGCGGCTCGTCGACGATGGCCGTGGCCCGCCGCGGCGGCGCGGCTACGGAGACCACGAGGTCGTGGCCGGTTCGTGTGAGGTGGAGGCAGCCCAGACACGGCTGCGCCGGGTCGCCGGCGACCCACGGCCCGACAACCACGCGGGCGGGGTCGACCACGACCGGCAGCAGCGGTACGCCGCGGCGTCGCCACGGCTCGGCCCTCCGAGGGTCGATGGAGCGGTCGGCCAGGAGGACGAGGAGGTCGGGTCCGGTTGACCCGCCCCACCGCAGCTCGGCGTCCGCAGTGTCCGCGGCCCAGGCGCCGGCCCGGACCAGGCCGACGCCGGCCGCACGAAGCAGCGTGGCCACCGACGACGCCAGCGGGCCGGCCCCGTCGACGACGACGAACCGCCTGGACACGCCCGCCACCGTCGACGTCGCCGCGCCGGTCACGCCAGCACCGAACGCCGGGCCGAAGGCGGGGGCGAGGCGGGGATGCGCGGCCATCGGGGAGAGGCCTCCTGAACGGGCGCAGGGAGTGGGCGCAGGGAGAGCTGAGTCGAGTGGAGTCGGCCCCGGAAATCTCGCACAGCCGCCTCGCGCGAGCGGGTGGTCGTCCACAGGCACGCTGAAGGGGCGGGACCCCGATGGCCCCGCCCCTTCCGGACGTGGTGCTGTCGGACGCGACCCCCGGCCGCGTCCGGGAGTGTCAGGCCTTGCCGAGGATCCGGTTGAGGTTCGTGCCGCACACGGGGCACACGGCCTTGGCCATGCGCCGGCCGTTCTCGCTGACGACGACCTTGCCCTCCGCCTCGCGCTTCTCCTTGCACTTGACGCAGTAGAACTCGCCTGCGTAGGTCTCGTTGCTCGTCATAGGGGTTTGTCTCCTTGTCTGCCGCGCCACAGGTGGTGGTGCTGGACCACGTTCACCCTAGCCCCACCTGAGCACAAACCGACGAATCCTGAGCACGGGGCCACGCTTGCGGCGCGCCGTTCGCGGGATCGGGAGAGCGCTCTCTGGCCGGCGTGAATCAGCCGCTCGGCGCGGTCCCGTTCCAGCGCTCCAAACGGGAGGTTTCGGCATACCCTCGGTTCATGGCCGTGGCGCGATCCGGGAACGGGACGGGACCGGCGCCGGACGCTCCCGCCGACGCCCCGCCAGGCGCTGTCGCCGACGGTCCGCCCGCGGTCGAGGTCCGCCGCAGTGGCCGTCGGCGCCGCACCGTCAGCGCCTACCGGGAGGGCGGTCGGACGATCGTCCTCATCCCCGCCCGGTTCACCAAGGCCGAGGAGCGGCACTGGGTCGACACCATGCTCGGCCGTCTCGCCGCCGGGGACCGGAGGCGTCGTCCCGACGACGCCGAGCTCTCGGCGCGGGCTCGGGCGCTCTCCGCCCGCTACCTCGCCGACGCCGCGCGTCCCACCTCGGTGCGCTGGGTGGGCAACCAGATGAGCCGGTGGGGGTCGTGCACTCCCGCAGACGGGACGATTCGGGTCTCGGAGCGGCTCAAGGGGATGCCGGGCTACGTCCTGGACTACGTGCTGTTGCACGAGCTCGCCCACCTGCTGCGCCCCGCCCACGACCGCGAGTTCTGGCTGCTGCTCTCGACCTACCCGCGGGTTGAGCGCGCTCGCGGCTACCTCGAGGGAGTCGCGGCCGCCGCCGGGCTCGGCGCGTCGTGGCAGGACGACGGCGACCACGGCGAGGTCGACTGGGGACCCGGCGCACCCGAGGAGCCCCTGACCCTCGTGTCGGAGCCGACCACCCTGTTCTGACCGGCGTCAGCGCAGGACGCGAAGAGCGGCCGCGACGAGGCCGTCGAGTTCGTCGACATGGCCCTCCGGCAGCCCGTCCAGCGGCCACCAGCGCACGTCGAGCGACTCCCCGCTGACCCCAGGCTCGGCACCCGCCGGCGCAATCGCCGCATACCGGATGTCGAGGTGCTCGCGGCACCGCCCGAAGTCGCCGACGAGCACGTGCCGGTCGAGGTGCACCGGCACCGGGGTCACTCGGAGCCCCACGATGCCGGACTCCTCGGTCGCCTCGCGTTCCGCGGCCGCCCGCACGGACCGGTCCACCGTCTCGAGGTGGCCGCCGAACTGGAACCACATCCGCGCGCGCCGATGGTGCGTCAGCAGGACGCGGCTGAGGCCTTCGTCGAGCACCAGGCAGCTGGCCGTGAGGTGCTCGGGCGGCCCCGCCTTCCAGACACCGTCCGAGTGGTCGGCGAGGAAGGCGAGGTACTCCAGGCGCAGCGCCTCCTGCTGCCGGTCGACCGGCTGGTATGCGTGCAGGACGCGGTTCGCGTCCGTATACAGCGGGCCGGCTGCGGGGTCGGAGACGGTCACCCGTCGCGGGTGGGTCCGGAGTCCGAGTCGTCGTCCCGCAGCAGCGCGTCGAGGGCGGAGTCCACGTCGTCGCTGCCGCCGGCTGCGCGACGCTTCTCCACGTAGCCCAACGGGTCGTCGAGGTCGGCTCCGGTCGGCGCGATGTCGGGGTGCTCCCAGGGCGCGTCGCGGAACTCGGCCCCACCGGCGTTCTCCAGGGCGGCCCAGAGGTTCTTGGCGTCCTTGAGGCGGCGCAACCGCAGTTCGAGCCCGACCAGGCCACTGAACGTCTTCTGTGCGGGGCCACTGACGCGACGGCGGCGCAGGGCCTCGCCCAGCGCGTCCGCGTGCGGCAGGTGCCCCGACGTGGCCTGCTCGGTGACGAGGTCGACCCAGCCCTCGACGAGGGCCAGCGACGTCTCGAGGCGGCCGAGGGCGGCCCGCTGCTCAGCGGTCGGCGTCGGCGAGAACAGCTTGTCGCGCAGCGACTCCTGGATCTGCGCCGGGTTCTGCAGGTCCATGTTGCGGACCTGCTCCTCGATCGCGTCGGTGTCGATGGTGATGTTCCGGGCGTAGTCGCGGACCGCGGCCTCCAGCTGCGGGCCGAGCCACGGCACCTGGGCGAACAGCCGGGCCCGGGCGGCCTCGCGGACGGCGAGGTAGAGGCGCACCTCACCCGGGTCGATGCCGAGGCCCTCGGTGAAGGCGGCGACGTTGGCGGGCAGCAGGGCCACGTCTTCGCTCTCGAGCAGTGGCAGTCCGACCTCGGTGGCGCTGAGCAGGTCGGCGGCGAGTGCCCCGACGCCGTTGCCCAGCTGCGCCGAGAACATGCTCCCGGCCATCTGGCGCAGCGCCGGCTGCAGCTGGCCGATCAGGCCGCTCAGGTCCAGCCCCTCCAGACCGGGGATCTGCGGGAACCCCTCGGGCAGGCCGGCGTCCTCGCCGAGACCGCTGAGGCCCTCGGACTTCAGCCGCTCGAACTGCTCGTCCATGGCCGTGGTCATCGCGACGGTGACGCCCTCGGAGACGGGCTCGACGAGGCGGTGCCAGGTCGGCATGGTCGCCTCGACCCACTCCGCGCGGCTCCAGGCCAGGCCCTTGCCGTTCGCGGCAGGGACGGTGGTGACCGGGTCGATCCACAGGTTCGCCACGCGGACCGCGTCGTCGACCTCGCGCTGCTGCGCGGCGGTCACCGTCGGGTCGGTCTCGGACGCCACCGTCTTGCGGGCGACGTCGGTCGACATCTCCATCCGCGCCTCGGGCGTCTGGGCGCCGAACATCTGCTTCATCTGGTTCTGCATCATGGCCATGACGCCCGAGTCGGTGGGGTCGATGCCCATCTGCTTCCACAGGTTCTGGATCGCCTCGCCGGCCCCGGCCATGCCGCGGTCACCGCCCAGCTGGCGCATCAGTGCGTCGAGGTCGGGGAGCTGACCACCCTGGCCACCCGCACCCCCGAGCTGACGGACCAGCTCACCGAGGTCGGGCATACCCTGCGCGCCGCCGCCGAGCAGCTGCTGGAACATCGCGCCGAGCTCGCCGAAGTCCCCGTCGTCGTCATCGTCGTCGTCGCTGTCCCACGGGTCCCGGCGGGCCGGTGGCTGCGAGCCACCGGACGAGGTGCCCGAGAAGCCCATCCGCGGCTGGCTCGGCGCACCCTCGAACGGGTCGGCCGGCCCGGTGGGGCTGTCCTGGGCACCGTCTTGGGGACCGTCCTGAGGCTGGTCGACGGCGTCGCTCCACGCGTCGGAGCTGGGGGTCTCGTCGCGCTCGGGTTCGGCGGCCTCGTCGCGATCGGGTCGCTCGGCCATGGTGGCTCCTGTTGCTCTGGGAGGATGTACCACTAGACAACCACGAGGAGTACCCGCTGAGTTCCCGCGTCCGTTCCTCCCAGGGCGAACCGCCGGGGTCGCGTATGCCCGTGGTGGCCGTCGCCGGACCGGGTGACGTCGTCGGGGTGCCGGCCCTGCGCATCGCCCGGCTGCTCGCGGCCACGCGCGGCCAGGAGGACGGAGTCGCGGAGGTACGCGTACTCGCGCCGGTACGCGGCGTGGTCGAGGGCACCCGCTGGCGGGTGGTCGACACGGACGGGCCAGGGGTGTCGGCCGAGCTCGCCGGGGTCGACGTCCTGGTGTGGGTCGCCACGTGCACCGACCTCGCCCAGGCGCTGGTCCGTCGGTCCGCCGACCGTCGCGCGGCGCTGCTGCGCACCGGGCGGGCGCTGACGCTCGCCGCGTCGGCGGCTGGGGTCGGCCACGTTCTGGTGGTGACGTCGGCCGAGGTCTTCGGCGCCTTCCCCGACAACGAGGTGCCGCTGCCGGACCACGCGCCCGTTCGGGCGGTGATCGATGACGGCTTCGTGGGCGACCTCCTCGCCGTCGAGGCTCTGGTCGAGGAGAGCCGGGAGCACCATCCGGACGTCCGCTTCACGCTGGTCCGCCCGGCTGCTCTGGTCGGTGCCGGCATCGACACCGCGCTGACCAGGTACTTCGAGGCTCCGCGGCTGCTCTCGATCAAGACCGGGTCGCCCGCGTGGCAGCTGTGCCACGTCGACGACCTCGCCTCGGGCGTGCTGCACACGGTGACCGGCGACGTCGTTCCGGCCGGGCATGTGACCGTCGGGAGTGAGGGGGCGCTGACCCTGGCCGAGGTCGAGTCGCTCACCGCGATGAGGCGCATCGAGGTGAGCGAGACGACGGCGACGAACCTCGCCACCCAGCTCCACCGGGTCGGCGTCCTGCCGGTCCCGGCCAGCGAGCTCGCCTATGTGACCCATCCCTGGGTGGTCGGGTCGGCTACCCTCCGTGCGCGAGGGTGGCACCCGGCATACGACAATGGGACCTGCCTCGGTGTGCTCCTCGACGCGATCGGAGGGCGGCACGCCGTGGCCGGCCGCAGGGTCGACCGACGGGACGCCGCGCTCGGAGCGGCCAGCGCCGCCGTGGCCCTCGGGGCGACCGCCGCGCTGCTGCGCCGGGCCCGGCGCCACTGAGCAGCAGACGGACACAGGACGACACGGCAGTCTTGGACGACACAGCAGTTTTGAAGAGATGGAAGCGGGAACGGGATGACCACTGGGGCGGTGGTGCCAGGCGTCGTCCTGGCCGAGATCCGCGACACCCCGCTGTCGGTCGACGAGGTCGTCGAGGCGGTCCGGCATCCCAGCGCCGGGGCCGTCGTGACGTTCATCGGGTACGTCCGGGAACGCGACCACGGGGAGCCGGTCGAGGTCCTCGACTACACCAGCCATCCCACCGCCGACCAGGTCGCGCACGACCTGGCCGCGCGGTTCGCCGCCGAGGGTCGGGTCGTCCGGCTGGGCGTCGTCCACCGGACGGGGCACCTCACCATCGGCGACATCGCCGTCGTCGCCGCGGTCAGTGCCGAGCACCGCCGAGAGGCGTTCGAGGTGTGCCACGCCCTGATCGACGAGTTCAAGTCCACCGTGCCGATCTGGAAGCACCAGACGTTCACGGACGGTTCCGACGAGTGGGTGGGGCTGCCGTGAGCTGGACCGGGTCGACCCCGCCGAGCGTCCTCGACCAGCCGCCACCGGCCGAGGACCCGATGAAGGTGTCCCGTGGACCCGCGACGGCCCTCGTCGTCGTCTTCCTCGGCCTCCTCCTCGGTGCCCTCGGCACCCTCATCCGGCTGCCCTACGCGGTGATGAGCCCCGGCCCGATCTCCAACGTCCTCGGTACGACCACCCACAGCGACGGCACGACCAGCGATCTCATCGTGGTCACCGGCCACGAGAGCTACCCGACGACCGGCTCGCTCGACTTCACGACGGTCCGGATCAACGGTGGCCCCGGGTACCCCGTCAACGTGTGGGCCGTCATCGGCGCGTGGATCGACCCGCGTCAGGACGTCTACCCGGTCGACGTGATCTTCCCGCCGCAGCAGACCGCCGAGCAGGTGCAGCAGGAGAACCAGGCCGAGATGGTCGACTCCCAGCAGGAGGCCACCGCGGTCGCGCTGCGGGCGGCGGGCTTCCCGGTGACCGAGAAGGTGAGCGTCGCGGCGGTCTCGCCCGACGCTCCGTCGGGCACGACGTTCCAGCCGGGCGACGTCTTCGTCTCCATCGGCGGTACCGAGGTGACCAGCGCCGACGTCGCCCGTCAGGCCATCCAGAAGGCCACGCCGGGCAGCACCATCGACGTGGTTGTCGAGCGCGGCGGGACCCAGGTCGCGCTCAAGGCCAAGACCGGCGCGGCCGGCGGCCGGACGGTGCTCGGCGTGGTCCTCAAGGTCGACTTCCAGTTCCCGTTCTCGGTCAAGATCGACGCGGGCAACGTCGGCGGCCCCTCGGCGGGCCTGATGTTCTCGCTCGGGATCTACGACAAGGTCACCAACGGCGCCCTCACCGGCGGCCAGAACATCGCGGGTACCGGCACCATCGACAGCTCCGGCAAGGTCGGCCCGATCGGGGGCATCCGCCAGAAGCTGGTAGGGGCCCGGCAGGGCGGGGCGAGCTACTTCCTGGCCCCCGCCGACAACTGCAACGAGGTCCGCGGCGCGGTGCCGGACGGCCTCCAGGCGATCAAGATCGCGACCTTCGACGACGCCCGGGCCGCGGTCGAGAAGATCGCGGCCGGCGACCCGGAGAGCCTCCCGGCCTGCTGACCCGCATACCGAACGCCTCCGGGCCTGCTGACCCGCATACCGTGCGCCTCCCGGCCTGCTGACCCGCATACCGCCCCCCGGCTCCGGACGACCCGCACCTACCATCCGGCAGGCACCGAGCGTGCCCACCGACTGGCGACCGTCCCCGGGCGCGCGGTCAACAACTCCGCAATTGCGGAGAAGTATTCCGACATTTCGGACAACGGCCTGCCGATTTCTCATCACGTGCGGAGTTGTATGCGCGGAACGACCGTCGCGCCGGGCCGCCGTCGCGCCGTCGCGCCGTCGCGCCGAGGCCGTCGCGCCGGAGTGCGCTCGGCTCAGTCGTCGAAGGTCGCCCGCAGGGCGGCCACCAGGCCGGGCGCCAGGTCGGTTCCGGTCGCGACCGCGTCGTCGGCGTCGTGCGCCCGCTGGCGGATGAGGCATACCGAGGTGCCGTCCCGCAGCACCGCGGCGAGCAGCCGGACGTCCTGACGGTCCGGGTGCCGGGCCAGCGCCTCGACGGCGGCATCGGAGTCGGACGGGAGGTCCCGCTCGGCGTCCGGCGGGACGACCACCCGCTCGACGACGAACGCGCAGCCGTCGACGTCCGGCGGCCAGGCGATCCGGCCGAGGATCGACTCGAGGCTCGAGGACTGGTGCAGCCCCTCCTGCTCGATCGCGGTCAGCGCGTCCGGCGCCTGGTCGGCGATCGACAGCTTGGTGAGCAGCTGCGGCTCCCGTTGGACGAGCATCGCCGTGCGGACCAGGGCGAACAGCCGGGGCGGCTGGTCCCATCCCGCTCCGGCCACGTGACGCTCCGTGTCGAGCGCGACGATCGACAGCGGGTCCAGCACCGGACGGCGGGGAGAAGTCACCCGCGGCATCCTCGCACCAGGCCCGCACATCACCGCTACCTGTGAACGCGGCAACGATTCGGCAACCAGAGTCTGTGGAAGGGGAACCGGGGAGCGGGCCGCTCGTTGGGTGATACGTATGCTGGCCGTACCCCGGTCAGCGTGCTGCGGGTTGGCATGCTTGACGACTGCAGACAGATCGGGCTCGACTGGTGAGTGAACGCGACTGGTTCGGTGAGGACCCTGAGGCCGCTGGCCAGGGCAATGGATCCGGGGGAGGACAGCGAACCGCGACACGGGATCGCCGGCGCAGCCCCCTGGTCACGACGCTGCTGATCCTCGTCGTCGTCGGCATCGCCGCGTCGCTGATCGCGCAGTTCTGGACCGAGGTGCTCTGGTTCGACTCGGTCAACTTCCGCCGCGTCTTCCTCACCGAGCTGGGGGCCAAGGTCCTGCTCGGCGTCGTCGGCGGGCTCTTCACGGCCGCGATCGTCGGCTCCAGCCTCTACATCGCCTACCGCACCCGCCCGATCTACGCCCCGACCTCGACGAGCCAGGACGCCCTGGAGCGCTACCGCGCCGCCGTCGAGCCGCTGCGGCGGATCGCCATGATCGGGATCCCGCTCGTCATCGGCCTCCTCTCCGGCCTCGGCGCCGCGGGGCAGTGGGAGACGTTCCTGCTGTGGCGCAACGCGCAGCCGTTCGGCAAGAACGACCCGCAGTTCGGGATGGACGTCGGGTTCTACGTCTTCACCCTCCCGTGGCTGACCTTCGTCGTCGCCTTCCTCAGCATGGCGCTGATCATCGGCGTCGTCGTGGCCGCGTTCACCCACTACATCTTCGGCGGCCTGCAGTTCCAGGCCCGAGCCCGCCGCACCACGTCGGCCGCCCGCCTGCACCTGTCGATCCTCCTCGCGGCGATCGTCCTGGTCCGGGCGGCCAGCTACTGGCTCGAGCGCTACTCGCTCACCACCAAGTCGACCGACCTGATGACCGGCATCCAGTACACCGACGCCAACGCGGTGCTGCCGACCAAGGCGATCCTCGCCATCGCGTCGATCATGTGCGCGCTGATGTTCCTCTCGGTCATCTGGACCAAGTCCTGGCGGCTCCCGATCGTCGGGGTCGTCCTGCTGCTCGTCGTGTCGGTCGTCGTGGGCGGGATCTTCCCGGCGCTGATCCAGTCCCTGCGCGTCAAGCCCAGCGAGAAGTCGTTCGAGGCGCCGTACATCCAGAACAACATCAACGCCACCCGAGACGCGTTCGGGTTGTCCAACGTCGACACCAAGCTCTACAACGCCGCCACGACGGCCACGCAGGGCCAGTTGCGCAACGACACGACGACGGTGCCGGGCATCCGCATCCTGGACCCCAACGTCGTCTCCGCCACCTACCAGCAGCTGCAGGCCGGCAAGAGCTACTACCAGTTCCCCGACATCCTCGACGTCGACCGCTACACCGTCGACGGGCTGACGCGCGACACCGTTGTCGCGGTCCGCGAGCTCGACCTCGACGGTGTGCCCGCCGGGCAGCGCAACTGGCTGAACGACCACACGGTGTACACGCACGGCTACGGCGTCGTCGCGGCCTACGGCAACCGCAAGGACGCGGATGGGAAGCCGGTCTTCTTCGAGCAGGGCATCCCCTCCACCGGCAGCCTCGGCGAGTTCCAGCCGCGGATCTACTTCGGCGAGCAGTCGCCGGACTACTCCATCGTCGGGGCGGCCGCGGGCGCCTCGCCGCGTGAGTTCGACTTCCCCGACAGCTCGCCCGCCGGGCAGGCCAACACGACGTACGAGGCCGACGGCGGCGTCCCGATCGGCAACCTCCCGGTCAAGGTGGCGTACGCCATCAAGTACCGCGAGATGAACTTCTTGCTGTCCGACGCCGTCAACGCCGACTCGCGTCTCCTCGACCACCGCACGCCTCGCGATCGGGTCCAGCGGGTGGCTCCCTGGCTCACCCTCGACGGCAACGCCTACCCCGCCGTCGTCGACAACAAGGTGCAGTGGATCGTCGACGGCTACACGACGACGGCCGACTACCCCAACTCGCACCTGACCTCGATCGAACAGGCGACCTCCGACTCGATCACGACGACGCGCACCTCCGTACAGGCGGTCGCCGCCGGCCAGGTCAACTACATCCGCAACTCGGTCAAGGCCACGGTCGACGCCTATGACGGCACCGTGCACCTCTATGCCTGGGATGACTCCGACCCGATGCTCAAGGCGTGGATGGGCGCCTTCCCCGGCACCGTTCAGCCGATGTCGGACATCAGCGCCGGTCTGATGGCCCACCTGCGCTACCCCGAGGACCTGTTCAAGGTGCAGCGCGAGATCCTCGCCCGCTACCACGTCACCGACCCGGGCACCTTCTACGGCAGCAACGACCTCTGGAAGGTGCCGTCCGACCCCACCAAGGACCAGCGCATCCAGGTCGACCAGCCGCCCTACTACCTGTCGATCGCGATGCCCGGTCAGGACGAGCCGCAGTTCTCGTTGACGACGACGTTCATGCCGTTCGGTACGCGTGAGGTGCTCTCCGGCTTCCTCGCGGTGGACTCCAACGCCGGGACGACCGCGGGGCAGCGACGGGCAGGGTACGGCCAGCTGCGGTTGCTCGAGCTGCCCAAGGACAGCAACGTCAGAGGTCCCGGCCAGGTGCAGAACGACATCTCGTCGTCGAGCGTCCAACCCCCTGAGGGTGGCCTCGGCCTGTCCCAGTTCCTCAACATCCAGAAGCAACAGGGATCCAGCGTCGTGCTGGGCAACCTGTTGACCCTGCCGGTGGGCGGCGGTCTGCTCTATGTGGAGCCGATCTACGTCCAGGCCAACACCCAGTCGGCCTATCCGCTGAACCGCGCCATCATCACCGCGTTCGGCGACAAGCTGGCGTGGTCCTCGACCCTGGACGGAGCGCTCGACGCCCTCTTCGGCGGCAACTCGGGAGCGAAGTCCGGAGACAACACGCCCACGACCGGTACGCCGACGACACCACCGGCGACGGGTTCCGGCCAGACGGCGGACAACCCTGCCCTGACCAAGGCGCTGTCCGACGCCCAGCAGGCGGTCAACGACGCCGACGCGGCGCTCAAGGCCGGCGACTTCGCCAAGTACGGCGAGGCGCAGACCCGGCTCAAGGCGGCAATCGCCGCGGCGGCCGCGGCGGCACCGACGGGCAGCGTGACGCTGACTCCTGGTGCGACGCCGAGCGCCACCGCGACGGCCACCCCCAGCGCGACCCCGACCGGCTGACCCCCACCCCCGGTACGTGCTCTGGACCGCACTGCGTTCCGGCGCCGAACACCGCGAACCAACACCGATTTGGATCCCCCCGACGGTGTCCGTAGACTAGGGACATACCGACGCGGGGTGGAGCAGCTCGGTAGCTCGCCGGGCTCATAACCCGGAGGTCGCAGGTTCAAATCCTGCCCCCGCTACCACGCACAGAGGGCCCGGACGATCTCGTCCGGGCCTTCTGACGTACCTCGACCAGGAGCCCGCCAGGAGCCTTAACCGAACCGAGGCCCCAGCACTGTTGCCAGAGGTTGCCAAGGCACCTAGCGTGCAGAAGATGCAACGCGGCCCGTCGATCTACGACGTCGCGAAGGCAGCCGGCGTGGCTCCCTCGACGGTCTCCCGGGCGTTCTCCCGTCCCGGTCGGGTCAACTCACGTACCGCTGAGCGCGTCTTCGCCGCGGCGCGTGACGTCGGCTACCGCTCCGAGGCGCTCCACGGGCTGGTCGGGCAGCGCACCCGCAGCCTCGCGGTCGTCGTCACCGACATCACGAACCCCTTCTACAGCGAGATCATCCGCGGCGCCCACGAGGCGGCGGGCGAGTCGGGCTACACGATCCTGCTCTCGCACACCCAGGAGGACGCCCAGCTGGAGCGCGACTGGACCGAGCGGGAGCTCGGCGCGGTCGAGGGCGTCCTGCTCACCAGCTCGCGGATGTCCGGCAACGCGATCCGGATGCTCGCCAAGCAGAAGCCGATGGTCCTGCTCAACCGCCGCGTACCCGAGGTGCCCTGCGTCATCACCGACAACGCCAGAGGTATGCGTCGGGCCCTCGAGCATCTCGCCGAGCTCGGCCACCAGACCGTCACCTACGTCGCGGGACCGGAGGCGAGCTGGGCCGACGGGATGCGCTGGGTCGCGCTCATGGAAGCGGCGCACGAGCTCGAGCTCCGGGTCCGCCGAGTCGGGCCCTGCAACGTGCCGACGGTGCACGCAGGCTTCGCCACCGCGCAGGCGGTGCTCGCCCAACGGCCGACAGCGGTGATCGCCTACAACGACGTCATGGCCATCGGCGTCATCAAGGGGATGCGGCGAGCCGGCGTCCGGGTTCCCGACGACATCAGCGTCATCGGCTTCGACAACGTCGTGCTGTCGGAGATCGTCGAGCCGGAGCTGACCACCGTGGCGGCGCCATTGCGGGCCATGGGGATCACCGGGGTCAAGAACCTCATCGCTGCCATCGGCGGAGCGACACCGAGCCGTGAGCCGATCGTCCTGCCGGTCAAGCTCGTCGTCCGGGGTTCGACCGCTCAGCGCAGGCGGAAGAGGACCTCGCCGGCGTTGGGCACGACCAACGTCCCCGGGTCGGCCTCGAAGGCGCCGACGTCCACGGTGGCCGGGTCGAGGTAGCCGAGGTTCGCCTCGCGGCATACCTGCTCCGGTATGCCCGTCGCCAGGGTGACCTGTACCCGCAGGCGCTCCTCGCCGGTCTCCGCGTCGTAGCTGCCCGCCCCTCGCAGGTGGGTCGAGTGGGCGAGCACGCCCCAGTGCAGGTGCGAGAACCGGTCCCACTGCTTCACGAAGTAGTCGCGGCAGTGGTACCCGATCTCGACGATCTCCGGGTGCATCTCGGAGATCTGCGTGATGTGCGGTGCGTAGAGGATGACCTCGCCGCCGTCCGCGACCACCGGCTCCAGCTTGTAGAAGCCCTTGGCTCCGGTCCAGATGTCGGCGTACATCGCCGGGACCAGTGACAGCACGCGCTGGACCGGTGCGTCGAGGTAGGTCACGTGGCTCTCCGCGCAGACCTGGGCGGCCGCCGACCACGACGCGATCGTGTCGCCGAACGAGACCGAGTGCAGGGCGGGCGAACCGTGGTCGCTCTCGGCCGCGCCGACGACACAGAACGCCAGCCGGTCCGCGGGGATGAGCGCCGCACCTTCGTCGATGAGGGCGCGTACCGGGGTCTGGGCGGTGGTCCCGATGATCTCGGCCGACGTGATCAGCGCGCCCAGCCAGTGCGAGATGTCGATGATGTCCTGCCCCGCGACCCCCGGGAAGAAGTACTTGTTGCCGCCGGAGATGCCGACGACCTCGTGCGGCAGCACCGGACCGACGACGAGCGCGATGTCGTGCTCGACGACCGCGCGGTTGAGGTGCACGGGGACGTCGACGTCGAGCCGACCCTCCGACAGCTCGCGCATCCGCGCGGCCGGGATCGTCCCGAGGTCGGCGAAGGTCTCCGGGTCCCACCACTCGTGGTTGCGGACGTTCATTCCCGGATAGGTCGCCTCCAGCCCCTTCTCGGCGTAGCCGAGGTGGGTCGCCAGCGCCTCGTCGCTCATCGCGGCGTGGGTACCCAACGCCACCAGCACGGTCATCCGGGTGGCTCGACCGGCCAGCGACGCGTGAACCGCCTTGATCAACAAGGGAAGCGGCACCGTGCGGGTCCCGTCGGGGACGAGGATACAGACGCTGCGCCCGTCGACCGGGTATGCGTCGAGCTGCTGTCGCACGAACGCCGACACCTCGTCGGAGGACAGGATTCCCGTGGCATCGCCGACCGTCGTGGCGGGGAGGACCACGGGCTCGGGCAGGGTCGAGGTCGATGAGGCACTAGTACTGCTCACTCCATCACTCTGGCCGCGAGTCTCACCCACCGGCAAGCGTTCACGGCAACTAGTGGCAACTTGTGGCGACCCCCTTCGGCGGAGCCGGAGCATGACTGCCATGTCCGAGCTCCCCGGTCTCCATCCCCATGACGACCGGCTCCTCCCGGCCGACCCTGCGGTGCGCGACCTGGCGCGACGCCTCTACCAGCAGGTGCGCGACCTCCCGATCATCTCCCCGCACGGCCACGTGCCGGTCGAGTGGATCGAGGGCAACATCCCGTTCACCGACCCCACCGCCCTGCTCCTCTCCCCGGACCACTACATCTTCCGGCTCCTGCACGCAGCAGGGGTTCCGCTCGGCTCCTTGGGTGTCGGGGACCAGACGTTGACCCCCGCCGAGAGCCGGGCGGCCTGGCGGGCGTTCTGCGAGCGCTGGGCCCTGTTCCGGGGGACGCCCAGCCGGTTCTGGATGGAGAGCGTCCTCAGCACCATCTTCGGCGTCACCCAGCGACCGAGCGCAGAGTCCGCCGACGCGATCTACGACCGGGTGGCGGAGTGCCTTACGTCCGACGAGTACCGGCCGCGCGAGCTGTTCAAGAGCTTCGGCATCGACGTTCTCGCGACCACCGACGACCCGTGCGCGGATCTGGAGCACCACGCGGCCCTGGCGGCCGATCCCAGCTTCGACGGACGTGTCGTGCCGACCTTCCGTCCCGACCGCTACCTCGAGCCGGGCCGTCCGGGCTTCTCCCAGCTCATGGACCGCCTCGCCGAGGCGTCGGGGGAGGACACCGGGGACTTCCCGGGATACCTGCGGGCGCTCGCCCAGCGTCGTCGCCACTTCAAGGAGCACGGTGCGGTCTCCGCCGACCACAGCCACGCCGACGTCGTGACTCTCGAGCTGGCCCCCTCGGAGGCGGCCCGGATCTACGCGGAGGCGCTGCGGGGCGAGACGTCGACCGAGGAGTCGACCGCGCTGCGCCGCCACATGATGGTCGAGATGGCCCAGATGTCGGTCGACGACGGGCTGGTCATGACGCTGCACCCGGGTGTGCACCGCAACCACCACTCCCCGACGCTCAAGGCGTTCGGCCCCGACACCGGTCACGACATCCCGGTAGCCGTCGAGTTCACCCGGTCGCTGCAGCCGCTGCTCGACCGGTTCGGCACCGCGCCCGGGCTGCACCTCGTCCTGTTCACCGTCGACGAGACCGTCTTCTCGCGGGAGATCGCGCCGCTCGCCGGCTTCTACCCCGCGGTGTACGCCGGTGTGCCCTGGTGGTTCCTCGACGCGCCGGAGGCGATCCGTCGCTACCGCGGAGCCGTCACCGAGACGTTGGGCTTCTACCGGACCTCCGGCTTCATCGACGACACCCGTGCCTTCTGCTCGATTCCCGCGCGGCACGACATGTCCCGCCGCCTCGACAGCGCCTACCTCGCCGAGCTCGTCGTGCAGCACCGGCTCGACGAGGACGAGGCGTTCGAGACCGGCGTCGACCTCGTGACCACGATCCCGCGTCAGGTGTTCAAGCTGTGAGCGCGATCGCTCCCGCCCGCCACCTGAGCCGGGCCGCCGACGGCCGCCCGGCGGCCCCCGTGCGCGTCGTCCACCTGGGGGTCGGCAACTTCTTCCGGGCCCACCAGGCTTGGTACACCGAGCATTCCGACGACGCCGACCAGTGGGGGATCGCTGCCTTCACCGGTCATTCGCGTCGCACCGCCGACGAGCTGGCCTCGCAGGACTGCCTCTACACGCTGCTCGTCCGCCACGAGTCGGAGAGCCTGCCCGAGGTCATCGGGTCGGTGAGTGCCGTGCACGTCGGGTCCGACCTGACCGCGCTGGTGGACCACATGGCGTCGTCCGACGTCGGCGTCGTCACCCTCACCGTCACCGAGGCGGGATACTGCCGCAACGAAAAAGGTGGCCTCGACCTCGAGTCCGACGCCGTGCAGGCCGACATCTCCGCCCTGCGCGCCGGTGGCCCCGATGCCCTCGACACCGTCCCCGGCCGGCTCGTCGCGGGGCTGTCCGCACGACGTGACGCCGGTGCCGGCCCGCTGGCCGTCGTCTCCTGCGACAACGTTCCCCACAACGGCGCCATGACCCAGCGCGTCGTCACCGAGCTCGCGCACCAGGTCGATCCCGACCTGGCCGGGTGGGTCGACGCCAACGTCTCGTTCGTCACCACCATGGTCGACCGGATCACCCCGCGGGCGACGGACGCCGACCTGGCCGACGCCCGCGCGCTGACCGGTGTCGAGGACGCCGCGCTGGTCGTCACGGAGCCGTTCACCGAGTGGGTGCTGGCCGGCGAATTCCCCGCCGGACGGCCCGCCTGGGAGACCGCAGGGGCTCGCTTCGTCTCGGACGTCAAACCGTTCGAGACGCGAAAACTGTGGCTGCTCAATGGTGCTCACTCGACCATGGCGTATGCCGGTTCCATCGTCGGCCACGAGACCGTCGCCGAGGCGATCATGGATCCCGAGGTCTTCGGTTGGGTCGAGGACTGGTGGGACTGTGCCGCGCAGTACCTCACCCTCCCGGAGGAGGAGGTTGCCGCATACCGGCAGGCGCTGTTCGACCGGTTCGCGAACCCCAACATCCGTCACCTGCTCGCGCAGATCGCCGCCGATGGGTCGCAGAAGGTACCGATCCGCGCACTCCCGGTCCTTCGCGCCGCCCGCGCGGACGGCCAGCTGCCCAGCGGTGCAACGAGATTCGTGGCCGCTTGGATCGCGCACCTGCGCGGCAACGGTGCCCCGGTCAACGACGTGGACGGTCCGGCGCTGACGGCGTTGGCTCAGGGTCCGGTCCGCGAAGGGGTGGCCGCTGTGCTCGAGTGGCTGGGCGTCGACGACCTCGAGGTGAGTGCACTCGTCGAGCAGCAGGTGGCCGAGCTCGAGGCCCGGAGCACGAACCGGTGACCGCGCCGGTCCGCGCGGCGGTCGTCGGGTGCGGCGACATCTCGGCGCTCCACCTGGCGGCGCTGCGCGACCTCGACGGCGTGGAGCTCGTCGGCGTCTGTGACGTGGACGCCGCCCGCGCCCAGGCCACCGCCGACGCTCAGAGCACGGTCGCCTACACCGACCATCGCGAGATGCTCGACTCCCTCCGGCCAGACGTCGTGCACGTCTGCACACCGCACGACCAGCACGCGCCGGTCGCGGTCGACTGCATCGCACGCGGAGTCCACGTCATCCTTGAGAAGCCCGTCGCGCACACGCTCTCCGACGCGCGGCCGGTGCTGGACGCTCACCTCGCGAACCCCGCCGTGAAGGTGGCGGTCTGCTTCCAGAACCGGTACAACCGCGCGTCGCAGGAGGCGTACCGGCTCATCCACGAGGGTTCTCTCGGCGCGATCCGGGGTGCGTCCGCCACGGTTGCCTGGCACCGCACTCCCGAGTACTACGCCCGCGGTCCGTGGCGCGGCCAGCGTCGACGCAGTGGCGGCGGCGTGCTGATGAACCAAGCGATCCACACGCTGGATCTCGTTCAGTGGTTCCTCGGACCGGTCGCCCACGTGGGCAGCCGGATCGGCACTCTCGCACTCGGCGAGTACGTCGACGTCGAGGACACCGCTCAGCTGGTCATGGACCACGAATCCGGTTCCCGCAGTGTGTTGTTCGCGACCCTGGCCAATTCCGTGGACTCGCCGGTGACGATCGAGATCGATACCGAGCATGCGCGGCTGCTCATCCGCGGCGACCTCACGGTCGTCTACGCGGACGGCCGCACCGAGGTCGTCGAGGAGCGCCGCGCCAGGTCCACCGGCCGGGCCTACTGGGGCGTGTCCCACGAGCTGCTGGTCGCGGACTTCTACCGGACCCTGGAGGACACCGAGCCGTTCTGGATCGGCCCCGCGGAGGGGCTGGCCGCGCTGGCCGTCCTCGACCAGGTGTATCGGGATGCCGGCGTGCTGGCGGATCCGAGCGCCTGACCCGGGCGTGGCGGGTGCTCCTGACGATCGAGGAAACGGCCTGGCTACGCTGAAGAGACAGCATGTCTCGACGGTTCACCACGCCCAACCGAAGGAGCGCACATGTCCAAGCCCACCATCGTCCTCGTGCACGGAGCCTGGGCGGACGGCTCCAGCTGGAACGCTGTCGCATCGCACTTCCGGGACGAGGGCCACACCGTCTTCGCACCGCCGAACCTGCTGCGTGGAGTCACTGCCGACGCCGCATACATCTCCTCGTTCCTCGCCCAGCGCACCACGGGTCCCGTTGTGCTGGTGGGCCACTCGTACGGCGGCTTCGTCATCACCAACGCCGGCGCCGGCGGCGGTGACGTGAGGGCTCTCGTCTACGTAGATGCCTTCGTGCCCGATGAGGGCGAGACCGTGTTCGAGATCCTGGGTGGGTCCGGGTCGGCCCTCGACGTTCCCGACCCGACGACCGTCCTCGACCTCGCCGCATACCCCGGCAGCCCGGAGGGCGACCTCGAGGCGTTCCTGAAGCCCGACACGGTCCATACGTCGTTCGCGCAGGACCTGTCGGAGCGCGACCGCTGGCTCATCGTGGCGAGCCAGCGACCGATCACCCTCAGTGCCAACACCACCCCGTCAGCGGCGGCAGCCTGGAAGAGCATTCCCAGCTGGGCCGTCGTGGGCACCGAAGATCTGGTCATCCCGCCGCAGACCCAACAGCGCATGGCGGAACGGGCCGGCGCCACCATCACCAGCGTGGCCGGCTCCCACGTCTCGATGGTCTCCCACCCCCAGGTGACCATCGACGCGATCACCGCCGCCGCCGGCACCGTCGGAGACTGACGCCGAGGTCCGACCCAGCAGCGGTCCGTGGCCCCGCCACCGGTGGCCTCCGCGGTACAGCCGGGCGAGCTGGCGCTGGCGGTGTTGTTGTCACCGGTGACGGCGAGGGCAGAGCTGCTGTCGCCGCTGGCGATGGCGAGGTTGTGGTCGCTGGTGCCGCCGCCGGTCCAACACGGTCCGACGATGGGGAGTGAAGGGGCCGTCGTCACGATCTCTGCAGGGACACGGTGGCGCCTCTGGGGTCAGGACGCGTGGTTGCACAACGTTGCACCGGCCGACACCATGTGGTGAACCGCACGTACGGCATCCGGCGGTCGCTGAGTACGTGCGAGCCACGTCAGTGTGTTGGCCAGGCAACAGTCGATCCGTGAAAGGAACTCGCATGAAACGCGGGTTGAGCACGATGGTGGTTGCGCTGGCCCTGACCACGTCGGTCGCGTGGGCCGCTCCGCCGGCGTCGGCCGTCGAGAACCCTGCGCCCCTCCCCATCACGGTGAGTCCACCGGTGACGAAGTATGTGGACGTGTCGGTCGCGACGTCGTGGGTAGCGCCGGGTACCAACCGTCCGGGGATCGACGACGTGGCTATCGCCAACCCCGCCAACCCACGGCAGTGGGTCTCCTCGATGACGCTGAAGGAGAAGCTGGGCCTCAACTCCCTGGTCGAGACCCAGTCGCTGTACGGCACGAGGGTCACGATCGACGAACAGGTCGTCGTCAACGGGCTGCTCTGGGTCCATGGCTGGGTCGACGGCCAGCCCACTCCCAGGGACACCAACCACTACGGCGGCTACCCCGGGTGGATCCCCGACCAGCAGCTGACCGCACAGCCGCCACCCGCGTCGGCGCACGGTACGGCTCGGGTCACCGGCCGTGCAACCGGCCCAGGTCACTCAGCCAAGGGCGGCGTCACCGCGTGGGCCTACGACTCCGCCCAGGCCGCAGCGGCCCGAGGCACCGCTGGACGCCTGATCGAGCTCTCCTTCGGGACCACCCTCGCCGTCGCCGCTGCTGAGCCGGGCTGGGTCGAAGTACTCGACAACCACGGCGACCCCCTGTACCTCAACGCCGCCGATGTGAGCCTGAGCACCCCGCCGGCGAGCGGAGCCCAGCTCATCGCCACCGCACAGCGCTTCCTCCGGCTGGGGTACCTGTGGGGTGGCATCTCCGGATTCGGTTACGACTGCTCGGGGTTCACCCACGAGCTCTACGCCTCCATCGGTGTGGAGATCCCCCGCGACGCCGACGCCCAGGCCGATGCCGCCGGTAACCCCAGCTACACCGGCCCCCCGCAGACCGGCTCCGCTGTCGGTACCTGGGTCCCCACGATGTCCGAGCTCCGACCAGGTGACCTCGTCTTCTTCGCCACCACGACCGGCTACATCCACCATGTCGGCATGTACGTCGGCCGGGTCCACGGTCACCCCACCATGATCAACGCCCCCGACACTGGCTCCTTCGTCCAGGAGAACCGGCATCGACATCGGCATCTGGGGCAAGCAGTTCGCCGGCGGCGGACGCTTCCTCGCCCCGTAGGTTCCGGAACCTCGCCACCCGGTGAGCCGGCGGTCTCCGTCGGGCGGCATCCAGTACCGCCAGGCACCATCATCGGACGATGACGCGCTACGAGCCGCCCACGCAGCCTCTCGAGGTGTCCGACGGGATCTTCGCCTGGGTGCAGCACGACGGGACCTGGTGGATCAACAACGCCGGCTTCCTCGTCGCGGACAGTGGTGTCGTCGCCGTGGACGCGTGCTCCACCGAGGCGCGCACCCGGGCGCTGCTGGCGGGCATCAGGGCCGTCACGACGCAGCCGGTCCGGACCCTCGTCAACACCCACCACCATGGCGACCACACGTTCGGCAACTACCTGTTCGAACCCGCCACGATCGTCGGCCACGAACGGGTCCGCGACGGAATCCGCGGCTGGGGCCCGCCACGGTCGGCGCCGTTCTGGACCGACGTCGACTGGGGCGAGATCCGGCTGTCCCCACCGATGCTCACCTTCACCGAAGGGGTGGACGTGTGGTCGGGTGACCTCCGATGCGAGATCCGGCATCTCGGTATGCGCGCCCACACCGACAACGACTCGATCGTCTGGATCCCCGAGCGGCGGGTGCTGTTCACTGGCGACCTCGCCTTCAACGGGGGCACCCCGTTCCTCCTGCAAGGGTCGGTGACCGGTGCGAGACGAACCGTCGAGCGGCTGCTCGCGCTCGAACCGGAGATCGTGGTCCCCGGGCACGGCGACGTCTGTGGACCCGAGGTTCTCCAGCAGTGCGCGGACTACCTCGACGTCGTCCTCGACACCGCTCGAGCCGGACGGGCGGCCGGGTTGACTCCTCTCGAGACGGCCCGCGAGAGCGACCTCGGCGCCTTCGCCGACCTGCTCGACAGTGAGCGGATCGTCGGAAACCTGCACCGCGCGTACGCGGATCTGCAAGAGCGGACCGACCTGGACCTCGCCGCCGCTCTCAGCGACATGATCACCCTCAACGGAGGACCCCTGACCACTCACGCCTGACCGGCAGAAACCCGCGAGGCGGTAGGTGGGCTGACCCGCGCGACGCGGCCCCGAGAACGGGTGAACGTGATCCCCAAGAATCGGAGCGACCAACACCCTCACCACCCGGCACGATGTGGGTGTGCCGCTCACGATCTCCCTCCTCGCCGACCGGTCTGACCTTGCCGAGGCGATGTGGAACATGCCCAACTCGTGGCCGGAGTTCATGCGTCACGACCCGATCGGCGGCCTGTTCTACGGCCACGTCGAAACGCGCTTTGCCGAGTTCGTCCTCATCGCTCAAGACGATGCCGGCGAGGTCGTCGCGTGCGCATACTCCATCCCCTTCGTGCTCGGCGACGGCCCCCTGCCCGACAACGGGTGGGACTTCGTCATCCGGAACGGGTTGCTGGCCAGCCTCAGTGGCCAGAAGCCCGACGCGATCTCCGCCGTCGAGATCGCCGTCCGTCCCGACCACCAGGGCACCGGGCTCTCCGGACAGATGCTCGCAGCGATGCGGGACAACGCGGCGAGGACGGGCTTCGCCGAGCTCGTCGCACCCGTCCGTCCCAACGGGAAGACCGACGTCCACGAGCCGATGTCGACGTACGCCCTCCGCGTACGCGATGACGGCCTGCCCGTCGACCCCTGGCTACGGGTGCACGTGCGGGCCGGTGGCCACATCGCCAAGGTGGCTCCGCGCTCGATGGTCGTCCCCGGCACCCTCGAGGAGTGGCGCGAGTGGACCGGGCTGCCGTTCGACGAGACCGGCCCGGTCCTCGTGCCGCGAGCACTCACGCCAGTCCATTGCGACGTCGAACACGGAGTCGCGGTGTACGTCGAGCCGAACGTGTGGGTCGTGCACCGCACCGGGGTATGACGTCTGACGGTCAGTCGCCTCAGCCGACCTCAGTGCGGGGTCGGCCGCGCCGGCGACGTCGAGACGACCCGTGAGAGCGGCACGCCAACCCCCGGCAGACGGCGGATGTAGGTCCATCGCCCTCGCGAGGCGAACGCGGCGAACGCGGCGAGGGCGACCACGACGAGGATGCCGGACTCGCCGGTCCAGAGCGCCGCGTCCGGCCCCGTCGAGGCGCCGTCGAACGGCCCTTGGATGATGGCGTTCCAGGTGGCGTGGGCGTAGACCACCGGCCAGACGCTCCCCGTCTCGAGCCGCATTCGGGAGAACACGAACGAGATCGACACGACCGACCCGACGAACAGCACGGCCGAGAGCACGCGGTTGGAGCCGGCCGCATACACGCCGGCGAAGATCAGCGGAAGGTGCCAGACCGCCCAGATCACACCGCCCACCAGGACCGGCCGCGGCGTGCCCGCGTCGATGAGGCGCGTCAGCATGTAGCCGCGCCACCCGATCTCCTCCCCCGTTGTGGAGAGGAGATTGACGATCGTCGCCGCGGTGGCGGCGTAAGCCACCCCCCGCAGCACGGTGGTCGTGTCGCCCTGGAATCCGACCAGGCCGGTCACCCACGCCACGCCGTAGGCAACCACGCCCACGACGAGCGGCATGGCCAAGCCGACCGCATACCACCGCCAGGTGCGGAGCCCACCGAAGCGGAAGGAGACGTCGGAGAATCCCTCGCGCAGGATCAGGCGCGCGATGACCGAGGCCAGAGCCGGAGTCCACATCAGCGGGAGGACGAGCGTCCCGAGCGTGGAAGGGTTCATCCAGATGTACGCCTCGAGGCCACCGGACAACACGACAACGATGGCGAAGTAGATGGTCAGACCGCGGCGGGCCGTTCTTCGCAGCTCGGGCGCTGACCCTGCCGGTGCGTCGGTCACGATCTGCCTCCTTCACGTCGAAGGGGGGCGGTGGACCTGCCCGCAGAGGTAGGTGCTGTCGCTGTCTCGTTGCGCGCAGCGGGGGCGAAGTCTCGGGCCACCGCGACCTGTGTGCGAAGAAGAGACATGAGATCCCCGTCCGGATGTCTCAGCCGGCGACCGACTGGCCGCTTCTCCAACGGTGACACCAAGCAGGAGCAGCGCCCATAGACCTGGGTCCATGCCCGGCGTCGTGCACATCTCCGACCCTGGGACCGGCAGCCGACCGTTCGTGCCCGATGAGAATCGGTCGATGATGAGGTCAGACCAGCGTCAGTGAAACCACGAACAGCAGGAGGCACGGTGAGTGACATCCGGGTGTTGGTGTCGGGGGCGAGCATCGCGGGTCCCGCGCTGGCCCACTGGCTGTGCCGACGGGGTGCTGAGGTGACCGTGGTGGAGCAAGCGCCCGGGCTGCGTCCGGGTGGGCAGGCGGTCGACGCGCGTGGGGTGGCGAGAGACGTCATCGGGCGGATGGGACTCGACGCACCAGTGCGCGCGGTCTGCACCAACACCGCCGGCGCCTACACGGTCGACGCGGACGGGAACGTGCTGGAGACCTTCCGCGCGGAGGACGACGGCGGCGACGGGTACATCTCAGAGATCGAGGTCCTGCGCGGAGACTTCTCTCAGGTGCTGTACGACGACACCCGCGCCGGTGTCGAGTATGTCTTCGGCGACCGGATCGCCGAGCTCACCCAAGACGCGGAGGGCGTGGACGTCACCTTGGCGAGCGGCCGTCAGCGGCGCTTCGAGCTCGTGGTCGGCGCCGACGGGCTGCATTCAGCGCTGCGAGCGATGGTCTTCGGGCCTCGCGAGGAGTTCGTCCGTCACCTCGGCCTCGTGCTGGGCTTCTACACCGTGCCCAACGAGTTCGGGCTGGACCGCTGGTTGATCGACTACCAGGAGGCGGGGCGCTCGGCGGGCCTGCGACCCGTCCGCGACGCCACCAAGGCGATCGCCATGCTGTCCTTCCCCGCGACCGAGTTCAACGTCGACCACCGCGACATCTCGGCGCAGAAGCAGCTGCTGCGCGAGCAGATGGCGGGCTTCGGCTGGGAGACCGCGCGCATCCTGTCGCACCTGGACGACACCCCGGACTTCTACCTCGACCAGGTCGCCCAGGTCGTGATGGACCACTGGTCCCTCGGGCGGGTCGGGCTGCTCGGGGACGCGGCGTTCAGTGCCTCGCCGATGTCCGGGGCGGGCACCGGGCTGGCTCTGGTCGGCGCGTACATGCTGGCGGGGGAGCTGGCCGCCGCCGACTGGAACCCGGAGGCCGGGTTCGCCGGCTACGAGGACCGAATGCGCACCTACGTCGAGGACAACCAGGAGATCGGCCGGATGCACGTGCAGATGCTCACCGCGACCGACCCGGGCGCCGAGCCGGGTGCCGAAGCAAGTGCCGCGGAGAGCGATGAGCCCGACATGGAGGCCCTCACCGCCTTGGTCACGCGCGCGGTCGGTGGCCCCGAGCTGCCGGACTATGACAGCGTGCCGGACTCCCGCCCACCATATCGTCAATCTGATTGACGATCGGTTCCTCGACTGTCAGAATCGTCAACATCGTTGACGACCTGAGAGGACCACCAGATGCCGGTGATCGCTGCCCCCGCCGAACCCACGCACTCGATGCATGGCACGGACTTCACCGCGCTGGCCACGCCGAGCCGAGGGAGCCAGGAGTCGGCGGTGTGGCGGGTGCAGATCCCGCCCGGCGCGCCACCGACACCACACTCGCTGACTCGCGAGGAGGTGTTCGTCGTGCTCGCCGGCACCGCCGACGTCACCCTCGGCACCACGATGGCGACCGCCCGGGTCGGAGACGCGATCGTGGTCCCGCCCGACCTGCGCTTCGAGCTGCGCAACGTGGGCGACGGGCCCCTGGGCTGCTGTGCTGTATGCCCGTCGGCGGCCAGGGCCGTCTGGATGACGGCACCGTCATCACGCCGCCCTGGTCGCAGTGACCCGCGCGGGCGGGCGGGTGCGAGCGGTTGACGGATCGG
Organism: uncultured Actinomycetota bacterium; assembly: GCA_963713345.1. Taxonomy (GTDB): domain Bacteria; phylum Actinomycetota; class Actinomycetes; order Actinomycetales; family Dermatophilaceae; genus Lapillicoccus. The sequence continues at coordinate 126,202 of CAVQLI010000013.1, read as the reverse complement.
TCCCGCTGGCCCGGCTGTTCGCCGTCGCCTACCGCCAGCTGGTGCTGGACCTGCACGCCGAGCTCGAGCATCGAGGGTGGACCGACCTGCGCCCCGCCACCGGTTTCACCCTGCTGACACTGCGCGAAGGGCCGCTCACCGGAGTTGACCTCGCCACGGTGCTGGGCATGACCAAGCAGGCAACCGCCAAGCTGGTGGACGAGATGGTCAGCTCTGGGTACGTCGAACGATCCACCGGCAGCCATGACGCTCGGTTGCGCCCCATCGCTCTCACCGACCGCGGCCGGAAGCTGCTCGCGGCCGCCGAGGAGATCTACGCCGACCTCGAGAGCCGGTGGGCGTCGAGGATCGGCGAAGACCACCTGACCGTCCTGCGCAACGACCTGGTCAGTGTCCTGAGCCAGGAGAACGGAGAACTCCCACCCGTCCGTCCGCTCTGGTGACCGGCCAAGGGACTGACCGTAACGGGTCAGGTCCTCAGCGGATGCATCTCGGCGAGGGCGGCCAGCATGGCCAGCCCCGCACCCTCGTGCTGACGGAACCGCTGGGCGGCGGCGGCCACGGCCGGAGACCCGACCAGCGCCGGCGGGACGCGGGCCGGGTTGAGCGACACGCTGTCGGCCCACTCCTCGACGTGAGGGTGTGACGTGAAGTCCGCCCGGGCACCCAGCACCTGCTGGCGAGCCCAGTCGGCGGTGGTGTTGGAGAACGGCACGGGTGGGCACATGCGGTTCTTCTCGGCGTCATCGTCCACGGTTGCTTCGACATAGCCCGCGAGTGCGGGACCGAAGCAGGCATACGTGTTGCGGATCGTCTGCAGCGTGATCTCCTCCGGTCCCCACACGGGCACCAGTGGGGGGTACCGCAAACCCCGAGCAGCGCAGTGGACGACCACTGCGTCCCGGGCGATCCCGACCTCGCCGTCGGCGAGCATCAACCGTCCGGGCTTGACCTGCACGATGTGGCCGAGCCGGACGACCCGCTCGATGGTGCGGAGTCGATCGAGCTCCCAGTGGGCCAGCGTGGCGATCTTGGCCATCGTCGGAGTCACGGATCGGTCGATCCGCACCATCACCCCGGCCTCTTCCATGAGGAAGAACAGGTCGTCCGGCGAGCCGGCCGCCTCTGCTGCCTCCATGATCTCGGCCTCCGTGGTCAAGAACACCACCGGATCCGGCTGTACGGCCGCGCGGTTGATCATCCACGGGTCGCGTGGGCGGACCCACACGATCGCGTCGGGATCGACGCCGCGGTCGAGCAGCCAGATGCAGGCGTCGGTCGCGGTCTTGCCCGAGCCGGCGATCACGTACTGCGACGGTGCCTCGTCCAGGTCGACCAGGTCGTTGACCGGGACCACCCGCACCCCCTCGGCGACCCCGAAGGGCGGTGGGCTCGTCGCCGGGATCATCGGCGAGAGGTAGTGGGCGTTGACGATGCGTCGGCGGCCGCGAACCTCGACATGCTGCCCGGACACGTGCGAGACGAACCGCCCGTCGCCGATGTAGTCGCAGTTGGGATAGAAGGAAACCCGGCCGGAGTCGAGCAGTCGCTCCCGCAGCACCCGCGCGTAGTACGAGCAGATCTCCGACGCCGAGGCCCGCTCGTCCATGCCTGCTTCCGGACCGCTCTCCTGGACCCGGTTGTCGCCGAGCAGCGTGGACGCCACCCCGTAGGTCGACGAGGACTGGTGAAGTCGAACGAACGGATAGGCGTTCAGCCAATGCCCGCCGACGCCGTACCGGCGGTCGACCAGGACCACGCTGACGTCCGCATGAGCGACCAGGGCGTCGGTGAACGCCATCCCCATCGCACCCGCGCCGACCACCACGTAGTCGGCCTCCAGCACCGCCTCTGCCACCGGCCCATGCTGACCGCTCGCCGGACACCGGTCAACCGGACGTGGGTGCGGCCGTCCACCCGAGAGCCTTGACGGGCCCGCCCGGGACGGTTACGACGGTGACCATGACTCTCGCCGATCCGTTCGACCCGCTGGCGGTTCGGGAGGCTGCGCTGGCGGAGCTGTCTCGAGCGCCCGAGCGCGTCTACTTCGATGAACCGGCAGACACGGCAGCGGCTGACGCCTACTACCGAGACGTGGAGCCGCCTGACCTCACCGAACTGACCGCCCTGGTGACCCGGACGCACCAGGTCCGGCTGCCGTACGGGCCGTCGGTGCAGCTGTACCCGTGGGTCGACCTGCAACCCGACCTCTCCCTCGTGTCCCTCTACACCGGTGACCGGTACACCCCAGCGGAGTTCATCGAACGCGATATCGACGTAGCACGGCGGCGTCGTGACGAGTGGAGGCGGATCGCCCGGAGCGGTGGCGCGACCGACGAGCAGGCGAAGGACCTGCTGGACGCGGTGCTGCCGTACAACTGCGAGCACTCCGTCCCGCAGAGCTGGTTCGGCAAGAAGGAGCCGATGCGCGGCGACCTGCACCATCTGTTTGCGTGCGAGAGCCGGTGCAACGGGTTCCGGGCCAACACCCCGTTCATGGAGTTCGACGACTACGGGTGGTCACCGACGGGAGGCGCTGGGGAGAAGGTCGTGCGGGACTCGTGCGGCAAGAGCGAGGTCAACGGCTTCGAACCGGCTCACGGGAAGGGAGCCGTTGCTCGGGCGGTCTTCTACTTCGCCGCCCGTTACCCCGGTGTGATGGACGAGATGCCTCGAACCACCTACCCGATGCTGCTGACCTGGCACCAGCAGGAGCCCGTCTCCTTGTGGGAGAAGCACCGCAATGCTGCGATCTCGGCACGCCAGGGCAACCGCAACCCGTTCGTCGACCGACCCGGTTGGGCCGACGAGTTGCTCGCTCAGCTCGGTCCCTGAACCTCCGGCGTCGACCCTTTGCCGAGTCGCGTCACCGTCACGGCCAACCACGAGCCGCGTTCGTATGCGGGCTAGCGCGAGGCGACCGGGGCGTCGAGTGAGGCCCGTCCCCTCGTGAGGCGGAACGGCGCGTCCAGGACGGCGAACAGGACGATCGCGACGCCCGTCGCGCTGAGCAGGTACCACGGCCACGGCCCGAGCAGCGACAGGAGAGAGGGGTTCTCCGGCGGAGCGGCGAGGTACATGTAGTTGGAGCCGGTGAGCCAGTTGAAGGCGCCGATGACCGCCGCATACGCGACCGTGATGCCGAACACACGGACCGCGGCTCCTGGCCGGGGAGCGATCCGCAGGCCCACGACGAGATACAGCGCGGCCAGCACGATGCCGAGGTGGCCGACCACGAACAGGACGAACTCGACGCTCGGGAACCCCACGTGAAGATCCGGCGTCAGGACCGCCTGCAGTGTCCCGGCCAACCCCCAGAAGTAGGTCAGCTCGACGCCGAGGGACCAGCTCGGGTACCAGCAGGCGACTGCCGCCACCACGAGAGCGACGTCGCACAGGGCCAACGGCAACGAGCTCTGCACCGACCAGGTGCCGCCGAGGCCCTGCCGGACCACGAACACGACGGCGTCGGCGGCCAGGACCAGCGCGAGAACACGGCCGGCCCACCGGACCCAGGGACCCGGCCGCCGCCGGCACGCCACACAGAGGACGACCGCGACGATCGCGGCTGCCGCGACGAAGAGCCAGTAGGGGAGCGGACTGCTCACGCCCCATCATCCCTCGGCGACGCCGGTTCGACCCGACTGACGCCGAGAGATTGGCCGAGCCATCCCCGCTAGGCGTAGCGGTGGCTCTTGGCCGCGTGTCCCTTGTCGCGGGTGCACGTGCGGCCGCTGATGGCTCGATGCCCGCACAGCCCCTCATCGGCCGCTGCGGGTGCTGGAGCAGCCTCGGCTTCGGCTGCTCGCTGCGGAACGGGCCGCGGTACCCCGGGCGCTGCGGTGGGCTGTGCGACACGGGCTCGGTATGCCTCGTGCCGAGCTTCACGCATTGCGCGCGTGTCGTCCATCTTGCTCATCGTCGCGTCACTGCCCGACTCTAATGCGGGCGGGTCGACGGCGATGGCGCCGACCTCCTCCGAGCCTCGAACGGATCGAGGTTCGGCCGTGGTCCAGCTCTGCTACTGCGACCCCGTGGCCTCGAGCCTTCTCGAGATGGGCTCGAGCACCTCGATGAGCTGATCGAGCTCCGACGGCTCCAGCCCGTGGTACGGCGCTTCGGCGAGGAGATCGGTCAGTGCCTCGATCCGGCCCTTGGTCGCCCGTCCGGCGTCGGTGAGGCGGCCGGAGGCATCGACGAGCCCACGGCAGCGCAGGCCGTCCATGACCTCCGCCAGGCGTGCCTTCGGGAGGTGGTGGATCCGGCCGAACGACTCGGCCGGGTAGATGCCACTGTCGAGGGCGCTGAGGACGTGGGCCTCGGTCCCGCTGACCCGCTCGGAGACCAAGGCCACGACGTGGCCGTCCCCGCGGTGCTCGCGAAGCATGTTGGCCGCGTGCCAGAGCCGGGCCACCGGCTCCTCGGGGACGGGCAGCGAACGCAGCCCGGCATACATGACCCGTCCCTCGGTCGGCGCGCTGGTCGACGCTGTGGCCAGGAGCCCGGCAGCGCGCGCGAGCTCGGGTGTCTCGACGGCCTCGCCGAGGATCCGCCGCAGCGCGGCCACGCAGCCCTCCTCGCGGGCCGCGTACGCCGCCTCGGGCGTGGTCGTGTCCCAGACCTTGGGGATGTGGCGCGCCACCTCACCGTCGGCGAAGCTGTAGAAGGCCGCGTGGACCACCTCGGCCGGGACCCGGCCGAGCGGCGCAGAGCGTCCCGCGAAGTAGCCGTCCCAGTAGGTCCGGAAGCCGAGCGCAGCCATCGAGTCGTTGGGCTCCGGGGAGAAGAAGTTGACCAACGAGATCGGCTCGGTGAGCTCGAACATGCGGCGGGCGACCGGCTCCCGATGCTGCATCGTGACGTCTCCTGTGGTCGTCATGCGGCCCCTCGTGGGCAGCCTCCTACCAACGCTACGAACCAGGTCGACGCCACGAGACAACGTCACGGGTCATGTTCCGCCACGTCAGTCGAATGGCTCACGGATGTGCCAGTTCAGTAGCTCAGGCCGTGGCCGAACGGGAACAGGTCGCCAGTGCCATCCGTCCGCGGGATCGAGACCGGCAGCCGTCCAGCCGGCTTCACCTCGCCGAAGAGCACGCGTACCAGCGACTCGACCTGGTGGGTGGTGTAGCCGAAGGTGTCGATCACCGTCGGTGCCTCGGGGAACGACGCAACGTCGTACGGGTTGCGCATCGCCGCGACCACGACCGGCTTCCCGGTCGCCAGCAGGGCCCGGACCAGCCTGGTCTGCGCGGCTGCGGCCGCGGTCGGGAGCTTGGTGGTCGCATCGACGGCGTAGGCGTTGTTGGTCGAGACCACGACGAGGTCGGCATTCTGCGCGGACGCGACGGCGAGGTCGATGGCGGTCGCCGAGGGTGTGGTCCCGGACTCGCGGACCTGTGTCGTGGCTCCGCGCGCGGCGAGCGCGGCCGCCATCGTCTGGGTCGTGCCCACGCCCCAGCCCGCGACGAGCACGTTGCGGGGGCCGGACGTGAGCGGGAGGAGCCCGCGGTCGTTCTTCACCAGGGTCGTGGTGCGGTTGGTGATCGCCTGAGCGTCCGCCAGGTGCTGCGGCGCGCCGAGGACCTGCGGTGCGGCGGCGGGGTCGACGAGCGCGTCGCGGAACAGCCCGCGCTGGAACTTGTGCAGCAGGACCCGGTAGACGGACTCGTCGAGTCGCTTCGCGCTGATCTCGCCGCTGCGGGCGGCGGCGAGGACCGAGCCGTAGGCCGTGTCCATCTGCGGCGCGACGAGCAGCTGGTCCGCACCCGCCATCAGCGCTTTGACCGGAGCCACGTTCGGCGGGTAGGTGGCGGTGGCGCCGGCCATGTCGAGGGCGTCGGTGACGATCAGTCCGTCGAAGCCGAGCTCGTCGCGCAGCAGTCCGGTGAGGATCTTGTGCGACATCGTGGCCGGCACGCCTGGGTCGATGGCCGGCATCACGACGTGCGCGGTCATGATCGAGTCGACCCCGGCGGCGATGTCCGCCCTGAACGGCGGCAGGTCGATCTGGTGGATCTGGTCCAGCGAGTGGGTCACCTCGGGCAAGCCGAAGTGGCTGTCCACACCGGTGTCGCCGTGGCCCGGGAAGTGCTTCGCGACCGCAGAGACACCACCGTCGTGGTAGCCCGCCACCTGCGCAGCGGCGAGGTCGGACACCAGACCGGGGTCGCCCCCGATGGAACGGATCCCGATGACCGGGTTGTTCGGGTTGATGTTGACGTCGGACACCGGCGCGTAGTCCTGCGTCACGCCGACCGCCGCGAGCTCGGTACCGATGACCTCGGCCGAGCGACGGGCGTCGGCCGCGGAGCGCCCCGCGCCCAGGGCCATGTTGCCGGGCATCTGGGTCGCCGGTGCGCCGAACCGGGCCACGAGCGCGCCGCCCTCCTGGTCGACCGAGATCTGCAGCGGGATGCGGGCCGGTTGCGCCAGGGCGGCGGTCTGCAAGCCGTTGGAGAGCGTGGCGACCTGCGCAGGGTCACCGATGTTGTCGTCGTTGTTGCGGGTCGTGTAGTAGATGACGCCGCCGGGCTGGTACTTCGCGATCGCCTGGGCGGGGGTGTCGACGCCGAACAGCCGCTGGTTGACCCCCTTGGCGGTGTCGCTCACCGAGTTGGCGTCGCGACCGGCCACCTCGATGACGAAGAGCTGACCGACCTTCTGCTCCAACGTCATGTGCCGCATCAGCGAGATCACCTTGCCGCGGAACGGCGCGTCGCCAGAGTGTCCCGGATCATCCGCGGCGGCCGCGGTCGGACCGAATGCCGCGAGCACCGCCAAGCACAGGCCGACGACCAGGAGCCGGACGGGCAGCCGGCCACGGCGGATCGAGGATGCTGAGCGACCGAACATTAGTGCCTCCAGACTCGTGCCCCGAGTAAGAATCTAACGACCCTAGGGCGGACGCGTCCGGTTGGGAAGAGTGAGAAGTCGCCGGCCGCGCCCTCGGCTCCGGAACTAGGGTGCGGAAGGTGCCCTCCATGAGCGCTGTGGTCAGTGCCGCCACCGACGAGCTGAGCCGGGCCCTCCAGCCGGGCATCGACCGGGACTGGTCAGTGCCCGCGGGAGACGTCGAGTGGTCCTGCCGGCATACCGCAGCACACATCGCTGACGATCTGTTCTCCTACGCGTCCCAAGTCATCGCCCAGCCCGAGCACGGCTACCTGCCGATCGAGGCCGTCCTCGACCCAGCGGCCTCCAACCAGGAGATCCTCGACGCGGTGTCGATGTGCGGCCGGCTTCTGCGCCTTGCCGTCGAAGCCGCCTCGCCTCACGCCCGAGCCTGGCATCCCCAAGGAACGTCGGACCCCGATGGCTTCGCCGCGATGGGCGCGCTCGAGACCCTCGTCCACGGCTACGACATGGCCAGCGGACTTGGCCTCGACTGGGTCCCTCCGGGCCGCCTCTGCGAGCCCGTCATCGAGCGGCTGTTCCCCGACGCCCCGCACGGGGATCCGGCACGCGTGTTGCTCTACGCCACCGGGCGAACCGCGCTACCCGGTCGGCCCAGGCGGCTCGAGTGGAGCTGGAACTCCGCGGTGCGTCCATAGGGCGCTGGCCACGACACGACGGACCCCCATCGCCGCTCGACGCGATGGGGGTCCGCCAGCCGAGGTGGTCACGGCGAGACGACGTCAGCAAGGCCGGCGCCGTCCGGATGGCGTCCGACTCCTAGGAGGCGACGCCCGTGGGCCGGTCCTGGATGTGGTTCGGGGCCGGGTATGCCTGGTACGCGGTCGGATTCGCTTCCGAAGTGCGCGTGCGCTGCCACGCGGCGTTGGCCTCCCTGGCCAGGACGACGCAGGAGCTCCTGGCGTCCTTGAGGTCGACCCAGGCGTCCTGGGCCGCCTTGACCACGGCCGGGTCGGTGCGAACCTGGTTCGCGCGGGACGCCAAGCCTCCGGCCTGTGCGCTGAACTCGTTGATGTTGATCCGAGCCATCGGTGCTCCCACCGTCTGTAGGGGTGCCGGTCACCCCCAGCCCGACCGACGATACGTCGGTGTTAGTGACTTAGTCAATATTTAGATGCTAAGTCACACCTTAGGGCGGACCGCTGCTAGATTCCGAGGCTATGGAGTACTCGCGGGAAGCGCTGGGTCAGGTGATCCGGGAGCTTCGCGAAGCCCGGGCGCCCAAGCTCAGCCAGGAAGAGCTCGGGAGGAAGGCCGGCTACCGGACCGGTGCCGGAGTGTCGATGTCCCGGATCGAGAACGGCATGACGCGCCCCGGGCCCAAGCGACTCGAGGGCATCGCGCGCACGCTGGGCCTGACGGTGCGTGAGCTGGAGACTCGCGGCGCGCAACGGTCGGGTGAGACGGGACGGGAGGGCGAGCACCAGCCGCGGGCGGGCCGTGAGGCTCCGGCACCGCCTGAAACCCCGGTCACGCGCCGCGACGGCGAGTCCACCAAAGACCGCATGAGACGCATCCAAGGCGACTTCGACCGGCGCAACACCCAGGCCGTCACGAAGGGCCTGGCGTTCAACGCAGCCCACGACAGCGCCCGCGACGACTTCTTCCTGGAGCTGGTGGCCCGATCCAGGACGATCACCGGCCTGCCGGTACCGGCGGCCCCGACCGCCCACGCGGTCCCACCAGGAGGGGGTCTCAGCCCCACCACGGAGGTCGCGCTGAGACGTCAGGTGGCGGCCTACGGCATCGCCGCCACGCTCGCCTCGGGCGCCGGCGCCGCGGCGGCCGAGAGCGAGACCGACCCCGAGTCCGCCTACAGCGCCGTGGTCGCGGCGGCCATGCTCACTCCCGCCCCGGCAGCAGCACCCCCAGACCAGCAGGCCGGCGCGACCGCACGAGTCACCCGGGCCCTGCTGGGTGGGGGCACCACCCACTCCGGCCGGACCGGCATCGCCGCCGGGACCATGTTGCTGACCGGCTTCGTGGCCTCGGCCGCGTCACCACTGTTCGCCGCCGGCACCCTCGCCTGGCTGGCCCGTCGCAGCCGCCGACAGAACGACCAGCTGCGCATCGAGCTGGACCAGGCCGATGCCAACCTCGCCGCCACCCAGCTCGGCTTCGACGCGGTCATGGACATCCTTGGCCGCGCGACCGGGCTCATGGGCTACATCGCGACGCACGCCGGCCACGCGCAGCGCCGGTGGCATGCCCAGCTCACCACGCCGGCGATCCGCTGGTCCGACCTCGGACGTGAGCAACAGCGCCAGTACCAAGCGTTCGTCGAGGTCGCCGCCTGTCAGGTATGCGTCGACAGCATCAACATGACCGAGCTCCTCGCCGCCCCCGGAGAGCAACAGGCCTCGTTGATCCAGGTCGCCGACGACATCCTCACGCTCGCCCGGCAGCAGGTCGAGATCCTCATCTAGTGGGTGGCCCAGGGCATCAGATGTCCCGGCGAGCGCCCGCAGCGTGGATGCTGTCGTGCACGAGCAGGAAGGCGCCCTGCAGCACGATGGCGACACCGGCACCGGCGAGACGTGGGCGAGCGTCACGGGCCAGCCCCACCCCCAGCGCGACGTAGCCGACATCGGCGGCCGCATTGACGAGCAGCACCCGCCGCAGCGTGACCCGTTCCGCCTCCTGAGCTGCCGGCGCGTACGCGTCGGGCAGTCGTCGCATCCGCCGATCCTGCAGCCGTGAGCTCAGTGCCGCGATCCCGAGGTCGACGGCGCCCCATCCGGCCGTCTGCAGCGCGAACGAGCGCCGCCAAGGGTCCCGAGTCCTCGCAGCGAGGCCGACGCCGGCGAGGACGCTGACCAATCCCCACGCCACCGTCGTACGCGCCAACGCCCGTTCGCGCTGCCAGATGTCCACGGCTCGATCAGAGCACACATCGCGGGCTCAGGACGCGACGGGCATACCTTCCCCGCAGGCCCTCAAGCGCCGCGCCTTGGCGATGGCCTTGACCGAGTCGTTCCAGCCGGTCATGTAGGCCGCGCTGCTCCAGCTGGGTTCCCGCTCCGGGTTGCCCTGCCGGATCCAGTCGACTCCGTCGTCCCAGCCGCGGAGGTAGGCGGCGTCGTCCCGTCCGCCGAGGTAGGCCGGGCCGGTTGTCGGGCGAGGCACAGCGTCAAGGACGGTCGTTCGCTCGTCCAGGGCCTGCTCCGCGCAGTGGGTACCGACCGGCATACCGGAGCCGACGCCGCGAACCGTGATGAGCAGCCTCATCCACCGGACGGTCGGCGGACTCTGCGGCGCCGTGGACAGCAGTCGAGGCGAGCCGGGTGCGTCCTGGAGCTGCGGAACATGCGGATCGATTCTGGCGTCCTGTGGGCGCGGGGCGTCCTGCGGACCCCGGACCGGGTCCCACGGGCCGATCGGGGGAGCGTCCTGAGGCCGTTGCCGGGGGACGGCAACGCCACCGCCGTCGTCCAACGACATCCGGATGGCCACCACGGCGGCGATGAAGGTGACGATCAGTCTCACGGCCATGAAGACGAGCGTCGCGACGATGAGGATGATCATGGCTCAGCCCACCCAAGGTGCTAGTCCTGGTACGGGATCGGCGGGCGCACGTGTGGTGGCGAGCCGAAGCCGTCGTTCACCGACGATACGCCACGTCCCAGATCGGCACAGAGAGCGGCGGTCGCTGGCCTCGTCCACGCGGTCACACGGTGGCGACGGTGAACCCCGCCTGCGCTGGAATGGGCTCGTCCATGGCCATCAGTGCGTGGCCGGCCTGCTCCAGCGTGATGACCGATCCCAGCAGGCGTCTCGGCTGAAGTCGGCCGCTCGCGATCAGGTCGAGCATCTGCGGGTAGTCCCTCGCGGCCATCCCGTGAGCCCCGAGGATCCGGAGCTCGTGGGCGAGAACGAGCTCCCACGGCACCGGCGCATGCCGGTCGTCGCCGAACATCAGACCCACCTGGACGTGCCGGCCCCGGCGGCGCAGGCTCCGCACCGCCGCGCTCGCCGTGACCCCGGACCCGAACGCATCGATCGTGCAGTGCGCGCCGCCCGCCGTGATCGAGCGGACCGCCGGCACCGGGTCCGGGTCGGCGACCAGGCCCTCCGCGCCGAGGTCCGAGGCTCGAGCCAACGCCGCCGACGAAGGGTCGACCGCGACCACCCGAGCCCCGAGCGCGGTGGCGACCATCACTGCCGAGAGGCCGACTCCGCCGCAGCCGTAGACCGCGACCCACTCTCCTGGCCGAACCTGTGCCTGCGCGGTGAGCGCGTGGAACGCGGTGGCGAACCGGCAGCCGAGCATGCCGGCGGTGACGTAGTCCAGCTCGTCGGGGAGCCGGACCAGGTTGAAGTCGGCGGCGCCGATCGCGACCTGCTCGGCGAACGAGCCGGCCTGGGTGAACCCCGGTTGGGTCTGATCCGGACACACCTGCGCCTGCCCCGATCGGCACCAATCGCAGCGCCCGCAGCCCACGACGAACGGCACCGTGACCCGCTCTCCGACGGCGAACCGTGAGACCTGGGAACCGATTTGGGCGATCTCACCGGCGAACTCGTGGCCGGGCACATGCGGCAGCGTCACGGGATCGTGTCCTCGCCAAGCATGCCAGTCGGAGCGGCATACCCCGGTCGCTCGCACGTCGATGACCACGCCGTCGGTAGCGCACTCCGGCCGAGGGGCGTCGACGACGCGCAACGGCCCACCGAAGGAGTCGAAGACAACCGCGCGCACAGTCTCTTCTACCAGCCGTGCCCGTCTCGGGTTCGGTGGGCCTAGGGGTTCGGGTAGGTGATCCCGTGGCTGTCCCGGTACTCCGAGAGCAACGTGTCGACGACCCGAGCCGTTCTCACGGCGCTTCGTCCGTCGCTGGGCGATGCGCCAACCCCGGTCAGGGCATCGACCACGGCTTGGATGAGCGGCAGCTGGACGACCTCCGGGTATGGGGCCTCGATCTCTTCCGTGCCGTCAGCGGTCACCAGCCGCAGGGGCTCGCCCGCGAAGCAGGAGAACCGCAGCGACCCTTCGGTGCCGACGACCTCGACCTCATCCGTGTACCGGGACGAGTCGTAGCTCCAGAGGCCGACCCCTTCCACGCCGGAGCGGAACGTGAGGACAGCGGTGACCAGGTCCTCGGCGGGGTAGCGGCCGCCGCGGTTGGTCGCCACTCCGGACGCGTGGGTCACCGGTCCCAGGAGCCAGTCGAGCAGGTCGAGGGTGTGGGAGCCCAGGTCGACGAAGTGGCCGCCGCCGGAGAGCGTGGGATCCACCCGCCACCCCTCCGACCCCGTCCCGTCCGCCGGCGCCGGCCGCTCGTTGCGGATGGTGACCGAACGAAGCTCACCGATCCGGCCACTGGTCAGGAGCTCCTTGACCGTGGCGAAGCGCGGCATCGCGCGACGGTAGTAGGCCACGAACAGGTCCACCCCAGCGCCCTCACAGGCCGAGATCATCTCCTCGCACTCAGCCGCCGTCCGCGCCATGGGCTTCTCGACATAGACCGGCTTGCCGGCCCGCGCGACGCGGAGGACGTAGTCCCGATGGGAGTCCGGCGGAGTGGCCACGTACACGGCGTCGACGTCAGGGTCGTTGATCAGCTCGTCCGCATCGCTGTACCAACGCGGAACGCCGTGTCGTCGGGCGTAGTCGGCAGCGAGATCACCGTTTCGGCGCATCACCGCCACGAGCTCGGAACGCTCTGCCCGCTGGAAGCCCGGCCCGCTCTTGCCCTCCGTCACATCCCCGACGCCGATGATTCCCCACCGCACCCGCTCCACGCTCGCCAGGGTATCCGTGCCGGCCTCCCGAGCATCGGCCCGCTCGACCCGGTATGCGTTGCGGCACATCGCCGTCCCGACACGGCCGGGTGCATCCGGCGCCGCGCTACTCTCGCCCACCATGGGCCAGGACGGCATGAGCTCGCACTCCGGCGCGCAGCTCGACGCGATCGCCGGCGTCGCGCAGCTGTTCCGAGAGGGCAGTGTCGACTACTGGCTCTTCGGGGGATGGGCGGTCGACTTCTGGGTCGGGCACGTGACGCGCGAGCACGGTGACGTCGATCTGGCGGTGCGGCTTCGCGACCGTCCCTCCGTCCACGAGCTCCTGCTCGGTGACGGCTGGCATCCGACTCCGGTCGACGACGAGGCGATCGGAGCCGGGTACCGCCGGGACGACGTGCTCCTCGAGCTGACCTTCGTCGAGACCGATGACGACGGCCGAGTGCTGATCCCGTTCGCGGACGGCCCGGCGGTCTGGTCGACGACTCCGTTCGGCGACGTCGCTCGCGAGCTGCTCGGTGTGCAGTGCCGAACCGTCCCGTTGCCGGTGCTGCGAGCCGACAAGTCCACGCCTCGCGAGGACGACGACGACGCGGTCAAGGACGTCGCGGACCACGGGGCGCTGTCGCGGCTGTGACCGCGGCCCGTTGCTTCCGCTAGACCAGGATGCCTCCCCGGGGGATGACCAGCCCGTGGACCTCGAAGGGCTCGGTTGCCTGTTCCATCGGGGGCGCCGGTTGGTCGCCCGCCAGCTCTCGCATCAGGGGGGAGATGATCTCGGCCATGGCGCGGTCGTAGTGATCCTTGGACTCCCACACCTCCAACACCTCGAAGCCGTCGGGGATCGCCCGCCCGACATGCACCAGCAAACCGTCGACCGACGGGCCGTTCCGCCTGGTCATCTCGGCGTGCATACCGTCGTACATCTCGACCGGTGCCAGCACCGTGGTAGTGACTCCGTACATCGGGAACCTCCTGTGTGTGGTGTGAGTGGCGGCTCAGGTGGACTCCGCCGGACGCTGTCGGACCAGCCCTGGTCTGGAGCGCAGGTCGTCGGCGCCGGCGCCGGTGAGCTGCTCGAGGGCGGCATCGCGGCCGGTGAGCAGGAGCAGAAGGGCACCGATGGGGCCGACGACCTCGGGGCCATGCCCTCGGGTCCAGGTGATGTCGGTGGCCGTCAGGCGGTAGCCGTCGAGGGGGAGCCGGCGGTTGACCATGGCGAGCCAGGTGCCGCGGGTGTCCCATCGGCGGGTGGCGGCGAGCTCGCCGGCGGCGGGGCGGATCGTGAGGTCGAGGCCCAGCGGGAGAGCGATGTCCTGGCCGTGGACGAGGATGTCGGTCAGCGTCTCCAGTGGCGTGACGAAGGCGTTGTGCCGCCGCGAGCCGATCATGGCTCTGATGCGCGCGATGACCTCCTGGCTGGACAGCAGCTGAGCCTGGAGTACGGCGGAGTCGTGGATCGTCGCGTTGAGGGTCACACTGCGCAGCATCCGAGGGTGGTGGGCGACGAACGCCACGGCGTCACGGATGGCTTGCTGCTGCAGGGTCAGGTGGGCGGCGACGTGCCGAACCGTCCAGCCCTCGCACAGGGACGGGTGGTCCCACTGCTCACTGGAAAGGCCTTCGAGCAGGTCGACGGTGCGGGTTCGCTGGTCGTCGATCGCTCCCCACACGGCATCGGCGAGGGCCGGAGTCATCGTGGTCATCTCAACCTCCGTCAGGTGAAGACCGGCGGGCGTACGCGGGTGCGCTTGATCTCGAAGAACTGCGGGTAGCCGGCGAGCAGCCGCGCGCCGTCGAAGACCCGGAGCGCGTCGTCGCCGCGCGGGATGGCGTTGAGGACCGGGCCGTAGAACGCGACGCCGTCGATGTGCGTGATGGGCGTGCCCACGTCCCCGCCGACGCGGGCGATGCCCGCCTCGTGGCTGCGCCGCAGAGCCTCGTCGACATCGCCGGACTCCATGGCGTCCTCGAGGTCGCCCGGAAGGCCGACCCTGGACAGCGCCGTCCGGATCGCGACGTGGTACTCGGCGCTGCTGGGACGCCGCCAGTGGTCGAAGACGACCTCTCCGAAGGCGGTGTAGAAGCCGTCGAGGACCTCCTCACCGAACCTCGTCACCGCCGCGGTCGCGACGCGGGAGGGGCCGCGGGAGCTCTCGACGTGGCGGCGGTAGTCCGTCGCGACGTCGGTGCGGTGCTCGTTGAGCAGGAAGAGGCTCATCACGTGGTGACGCACGCGCAGCGGTCTGCGCTGCCCCACCTCCCGGAGCCAGCGCGACGCCGTCCACGAGTACGGACACACGGGGTCGAACCAGAAGTCGACGACGCTCGGGTCTGGTCTCGGGTTCATCACGTCACCGTCCCTCGCTAGGCTAGTCCCATTATCGAACCATTATGATTCGATCATAGGACTATGTAAAGGGTCAGATGAGCCGAGAACTGCCGAGCAGCCTGCTGATGTTCATCGCGTCCCGCGCTGCCGCGGACCGGATCTTCCGGGCCGTGCACGACGCCGGTTACGACGACGTCACCATCGCGCAGAGCCGACTCCTCATGGGCATCGACACCGGCGGTACGCGGCTGAGCGTGCTGGCCGAGCGGGCCCAGATCGCCAAGCAGACGGCTACAGCCCTGGTCGACAGGCTGGAGGAGGCGGGCTATGTCGAGCGGGTGCCCGACCCCTCCGACGGGAGGGCCCGGCTGGTGCGGATGACCCCCCGCGCCGAGGCCGCCCTCCCGGTCGCGCGCGCCGAGGAGGACCGCATCGAGGCCGAGTGGCGCGCGTACCTCGGCCCCGAGCTCATGGGGCACCTCCGGGAGGCGCTGACCGGCCTCCGTGACATCACCGACCCCTACCGGTAGCCGCCTCAGCCCACGGCCGGCGACCACTGGCCGGCCCGTTCGACAGCCAGCGGGCGCCGGGCGTCGAAGGGAACCGCGAACACGGTCCGGACCCCTCGGGAGAACAACACCGAGTCCGGCGGCCGCGCGCTGACCCCGGGCAGGCCGCATACGTCGAGCAGCACATCGTCGAGATGCACCAGCTCGGCTCGGTGCAGCGGCCAGATCTCGTGCCGGTTGGCGACGTAGAGCGTGCGGCCGAACGCGCGGGTATGCAGGCCCCACCGGGCGGTGAGGAAGTCGGCCAGCGGGTCACCGGGCGGAAGTGGTTCCCCGGGACGGACGACGACGCGCGTGGCGGCCGCTCGCGGGCCCGGCCAGCGTCGGCGCGAGGTGTAGGTCAGCACCCCATCGGCCTCGGCGACGCGCATCCTGGCCCAGGTGTACGGCAGGCCGAACGCCGCCCGGGCGCCCAGCACCACGGCGAGCCGGGACGCCTCGAGGGTGCGGAAGACGATGCCCCGCCGGCCCTGCTCGTCGACCGAGTAGAGACGCACGTTGGTCTCGGCGAAGGACCCCAACCAGGGCACCGCCGGCCCCCTGCCGACGCCCGCGCCCACCATCCGGAAGGGGATCAAGCCGACCCAGCTGGACCCGTCGTGGACGTCCGGCCGCGTATGCGGCGGCAGCAGCGGCGCGACGGCCTCCGGGGAGACCCGCCAGTGCAGGAAGCTCAGGTCCCGCCAGGCCTGGCTCAGGATCTGGGTCCCGCTCAGGTCAGGAGCCTCGGCGGTCACCGGCTGCGCCACCATGTCGCCCAGTGTGCGCCACGGCCGCGACGAGGTCGTGCCGAGGCCGTCACGGAGGTCGCTCAGGCGGGGCCGGCCCCGGGGTCGCGCAGAACATCCCGCCAGGAGTGGCGTGGGGCGTACCCCAGAAGGTCCCGTGCCTTGTCGATGGCGTAGAAGGTCTCGTCGCGGCTCATCTCGCGGCGCACCTCCACGCCGTCGTAGAACCGGTCCTGGATCTGCTGCGTCGTCGCCGCGACGGACATGTCGGCGTTGGCGACGTTGAAGACCTGATAGCCCAGACCGTCGGTCTCCAGGCAGCGCTGCACCATCTGACCCAGATCACGGGCGTCGATGTACGCGAACAGGTTTCGCCGTCTCCGAGCCGGGTCGGTGAGGAAGGGAGGGAACTTCTCCGCATACTCGTGCGGCTCGATGACGTTGTTGATCCGCAGGCCGTAGATGTCCGCGCCGGTGCGGGCGTGGAAGGAGCGCGCCGTGACCTCACCGGCGACCTTCGACATCGCGTAGGCGTCCTCGGGCACCGTCGGGTGCTCCTCGTCGACCGGCACATAGTTCGGGCGCCGCTCGCCCTGGGCGAAACAGATCCCGTAGGTCGTCTCCGAGGAGGCGAACACGATCTTGCGCACCCCCAACCGGGTCGCGGCCTCGAGCACGTTGTAGGTGCTGACGACGTTCGTCGCATACGTGGCGGCGTCGGACGTGAGCAGGATCCGCGGGACGGCGGCGAAGTGGACGACGGCGTCATAGGTCGGCTGCTCAGGCAGGTCCAGCTCCGCGAACGTCGCCGCCGCAGCGAGCGCCGAGTAGGTCTCACCGGCATCGGTCAGGTCGACGCGAAGGTCGGCGACCGACGGGTGCCCCAGCGGTACGAGGTCGGCATTGGTGACCTGGTGGCCCTGCTCGGCGAGGTAGGGGGCGACGTGCCGGCCGGCCTTGCCGCTGCCACCGGTGAAGAAGATGCGCATCCAGTCTTTCTACCCCGGGGTCGCCGGCCGAACCCCACCCGGTCGCTTCTCGCCGCCGCGCCGGAGCAGGGTCACGACGTTCAGACCACGCCGACGGCGAGGTCCTCGCGCTGGTCCTGGGCCAGGGGCGGGAGCCCCAGCGCCAGCCGCAGGGACCGTGCGGTGGCGGTGGCCGCCGACAGGGTGGGTAGCCCGGTCAGAGCGTGGATGCCGGTGATCGCGGGTAGCGACGGCATCTGCACGCAGGCCGAGGCCACGACCGCCTGCGCGCGGGACCGGTCCAGGCGGGCGGCGACGTCGACGAGGTTCGTGGGGTCCAGCCGTCCGACGGCGCAGTTGTCGGTCACCCCGAGGCTGACGGCGTCGACCACCTCGATGCCCTCGGCGGCCAGGTAGTCGACGACGGTGGCGGTGAGCGCGGGGGCATACGGGGTGACCATGGCCACCCGCTGGACGTCGAGGGCCTGGATGGCGGCGACGAGGGCACCGGCGCTGGAGACCACGGGAACGCCACCGGCGGCGTCGGACAGCCGCCGCTCGGCGGCCCGGTGTGCGCCGCGACCCTGCACCATCACCGCGACGAGGCAGGCGTAGGCGACGACGTCCACCTGAGCGTCGGCCAGCTCGCCGGCGCGCTGTTCCGCCTGAGCGTCCATGGCCGCGAGCGCCTCCGGTGTCACCGCGGTCATCCGCATCCGGGCCGAGTGGAAGCTCGGGACCTCTCGGTCCGCCACGCCTCGGCGCAGCAGCGCCGGCAGCTCGATCTCCATCGTGACGTTGGAGCTCGGGACCAACAGGCCGATGCGGGCGGTCATCGGTCGCTCAGGCTCTCGGTGTAGTCCCGGAGCATCAGGCGGGTACGGGCTCGCGGTCCGAGCACGAGCCCGAACCCGAACTCGGCCACGACACCGCGGACGGCCTCCACGCCCAACGACCCGTGCCGTTCCAGCACCAGGTGCGGCCGCGGGTCACCGGGGACCCGGACGACGCGGTGCAGGCCGAGGATGGTCGTCGACATCGGCAGGTACTGCGGGTATGCGGCCCGCGCCTCGGCCTCGTCGGCGTGCTCGACGACCACGAACCCAGGCTCGGCGCCGAACTCGGCGCGCAGCCCGTCGGCCTTCCAGTGGGCCGGGGAGTCGTCGGCGCCCGTGAGATGCCGGGACCGGTTGGCCGAGGTGATGTAGAGCAGCTCGCCGCCGCAGGCGCGCTCGGCCGCCGCGAGGAAGGCGTTGGAGGGGCACCGGTAGCCGGGCGCTATCACCTGCGCGGTCAGGACGCCGTCGTCGGCCTCGCAGAGGTGGGCCGGAACGCTGGCCGCGGCGGGTGCGCGGAAGCCGAACGGACCGCGGCTGTAGAAGGCGTCGACCAGGGCCAGCGCGGTCCGGCGGGACAGCGGCTCGGGCAGCCGGTCGAGATCCCACACCTCGGGAATCGACGCCGGCGGGCCGGTGATCGAGCCGACCTGGCCGGGCGGACGGCCCTTCATGACGTTCACGCGCTGCACCGTCTCGGCGTCCCCGCGCGTGGTGATGACGTAGAAGTTGGCGAAGGCGTGGGCGACCACCGTCCCCTCGGTGGCCAGCGCCTCGGCGGTGGCGGCCACCTGGATGGAATCGGACATGACGGTGCGGATGGCCGCGGGGACGACACTCATGGTGTTGCAGGAGCGGCACGCGACAACCGTGATACGAACCGTCGACGCAGTGTCAGGTCACCAACCCAGCTCGCCGATGTCCTCGTGGAACGTTCCGGTCGGGCCGTCCTGGTCGATGGTCGCCAGCTGGGCGACGACCCGCGCGCTGACCTCGGCGGGACGGCCGGGATGGCTGCCCGGGTCGCCGCCGCCGAGATGGGTGGCCGTGATCCCGGGTTCGACCGCGTTGAACTTCACCTCGGGGACGGCCTTGGCGTACTGGACGGTGAGCATCGAGACGGCCGCCTTGCTCGACCCGTAGACGATCGAGGGAAAGTGCGAGGCCGGGCGAGACGGCTCGTGCGCGGCCCAGAACGAGCCGAGGGCGCTGGAGACGTTCACGACCACCGGGTTGGCCGAACGGCGCAGCAGGGGCAGCGCCGCCTCGGTGACGCGGATGATGCCCACCGCGTTCGTGTCGAACACCTCGAGGGCGCTGGGGCCGTCGAGCGCCTCGCCGCGACCATCCCGGGTGCGTTTGGCGATGCCGGCGTTGTTGACGAGAACGTCGAGCCCGCCGTCCTCCTCGATCTGCGCGAACGCCGACGCGACCGAGGTGTCATCGGTCACGTCGAGCTGGACGAAGCGCGCGCCGACCTCCTCGGCGGCGGCCCGCCCGCGTCCCTCGTCGCGGGCACCGACGTAGACGGTGTGTCCGGCCGTGACCAGCTGTCGTGCGGTTTCCTTGCCGAGACCCGTGTTCGCCCCGGTGATGAGTGTCGTCGTCATGACCCCAGGCTCGGTGTCGCGCGCGCGGACAGCCAGTCGTCCCCTTGTCGTAGGACTGTCAGGGCCAGGACAGTCCACAACGGACCTCGGGTCAGCGGGCCCTCGACGGCCACCGACAATGCCGATCCACCGGGCGGGCCGATGATGACGAAAGGTCGACGCCCGGGAGAACCGAGCGGTTACCGTGCAGATCGGAGCACTCGCGCCATCAGACAGATTGGCAGGATCGTCGTATGAGCCCGTCCCTCCGGTGGCCGGTCAACTCGTCCGGTGCGCGAGCGAGGCACGTCCGGGCCACGCTTGTTGTCGGTGTGGCGATGCTCGGGGTCGTCGGGTGCACCACAGGCACCCCCAGCCCGCCGGCCAGCGCCCCGCTCACCGCCGTCAGCGCGTCCGCTCCGACCGGTGACGTGGACCGCTCGGTCGACATCGGCGGTGGCCGCACGATCTACCTGACCTGCCGCGGCAGCGGGAGTCCGACCATCGTCCTCGTCAGCGGCTTGGGCGAGCGCGCCGACAACTGGGCCGTCACGACCGATCCCAGCACCGCCGGGCAGGCCGTCTTTCCCCGGGCCGCCCAGCTCAGCCGGGTGTGCGCGTACGACCGCCCAGGAACCGAGACGACGACTGCCGCCGGCCGGCAGGAGAGCCGGTCCACCATGGTGCCTCAGCCCACGAGCGGAACGCAGGCCGCGAACGACCTGCGGTCGGTGCTCATCGCCTCCGGCGAGATCGGCCCCTACGTGCTCGTCGGCCACTCCTACGGTGGCGACATCGTCCGCCTCTTCGCGGCCGCGCAGCCCAAGAACGTCGCCGGCCTGGTCCTCGTCGACGCGCTCAGCGAGGACCTGCCCAAGCGGCTGACCGCCGAGCAGTCGGCGAACCTCGAGAAGCTGAACAGCCCCAGCGCCCAGGGGCGTCCAGCCGGTGCCGAGGAGTTCCGCTTCGACGTCGTCTTTCCCGAGCTCCGCGCGATCACCACGAGCCCCACGGTGCCGACGGTCGTCCTGACCGCCGACCGGAAAGTGATCTCCTCCGCCGACATCGCGACCGGGAAGCTCCCGCCGTTCGTCACCCAGGAGTTCGCGGACGCCCTGTGGACGGCGCAGCTCGCCGCCCAGGACGAGCTCGCCGCGAAGTTCACCGGAGCAACGCACGTCACGAAGACGAACTCCGGCCACTACATCCACGTCGAGCAGCCACAGCTGGTCGTCGACGCCATCGCCCAGGTCGTCGACGCGGCGCGGGGGACTCCCAGACCCAGCTGATCGCTGCTCACCCGTCCGGTCGGCTGAGATGCAGTCCTCGGGGACCTCGAGCGGGCGCTCGACGTCCCCTCGGCGCTCACAGGGTGGGCAGCACCGGGTGGCGGGACGGAACGCCCCCGGCTGGGCCCTCCAGAGCGTGCAGCTCGTTGAGCGTACGAGCGATGTCGCGGTCGTTCCTGGCGTGGGTGCTTCGGGCCGGTCCCGACGCCTTCCGGTGGGTGCGCTCCAGCAGAACGACGATCAGCCCCAGGAGCGCGACGACGGCGACGCTGACCGACGACAGGACGCCGACGTGGACGAGTCCGGCGGTGGCGAGGGTGGCCAGGACGGCGACGGTAACGAGGGTGAACATGATCGGGGCTCCTTCGGTGTGCCCGGCCGGAGCCTGGTCCGGCGCGGTCCGGGTGTTTCCCGGTGCCGTTCCAGACTCCCGGCTCGCGGGTATGCGCAGGATCCGCTGATCATCCGGGCGGGAGAACGACCGCACCGTCCACCGACCGGAGGAACACCCCAGGGGACCTAGGTCCCCTGGGGTGACAGGCGATTCGGTGACCGAACCGGATCGTCGAGGTGGCCGCGGATCAGGCCGTCAGCGGGGCCAGGCCGTGCTGCGCCCACTCGAAGGCGATCCGGTGCGACTCGTAGCGCGACTCGACGCTCGGCTCGTCGATCTCGATCATGAGGTCGCCGTCGTAGTCCGCGGGCAACGCCCGCAGCACCGCGTCGAAGTCGACGACGCCACGACCCGGCTCGGCCCACAGCCGCTTGGTCTCGGCCAGCCCGTGGTAGCTGCGCTCGTCCGTGTGGTCGAGGTAGTCGGGGAAGCAGTCCTTGATGTGGATGCCACCGATCCGGTCGGCGTACCGCGCGATGAACGTCGCGGGGTCGATCCCGGCCCACCGCAGGTGTCCCGTGTCGGGACCGACGCCGATGACGTCCGGCCCGAGGTCGTCGAGCAGCCGGACGATCTCCGTCTCCGTCTCGAAGACGCCACCGACGTGTGAGTGGTGCAGTGGCCGGATACCGGCCGACTGGAGCGCGGCACAGGCCCGCCCCACACGTTCGATGGCGCGGGACAGTCGAGCCTCGTCGAAGTCCGCACCCACTGCCGGTCGCGCCATCCGGGCCGGCACGGCCATCGAGGACACCATGGTCCGGTCCATGCCGAGGGACGCCTGGTCGTCGGCGAACCGCTTGACCGACTCGAGCTCCTCCGTCGCATCGACCGTCTCGTCGAACGCGGAGCTGAAGAGGCTGAGCGCCGGCGCGAGGCCGTAACCGCCGATCCAGTCGAGGTACTCGCTCGCCGCCATGCCCTCGGGGATGTCCGCCTTGACCGCGGTGTAGCCGATGTCGGAGAAGTCCCGGAACGCCTGCTCGAAGACCTCGCGCGACTTCCCGGCCTTGGACCAGTAGGGGATCGGGTTCGCCGCGATGCGCGGGGCGCTCACGAGAGCACCACCGGCTTGCCGGTCCGGGCCGACTCGTAGGCGCCGGTGATCACCGAGATGGCCTGGCGGTTGGTCTCGAGGTCGACCCGGAGCTTCTCCCGCCCCTGGAGCGCGGCGAGGATGTTGAGGTACTGGGCTCGGTGCGCGTCGGACAGCTGGCCCGGGTCGCGACCAGCCCCGGCCGTCGCCTTCTCGGGCAGGTCGAGGCTGTCCTTCTGGTTGTCGGTCGCCGAGTTGGCCCCGTAGGAGACGTCTCTCTGGTCGCCGGCGTAGGCCGCCCGGTGGATGTAGGTGAGCTCGTCGTTGTCGATGACCACGGAGCCCTTGTCGCCGTGGACCTGGACCCGCGCGCTCAGGCCGGGGTATGCGGCGGTCGTGGCGTGGATGACGCCGAGGGCACCGCTCTCGAACTTCACCACGGCGACCGCCACGTCCTCGGTCTCGACGCGCTCATGAGCGAGCGTGCCGGTGTAGGCGAACACCTCGACCGGCCGGCCCATCGCGGCGATGAGGAGGTCGACGGTGTGGACGCCCTGGTTCATCATCGCGCCGCCGCCGTCGAGCTCCCAGGTCCCGCGCCAGTCGCCGGAGTCGTAGTAGCTCTGCCCGCGCCACCAGTCGATCGACGCGATCCCGGAGGTCAGCCGGCCGAGCTCGCCGGCCTCGATCGCGGCGACGGCGATGTCGGTGGCCGGGTCGAACCGGTGTTGCGAGATGACCGACACGAGCGTGCCCGCCTCACGCTGGGCCGCGATGATCTCGTCGGTCTTCTCGACGGTCACCTCGGCCGGCTTCTCGATAATGACGTTCCTGCCGGCCTTCAGCGCCTCGATGGCGACGGTGCCGTGCAGCCCGGTCGGGGTGCAGACCGAGACCACGTCGATCTCCTCGTTGGCCAAGGCGTCCGCGAGGGAGGCGTACGGCCGGCCCCCGCGTTCGGCGGCCAACGCCTCGGCACGCGGCAGGTCCACGTCGACGACGGCGACGAGCTCGACCTGGTCACCCAGCTCGGTCATCACCTTGCCGTGCTGCTTGCCGATGACTCCGGCACCGACGATGGCGAACGTCGGCCGGTCGTGGCGGTCGGATGCAGCGCTACTCATGCGTACTCGATTCCTTCGTTCTGCAGCAGCCCGGTGAAGGCGGCGTGCGCGCGGGTGAACAGCTCGGGACCGGAGAAGCCGCCGAGCGCGTGGACGTCGCCGAGGTGTGGCTCGAGTGAGAAGAACCCGTCGAAGCCGTCCTCGCGGAGCGCCCGGATGGTCTCGACGAGCTGGCCGTCGCCGTCACCGGCGACCGTCACCGTCCCGTCGGCCGCGTGGGCGTCCTTGATCTGCATGTACTCGAGATGGGGACGCAGCGAGGCATACCCCTCGGTGAAGGGGCGAACCCCGACCTGCACGAAGTTCGCCGGGTCCCAGGCCACCCGCAGGTTCGGTGACCCGACCGTCTCGACGATGTCGAGGCAGCGGTCCGGGACGTCGCCGTAGATGTCCTTCTCGTTCTCGTGGACGAGAACGACCCCGGCGGCCTCGCCGACGTCGGCGAGCGCACGCATACGGCGGAGCACCTCGTCGCGGTGGTCCTTGGGGTCGTCACCCGGTCGGATGAAGAACGAGAACAGTCGGATGTACGGCGCACCAAGGGTTTTCGCCACATCGGCCGCGTGCCGAGCACGTTCGAGGTGCGGCTCGAAGTCCTCGTCGACGAAGATCTTCCCGATCGGCGAGCCGATGCTGGAGACCTTGAGACCGTGCCGGTCCAACGTCTCCTGCACCGTCGCGAGCTGGCGGTCGTCGAGGTCGAGGATGTTGACACCCCACGCGCTGCGGATCTCGACGTAGGCCAGGCCGAGGCCTGCCGCCACCGAGCACTGCGTCTCGAAGTCCTCGGAGATCTCGTCGACGAATCCGGACAGGGTCCACATCGGTTACTTCACGCTCCCTGCGGTGAGTCCGCCGACCAGGTAGCGCTGGAAGACGAAGTAGAGGATGACGACGGGCGCTGCACAGACCAGGGAAGCGGCCATCATCTGCGAGTACACGGGGATGGCCCCACCTTCCATGCTGGCGCCGAACACCTGTAGGGCGACGGCGGCCGTATGCGTGTCCGGACGCGTCATCACGGAGGCGAACAGCACGTCGTTCCAGCCGAGGAGGAAGGCGAAGATCCCGGAGACGACGATCGCCGGACCGCTGAGCGGGAAGATGATCCGGGCGAGGATCTGGACGTTGGAGGCGCCGTCGATGCGCGCCGCCTCCTCCAGCTCCCGAGGCAGCCCGCGCAGGTAGGTGACCATGACCCACGTCGAGAACGGCAGGGCGAAGGTCAGGTAGGCGATGAACAACCCCCACAGGGTGCCGATGATGGCGATCCCGAGCGTGCTGCCAATCGACGAGAAGAGCACGAAGACGGGCAGCAGCATCAGGGTGCCGGGGATGCTCTGGAACCCGAGCAGGCCCCGCAGGATCGTGACCCGGCCCCGGAAGGCGTAGCGGACCAGGACGTAGGCCGTCGGGACGGCCAGCAGCGCGGAGGCGATCGCGACCGCGCCGGCGACGATGAGGCTGTTGACCAGCGCCTTGCTCAGGCCGACCGTGGACCAGATCAGCGTGTAGCTCTCGCCGGAGAAGCTGCTCGGCCAGAACTCACCGGATGCGACCCCGGCATCGGTGTTGAGAGATGCCAGCACGATGTAGGCGACCGGGATGAGGACCATCAGGCACAGGATCGTGGTGAGGACGGCCAGCAGCGGGGTCGGCATCAGCCGATGGGCCTCCTCAGACCCCGCTCGGCCCTTGCCCTTGCGCGGCGCCGGTGGGGCGGTGGCAGTCGCGGTGGCCATCACTTGCCTCCCTCTTCGTGGACATCGAGCCGGACCGCCCGCAGGTAGATGAACAGGGGGATGGCGATGATGATCAACGAGACGATGGCCATGGCGGCGGACAGGCCGAACCGCAGGCTCTGGAAGCTCGTGACGTAGACGATCATCGGCATCACGTTGACGGACTCCGGGGCGGGCGCCCCGAAGAGGACGTACGGCAGCGTGAAGTTGTTGATGTGGTTGAGGGTGGCGAGGAGGAAGGCCAGCGCGATGGGGCCCTTGAGGTAGGGCAGCACGATGTAGCGCAGCTTCGGCCACCATGACGCCCCGTCCAGCGCGGACGCCTCGTGCACCTCGTCGTCCACCGACTGCAGCCCGGACAGGGCCAGCAGGTAGATGAACGGCCAGGCCGCCCAGATCTCGACCAGGATCAGCGTCCAGTAGGCGGTCGGGCCGGCCAGCCAGAGCTTGTCTCCGATGCCCAGGTTGTTGAGGATGTTGTTGACGATGCCGTCCGGTTGCAGCATGGTTCGCCAGACCGTTGCCACCACGAACGACGGCAGGACGTACGGGACGAGGAAGATCGCGCGGACCAATGCGCGACCGCGGTACCTGTTCTGGGTGACGATCGCCGCGGCCACCCCGATCGGCACGGTCACGGCCGTGCTGATCACCGCGAACGAGATGCTGATCCAGATCGCCGCGGGCAGGCCGGCGCTGAGCGACTCGACGTAGTTCGCCAGCCCGACGAACGGGGCGCTGAGCCACCGGCGGAGCGTGTACTGGTCGAGGTCGGTCAGCGAGATCCAGACGCCGATCAGGAACGGGATGACGATGATCAGCGTCATCAGCAGCCCGCCCGGGATCAGCATCCACAACGGACGCTGTCGCTTGGACAGCGGCTTGACCTTCTTGGGGGCCGGCCGCTGTCCGGCCGTGCCGGGGGTGGCGGCCGGAGCCGCCACCCCCTGGCCGGCCTCGGGGGCCGTGGCGCTGCTCATGGCGCTTCGACTTCCTACTTCGCTCGGTCGACGGCCGACTGGGCCGACTTCTGAGCGGTGGCGAGCCGGGCCGTCAGGTCAGCGTCGGACACCGAGCCCTTCGACAGGTCCGGGATCGACTGGACGACGACGTTGGTCAGCGCCAGCTGGGTGTCGCCCCACGCGCCGGTGAACGGGGTGGCGACGGACTTGGCCGACGCCTCCGTGAACACGGCGAGCTTGGGGTCCGACTTCAGCGCCGCCGCCGACTGGGCGTTGACCGGAAGGTTGCCGAAGATCTTGAAGTACTCGTCCTGGATAGCCTGGTCGGTGAGCAACTTGACGAACTGGAAGGCCAGGTCCTTGTTCTGGCTGTAGTCCGCCACGACGACGTTGTCGCCGGAGAGGATGCTGGCCGCGTCCTTGCCGCCCGCGGGGAGCGAGGTCGCGCCCGGGGGGATGGTCGGCATCAGGGCATACGCGTACTTGTCCTTGATATCGCTCTTGTCCAGCGTCGGTGCGGACGTGTAGGTCGTCATCGGGAAGTACGCCGCCTTGCCCTGCGAGAACGCCGCGAGCGCCTGCGCGTTCGACCAGCCGATGGACGCCGGGTCGACAGCCTTGTCCTTGGTCAGCCAGCCGAAGTAGGTGTCGTACGCCTTCTTCGTCGTCGGGTCGTCGAGCTTGGCCGTCTTCCCGTCGATGATCGGGTTCCCCGCCTGGATCGACATCCCCCATGCGAACTTCCACGGGTCGAAGCCGTCCTTGTAGGCGATGGCCAGCCCGTAGGTGCCGCCGGTCGTCAGCTTCTTGGCCTGCGCGCCCAGCTCGTCCCACGTGGTGGCGGGCTTGTCGATCCCGGCCGCCTTGAGCAGGTCCTTGTTGTAGGCCATGACGAACGGTCGGCTGTTGAAGGGGATCCCCACCAGGTTGTTGGGGTCCGGACCCGAGATCCCCAGCGTCGACGGCACGAACTTCTCCTTGCCCCCGAGCGCCGTCCACTCCTTGTCGGTGAGCTTGACGAACGCCCCCGTCCCGTAGGCCGTCGGGGTGAAGGTGGTGCCGAGGCTGTACACGTCGGGTCCCTGCCCGGAGACCACCGACGTCTGGATCTTGGTCAGCTCGTCGGCGGCCGAGGCGAACGTCTCCCACGTGACGGTGGCGCCGGTCTGGGCCTTGAACTTCGCCGACGTCGACTCGAACCAGGCCTTCTGCTCGGTCGGGTACTGCGCGTTGTTGCCGATGTAGACGGCGAGGGTCTTCCCGGCGCCGGAGTTCGTGTCGCCTCCGGAACTGCTGCCCCCGCTGCTGCTGCTGCAGGCGGCCAGGGCCACGGCCACGAGGCCGACACTCCCTAGAACCGCCACCGAGCGCATCGTCGTGTGAACCATGGGTCTGCTCTCCTTTAAGCAAAGGCCCTGCGGTAACAGATGGCATCCGGCCATCTGTAGGGCGTTACCGGATGGTTCCGCGCCGCCGCCACGGGCAACAATGAGTTGCCATTTGTTGTCTTGCCTTCTGTGACCCCACGGGAGGGAGGGAGAGACTGCCAGGGTGAACACGTCCGCCAATGCCCAGATCGGCGTCACCGGTCTCGCCGTCATGGGCCGCAACCTCGCCCGCAACTTCGCCCGTCACGGGCATACCGTCGCGCTGCACAACCGAACGCAGAGCCGGGTCGACGACCTGGTCCGCGACTTCGGTGACGAAGGGTCGTTCGTGCCCAGCACCTCCACGGAGGAGTTCGTCGCCTCGCTGGAGAAGCCGCGCCGGATCGTCGTCATGGTCAAGGCGGGCGACCCCACCGACGCGGTCATCGACGAGCTGGTCCCGCTCCTCGAGGAGGGCGACATCGTCGTCGACGGCGGCAACGCCCACTTCGAGGACACCCGCCGCCGCGAGAAGGCGCTGCGCGAGCACGGCATCCACTTCGTCGGGAGCGGGATCTCCGGGGGTGAGGTCGGCGCGCTCGAGGGTCCGTCGATCATGCCGGGCGGCTCGAAGGAGTCGTATGCGTCCCTCGGGCCGCTGCTCGAGTCGATCTCCGCCCACGTCGACGGTGAGCCGTGCTGCGCGTGGATGGGTCCGGACGGCGCCGGCCACTTCGTCAAGATGGTCCACAACGGCATCGAGTACGCCGACATGCAGTTCATCGCCGAGGCCTACGACGTCCTCACGGCGGCCGGCCTCTCGGCCCGCGAGTGCGCCGACGTGTTCCGCGCGTGGAACGAGGGCGACCTCGACTCCTTCCTCGTCGAGATCACCGCCGAGGTGCTCGACCAGGTCGACGCCGCGACCGGAGCCGCGCTGGTGGAGCGCATCCTCGACCGGGCGGAGCAGAAGGGCACCGGGCGCTGGACGGTCCAGATCGCCCTGGAGCTCGGTGTCCCCGTGCCGTCCATCGCCGAGGCGGTCTTCGCCCGGTCCGCCTCGGGCGACACCGCCATCCGCGAGGCGAGCCGGCCGGTGCTGACCGGGCCGGAGCGCCGCATCACCGCCGACGAACGGCAGCGGCTGGTCGACGACGTGCGCGACGCGCTCTGGGCGTCGAAGGTCGTCGCCTACGCGCAGGGCCTCGAGATGATCCGCAAGGCCAGCGAGAACTACGACTGGGGCGTCGACATCGCCACGGTGGCGCGGATCTGGCGCGGTGGCTGCATCATCCGCGCGCGGCTCCTGGCCCAGATCAGCGACGAGTACGCGGGTTCGCAGCTCGCGACCCTCCTGGTCGCCCCGAGCATCGCCTCGGGTCTGGGCGAGCGGCAGGGTGCCTGGCGCCGAGTGGTCGGGGCGGCGACGACGGCAGGGGTGCCGGTCCCCGGGTTCTCGTCGGCGCTCGCGTACTACGACACGGTCCGGGCCGAACGGCTGCCCGCCGCCCTCGTGCAGGGGCTGCGCGACAACTTCGGCGCGCACACCTACCAGCGCACCGACCGGGACGGCACCTTCCACACCCTGTGGTCCGGGGACCGGACCGAGATCGATGCGGACGCCCACCCGAAGCCTCGAGAGGCGGGCGCATGACGCTCGACGAGACGCTGGACCGGTTCTCGGGGCTGCTGTCGGGTGTGGACCGCCTCGGCGTCGCCTACTCGGGCGGAGTCGACTCGACGGTGCTGCTCGGCCTGGCGGCGCGCGTCCTGGGCACCACGGACGTGGTGGCCGTCCTCGGGGTGTCACCCAGCCTCGCCGGCGCGGAGCGGGAGGCGGCCCACGAGGTCGCCGCCGGGCTCGGCGTCCGGGTGGTCGAGGTGGCCACCCATGAGGGCGACGTCGCCGCCTACCGGGCGAACGGCCCGGACCGGTGCTTCCACTGCAAGGACGAGCTGTTCACCCGCATCTCCGACGAGGTGGTCCAGCGGCTGCGGCTCGACGCGGTGGCGTATGGCGAGAACGCCGACGACGCGCGACGACCGGACCGCCCAGGCAGCCGGGCGGCGACCGAGCACGCGGTGCTGCGACCCCTGGCCGACCTGGGCCTCACCAAGTCCGATGTCCGCGACCTCGCCCGGCAGCTCGGTCTCCCGAACGCCGACAAGCCGGCTGCGCCCTGCCTGGCCTCGCGCATACCGCACTTCTCGGAGGTCGACCCGGTGAAGCTGGCTCAGATCGAGGCCGCCGAGGCCGCCGTCCGGGCGCTCGGGTTCGCCGACTGCCGCGTGCGGCACCACGGCGACGTGGCCCGGGTGGAGCTGCTGGAGGCCGACCTGGACCGGGTCATGGCGTCCGAGGTGCGCCGCCGGCTGGTCGCCGGCGTGTGCGCGGCGGGGTTCCGGTTCGTGACCGTCGACCTGGCGGGGATCCAGTCCGGGGCGTTCACCCTCCCGCTGGTGGCCGTATCGCATGGGTGACCTGGACGGGATCGCCGAGCTCGATCTCGGGCGCGCATCCCGCCGTGGGTACCCGGAGGCGGTGTATGCGGAGGGCAAGTCGGTCGAGCAGCTGCGGGCGATCGCTACCGCGCTCCGGACGGCCGGCGGCCCGGTGCTCTTCACCCGGTGCTCACCGGAGCAGGTCGCCGTCCTTCGCGAGGTAGTCCCCGATACAGCGGTCGACGAGGTCGCCCGGCTGGTGGCCTGGCCGGCCGCGCCTCCGGAGCCGGTCGGGGGGCGCGTCCTCGTCCTGTGCGCCGGGACGTCCGACCTGCCGGTCGCGCGGGAGGCCCTCCTCACGGCGCAGCACCTGGGCCGTGACGCCGAGCTCGTCGTCGACGTCGGGGTGGCCGGGCTGCACCGCGTCCTGGGGCGGCTGGAGCAGCTGCGCGAGGCCCGCGTCATCGTCGTGGTCGCGGGGATGGACGGCGCTCTGCCGAGCGTCGTGGCCGGGTTGGTGTCGGCGCCGGTGGTGGCGGTGCCGACGTCAGTGGGGTACGGCGCGGCGTTCGAGGGGCTCGCGGCGCTACTGGCCATGCTCAACGCCTGCGCACCGGGGGTCGCGGTCGTCAACATCGACAACGGGTACGGCGCGGGACACCTGGCCGCGCAGATCGCGGCGCCGCTCTGAGCGTTGACCCGGGGCCTACGCATCAGCAAGATGGGTTGTTCCGCGGCAGGAGGAGGGTCCGAGCGTGGCGCTAGCGCCGATGGTGTCGCCTCTGTGGTCCTCAACTTCCCTCTCCCCGGCCGATCTGCAGGCACTCGCGCAGCACCACGGCGTGCCGCCCGAGGACGTCCTGCTCATCGCGCTCAACCTCTACGGCGTGACGTCGAGCGACCCGCGCCACCGGGCCCGGCTCTCGCTCGTGCTCACCTCGGCGCCGGGGACCACCTGGAACATCGTGGGCCCGCTCAACGCCGCGGACTCGCCGTTCCGGATGGTCGGCCGCGACCTGCTCCTCGGCGAAGCCGTCGTCGGGACCGTGCTCACCGTGGACAACGACGAGGCGGTCGGCGGCTACTTCCGCGACGGTGGCCGCGCGGCCACGCTCAACCCCAACGCCCGGAGCCGCTGCGTCGGCTGTGCGTTCTGTCCCAACACGCTGGAGGCCGCGGCGGACCCTCGGCTCTCCGAGGAGATGGAGCTCGCCGAGCTCTTCGACGCGCTCCGGGCACAGCACCCGCGGCACGACCTGTCGGACCTCGTCGACGTCACCGTGTCGACCGGATGCTTCGAACGCGAGGACCTCGCCGTCAGCCACCTGGTCCGGCTGCGCGCGGTGCTCGACAGCCTCGACGTGGAGGCCCGGATCGGCTTCCTCTCCTCAGTGGTCCGCACCCACGACGGCTTCGCCGAGCTCGCCGACCGAGTGGCCCCGTTCATCCTGCGGCTCACCGTCGAGTGCTTCTCGCGGCGCGACCTGCTGCTCAAGGCGAGCAAGGCGAGCCTGGACAACCAGCACATGCCGGAGGTCCTGCGCCGCGCCCAGGAGCACGGCCTCGGGACGTCGTTCACCTACATCGTCGGCCTGGACCCGCTCGACGAGATGCGCCGGGGCGTGGCCGAGCTGATGCCCCACGTGAGCGAGTTCCCCGGGTTCCAGATCTACCAGGCGCACAACCGGATCATGGCCCACCTGAGAGTGCCCGGCGGCGACGAGCTGGACTTCTACCTCGAGGCGCGACACGTGCTCGAGGAGGTCTTGTCCGGCACGGGTCTCCGGCCCAAGGCGTGGCAGTGCTACCGGTCGCTCTGGTACTACACGTTCGCCGACGAGGAGCTCCTTCCCCGTGCCTGACCCGCGGGTCGGGTGACCGGTGCCGGCTCCCGTCACCCGGATCGCCGTCAGCGGCGCGCCTCACCAGAGCAGGGCCGACATGCTCGTGCTCACGGAGCGCCTGGACGGCTACGACACCTTCCTCAGCGGGACCCTCGAGGTGCGCGGCGAGGAGTTCGCCGTGCGGATCCTCACCCTGGACGACGTCACGGTGCTCCGCCTCGGCGGTGGGCGGCCGTGGCCGCCGACCACGGAGTGGACCGGCACCCTCCACCTGTCGCACGGCGCCCGGACCCTGAGCCCGCCCGACGACCTGACGGCCCTGGCGCGCGACCGCCGTAGGGACCTGACGACGCTCGACGAGGCCGAGCTTCGTTACGCGCTGACCTTTCTCGGTGAGGCGACGACGGCGTCGATCCGCGCCGAGCGCGCCGCCGTCATCGTCGACGCGCTGCCGGCCCTGTCGAACGACGGATCCGCCCGGCCCTCCTAGCTTTCCGGGCTTTCCGGCTCGCTCGTACGCGTCGCGCGCAGGCCTGCGGGCACGTCGCCTCCGGCGGCGAGACCGGCGACCTCGGCGGCGGCAACCACGGACGACAGCACGACTCGGACCGGCTGCGCGAGCTCGTCGGCCAGCGTCGCGACGTCCTCGAACTCCGGCATCGCGTGAACGATCTTGCCGTCCCGATGAGCGACCTTGACCGGCACCGCGTGCCCGTGGACGGAGACGTCGGTCCAGCCGCGGCCCAGCGCCCAGCGCTCGACGGCCGTCTGGCGGACGCCGATCGTGCTGGTGAGCCGCAGGATCTGGTCGCGGAGGGCCGGCGCCTGGTCCGGGCCACCGAGGACGGAGAGCGTGTGGGCCGGTCGGCCCTTCTTCATGACGATCGGCGTCAGCCACGCGTCGGCGGCGCCGGCGTCCATCAGGGCGGTCAGCACCGTCGGCCATACACGCGGGTCCATGTCGTCGACGTTGGCCTCGAGGACG
Source organism: uncultured Actinomycetota bacterium (assembly GCA_963713345.1). Classification (GTDB taxonomy): domain Bacteria; phylum Actinomycetota; class Actinomycetes; order Actinomycetales; family Dermatophilaceae; genus Lapillicoccus. The sequence goes on along the minus strand of CAVQLI010000013.1, from coordinate 93,338 downwards.
ACCATCGACCGTGAGGCGGCCGGTGCCTCTGCCACGGGCCGCGTGCCGAGCACGACGCGAACGACGTTGGGTCGTCCGGCCGGGTCGCGAGTGCCCGCCCCGACCCCGGATGTGAGGACGTCCAGCGCGGGCAGGGGACCCTGGGCCGTCGCGAAGGTCGTCACGAGGGCTGCGCCGGTCGGTGTCGCCAGCTCACTGTCGCCACCCGCCTCCACCTGCCACCCGTCGACCAGCCCGAGCACCGCAGGAACCGGCACCGGCAGCAGCCCGTGAACGGTGCGAACCGTCCCTGACCCCAACGCGATCCGCGTCGCCACGACATCCTCGACGTCGAGCAGGTGGAGGGCGGCGCACGTCCCGACCACGTCGGCGACCGAGTCCCACGACCCGATCTCGTGAAACTCGACGTCCTCGACCGGCACCCCGTGCGCCGACGCCTCGACCTCGGCCAGCCGCCGGAACACCGCCGACGCACGGTTCGCGACCGGCTCGGGCAGACCGGCGGACTCGATGCGGGCGCGGATCTCCGGCCACCGGCGGTGCGGGTGGTCCTGGACCATCGAGAGCACCTCGACCTTGACGGCACGCAGGCCGGCGCGCAGGACGTCCTTGGCCTCCAGCCGCACCGTCTCCGGGAGCACGAGGTCGACCAGCCGCTGCACCTCGTCGAGGTCGGCGCCGGCGTCGACGAGCGACCCCAGGAGCATGTCCCCGGCGACCCCGGCCGTGACGTCGAACCACGCCACCACACCCGCTCTCGGCATGTCACTCACGCTAGTGCGCCCGGCCCGGTGACCCGTCCGCCGTCTGTGTCACTAACCTCCGCATGCCGACCGGTTGTCGCAGGAAACGTCGACCCTGATCATCTTCCCGCTGGTCATCTACGGCATGAAGGTGCTGTCGAAGCTCCAGCTCTGGACCACGCCGCTCTGGCTGATCCTCATGGTCCTGCCGTTCGCCTACCTGCTGCTCAGCCACCCCGACTCGGTGGCGACCTTCTTCGCCTACCAGGGCGAGAACGGCAACGGGGCGCCCAACCTGGGCTCGGTGTTCCTCGCCGCCGGGGTCTGCCTGTCGCTGATCGCCCAGATCGCCGAGCAGATCGACTACCTGCGGTTCATGCCGCCGAAGACGCCCGAGAACGCCCGGCAGTGGTGGAGCGCCATGCTGCTGGCCGGTCCCGGCTGGGTCATCTTCGGCGCCATCAAGCAGGTCATCGGGCTCTTCCTCGCCGTCTACCTCATCGCCAACGTCGCCGGCGGTGCCGCGTTCGCCAACCAGCCGGTGCAGCAGTTCCTCGAGATCTACCAGGGGTTCATGCCGCACTGGGCCGCTCTCGCGCTCGCGGTCTGCCTGGTCGTCATCAGCCAGGTGAAGATCAACGTCACCAACGCCTACTCCGGCTCGCTGGCGTGGACGAACTCGTTCACCCGCATCACGAAGCACTACCCCGGACGGCTGGTCTTCCTCGGCGTCAACCTGCTCATCGCGCTGGTGCTGATGGAGGCGAACATGTTCGACTTCCTCAACACCATCCTCGGCTTCTACGCCAACTGCGGCATGGCCTGGGTCGTGGCGGTCGCCTCCGACATCGCCATCAACAAGTACCTGCTGAAGATCTCGCCGAAACGGCCGGAGTTCCGCCGCGGCATGTTGTACGCGGTCAACCCGGTCGGGTTCGGCTCGATGCTCATCGCCGCGGGGGTCTCGATCGCCGCGTTCTTCGGGGCGCTCGGCTCAGGGATCCGCCCGTACTCGCCGCTCGTGGCCATCGGGCTGGCCCTGGTCCTCCCGCCGGTCATCGCGCTCGCGACCAAAGGCCGGTACTACCTGCGGCGCGGTGACGACGGCATCGACCTGCCGATGGACGACGAGCTCGGCAACCCCTCGGGCGAGCACCTCACCTGCCACGTCTGCCACCACGACTACGAGCGACCCGACATGGTCGCGTGCTTCGCCCACGAGGCGCACATCTGCTCGCTGTGCCTCAGCACCGACAAGCACGCCGAGCACGTCCTGCCCGCCGACCCGCCTCTCGTCCGGGCCTGACGAGGGCGTGTCCACCCCCTTGCAAAGCGGGGAGAAACCCGCCTTCAGGGAGGTGACGGAGGTCGCATACCGTGGCGGAATGACCGGTTTACGACCGCGGTTGCCCTGGATGTGAGCGTCATGCCGCAGACCACCACCCCTCCCACCAGCAGCATCGAGCGGCACCGTGTCGTCATCATCGGGTCCGGGTTCGGGGGCCTCTTCGCGGCCCGATCCCTCAAGCACGCCGACGTCGACATCACCCTGATCGCGCGCACGACCAGCCACCTGTTCCAGCCGCTGCTCTACCAGGTCGCGACCGGCATCCTCTCCGAGGGGGAGATCGCTCCGGCGACCCGAGAGATCCTGCGGAAGCAGCGCAACGCCACGACGATCCTCGGCGACGTCACCGACATCGACATCGCCGCGCGGACGGTCACCTCCGACAGCCTGGGCCGCACCGCGGTCACGCCGTACGACACGCTGATCCTCGCGGCGGGCGCCGGTCAGTCCTACTTCGGCAACGACCAGTTCGCGCGCTACGCGCCGGGGATGAAGGACATCGACGACGCCCTCGAGCTGCGCGGGCTCATCCTCGGCAGCTTCGAGCAGGCCGAGCTGGCCGCGCTCCGCGGCGACAAGCAGGAGGCCGCCCGGCTGATGTCGTTCGTCGTCGTCGGCGCGGGCCCGACCGGCGTCGAGATGGCCGGCCAGATCGCCGAGCTGTCGAAGCGGACACTGACGTCGGACTTCCGTCACATCGACCCGGCCATGGCCCAGATCACCCTCGTCGACGCGGCCCCGCAGGTGCTCCCCGCGTTCGGCGACCGGCTGGGCGAGATCGCGCAGCGACGCCTGGCCAAGATGGGCGTGGACGTCCAGCTCGGCGCCAAGGTGGTCGACGTCGACGCCACCGGTATCGAGGTGCAGGACGTGAACGACCCGTCCGGCTACGTGCGCCGGATCGAGGCCGTCGCGAAGGTCTGGGCCGCGGGCGTGCAGGCCAGCCCGCTCGGCCGGTCGGTCGCCATGCAGGCCGGCGCCGAGACCGACCGCGCGGGACGTGTCAAGGTCAACCCCGACCTCACCCTGCCGGGCCACCCCGAGGTGTTCGTCCTCGGCGACATGATCGCGCTCGACAACCTGCCCGGCGTCGCCCAGGTGGCCATCCAGGGCGGCAAGTTCGCGGCCAAGCAGCTCAAGCGGCGTCTCGACGGGCGGCCCACCGAGCCCGCGTTCCACTACTTCGACAAGGGCTCCATGGCGACCATCTCGCGGTTCTCCGCGGTGGCGAGCGTGGGCCGGCTCCGGTTCGGCGGGTTCCTCGCGTGGATGGTCTGGCTGGTGATCCACCTCTTCTACCTGATCGGGTTCAAGTCCCGGATCACCACGCTGCTGCACTGGTTCATCTCGTTCCTCGGCCGCGGCCGGTCCGAGCGGGCCATCACCGAGCAGCAGGTCTTCGCGCGCGAGGCGATCGAGCGGCTCGGCGACGCGCACCAGCCCCACCTGCCCTGACGGCCCCGACGCCGACCTCCGCTTCCAACCCGGGGCAGTACCAGGTTCCGGTGCCTCCGGACCCGCCGAAACCGCGTACTGCGTCGGGTTGGAAGTCGGGAACAACGGGGTCGGCGGGGTCGCGTATCGTCGCCCCGTGGCTGACATCGCGTACCCCATCGCCGAGCGCACACTGGCCAACGGCCTGCGGGTGGTCGTCTCCGAGGACCACACCGTCCCGACCGTCACCGTGAACCTCTGGGTGGGCGTCGGGTCGCGGCACGAACCGGCCGGACGCACGGGTTTTGCCCACCTCTTCGAGCACCTGATGTTCCAGGGGTCGCGCAACGTCAAGAGCGGCGAGCACTTCAGTGCGCTGATGGCCGAGGGCGGTCGTCTCAACGCGACGACGTGGTTCGACCGGACCAACTACTTCGAGACGATCCCCAAGGGCGCCCTGGAGCTCGCGCTCTGGCTGGAGGCCGACCGGCACGGGCACCTGCTCGACGCGGTCACCCAGGAGAACCTCGACAACCAGCGCGACGTCGTCAAGGAGGAGAAGCGGCAGCGCTACGACAACGTGCCCTACGGCAACGCCCTCACCGACGTCTACGCCACGGTCTTCCCCGAAGGCCACCCGTACCACCACCCGACGATCGGGTCGATGGAGGACCTCGACGCCGCGAGCCTCGAGGACGTCCACGCCTTCTTCCGCCACTACTACGGCCCGAACAACTCGGTGCTGACCATCGTCGGCGACATCGAGCCGGAGGACGCGTTCGCCAAGGTGGAGACGTACTTCGGGTCCCTGCCGGCCTCGGCCCAGCCCCCGCCGCACGACGTCCACCATCTCGACCCGCTCACGGAACCGGCCCGCCTCGAGCGTCTCGAGGACGTGCCCAACGACCGGCTGCACCTCGCGTGGCGGTTGCCCGTGGACAGCGACGAGGACTACCTCGCCTGCTCCTTGGCCTTCGACGTCCTGGGTGGGCTCAGCACGTCTCGGTTGGTGCAACGGCTGGTCCGCGACGAGCAGTCGGCGACCGCGGTCCACGCGCACACCATGGGTTTCGTCGACGGTGTCTCGCTCGGGCTGCTCATCATCGACGTCGCCGCCGGCACCGAGGCGTCCGCGGTGGAGGCCGCCGTCGTCGAGGAGCTGGAGCGGCTCATCGCCGAGGGTCCGACCGACGTCGAGCTGGAGAGCTCGCTGGCCGAGACCGAGCGCTCCTGGCTCAGCTCGCTGGCCAGCCAGGAGGAGCGCGCCGACCTGATCTGCCACTACACGCTGCTGGCCGACGACAGCCACTACGTCAACACGCTGCTCGACCGTGTCGGCGCCATCGGACGGGAGCGGATCAAGACGGCCGCCGCCGCCTACCTCCAGCCCCGCTCGCGCACCGTCGTGTCCTACCTCGTCGAAGAGCAGGAGGCGGCGGCATGAGCACTCCTACCGTGGACATCCCGCGCCCGGACGTCGTCCCGCCCGAGCCCTACACCTTCCCGGTGGCCGAGCGGCGCACCCTGCCGAACGGCCTCGAGGTCGTCGTCTACGACGTGCCGGGCCAGTACGTGCACTCGGTACGCCTGTCGGTCCCGCTCCCGCTGTCCCGCGAGCCCCGCGAGCAGGAGGGCGTCGCGACGATCATGGCGCGCACCCTCGACGAGGGCACCGAGACCCACTCGTCGAGTGAGTTCGCCCTGCTGCTCGAGCGGAAGGGGGTCGCGCTCGGGGCGGGTGCGTCCGAGGCCGGGATCAGCATCGACGTCGACGTCGCCAAACGACACCTCGAGTATGCGCTGGACCTCCTGCGCCAGACCCTCACCGAGCCCGCGTTCCCGGCGGCCGAGGTGGCTCGGCACGTCAAGCAGCGGCTCGCCGAGATCGAGCAGGAGCGGTCGGTCGCCGCGCAGCGCGGGGCGATCGAGCTGATCGCGACGTTCTTCGACCCCGACGAGCGCTCGAGCCGCCCGACCGCCGGAACCCGGGACACCGTGGCGGCGATCACCCGCGACGACGTGGCGGCGTTCCACGCCCGGGAGGTCTCCCCGGTCGGGGCGACCCTCGTGCTGGCCGGCGACCTCGACGACGTCGACGCGTTCGCCGCCATCGAGGCGGCCCTCGGCGGCTGGTCGGCGCCGGAGGGCTGGGAGGCTCCGCCCGAGCCGGTCGCCGCGCGCACCGCGGCCAACCGGGGCCGGGTCGTCCTCGTCGACCGGCCCGGTTCGGTCCAGACCGAGCTGATCGTGGCGACGCCCGGTCCGGATCGGCGGGTGGACGACGGCTGGGCCCCGTACCCGGTGCTGGGGTTCGTGCTGGGCGGGTCCCCGAACGCCCGCGTCGACGCGGTGCTGCGCGAGGAGAAGGGCTACACCTACGGCATCCGGTCGGTGTTCCGGCCGCGGCGCCGCGGGGGACTGTTCCTCACCAGCGGCAGCGTGCGTGGCGACGTGACGGTGGAGTCGCTCGACATCCTGCTCACCATCCTCGACGGCGCGCGGCAGGGCTTCACCGACGTGGAGACCAAGCAGGGCGTCGACTACATCGCGATGACCGCCGCGAGCCGGTATGCGACGGCGGACGCGATCGCCGACGAGGCGGCGACGTTGGCGTTCGAGGGGCTGACCACGGAGTTCACGACGGCGACGCTGCGCGACCTGGCCGATGTCGACCCGGAGCGGATGGTCGACGCCTACGCGCGGTTCGCCGACGGTTCGTGGACGGTCATCGTCGTGGGCGACGCCGCGGCGCACGCCGACGGGATCAGAGCCCTGGCCCATCCGGTGGCGCAGGACGTCACCGTCGTCACGGGGTGAGCCCGGTGGCCGAGATCGTCGTCGACACGCCGATCGGGCCGCTGCTCCTCGTCGCCTCCGAGGGGGCGCTGACCCATGTCTGGTTCGACGGGCTCGGTCGTGCGTCGACCGACGAGGCCGACCTGCCGCGTGAGGACGCGGAGGTGCTTGGGGCCGCCACCGTGCAGCTCGCGGAGTACTTCGCGGGCGAGCGTCGGTCGTTCGACCTTCCCTTGCGCGCCAAGGGAACCGCGTTCCAGAAGGCCGTCTGGGACCAGCTCTCCACGATCCCCTGGGGGACCACGACGACCTACGGTGCGATCGCCACGGCGCTGGGGATGCCGCTGTCCGCGTCCCGCGCGGTGGGCGCCGCGAACGGCGCCAACCCGATCTCGATCATCGTGCCGTGCCACCGCGTGATCGGAGCCGACGGCACGCTGACCGGCTACGGCGGCGGCCTGCCGCGGAAGTCGGCGCTGCTGCGGATCGAAGGGGTTCCGACCGAACGCGACCAGCTGGTCCTCTTCGACTGACCCACGTCGACCGACGCACCTCGACCGACGCACCTCGACCGACGGCTCGAACGGCGCTCGGTATCTCCCGCTCCCGGTGAACCTCTTTGCTGACGAACCGGTGTCGACGCCCAGGAGACTCCCGCATGTCGTCCGCCTTCTCCGCGCTCTCTGTCCTTCCCACGAAGATCGGCGCCCCGCGCCCGCCGCACCGTCGTCCGGAACCGGCCCACCCACGTCGCGATCACGATGACGATGGCGACGGGCGCCGCGCTGCTCGGCCTGCATCTGGGCCTCACGGCTCCGGCTGTCTCGCCGGTCCTGACGTCGACCACTACCGAGGTCTCGGTCATCGACCCGACGCATACCGCGGACGATGCCCGCTGACCGGCCCGTCGGGTCGGTCATCCTCGGCGGGGCGGCACTGTCGCTGGTTCCACTTCTGGGACAACCGAATCCGGGGCTCGCGGGATTCATCGCGCACACCACCGGGATGCTCGCCGGGTACGGCGCCGCGGTGATGCTGGTCCTGACCTCGCGGGCGCCGGGCCTCGAGCGGCGTCTCGGCACCGGGGCGCTGATCCGTTGGCATGCCCTGGGTGGGCGCGTCATCGTCGTCCTGATCCTCGCTCATGCCGTCGGAGCGACGTTGGCCTGGCTGCAGATCGGCGGCGGCCTCCCGGGGCTGGTGTCCATGCCCGGGATGCTCGCCGCGATCGTCTCGGTCGTCCTGTTCCTCGTGGTGGCCCTGTCGGTCGTGCCGTGGCTGCGTCGCCGGCTCTCGTACGAGCGATGGCACGCCGTGCACCTGCTCACGTATGTGGCGATCGCGCTCGGGTTCATCCACCAGCTGGCCGGTCCGGACCTCGCCGGAAACCGGGTCGCCCAGGTCGCGTGGGCGCAGCTGTACTGCCTCGCGTTCTTCCTGTCGCTCCGGTACCGGTTCGTCGAGCCGCTGCGGCAGGCACGGCGGCACCGGCTGGTCGTGGACCGGGTCCAGCGGGAGTCCCACGACACCGTGAGCATCTGGCTTCGGGGCCGCCACCTCAGCGAGCTGGCCGCCCGCCCGGGCCAGTTCTTCCGGTGGCGCTTCCTCACCGCGCAGACGTGGATGTCGGCGCACCCGTTCTCGCTGTCCGCCTTGCCCGAGGGGGACCGGCTGCGGATCACCGTCAAGGCGCTGGGTGACGGGTCCCGCCGGCTCCACGAGCTCGAGAGCGGGGTCCGCGTGCTCGCCGAAGGTCCTTACGGTCGGGCCGAGTCCGGTTGGCGGCCAACACTGCTCATCGCTGGAGGTGTCGGGATCACCCCACTGCGTGCGCTGTTCGAGGCGCACGCGGTCGACGGCCTCCCGACGACGCTGCTCTACCGGGCCTCGTCGCCCAGCGACGTGCTCTTCCGCTCGGAGCTGGACGAGCTGGCCGCACGTCACCACGGCCGCGTCATCTACGTCCTCGGCCCGTCGGGCGACCCGGCGAACGCGCTCACCCCTGCGGCCCTGACCGCGCTGCTGCCCGACCTGCTCGTCCACGACGTCTTCGTCTGCGCCTCGCCGCGACTGTCCGCCGCGGTCCGCGAGTCGCTGCGGGCCGCCGGGCTTCCCGCCCGGCAGCTGCACGACGAGTCGCTGAGCTTCTGACCGGTCGGCTAGGCCGGGAGGAGCCCGACGATGACGCCCCGGAGGATGGCCGGGAGCGGGTCCGTGCCGCCCGAGGGTGGTGCGGTGAGGGCGCTGATGTGGGGGTGCGTCCCGGACGCCGCGACGTGCGCCAGGTACTCGGCGTTGCGCTCCAACCGGACCGTGGACTGCTCGCTGCGCGCGATCGCGGCGACGAGCGCGTTGACCGCGCCGATCGCGACGAGCTTGGTGGCATCGTCGGCCGGGTGACCGTCGAGGACGGTCAGGTAGTGCTCGACGAGGTCGACGGCGTTCGGTCCGACGCCGGGTGCCGTCATGGTGCGGTCCGGCAGCCACGGGTGCCGGCGGTGGATGTCGCGAGCCTGGAGGCCGACGTCGACGAGGTCGGCCAGCCAGTCGCCGGTCGGCTCGGCGAACCGGTACTCGCCCGCGACGTGGTCGGCCATGAGATCGAGCAGCTCCTCGCGGTTCTCCACGTAGCGGTAGAGGCTCCCGGCGCCGGTGTCCAGCTCGGCAGCCACGCGCCGCATCGTCACGGCGTCGAGGCCCTCGCGGTCGGCGACGTGCACCGCGGCCCGCGTGAGCTCGGCCCGGCTGCGTCGGGCCGGACGCCCGACACCCGACTGTTCGGGCCGGAGCCACACCGTGCTCAGGGTCACTCCTTGGTCGGCAGGGATTTGCCGCGAGGCAAACGATCTCGCTACTATATGCGTACAACGTTCGCGAACGTCGTTAGCGAACTAGCCACGGAACGAAAGGGTGTCATGTCCGAGCCGACCGTCCAGCTCGCCCAGAACGGCGAGGTTCGTCTCGCCTACCTGGACTGGGGGAGGCCGGCCGAGAGCGAGGGGGAGCCGCTGCTCATGGTGGCCGGGCTCGGCGGCGGCCGTGGTTCCTACCCGCCGCCGTTCATCGCCGCCCTGGTCGAGGCCGGCTTCCACGTCGTGACCTACGACCACCGTGACGTCGGCGCCTCGACCCGGTTCACCGACGCCGTAGCCGCGCAGAGCCCGTTCCGGGGCCTGATCGGTGGCGGTGCGCCCGCCTACACCGCGGAGGACATGACCGACGACGCCGTCGCCGTCATGGACGCCGTCGGATGGGGCAGCGCCCACGTGTTCGGCCTCTCGATGGGTGGCCTCCTCGCGCAGCGCATCGCCCTGCGGCATCCCGACCGGGTTCGCTCGCTCGCCACGATGAGCGCGATGCCCAGCGACGCGGGCGGCCTCGGGAGCCTGCGCTACCTCCACCTGGGCTTCATCCGGGCGACCAGCAGGCTCGACTTCCCGGACACCCCCGAGGGTGACGTCGAGACCGCCATGGCCGTCGCACGGCTCTGCGCGTCACCGGCATACCCGCTGGACGAGGGGGAGATGCGGGCCTGGCTCGAGCAGGCGCCCGTCGACGGCGTTCGGGACGGCACCGCACAGGCCCGGCAGCTGCGCGCGCCGTGGCACGGCCCGAAGCTGCGCACCCTGACCGTTCCGACCCTGGTCCTGCACGGCGACGCGGACCCGGTCGGGCGCCCGTCGGCGGCCCGCGCCATCGCCCGGCAGGTTCCCCAGGCCCGCCTCGTGATTCTTCCCGGCGTCGGGCACGAGCTGCCCCGACCACTCTGGCCGACGCTCGTCGGACACCTCCGCGACAACGCGGAACGGGCTCGGGTCCCGGCGAGCTGACCGGCTCACGGCCGCGACGGACGGAGCGGAACCAGTCCCTGGGTGTAGGCGATGACGACGGCATGGGTGCGGTCGCGCGCCCCGAGCTTGCGAAGCACGCCGGCCACGTGGGTTCGGACGGTCTCGACGCCGACGGTGAGCCGCTCCGCGATGGCCGCGTTGCCGAGACCCTCGGCGACGAGTCCGAGGACCTCCTGCTCCCGGACGGTGAGGGTCTCGCCCGAATAGCGTTCCGGCACAACGGCTCTCAGAGCCATGTCTCGCACCGCGGCCGGGTAGAGAAGGCTGTCGCCAGAGGCCACCGCCCGCACCGCGGCGACCAGCTCGTCGGCGCTCGCGCGCTTCAGCACGAATCCCGAGGCCCCGGCCCGCAATGCCCCGAAGACGTAGTCGTCCGACGAGAACGTCGTGACGACCAGGACGCGCGGCGGGTTCGGCAGGGCCAGGACGAGCTCGGTGGCACGGATCCCGTCCACGTCGGGCATCCGCACGTCCATGCACACGAGGTCCGGCGCCGTCCGGCGGGTCTCGGCCAGCGCCTCGGCGCCGTCCTCGGCCTCGCCGACGACCTCGATGTCGGGTTCGCTGTCGAGGATGGTCCGCAGGCCGTGTCGCACGAGCGGCTCGTCGTCCGCGACGAGGACCCGGATCGTCACGGCGCCCCGGTCGGGAACGTCGCCCGCAGGTGCCACCGACCGGACGCGTCGGGACCGGACGCTGCCGTGCCGCCGAACAGCCGCACCCGCTCCCGAACCCCGTCCAGGCCGTGGCCGCCGCGCGACGTCTGTCCCACGGCGGAGCGGGTGGGGTTCCAGACGTCGATCCGCACCAGGCCGGCGGTCCCGTCGACCCGCACCTCCACGTCGCCGTCACCACCGTGGCGCTGTGCGTTGGTCAGCGCCTCCGACACGATCCGGTAGGCGGTACGCGACGCGAGCGCGGGCGGGTCCGCCAGCCCGGTCAGGTCCGCGGTGACTCGCATACCCGACCGGCGGTGGAGCCCGATGAGCTCCTCGACCTGCCGGAGGTCCGGCTCGGGATGGCGCCCTGCGGGCTCGTCGCGGAGCAGCCCGAGCATCCCGTCGAGCTCGGAGAGCGCGGACTGCGCGGTGGTCTGGATGGCCTCGAGCGGAGCGTCGAGGCCCGGCTCGTCACCGCCCACGGTGCGGCGGGCGGCCGCCGCCTGGACGCTGATGATGGTCAGCGAGTGGCCGATGCCGTCGTGCAGCTCTCGGGCCAGCCGCCGGTGCTCGGACTCCCGGGCGAGACGCGCCTCGGCCATCAGCAGCCGGTCGGCGGCGGTCGGGCCGAGGAAGGCCGGCGCCCAACGGCTCGCCAGCACACCGATCCCCGCCGTCCCCAGGAGGGACAGTGCCGCGGCGACCACCGCGATCGCCACGAGCAGCAAAGGCCGACCGGGTGCCGGACGCGTCGGCACCGAGACTCCACCGACGGACAGGTCGATGCCCGCGATGCCGGAGTACGCGGTCACCGCCGCACCGGGCAGCACTCCGAAGAGCAGGGCCGCCGCCACCAGACCCATGGCCAGGTGCAGGACCACCCAGCCTGCGGAGCGGCGCCGGTGGTCCGGCCCTGGGTGCTCCGGGTCGACGAGGTCGCCGTGGACGTCGAGCATGGACTTCGCCGACTGGACCTCGAGCCCGCGAACGCCGGGAACCACCCCGATCAGCGCGACGGGGAGCAGACAGACGACGAAGAGCACCGGCCCGGGCACCGGCATCACCTCGCCCAGCGCGGCCGCCAGCGAGCCGGCCAAGAGCACCGCCGCCAAGCCGATCGCGGCCCCGAGCAGGAGCCACGCGGTCCGGCGGGACACTCGCGACGCACGCCCCGACATGTCGGTCATCCTGTCAAGATCGGGCGGTCGTCGGTATGCGTGTCGCGTAGCCCCACACGGCGAGCGCGAGCATCGGTCCCCAGAGCCAGAACGGGAACACCAGGGCCATCGCCACGCGATCGACGACGGAGTCGACGCCCAACCCGCTGCCGGCGCCCGTGAGGGTCAGGTCGTGGAGCATCGGCACCGCGCTGGTGCATAGCACCGCCGCCACGATCCCGCCGGGCACCGCCGCGGCCGCCACCGGCACGGGACGTCCCGCGATGCCCGGCATCCAGCGCGGGAACCGTTCGCCCCACGGCCGGACCAGCCCGAGGGTGAGGACGAAGCCCAGCATCGCGCCGCCACCGAGCAGGAGCCCCCACAGCCGGATCTCCGCGCTCAGCTCCTCACCCTGCCCGAGGACCGGCCACGGGGTCAGCCAGGTCATCCGGACCAGCCCGTAGGGCAGCGCGCAGCAGGCCGCGACCACGGTCCAGGCGGTCCGGTGCCGGACGACGGTGGCGCCGACCCGCCGCCACGAGTCGGTGTCGCGGACCTCGGCGAGCAGGAGCAGCCCGAACGACGCGGTCGCTGCGGTCGAGAGGACGGCGACGAGCAGCCGCGGCGCGGCCGTCTCGAACCCCGTCACCAGCCCGGAGCCCAACCGCGCCAGGCTGTCAGGGCGCAGCGCAGCGGAGAGCAGGCCCCACGTGACGAACGCGGCGGCCGCGGCCAGGGCGGCCCAGCGCACCCGCCTGTAGCGGCGTACCGCCTGGACCAGCAGCACGAGCAGCAGCACCGGCAACGCCATCGCGACGAGGTAGCCGGCGAGCGCGATCGAGGTGACGCCGGCGAGTCCGAAGCCGAGGACCACCACCTCGACGGCGAACAGCGCCACGAGTGCTCCGCGCGGCCGCCGACCCGGCCGCGCGACGCCGACCAGTGCGCCGAGGAGCACCCCCACCAGTCCCACGAGTCCGGTCACGGTCACGGTGGCGGCCAGGGCCTCCGGCGCGAGCAGGGAGGCGGCGATCGGCCCGTCGGAACGGGTGAGCGCGCTCGTCGCCGGGTCGCGCCAGGCGCCGAGGCCCAGGGCGATGGCGCCCGCGGAGACCGACGCCGCCGCGACGGACGGCAGCCAGTCGGCGGTGCGGCCGGTGGGTCGGACCGGAGTCGGGGGCGCCGAGACGGCGGTGTGGGTCATGCCTCCAGCGTCGAGGTGCGGCGCGCCGCATACCTCACCCGTGCGGGTGAACCCGACCGGTCGGAGGGTGAGCTACGCGGCACCCAGCCGGCCGAGGACCTCGTCGTGGAGCAGGCCGTTCGTGGCGACGGCGTTGCCGCCCCAGCAGCCGTCCCGGCCGTCGAGCGAGGTGAACCGGCCGCCGGCCTCGGTGACGATCGGGACGAGGGCGGCCATGTCGTAGACCTCGAGCTCCGGCTCGGCGGCGATGTCGACGGCGCCCTCGGCGACGAGCATGTAGGACCAGAAGTCCCCGTACGCGCGGGTGCGCCAGCAGGTATCGGCGAGGCCGATGAACTGGTCGTAACGGTCGACCTTCCGCCACGACCCGGTCGACGAGTACGACATGGACGCGTCCTCGAGCGAGGCGACCTTCGACACGTGGATGGGCTTGGCCGACGACAGCGACCGGCCGGAGTACGCGCCGGAGCCCGTGGCGGCCCACCAGCGCCGCCCGAGGGCCGGCGCCGAGACCAGCCCGACCACCGGCATACCGTCGTCGACGAGGGCGATGAGGCTCGCCCAGACGGGGACGCCGCGGACGAAGTTCTTGGTCCCGTCGATGGGGTCGATGACCCAGCGACGAGGACCGTGGCCGGTCGTGTCGAACTCCTCGCCCTCCACGGCGTCGCGTGGGCGGGTCCGCTTGAGCTGGGCCCGGATGTGCTCCTCGGCCGTCCGGTCGGCGTCGGTGACCGGGGTCAGGTCGGGCTTGCTCTCGACGACGAGGTCCTCGGCGCGGAACCGCGCCATCGTCACGCGCTCCACCGCGTCGGCGAGGACGTGGGCGAGGCGGAGGTCGTCGTCGTAGTGGGGAGTGGAGGGCACGAGACGACAACCTAGACGAGAGCTGGACGAGACCTAGCCGCTCGAACCGGTCCTGGAGCGCTGCGCCCGCCGCTGTTGGACGCGCAGCAGCAGCCGGTGGGCGAGGATCACGACGATCGCCCAGGCCGTCCCCGCGATGAACCCCGCGACGACGTCGGTGAACCAGTGGTGTCCGAGGAAGACCCGGCTCAGCCCCATGGCCACCGCGTAGAGGGCGAGGAGCGACACGGTGACGACGCGTCCCGTCCGGCTCTTCACGTGGAGCAGGACCAGGTAGGCGAGGACGATCGCGATGACCGTCGAGTTCAGCGTGTGCCCGCTCGGGAACGACGGACTCGTCTCGTACGGGGGCACTGCGAGCGCTTGCGGTGGCCGGGCCCGGCCGGCGAGGTCCTTGCCGGCCTCGGTCATCGCGATGGACCCGGCAGCTGCGACGGCCATGAGCACGATCGGCGTCCAGCTGCGCCACCACCAGGCGAGACCGGCGACCACGAGGGTCACGAGGATCGGCAGGACCGTCGTGCCGCCGATGTCGGTGAAGAACGAGACCACGCCGTCCAAGCCCGGCGAGCGGTGGCCGACCATCCAGTCCAGCAGCGGCTGGTCCACGCGAGCCAGTCCGTCGTTCTCCTGGACCGACTCGTAGGTCTCGTCGAGACTGGCGATGAGGACGGTCAGCAGGACCGCGCCGGCCACGGCGGTCAGCAGGCCGAGACCGCCCGCGACAGGTTCGGGTGCGGCCTGGCCGGCCTCGACCTGGGACGCCGGCGCCGGTTTGTCGGGCGGAGTGGCTCGACTCTCCTCGGCCGACGTCATCCGGTCAGCGTGCCATCACCCCCACACCGAGCGCGCGCCCGCGTCTCCGGTCCGGACCGTCCAGTACACCGCCGCGACGGCGGCGATGATCGCGACCACGACGGCGATCGGCCCGAGCGCACGGTTCCGGCTCGTCCCGGCCACGGCGGCCGAGGCCGCCGTCAGGACGAGGACGAACCACGGCAGGAGGCTGCCCAGCTGACCGTGCTCGATGGCCAGCTGGCCGCCCTTGGCCTGCTGCAGCGCCTCGCCGCTCTGCTTGGCGACCAGCGTCAGGAGGAAGAGCAGGAAGTTCGCTCCGGCCACCCACCAGGCGAACCGCTCGCGGAGATCTTTCCGAACCGCCACCAGGACGGTGAGGACGGCCATCAACGGGACACCGACGACGACGCCGTGGATGACGAGCGGATGGAGGGGCAGGCCGGTGATCGTGTCGAACATGGTCACTCCTGTCGGTGGACGCCGGACGGAAGAGGAACATCATCCGGGGTGACGACAGCCTAAGGAGGTCGGTTCACCCGTCCGCTCACTCGTCCGTGCCGAGACGCGCGCGCAGCAGCCGGCGCAGTGAGTCGAGCCGTGAGACGCCCGCGGGACCGGCCGCGCCGGTGGCGACGTAGGCGTCGAGCGCGCACTCCTCCTCGTCGTGCGTGCAGCCGCGAGGGCACTCGGCGGTCCCGGGTTCGAGGTCGGGGAAGAAGGTGATGATCCGCGCGATCTCCACGTGGGCGAGTCCGAACGACCGGATGCCGGCCGTGTCGATGACCCAGCCGTCGTCGCCGGGCAGCGGCAGCGCCACCGACGACGTCGAGGTGTGTCGCCCCCGGCCGGTCACGGTGTTGACCACCCCGACCGCGCGTTCGGCGTCGGGGACCAGCCGGTTGACCAACGTCGACTTGCCGACCCCGGAGTGACCGATGAGCACGGACACGCGCCCGGACAGGTGCTCGCGGACCTCGTCGATCCCGACGATGTCGGCCGGGTCGTTCGGGTTCCGGCGGGTCACCACGTAGGGGACGGCCAGGGTGGCGTAGGCCGCGAGGAACGCGTCCGGTTCGACGAGGTCGGCCTTGGTGAGGACCAGCAGGGGGTCGAGGCCGGCGTCGTAGGCGGCGACGAGGCAGCGGTCGATCAGCCGCGGCCGGGGCTCGGGGTCGGCCAGGGCGGAGACGACGACGAGCTGGTCGGCGTTCGCGACGATGACGCGCTCCACGGCGTCGGTGTCGTCGGCGCTGCGCCGCAGCGTCGACTGGCGAGGCTCGACGCGGACGATGCGGGCCAGCGCGTCCGGTCCGCCGGCGGTGTCGCCGACCAGGGCCACATGGTCGCCGACCACCACGCTCTTGCGCCCGAGCTCACGGGCGCGCATCGCGGTGATCATCCGCTCAGGGGCCTTCTTGCCACCCACCCCGGCGCCGAGCAGGACCGCATACCGGCCGCGGTCGACCCCCGTGACGAACCCGGGAACGGCGTCCTCGTGGGCCGGTCGGGTCTTGGTACGACGCCGCGAGCCCCGCGGGTTCGGGCGGACGCGGATGTCGGACTCGTCGAGGTGCTGCCAGCTCATCGCGGGTCAGGCTCGGACGCCGTCGGCGCCGAGCATGGCGGCCCAGAGGCCGGTGAAGTCGGGCAGGGTCTTGGCCGTCGTGGCGATGTCCTCGACCACGACCCCGGGTATGCGCAGACCCAGGACCGCGCCGGCGGTCGCCATCCGGTGGTCGTGGTAGCTGTGGAACCGCCCGCCGCGCAACGGTTTCGGCGTGATCCGGAGCCCGTCCTCGGTCTCGGTCACCGAGCCGCCCAGGGCGTTGAGCTCGGTGGCGAGCGCCGCGATCCGGTCGGTCTCGTGGCCGCGGATGTGGGCGACGCCGCGGATCCACGACGGGGACTGGGCGAGGGCGGCCAGAGCGGCGACGACCGGGGTCAGCTCGCTGGCGTCGTGGAGGTCGACGTCGATGCCCTCGATCTCACCGGTGCCGGTGACCGTGAGGCCGCTCCGGTCGAGGCTGACGTCGGCGCCCATCCCGTCGAGGATGTCGCGCAGCGCGTCGCCGGCCTGAGTCGTGTGCTGTGGCCAGTCGGGGACCCGGACCCGTCCGGCGGTGACCAGCGCGGCGGCGAGGAACGGCCCGGCGTTCGAGAGGTCCGGCTCGATGAGCACGTCGAGCGAGCTGATCTCGCTGGGCTCGACGCGCCACGTGTTCGGTTCGGCGTCGTCGACGACCACACCGGCGTCGCGCAGCGTCTCCACGGTCATCGCGATGTGCGGCTCGCTGGGCACCGGCTTGCCGTCGTGGTGGACGGTGACGCCCTCGTCGTAGCGGGCGCCGGCCAGGAGGAGGGCGGAGATGAACTGCGACGAGGAGGACGCGTCGAGGGTCACCAGGCCGCCCCGGACCGAACCGGTCCCGTCGACGACGACCGGGAGCGTTCCACGGCCGCCGTCGTCCAACGCCACTCCGAGGGTGCGCAGGGCGTCCAGCACAGGGCCCATCGGCCGGACCCGGGCCTGCGGGTCGCCGTCGAACTCCACGCGGCCGTGCGCCAGGGCAGCGGCCGGCGGCAGGAACCGCATGACCGTGCCCGCCAGCCCGACATCGACGTGGACGCCACCCCGGAGGGTCTCCGGTGGCCGGACCACCCAGTCCGCGACCGCGGAGACCTCGTGGGCCGGCATACCCGCACCGTGGTGTCCCTCCGCGGGGACGTCCTCGATCTCGACGCCGAGCGCGCGCAGCCCGGCGGCCATCAGCAGGGTGTCGCGCGAGCGGAGCGGCTGGCGGAGTCGGGACCAGTCGCCGGCCAGCGCAGCAAGGACGAGGAAACGGTTGGTCAGCGACTTGCTGCCGGGCAGCGCGACCGTCGCCTCGACAGGCCGGTGCGCGGTCGGTGCGGCCCAGTCGCCGGGATGGCTGGGGTCGCCGGTGGCGGTCGTGGCGGACGCGGTCACGGTTGCGGGTCCCGGTTCAGCTCAGGGCGTCCTGAACCTTGATCTGCGCGCCCCGCTTGGCGATCTTCGCCTCGCGGGCCGTGGACTTCAGGGCGACCTTGGCCTCGCGCTGGCCCCGGTTGGCGAGGTTCTGGGCGCGCCAGGTCAGCCCTGGCTTGCCCGCGGTGTCGACGGCGGCCAGGAGCACGCCACCCATCATCGCCATGTTCTTGAGGAACTGGATCCGCTGCGCCTTGCGCTTGGCGGGGTCCTCCTCCTTCCAGAACGGGTGGCCCGCCAACGTGGTCGGGACGAGGGTCGCGGCAATGGCCATCGCACCGACGCGGGGCAGGAACCCGGCGGCCAGCATGGCGCCGCCGAGCATCTGCGTGACGCCGTTGGCGCGGACCAGGAGCTCCTTGTCGTCCGGCAGACCGAGCGCGGGGATCGCCTTGTCCAGCAACGGCGACGAGCGCTGGGCCAGGGGACCGGGATGCCGGAAGGCGTCGAGACCTTGGACGATGAAGATGGCGGCGATCATGGGGCGGGCGACACGTCGGACGATGCTCATCGCAGCGGCAGTTCCTCACGGGGTCGGGTGGTGGGTCCACCGTAGTTGCTCCGGCTGGTTCCCGCCGGGGAGCAGGTCGGCAACCGTCGGAGCCCGCCCCTACAGTGGCGCGCATGTGTGGTCGGTATGCCGCGACGAAGAACCAGGGCGACCTCGTCGAGGAGTTCGAGGTCGAGGTCGACGCCACCGGTGAGCCGGCCCGGGCGGTGATGACGCACCAGCAGAACCCGCCCGCCGGACAGCCCGACTACAACGTGGCGCCCACCAAGAAGGCGCCCGTCGTGATGTCCAGACCACCGCGTGGGTCCGACGACGGGGCGGCACCGGTCCGCCAGCTCCGGCTGGTCAACTGGGGGCTGGTCCCGAGCTGGGCCAAGGACGTCAAGGTCGGCAACCGGATGATCAACTCCCGGGCCGACTCGGTGCTGGAGAAGCCGGCGTTCAAGCGGGCCGCCAAGTCCCGGCGCTGTCTCGTGCCCGCCGAGGGCTGGTACGAGTGGCAGAAGTCCCCGACCGAGATGGACGCCAAGGGCAAGCCACGCAAGCAGCCGTTCTACACGCACCGCGCCGACGGTGACGTGATGGCCTTCGCGGGGCTCTACGAGTTCTGGCGCGACAAGGCGATCGAGGACCCCGACGACCCTGACGCGTGGCTGACCTCGTTCACGATCATCACGACCGACGCCGAGCCGGGCCTCGACCGGATCCACGACCGGCAGCCCCTCGTGCTCGAGCGCTCCGACTGGGCGGCCTGGCTCGACCCGGAGACCGACGAGGAGACGGTCCGACGGCTGCTGGCGTTCGAGGAGCCCGGCCGGTTCGACGCCTACCCGATCTCGACCGAGGTCAACAACACCCGCAACAACGGCGCCGAGCTGCTGCTGCCGCTGGCGGCGGAGGAGCTGCACGGCGTCGTCGACATCGTGACCGGCGAGGTCATCGGCGCCCGATGACGGCCGGTATGCGTGCAGACCCGGTCGTGGTCGAGGTCCCGACCCCGGGTGGCCCGGCGCGGGTCCACGTCCGGCGGCCCCGGGGGGCACGCGGGACGGTGCTGCTGGGTCACGGCGCGGGCGGCGGGCTGAGGTCGGTGGACCTCACCGCGGCGGTGTCCCTCCTCGACGCGGAGGGGTGGGCGACGGCGCTGGTCGAGCAGCCGTGGCTGGTCGCCGGCCGGCGCGTCGCCGGACCGCCGCCGACGTCTCGACGCGGCGTGGGTTCCGCTGGTGAAGGCGCTGCGGGTCCGCGGCGGCGCGCTGGCGACCGTGCGCGGGCCCCTGGTCCTCGGCGGGCGCAGCGCGGGTGCTCGGGTGGCCTGCCGCACGGCCGAGGTCCTCGGAGCCGACGCGGTCCTCTGCCTGTCGTTCCCACTGCACCTGCCCGGGTATGCCGACCGGCCGGACAAGTCCCGGGCGCCCGAGCTGCGGCTGGTCACCGACGCCGGCCGGCCGATCGCGGCCGTACAGGGGGAGACCGACGCGTTCGGCACGGCGGCCGAGCTCGCCGCATACCTGCCCGACGGCGCGGTCTATCCGGTGACCGGCACCCACAGCATCCCCCGCGGGAGCGCCGCCGCCGTCGCCGCGGCCGTGCTCCACTTCACCGCCCCGCTGCGCGACTGACCCAGCGCCAACATCTCCGCACGTGATGACCTGTTGACCGACATTTGCGACATCCGCCGCAAGAGGTCATCACGTGCGGACTTGGCGACGGGCCGGGGAACGCATCCGTCGGCCCGGGAATGGGTCGCGGCCGTAGTGGCGTTGACGCCAACGTGCTCATGCTCTCCGTCCCCGCCGTCGGCGGCCCGATCAGCCCGGGGACCAGTGCCGGCAAGACCATCCCGGCCCCGCGACTAGGCTGGGGAGGGATGACCGACACCAACACAGAGCAGGGGCTCGGGGTGGACGACGCCACGGTGGACGTCGCCACCGAGACCACCGACGAGCGGCGAGCGCGCTTCGAGCGCGAGGCGATGCCGCTGCTGGACCAGATGTACTCCGCCGCGCTGCGCACGACGCGCAACCCGTCCGACGCAGAGGACCTCGTCCAGGAGACCTACGCCAAGGCCTACGCCGCCTTCCACCAGTACCGGCCGGGCACCAACCTCAAGGCGTGGATGTACCGCATCCTCACCAACACGTACATCAACACCTACCGCAAGCGGCAGCGCGAACCGCAGCAGTCGGACGCCGCCGAGGTCGAGGACTACCAGCTGCACCGCGCCGAGTCGCACAGCTCGGCGGGCCTGCGCTCGGCTGAGGACGTCGCGCTGGAGCACCTGCCCGACAGCGACGTGAAGCGTGCCCTGCTCGAGATCCCCGAAGAGTTTCGGCTGGCGGTCTACTTCGCCGACGTCGAGGGCTACGCCTACAAGGAGATCGCCGAGATCATGGGCACGCCCATCGGCACCGTGATGTCGCGACTGCACCGCGGGCGGCGCCAGCTGCGCGAGCTGCTCAGCGAGTATGCGTCCGACCGTGGCATCTCGGGCGCCCCCTCACCTCAGGCCGGCAGCGGCGCCGGCACGTCCACGGAAGGATCGGACTCATGAGCGAGCAGGAGCCTCCCGCTTCGGCCGATGGGTTGCGCGGACACCCGGTTGCGGCGGCCAAGGTCACGGACTGCTCTGAGACCGTGATGCGGATCTTCGAGTTCCTCGACGGGGAGATGAGCGCCGACGACTGTCGGCGGATGCAGGCCCACCTCGACGAGTGCGGCCCGTGTCTGCGCGAGTACCACGTCGACCAGGCGCTGAAGATGGTGATCAAGCGTTCCTGCGGCTGTGAGACGGCCCCGGTCGAGCTGCGGACCACCATCCTGCGCCGGCTGACCATGGTGCGGATCGAGACGAGCGACTGACCGGGAGGCCCCTCCCACCGAACAGCTGCCTCAACTAGCTGCCTCAACAGAAAGTGGAGCGTCCGGATCTCCGGACGCTCCACTGCTGGTTCGGGCGTGAACCCGGTCAGGCGTTGGGACGCCGACCGTGGTTCGCCGAGTTGCTCTTGCGGCTGCGCCGCTTCCTGGACCGCTTGCTCATCTGGGCTCCTTCCGGGTCTGCGAGGGCCGTCAGCCGGCCCATTCGCCGGTTTTGACCCACTCTCGAACCAGTCTCCCACAGGGGTGACGGTCCTCCGCCCGGGGACGTCAGGGCCCCATACCACGACCCCTGGGTGGCGGCTCCCCGCCAAGCGGTTCAAATCTTGGTAAAGAGGAGTATTCCCGCGGTCACCTTCGGCGCTTTGCGACGTCGCGTTGTGTGACCCTGATTGATGCACGTTTCGTGCCAACGCCGCAGGTCAGCGGCGTGTCCCCGTCAGGCCGCACGCCCCGAGCGGCTAGAAGGAATGCCCCTGTCATGAAGACGATCGCCAAGGTCCTCGAGACCATGCTGTCCAAGCCTGCCACCCCCTCCTGGAACACCGCCGGTCCGGCCCTCAAGCCGCAGATCGGTCCGGAGGCCGGCTGGGGATGGGGTGGGTGACGCTCGGCTGAGCCGTACCGTAGGTGTATGAGTAAGGCGGGTGCCGCGCGGGAGCCGAGTTCCTCGCGGGCCGTGCCTCTCTACATCGCGGCGACCACCCTCGCCGCCGTCGTCAGCATGTGGTGGGCATGGGACGCCGCCAACCCCTTCGCCGATCCGGTCGCCCTCATCACCCTGCTCGTTCTCGGGGTGCTCAGCATGCTCGTGCGGGAACGAGACGTCGGCGCCAACATCACCTTCTCCTTCCTCAGCATCATCGTCATCGCGTCGGTCGTCCTGGTGGGTCCGGTCGGCAGTGCGCTGGTCGGAGCCCTCTCGATGGGGCTCGAACGCGGGACGCGCACCCTTCACGCCCGCCTCTTCAACGCGAGCATGTTCGCGCTGCAGGGGGTCGTGGGAGGGATGGTCTATCTCGCCGTCGGCGGCAGCTTGAAGCTGGAGGAAGTCGTCGGTGCCCCCGCCCTGATCATGCACGTCGGCATACCGCTGATGGTCGCGGACGTGGCGCAGATGCTGGTCAACGCTGTGCTGCTCGCGGGCGTGGTCCGACTCAGTACCGGGATTCCGCCACGTCGCTTCATCGTGCAGATGGTGACGAACTCGGGCGTGGCCTACATCGGCTACGGCGTGATCGGGTTCCTGTTCGTCATCCTGTGGGGTCCCGCCGATGTCGGCTGGTTCAGCGCGGTGCTCATCCTCGCTCCCCTCTACGTCGCGCGGTGGGCGTTCGTCCAGTACGGGGAGGAGCAGCGCGCCCACGAGCGGACGCTCAGCGCGCTCGTCACCGCCGTCGAGACCAAGGACCCCTCCGCCGCCGGGCACAGCGGCCGCATCGCGCGGCTCGCCGAGTGGATGGCCGAACCCCTGTCCATGGGAACGCAGGAGGTCCAGGCGCTCGTGTATGCGGCGATGCTCCACGACGTCGGCAAGGTCGGGGTCCCGACCCGCCTGCTGCGCCGGCCGCGGACATGGACGCCGGCGGACGTCGAGGCGCTCACCCACCACTCGGCGCTGGGCGTCGTCCTGGTGCGCGAGATCGAGTTCCTCAACGGCTCCCTCGCCGGCATCCGGCACCACCACGAACGGTGGGACGGCCTCGGCTACCCCGACGGCCTCGCCGGCGACGAGATCCCGCTCGTCTCCCGGGTGATCGCTGTCGCCGACGCCTTCGACGCGCTCACCACCGACCGCGCCGAGCGGCCCGCCTTCGCCCCACAGCAGGCACTCCGGCAGATCGAGCAGCGGCGCGGGCGCCAGTTCGACCCGCACGTCGTCGCCGCGCTCGCCACCGTGCTCGAGCGGCACGACTGGCCGATCACGAGCGCCGACGAGGACGAGCTGGACCGGATGCGCGGCTATCTCGACCACGACGACCCGATCGCCTGGGAGCAGGTCTGGGCCACCACGCCGCCGCTGCGACCGGCCGTGACCGGGCCCGGGCCGACCCCTCACCCCGTGGCCGACGAGCCGTCGCCCCCGCACCCGGCCGCCGGCAAAGCCGAGGACGTCCCGGTCGCGGAGCAGGTGAGGGCACCGTGAGGTCCGCGCTGCGCGACCTGCCGAGCCGGCTGCGGCTGCACCGCCTGCTGCCGGTGCTCAGCATCGCCGTGGCGGCGGGCGCAGTCGCTGCGGCAGTGGCGAGCCCCCAGGTGTCGCTCCAGGACTGGGGCATCCTCCTGGTCTTCGCCGTGGTCATCGCCGTCGGTGAGGTGAACCGCATCGTCCTCCCCGGTGGCCGTGAGACCGCCCCGATGTCGCTGGCGGCGGGCTACGCGCTGGCGATGACCTGGGAGGTCGGCGAGACCCACCGTGTCGAGTTCACGGCCGGTGTCGTCGTGGCCGTCACGACCGTCGGCATGCTCGCCGGCGCGGTGCCTGCTCTTCTCCGTCGGTCTCCGGTCCGCGCCGACGACCTCGCCGCGCGCTTCCTGTCGGTGGCCGTGGTCGCCATCCTGTTCCGCCATGTCGTGGTGTGGGACGGCCAGCCCCTGCTGACGCTCCAGGAATCGTGGTCCTCGACGCGCTGGGTCACTGCGATCTCGATGGTGCTCGTCTCGGGGATCGCCCTGTTCGTGCAGGCCTTCTGCGTGGCACTGGCCACGGCGTCCCGCGACCACCGCCCGTTCTGGCGCTCGCTGGTCGACGAGGTACGCCAGGGGGCCGGTCTCGGTGCGGCGCTCGCCGCGTCGGGAACCCTCATCGCGCTCGCGGAGCGGCCGATGGGCGTCGTCGCCCTGCCGGTGTTCCTCATCCCCCTGGTCCTCACCCAGTTCGCCATCCGGCGCTACGCCGGCATCCGCGAGACCTACGGCCAGACCATCCGGGCGCTGTCCCGGCTGACCGAGATCGGGGGCTACACCCGCCGCGACCACCCGGCCCGCGTCGCCGCTCTCAGCGTGGCCATGGGTCGCGACCTCGGCATGTCGGATCGCGACACCCTGGACCTCGAGTACGCCGCGCTCCTGCACGACATCGGCCAGGTCGCCCTGCGCGAACCCATCCCGGGCGGCGCCACGATGATGGCCGCCCCCGCCGACCAGGACCGCATCGCCCGCGACGGCGCCGGCATCGTCCGGCAGACCGGCGTGCTCGACAACGTCGCCGTCATCCTCGAGTCCCAGTCCAAGCCGTACCGCCAGGTGCGTGAGCTCGGTGAGGACCTGCCGCTGGCCAGCCGGATCATCAAGGTGGCCAACGCGTACGACGACCTCGTCGGCGAGGCTCGCGCCCGCCGGGCCCGCAAGCACGCGTCGGCCATCGAGCGGATCCACCTCGGTCTGGGCTACGAGTACGACCCACGGGTCGTCGAGGCGCTCATCCGCGTCCTCGACCGTCGCGCGGCGGTCGTCGGCGCGGGCTGACCTCGCTGGAGTCGCCAGGTCGCGACAATGGCCGGCATGGAGTCACCCTGGGTCCTCGACGAGGACGACGCCCTGGACCTGCTCGCCTTCCTCGTGACCTCGGCCCGTACGCAGGTCGACGAGGCCCGCGAGTACGGGCCGCTGCGGCTGATCATGGCGGCGCATCGCGTGGCCGACGCGATGGGTCCGCGGAGCTCGCCCGAGACCCAGGAGCTCATCGCCCGTGACCTGCCGACGATGCCGGTCATCGCCCTGCCGACGGACGACGGGGCCGCCGACTACGTCGCCCGGCTCGACGCGCTGTGTGCGGCCGTCGCGCGGCTCCTGACCGAGCGTTACGCCCCGGGCGAGCCGTCGTGACCGACGCCGCATACCGGTCCGACCCGGTCCTCACGGCGATCCGCCGCCGGCGGGTCACCCGAGCGATGACGTCCGAGCCGCTCGACCGGCACCTCCTCGAGACCGTCCTCGACGCCGCCCGCTGGGCCCCCACGGCCGGCAACCGACACCTGCAGCGCTACGTCGTCAGCGACCACCCCGGGACCCTGCGCGCGCTCCGGATGGTGTCACCCGGGATGGTCCAGCGTCCGGCCGCCGTGATCGCCATCTGCGTGGACCGTCCTCTCGCCGCCGCCTACGGGTTCCCGGCACGGGCGACCGGTCCCTACGTCGACGTGGGTACGGCCACGGCGACCATCCTCCTGGCCGCGCAGGCGGTCGGGGTGGGCGCCGGTCCGGTGACGTCGTTCAGCCACGCGGCGGTGAGCGTCGTGCTGCGGCTGCCCGACGGGTGGACCCCTGAGCTGCTCGTCTGCCTCGGACGTCCGGCTCCGGCCCAGCCGCAGCCGGTGCGCCGCCGCGACCGGCTGAGCTGGCGGGACCTGACCACCTGGGTGCCCGGACCGAGCTAGATCAGTCCGCGACCCCGGAGGTTGGCGATGATCCGCGGGAGAGCGTCGACGTCGGTCTGGAACGACAGGTGCATGAGGACCACGGCGCCGGGACGCGCCTGGCTGGTGACGATCTGCGTGATCGTGTCGGCCGAGTTGCCGCGCCAGTCAAGGGTGTCGATGCTCCAGCCGCAGATCGAGTAGCCCCGGCTCGTGACGATGGACCGGCTGGTCGCGTCGCTGGCGCCGTAGGGGAACCGGAACACCTTGCTCGGGTGGTAGCCCTGGTCGACCTGGCGGGCGAGCTCGGTCCGCCCGAGCGAGGCCAACATCTGCGGGTGCGAGTACGAGTGGTTGCCGAGCATCTGGCCGTCGGCGATCAGCCGCTGGATCATGGCGCCGTTCGCGTTCGCCCACTGGCCGGTCGGGAACCAGCGGGCCTTGATGTTGTAGCGGTCCAGCACGGCCAGGATCGCGCCGGCCTTGGGACCGCCGTCGTCGAAGGTCAGCAGCACCTTGCCCGGGTTCGGGTTGCCGCAGCCCGACACCGTCGACCCGGTGACCGGCGTCTGGGGCGCCGTGCTCGGGGGCTTCGGGGTGGCCGTGGGCTTGGGCGCGGGCTTCGGCGTCGGTTTCGGCGTCGCCGTCGGCTTCGGCGTGGCCTTGGTCGTCGTGGGTTTCGGAGCGGGGGTGGTGGTGGGGCTGGGGGGCGGGATCGACGTGACGGTGACGGTCGGCGGCGTCGCGGTCGGAGTCGGCGCCGTGACCGTGCCGGTCGGCTCCTCCAGCGGGCTCACGGTGCGGCGCTCGGTCGTCGTCGAGGCAGCGGTCGTCGCGGCGACCGGGATGGCCCCTCCGCCCGGGACGGCCACGCAGCCCCCGACGGTGGCCAGTCCGACGACGGCGGCGCCCACGGCAAGGACCCGTGACATCGGCCGTCGTAACTGCACGCCCTTGGGTAACACGTCACGCCGTCGGCGTGGAAGCGACGCGCGGAAACATTGGCCGAACGGCCGTCTGCGGCCCGGTCAGCACACGACGAAGGGGCGGCAGCCGAAACCGGCTGCCGCCCCATGGCGTTCGGTCGATCGGGCCGTCAGGCGGCCTTCTTGGTCTCCCAGAAGATCTCGGCGATCTCGTCGATCTTGCCGAGCAGCTTGTCGGCGACCTTCGGGTCCCACGAGGCCTTGGTGCCGCCGCCGCCGGCGAGCTTGGTCGCCTCGTTGAACAGCTCGTTGAGGTTCGGGTACTTCTCGAAGTGCGGCGGCTTGAAGTAGTCCGTCCACAGGACCCAGAGGTGGTGCTTGACGAGGTCGGAGCGCTCCTCCTTGATCGCGAGGGCGCGGGCCTTGAAGTCCGGGTCGTCGTTGTCGGCGACCTTGGTCATGCACGCCTTGACCGACTCGGCCTCCAGCCGCGCCTGCGCGGGGTCGTAGACACCGCACGGCAGGTCGCAGTGCGCGGAGATCAGGACGGTCGGAGCGAGGACGCGGGGCATGGGGGAATCCCTTCGTTGAGTGGAGACCGGTCTGCGGCAGCCTGTTCCCTCAACCTACGCCCGCCAAACGCGGCGGGTGAAGCCGGGCAGGCGAACCAGCACCCGCCCCAGCACGTCGGACTCCGGTATGCCGCCGACGTGCCAGGAGTCGATGCCCTCGGCCGGGTTGTCGCGCTCGACCCACCACGCTCCGGGTTCGCCCGGTGACGGCCGGGTCACCCGCTTGACCGAGATCGGTCTCGGACCCTTCTCCGACGGCGGGAGGCGCACCACCGACATCCGGCCGACGCGCGGTCGGCCGCGCCAGAGCACCAGGACCCGGTCGCCTTCGTGCAGCGCCGGTTCCATCGAGCGGCCGGTCACGACGGCGACGCCGAGCCGCCGTCCGGTCACGACGAGAGTGTCGCGAAGTAGTCGCTGAGGTACTCGTCGCCGGCCGTGCCGGTGCCATCGCGACGCATACCGATGAACCGGTCCGGCCGAACCGCGAGGACGGTGATGTCCTCGACGCCGAGCTGCGCCGCCGTCTCCGCGGCCATCGTGCCGACCAGCGGGTCCGCCGTCTCCTGCTCCTCGCCGACGACGAACCCGTATGCCGCGTCGACGAGCTCGGGGTCGGCCTTCGACTCGAGCCGGCCGAGGACGGCGCCCACCTCGGCGGCGGACGTGCCCGGACCACCGAGGACGAACAGGGTGTGGCCAAGGCGCCGAGCGACGTCGTGCAGGGCACCCGCCGGGCCGTCCGGCAGCTGCACCGGCGCGGTCAGGGGCAGCAGCCGTCCCGCCGCCGGTCCGGCGAGCCCAGGCTGAGCGACTCCGGACACGATGGGTGACCGGTCGTAGTACCGGTCCACCTCCGCACCGGACGCCAGCTCGAGCTGGACCGCGTCCGGGTCGCTGAACGTCGCGGCGAGCGCGGCGTTCCGGTTCGCCCGTTCCCGCTGGTCCAGCCGCGCCTGGGCGGCGTCGGCGGCCGCGCCGGTCTCGACGATGCGCTGCGCGACCGGGCGCCGCTCGGCGTCGTAGCTGTCGACGAGCACCTCGCCGGCCTCGCCCCGGCAGACGAGGGCCAGCTTCCAGCCGAGGTTGTAGGCGTCCTGCAGGCCGGTGTTCATCCCGTGTCCCTCGCTCGGCGAGCAGGCGTGGGCGGCGTCGCCGGCCAGCAGCACCCGACCGGAGCGGAAGCGTTCGGCGACCCGGGCGTGGCAGAGGAAGCGGGTGGGGTTGTGGACGTCCGTGAACGTGACGCCGGGGGCGTAGCGGTCGAGGACTGTTCGCGCATCCGCCACCAGGTCGCTCTCGCGCGACTGCGGCCGCGAGTAGACCCGGAACCGGTGTCCGGGCAGGGGCGTGATGATGACCAGCGGGTCGTCGAAGAACGCCTGGACGAGGTCCCACTCGGCGCTCCATCCCGCCAGGCCGGCGTCGAACACCGCCCATGGCTCGTCGGGAACGCTGCCCTCGTAGGCGATCCCGGCGACGTCGCGCACGGTGCTGCGGTACCCGTCGCAGCCGACCACCCAGGACGCGGTAAGGACCCGCTGCTCACCGCGCGTCTCGAGCGTTGCGACAACCCGGTCGGACCGCTGGTCGAGGTCCACGAGCCGCGTGGACCGGACGACCTCGCCGCCCACGCCCTCGAGGTAACGGGTCAGGATCTGCTCGGTGCGGTCCTCGGACAGCCCGATGTCGAACGGGTAGCGCGTGCGGTTCCGGCGATAGTCCATCTCGCCGAGCACCGCGCCGTCGGCGTGGATCCGGCAGGCCTGGATGTGGACGCCCGCCGTCGTGAACTCGTCGACGATGCCGAGCGACTCGAAGATCTGCAGCGACCGGGGATGGATGACCGTCGCCCGGTCCCAGCCCAGCGGCTCGTCGTAGGCGTCGACGGTGACGCAGTCGACGCCGCGGCGCCGCAACGCGCAAGCGAGGAGCAGGCCGGTGGGACCTCCGCCGACGATGAGCACGTCGGTGTCGGGCGCAGACGCAGGAGCCTCCATAGGGTCCGGAGTGTAGGAGCGGCAGGCGGCCGGCGTGTGACGCGGCCCACACCGAGGCCCGCCGAAATTCACTACCCACGGGTAAGGACCGCGTGTCAGAGTGGCGGAACCCGGCGGGACACCCTCCGCCGGACCTCGTTTCTCGTGGCCACCACCTCGGCTGCATTCCACAGCCGCCCGCGGTCCGTCGACCGCCAGCCACCCGAGGTGCATCTCATGGACTCGCAGTCCTCGCCGCTCGTCGACCCCTCCAGCCCGGTGTTCCGGGCCCATCTGGGCGGCAAGCTCGCCACCCTCGCGACCCAGCCGCTGCGCGACGCCGCGGACCTGTCGCTCCTCTACACGCCCGGCGTCGCCGAGGTCTCGCGCGCGATCGCGGCGGACCCGAAGCTCGCCGCGACCTACACGAGCATCCGCAACACCGTCGCGGTCATCAGCGACGGCACCGCCGTTCTCGGCCTCGGCGACATCGGACCCCTCGCCGCGATGCCGGTCATGGAGGGAAAAGCCGTGCTGTTCAAGCGGTTCGGTGGGGTCGACGCGGTCCCACTGTGCATGGAGACCGGGACCGTCGACGAGCTCGTCGACGCCATCGCCCGGGTCGCGCCGACCTACGGCGGGATCAACCTCGAGGACATCTCCGCGCCCCGCTGCTTCGAGATCGAGCGTCGGCTGCAGGAGCGCCTCGAGATCCCCGTCTTCCATGACGACCAGCACGGCACGGCGATCGTCGTCCTGGCCGCGCTCGTCAACGCCGCTCGGGTGGTGGGCCGGGACCTCGCCACCCTCGACGTCGTCGTGTCAGGGGCGGGGGCGGCCGGCGTCGCGGTCACCAAGATCCTGCTGCTCGCCGGCGTCGGGAACGTCGTCGTGGTCGACTCGGTCGGCACCCTCCACGCCGGACGCGCCGCGCTGCCGCCGCACAAGCAGGAGCTGGCCGCGCTGACGAACCGGCGCGGGGTCGCCGGCGGGATCGCCGAGGCCCTGGTCGGTGCCGACGTCCTGGTCGGCGTCTCCGGCGGCACCATCCCGGAGAGCGCCCTCGCCCGGATGGCGCCGGACGCGATGATCTTCGCCCTGGCCAACCCGGACCCCGAGGTCCACCCGACCGTCGCCCACCGGTACGCCCGCGTCGTGGCCACCGGCCGCTCCGACTTCCCGAACCAGATCAACAACGTGCTGGCCTTCCCGGGGATCTTCCGCGGCGCCCTGGACTGCGGCGCCCGCCAGGTGACCGAGGAGATGAAGCTCGCCGCCGCATACGCGATCGCCGCCCTCGTCGAGCACCCGACCGCCGACGAGATCGTCCCGAGCGTCTTCCACCCGGGGGTCGCGCCGGCAGTGGCGGAGGCGGTGCGTCAGGCCGCCTGAGCGCGGGTCGTGCCTACTCGACGAGGCCCTGGCGCATGCCCTCGGCCACGGCCGCGGCGCGGTCCGAGACGCCGAGCTTCTGGTAGAGCCGCGACGCGTGGGTCTTCACGGTGCTCGACCCGAGGAACAGCTCCCGGCCCAGCTCGGGGATCGACAGCCCACGGGCGAACCCCCGGAGCACCTCGAGCTCGCGCGGGCTGAGCACCGGCCGGTTCGGCTCGGCCCGCATCCGGATCTGGTTGACCAGCCCGGCGGCCAGCTCGGGGGGCACGACCGTGCGGCCCTTGCTCACCGCGATGACCGCCTCGACGATCTCCTGACGGCGGGCGTCCTTCGAGAGGTACCCCGCGGCACCGGCCTCCACCGCCGCATACACGATGCTGCCCTCGACCAGCGCCGACAGCATGAGAATTCGGGTCGGCAGCCCGTCACGCACCACCGCGGAGAGGACCTGTAGCCCGTCGAGGTCGGGCATCTGGTAGTCGACCACCGCGACGTCCGGCTTCAGCTGGGCGATGACCTCCAGGCCGTCGCGGCCGTTCTCGGCCTCGCCGACGACCTCGATCCGGCCGCTGTTGGTCAGGCCGCGGGTCAGGCCGTCGCGGAAGAACGGATGGTCGTCGATGACGACGACCCGCACGCGAACATCCGACGAGACCACGACGCGACTCCTTCCCGGCTGTTGAGCCGGCGACCACGACAATAGTTGCCTGACCCGTCCCGGAGGTGCCGATGAGTGAGACCGCCGCCGGTGTGGCGCGCGTCCAGGACGTCGTCGCGGAGGTGATGGTGACCCACGCCGCGCGGGGTGCGCGCCTCCAGGCCGGGTTGCGCGTCGGCGTGATCGTCTTCGTCTGGGCCTGCCTGCTGCTCGTACCGCCCACCGACCAGGCCGGCTGGTGCTACGCGATCGCGGTGGCCTACCCCGTCCTCTGGGCCCTGACCATGCCGTGGACCGTCCGGCGGCGACCGGGCGGGCGGGACCTCGGCTGGGTCCCGCTCGTCCTCGACATCGTTGTGCTCGGCACCGTCACCCTGCTCGCGGGCTTCTCCGCGGACGACAGCTGGACCGCCTACGTGGTCGTCAACGGCTTCTTCCTGCTGCCGATCCTCGCCGCCACCCAGCTCAGCCCGCGGGTGGGGGTGGTGATGGCCGTCCCGACCGTCGGGGTCTACCTCCTGTCCAGCGTGAGCACGCGGGAGGCCAACGGCGAGCCGTGGGAGTCGCTGGCCCTGCGGGTGCTGGTTCTCATCGGCGTCTGCCTCGGGTCCATCGCGCTCTCCCGGATCCAGCGGTCCCGTGTCATGGAGATCGCCACCCTGGCGATCGCGCGAGCCGGCCTGCTGGCCGAGCTGACCGACGTCGAGGAGCGCGAGCGCCGCCAGCTGTCCGAAGCGCTGCACGACGGTGCGCTGCAGTATGTCCTGGCCGCCCGGATGGACCTGGAGGACGTGCGCGACGGCGACCCCGACGCCGTGGAGCGCGTCGACCACGCCCTGACCACCTCGGCCGGTCTGCTGCGGCGGACGGTCAGCGAGCTTCATCCCGCGGTGCTGGACCACGCCGGCCTGGTCCGGGCCGCCGAGGACCTCGCCGAAGGTCTGCGGCAACGGGGCTACCAGGTCGACCTGCGGGCGGAGGGTATGCCCGTGCGCCCGGCCACCGAGGCCGACCGGGTCGTCTTCGCGGCGCTCCGGGAGCTCGTGACGAACGTCGTCAAGCACTCCGGGGCGACCTCCGTCGCCGTCGAGCTCGAGGCGCGCGACGACCGGATCGTCGCCAGCGTCACCGACGACGGCACCGGTTTCGACGAGACCCGAGCCGATGAGCGGCTGGCCGCGGGCCACATCGGCCTGGCGTCGCAGCGGCTGCGGGTCGAGGCGGTCGGTGGAGGCCTCGTCGCCACGCCGGTCGAGCCGCACGGTCTGCGGATGACCGTCTCCGTGCCGGGGTGACTACGGCACGATGTGCCCTGTGAACGGCGACCCCGGCCCCGCCGGACCTCAGCTCCACCACCTCCGCGCCGGGGGCGTCAGCGTCGTCATCGCCGCTGACGCCGTGGTCGGACTCCCGCGAATTCTCTACTGGGGCGCCGATCTCGGCGAGCTGTCGGAGGACGCGCTGCGCGAGCTCGCCGTCGTCTCGGTCGCCCAGGTGACGTCGTACGTCAACGACGACCCGGTCCCCGCGGCCATCCTTCCCGAGCACGGGCTCGGGTATGCGGGCTGGCCGGGAGTCACCGGCCATCGCGATGGCCGTGGCTGGTCGCCGCTGTTCACCGTGAACGGTGTCGAACGGCCGGTCGGGTCTCAGGCCCTCGTTGTCCGAGGGACCGACGCGGACGCGGCCCTCGATGTCGTCGTCGAGGTCGAGCTCACTCCCTCGGGTCTTGTGCGCGTCCGGGCCGGCCTGACCAACACGCATACCTCCGAGCCCTACTGGGTGGAAGCGGTGCACGTCGCGCTGCCCGTGCCACCGGTCGCGGACGAGCTGCTCGACCTCGCCGGGCGGCACCTCCGGGAGCGCGCGCCCCAGCGGCAGCCGTTCCACGTCGGCACCCGGCTGCGGGAGAGCCGACGCGGTCACGGCGGCCACGACGCCTCGCTGCTGCTCGTCGCCGGAGCGAGCGGGTTCGGGTTCCGGTCCGGCGAGGTGTGGGGGCTGCACGTCGCGTGGAGCGGCAACCACCGGGTCTACGCGGAGCGTCTGCCCACGGGCGGGCACGCCGTCTCGGTGGAGGAGAGCTGCTGATGCCGGGCGAGGTGCGCCTCGCGCCGGATGAGACGTACACGAGCCCGTGGGTGGTCGGCGCCTACGGAGCGTCGGGCCTGGACGAGCTGTCCGGGCGCATCCACGACTGGCTGCGGGCACGACCGAGCCACCCCACCACTCCGCGGCCGGTCATCCTCAACACCTGGGAGGCGGTCTACTTCGACCAGGACCTCGACACCCTCCGGGCGCTCGCGGACCGCGCGGCCGCCGTCGGAACCGAGCGGTTCGTGCTGGACGACGGCTGGTTCCGCGGGCGGCGGGGCGAGTCGGCCGGACTCGGGGACTGGTACGTCGACGAGGACGTCTGGCCGGACGGACTCGCCCCCTTGGTGGACCACGTCCGGTCGCTGGGGATGGAGTTCGGACTGTGGGTCGAGCCCGAGGCGGTCAACCCCGACTCCGACCTCGCACGCGCCCACCCGGACTGGGTCCTCGCGACCGGAGGTCGGCTGCCGCCCCTCGCCCGGCTGGAACAGCTCCTGGACCTCGGCAACCCGGAGGTCGCGGCGTACCTCCTCGAGCGGCTCGACGCGCTGCTCACCGAGTACCCCATCGCCTACCTCAAGTGGGACAACAACCGCGACGTCGTCGACGGTGGCCGGAGCCCCGGCGGCGAGGCGGACGTGCACCGCAGCACCGAGGCCCTGTACGCCCTGCTCGACGAGCTCCGCCGTCGGCACCCCGGCGTCGAGATCGAGAGCTGCGCCGGCGGCGGCGGCCGCATCGACCTCGGCATCCTCGAGCGCACCGACCGCGTCTGGACCAGCGACAGCAACGACCCGCTCGAACGACAGCAGATCCAGCGCTGGACCGCGCTGCTCGTCCCGCCCGAGCTGCTCGGCGCCCACGTCGGAGCTGCGCACGCGCACACGACGCACCGCACGCATACCGTCGCCTTCGCCGCCGGCACGGCGTTGTTCGGCCACTTCGGCATGGAGCTCGACCTCACGGCGATGTCGGAGGCCGAGCTGGTCGAGCTCACGGAATGGGTCGCACTGGCCAAGAGCGTGAGGGGCCTGGTCCACACCGGGCGGACCGTGCGCGCCGACCATCCTGACCCGGCGCTCTGGGTACACGGCGTCGTGGCGCCGGACGGCGGCGAGGCGCTGTTCGCCGTCGTGGCGATGCAGACCGGTCTGACGCAGCCGCCGGGACTCGTGCGGCTGCCGGGGCTGGACCCGGACCGCACCTACCGGTTGCGGCTCCAGGCCCCCGGACACCGGCTCACCCCGACCCGAGTGCTGCCGCCGTGGGCCGCCGAAGCGGCACCGGAGGGGCCGGGCGTGCTGCTGCCCGGGCGGGTCCTGTCACAGCACGGGATCCAGGCGCCCCACCTGCACCCGGCGACGCTCGTGCTGTTGCACCTCGAGGCGGTCTGACCGGGCTCAGGGCCGCGCGGGTTCGAGGATTCGCGTCGTGATGTCGCCGGCCAGGGCTGGCGAGCGCTCCGGCGTGCTCCAGACGCTGGCCCGGAGGAAGCCGAGAAAGGCGGTCGCCCGTTCGGCGTCGGCGAAGTCCAGGTCGACGACGACGTAGTGCGCGTCGTCGACCGGCTGCGCGATCCGGGCCGAGAGAACGCCGGCGCGGTCGCGGGCGTCGCCCATGCGGTCGAAGGCGGTCTTCCACATGGCGAAGTCGTGGATGGGGTGTTCGATGTGCAGCGTCGTCGTCATGCGCTCGACGCTAGGCATGCCCGGTGTCTCGGCCCATCCCAGGTTTCTGGGGTTTCCGCTGCCGCACGAGTCCGGGCGCGCCATGGTGGGGGAGGATCCACCCGTGGGGCTTCCTCGGTCCGGGACGGCAGCCGTCGAGCGCCTCTGCGAGCGCGACCTCGACGAGCGGACGCTGCGCAGCGAGCTGGTCAGTGCGTTGAGGGCGGCGGTGCCGTTCGAGGACTACGCGTGGCTGCTGACCGACCCCGAGACGACGGTCGGCTCCGCCCCGCTGGCCGACGTCCGTTGCCTGCCCGAGCTGCCGAGACTGATCGGGCTGAGGTACCGGACGACGGTGAACCGATGGACGTCGCTCACCGGAGCGGCCTCCCTGGCCCAGGCGACCGGCGGCGACCTGGGGCAGAGCCTGGTCTGGCGGGAGATGCTCCGGCACTACGACGTGGGCGACATCGCCACCGTCGTGTTCCGGGACGGGTTCGGGCTGTGGGGCTGGGTCGACCTCTGGAGGTCGGCGGAGGCGCCGCCGTTCACGGCGGGTGAGATCCGCTACCTCACCGAGTGCGCCGGCCCGGTCACCCGAGCGCTACGCCGGGCGCAGGCGAGGAACTTCGTCCCTCCGGCCGAGCTGGCGCGACCGACCGAGGCGCCGGACGGTGTCGCCGTGCTCATGCTGTCCGAGGGCCTCGACGTCCTGGCGCAGACCCCGCCGACCACGGAGTACCTCCGCCTCCTCGTCCCACCGGCGGCCGGCCGGTCGCCGATACCGGCGGGCGCGTTCAACGTGGCCGCACAGCTCCTCGCCGTCGAGGCGGGGGTCGACTCGCATCCGGCCGTCCTCGCGCGTCCACCTGCACGGCGGGCGCTGGGTCCGGTTGCGCGCCGACCGGATCGGGGGCCGTCCCGGAGCGGAGCGAGGGATCGCCGTCACCATCGAGCTCGCCGCCCCGGCCGACCGGCTGGCCGTGTTCGTCCGGGCCACCGGGCTCTCTCCGCGGGAGACCGAGCTCGTCGGGCTGGTGGTCGACGGACTGGACGGCAAGGAGGTCGCCGCCCGGATGTTCCTCTCGCCGCACACGGTTCAGGACCACCTCAAGTCGGTGTTCGCCAAGACCTCGACGCGCAGCCGCCGCGAGCTGGTCGCCATGGTCCGCGGCGGCTGAGACGGCGGCAGCCGGTCAACGGTCAGCGGCTATCCCCGCCAGCCACGGTGCGGTCAGCCGTTCGCTGACCGCCCACAGCTGCTGGCGCCGGTCGGGTCGACGAACCCGGTCCGGTATGCGTCGCACGCTGCGGTTCGGGCCGAAGAACGACTCCGACACCTGACGCGCGTCCTCCAGTCGGCCAACCACGCCGGTGTGTCGGCCGCCGCCTCGGGCGTCAGGCCGACCCGTCTCGCCACCGCCCCCATGACGGCGGCCAGAGGCCTCGGGACGCCGACACCGTGCCGGAACACGTCGGTCCGGACCACCCCGGGGAACACGCAGGTGGCGGCGACCGAGCTGCCCCGGTACCGCTCGGCGAGCTCGGCGGCGAGGAGGTCGTTGGCGAACTGCGTTCGGGCCGACACACGCATCCCGGGACGTCCGCGCCGGTAGTGCGGGTCGTCGAGATCAAGGCGGTCGCGGTACCTGCCGGCGTTCGCGACGAGGACCACCCGTGCTGACGGGGCCCGCCGCAGCGACGGTTCCAGCCGCCGTAGGAGGAGGAACCGGCTGAGGTAGTTCAGTGCGAAGGTCCGCTCGAACCCCTCGTCGGTCCACTCCGGCCGTAGTGCGAAGATCCCGGCGCAGCACACGAGCGCGTCGACCCGGTCGGCCTCCGCAGCGACCGCATCGGCCAGCGCCGCGGTCCCGGCCATCGACGCGAGGTCGGCCCGGAGGAACCGGTGGGGAGTCGCATACGGGACGGATGGTCCGGATGCGGCGAGCTCCGCGAGTAGCGACGCGCCCCGTTCCGGGCTCCGTCCGACGGCCAGGACCCGAAAGCCATGCGTGGCAAGGCGAACCGCGACCGCGCGACCGATCCCGTCAGTCGCGCCCGTGACGACGGCGACGCGGCCCATGTGGGTGCTCATGCGAGTGCCGGGACGGGCCCCAGCAGCTCGACGCCGTGTCGCTCCGCGACAGCGAGGACGTCGGCCATGCTCGGCGGAGACCCCTGGGACTCCGCGGCCATCGCCGCGACGGCTCGGCTGAATCCCTCCATGACCGCGGCCGGCGAGTGGACGACGAACGCGACGGCGTCCTCGTCACCCTCGTTGCGGATCGTGTGCGGCGTGCCACCGGCCAGCGTCACCACGTCTCCGGAGCCGGCGACGACGCGACGGACGGATCCATCGGGTTCGCCCACGTAGAAGGCGAACTCGCCGCTCGACACCCGGTAGATCTCGGACGGCTCATGGCGGTGCATCACCGGCGGCCCCCCGCCGGGAGGCATCCGGATCTCGACGGCCAGGATGGCCCCACCGGTCTGGTCTCCGGTGGCGAGCACGGTGATCTCGTCGGTGCCGAGCATGAGGTGTTCGGCGTGGTCACGATCGACAGGTAGCATGTCCATAACGACAGAATAGACAGGAGACCTGTCCATTGGCAAGATCCATTCCGCGGCGCGACGCAGCTGCCCGCGACGTCCACACCACCAACACCGCCGTGCTGCTGCGCGAGGCCTTCGTAACGCTCAACGGGCTCGTCGTTCCGCGGCTGGCCGAGAGGGGCTTTTCCGACGTCCGGCCGGCGCACAACGCGGTGTTCCAGTACCTCGACTGGTCCGGGACGACGGTGAGCACCCTGGCCGAGCGGGCCGAGATGACGAAACAGGCGATGGGCGAGCTGGTCACCTATCTCGAGGAGCGCGGCTACGTCGACCGCATCCCGGACCCGAACGACCGGCGCGCGAAGCTCGTGCGCCCGACGACCAAGGGTCGCGAGGTCTACGCCGTCGTGCGCGAGCTCGTCCCCGAGCTCGAACAGCGACTCGCCGACACGCTCGGTGCGACCCGCGTGCGACAGCTCCGGCGCGACCTCCAGACCATCCAGGAGACCTTCGCGCAGGGCGAGTAGCCGCGTCCACGCTCGGTTACAGTCGGCCGAGGACAAGGAGGTCGGTATGCCGCTGGGCGTCTCGTCGACGGTCGCCAGAACCGCACGCGGGCGCATCGAGTACGCCGTCGTCGGCACCGGAGCTCCGGTCCTGGTCCTGCACGGCAGCCCGGGCGGCATCGACGCCGCTCACCTCATGGGGCAGTTCCTCCCCAAGGCAGACTTCGCCGCGGTCCTCGTGTCTCGGCCGGGCTACATGGACACCCCGCTGGGCGACCCTCCGTCGATCGACGCCGAGGCGGACCTCCTCGTCGCACTGCTCGACGAGCTGGGGATCGACCGGGTGGGCGTCCACTGCTGGTCGGGTGGGGGGCCGTCGGCATACCGGCTCGCCGTCCGGTACCCCGAGCGGGTGCGGTCGCTGGTCGCCTTCGCCGCGGTGAGCGAGTCGTACCCCACGCCGAGGCTGAAGTTCATCGACCGGCTGCTCTTGCAGACGCGGCCGGGCAACAAGCTGCTCAGCTACCTCGCGGCGAAGCAGCCGGAGCAGTTCGTCACCGGCGTCCTGTCCTCCGAGGGCTCGCTCAGCAAGCCGATGCTCAAGGAACGCGTCGCCCACGTCATGGCCAACCCGGAGAAGCGTGACTTCGTGGTCGGGCTCGGTCTGACCGCGGAGCAGACGGCG
The DNA here is from genome assembly GCA_963713345.1 of uncultured Actinomycetota bacterium. GTDB lineage: Bacteria > Actinomycetota > Actinomycetes > Actinomycetales > Dermatophilaceae > Lapillicoccus. The sequence goes on along the minus strand of CAVQLI010000013.1, from coordinate 54,684 downwards.
GAGCGCCGGATCGGCTACGACAACGACATCCGGCAGTTCAACGACATCACGACGCTCGAGCTGGAGCGGATCACCGCGCCCACACTGGTGGTCCACGGGACGGCGGACTCCGACGTGCCCTACTCCCACGGGGAGTTCGCCGCGGCGCAGATCCCCGGTGCCGAGCTCCTCTCGCTCGACACCGGTACGCACCTGGCGTTCTACACGCACCCGGACTCCGACAAGGCCCAGCGTCGTGCCATCGAGGTCCTCGACGCCTGACGCCCCGAGGCTGATCCTCGGCCGCGCCCGTCGGACAGGCAGTGCCGAGAGGTGACGGGTGACACGCCGACCGAACCGGTGCGACACGCCGCGCAGTCGGACGCCACTGCCTGTCCGACGAGCGCGGCAGCCGTCCAGGCGATGCCGGGTGGGCCGGTTTGGCATGATCGGCTCGTGAGCGCACGGGCCGGGACGCGGCCGCCTACGGACCCGACCGCGGGCCCGTGGCGGCTGGCGAGGGTGGCCGGTCTGGGGATCGCGGCCTACGGGCTGGCGGTCGGCGCCCACGTCGGCGCCGGCGGTGGCCTGCCCGGGTGGCCGGCCAGCGTGATGCTCACGGCGCTCCTGGGCGTGCTCGGGGTCGCGTTCACGACGCGGCGACGCCGACTCCCGGCGCTGCTCGGCGTGCTGACGGCGGCCCAGGTGGTCCTCCACGTCATCCTCTCGCTGCTGGAGGCGCCCGCATCGTCGTGTGGCCTGGTGGCCGTCGGTCACCACGTCGCGACGAGCTCCTGCGATCCTTCGGCCGCGACGACCGGCTCGGTGGCGATGGCCGTGCCGAGCCTGCCGATGCTCCTGGCCCACCTGGCCGCCACCGCTGTGACGGCATGGGTGCTCGCGCGGGGCGAGGCGTGGCTGTGGCGAACACTGCAGGGCGTTCCTCGCGGTGCCGGTGGCGGTTCGAATCGGTGCCACGCCACGGGTCTGGGTACTCCAGCGCGAGGCGGCGCGCTCGACCACTCGGTGGATCCGGCCCGACGCACCGCGCGGGCCCCCCGAGTCGCCGCTCCTCGCTATCTGACCTCGTTGTCCGGGCCTTCGCTGCCCGGCCCTCTGGCCGGGGACGGCCTCGCGCCGTTCATGCCGCGCCCGGAGCCCTCCGGCCAGTTCCCCTCGTCGTGTCCCGTCGTCGTGTGTCCAGTCCGAGAGGACCTCTTCGTATGCCTCATCACCCATCACCGCCCACGCTCTCAGCGGCCGTCGTAGCGCGGCGCTTCGCCCTCGCGGCAGCACTCGCCGTCGTGCTCGGGGGGCTCGCCGCCCAGGCCGCCCAGGCCCACGTGCGCGTCCAGGCCGACTCCACGCAGTCCGGGTCGTTCAGCCAGCTGACCTTCCGCGTGCCGAACGAGGAGGACTCGGCCGGCACTGTCACCGTCCAGGTCACGTTGCCGCAGGACGCCCCGTTCCTTCACGTCAGCACCAAGCCGCTGCCCGGCTGGACCGCCACCGTGACCGAGCAGCCACTGCCGGCGCCGGTCACCGTCAGTGGCACCACTGTCACCAAGGCGCCCCGCACGGTCACCTGGCAGGCCCAGGCCGGAACCCGGATCGAGCCCGGTCAGTACCAGGACTTCGACATCTCGGCCGGACCCCTGCCCGCCGCGGGCACCGTGCTCCTGCCAGCCGCGCAGACCTACTCCGACGGCACCGTCGTCGCGTGGGACCAGCCGACACCAGCCGGTGGCCCGGAACCGGAACATCCGGCCCCTGCGCTCGTTGTCACAGCGGCGGCTGTACCGACCGGGGGAGGGACGGCCGTCCCAGCGGTGGCCGCTTCGGCCTCGCCGTCGGCCGCAGCCGACACCAGTGACCCGGTGGCCCGGGTGCTCGCCGGTGCCGCACTGGTCGTGGCCGTGGTCGGGATGGTGCTCGCCGTTCGACGGCGACGACCGACCGGAGCCCGATGACGACCGACCGGACGCCGATGACGACCTCTGTGCGACGTCCCGCGCGAACTGTCGCGGAGGTCCTGGCCACCGTTCTGATCGCCGTCCTGGCCGCCACCGTGGTGACGCTGATCGCCACGGCCGCCCCCGCCTCCGCGCACGACGTCCTGCGCTCGACGAACCCGGCCGACGGAGCGGTCGTCGACCGGCTCCCCGACATGGTCGTGCTGACGTTCGACGAGCCGGCACTCGCGATCGGGACCGAGGTCGTCGTGACAGGGCCCGCCGGACCGGTGTCCGACGGCCAGCCTCAGCTGGTCGACGCGGAGGTGCGCCAACCGGTGCGGGCGGGCCCGGCCGGCCGCTACACGGTGCTGTGGCGGGTCACCTCCGCGGACGGGCACCCGGTCTCCGGCACCTTCGCGTTCACCACCCAGCAGGGCAACGCGGCCTCCCCGACCGCGACGCCCGCCACCACGACTGCGCCCTCGACAACGCCCACAACGCCCCAGACAACGCCCCCGACGACTCCGACGTCGGTGCCCCCGACGGTGCCGGCAGCCACCCCTCAGACTGCAGGGCCGCCTGGACCCGCCGTCGTCGCGGTCATCGCCGGGGTCATCGCCCTCCTCGCCCTCGGCTGGTGGGTGTTCCGACGGCGACGAGCCCAACGGCCCTGATGTCCTTCGTCGCTGGTAGTCATGACCCGTGCGGACCCACGAGCTCTCGCGCCGACAGGCGCGGCGGATCGCGATCCGCGCCCAGCTGCTCGACGACACCACGCATACCGATCTGCTCGACGTCGTCTGGTCCCTGACCTTGCTCCAGGTGGACCAGACGGCGGCCGTGGCGCCCAGCGCCGACCTCGTGCTGTGGAGCCGGATGGGGTCCGCATACCGGCCGGACGACCTGCAGAGCGCGCTGGCCGATCGCCGACTGGTCGAGCTGGACATGATGATCCGGCCGAGCGAGGACCTCGCGCTGTACCGGGCGGAGATGGCGGGCTGGCCGGGGGAGGGGCCGCTGCCGGGGTGGATGGAGGACGTGGTCGCGTGGGTCGAGGCGAACGACGCCTGCCGCCGCGACATCCTCGAACGGCTCGCTGCGGCGGGCCCGCTCCCGTCGCGCGACCTCCCTGACACCTGCGTCGTCCCGTGGCGGTCGAGCGGCTGGAACGACCATCGCAACGTCGCCCGGATGCTCACGCAGCTGGCGCGTCGCGGCGAGGTGGCGGTGTCCGGCCGTCGAGGCCGGGAGCGGCTGTGGGACCTCGCGGACCGGGTCTTCCCGCATGACGACGCGGTCCCGGCCGAGGACGCGGTGCACCTCCGACACGAACGCCTGCTCGGCGCCCTCGGCATCGCCCGCACACGCGTCGTCGGCGGCGCGGGCGAACCCGTTGTGGTCAAAGGCGTTCCGGGCGTCTGGCGGGTCGACCCGATGCAGCTCGACGACGAGTTCGAGGGTCGCACCGCGCTGTTGTCGCCGCTGGACCGGCTGGTGTTCGACCGCAAGCGGATGGTCGAGCTGTTCGAGTTCGACTACCAGCTGGAGATGTACAAGCCGGCCGCGGCCCGGCGCTGGGGCTACTGGGCGCTTCCCGTCCTCCACCACGACCGCCTGGTCGGGAAGGTCGACGCCACCGCCGACCGCGCGGCGGGTGTGCTGCGCGTCGACGCCGTCCACGAGGACGTTCCTTTCACAGCGGCCATGACGTCCGGGGTGCGGACCGAGCTCGCGGACCTCGCACGCTGGCTGCGCCTGACCCTGGGATAGAAAGGTCGCATGCTCATCGTCGTCGCCCGCCGGCTCGCTCCCGCCTCCGAATGAGCAGCCTCCGCCTCGGCACGACCTCGTTGCCCAGTGCGTCGCTCGGACCCGTCAACCCGCTGCCTCCACTGACCGGCGCCCCGCAGCTGCACGCGAACGTCGAGGCCGCCGACCTCGACGACGAGATGCGCGCGAACCTCGAGCACGGCCGCGTCGCGAGCCTCCTCCCGTACCTCCTCCAGGACCGGTACGACCGCACCCTCGTCCCTCGGGACCATCGGGTCGCAGTCCTCGAGAACGACCGGGTACGCGCCGAGTTCCTCCTCGACCTGGGCGGCCGGCTGCGCTCGCTCGTCGACCTCTCGAGCGGACGCGAGCTCCTGTATGCGAACCCGGCCTTCCAGCCCGCCAACCTCGCGCTGCGCGAAGCCTGGTTCGCCGGGGGAGTCGAGTGGAACATCGGCATCCGCGGGCATACGCCACTGACGTGTTCGCCGGTCTTCGCCGCACGCGTGGAGGGGCCGAGCGGCGTGCCGGTGCTGCGGATGTGGGAGTACGAGCGGGTTCGCGAGGTCGTCTACCAGGTCGACTGCTGGCTCCCGGACGGGTCGCCCGCGCTCGTCGTCGCGATCCGCATCGTCAACCCGAACGACCATGCGGTGCCGATGTACTGGTGGTCCAACATCGCGGTCCCCGAGTCGGAGGACGTGCGGGTGCTCGCACCCGGGGACGCGGCGTGGCGGTTCGACGAGACGGCGACCGTCGGCATGGTGGACCTGCCGGTCGCCGACGGGACGGACCGGACCTACCCGGCCGCGTCGCCCGGTGCCGCCGACTACTTCGTGCGGCTCGACGCCGGCCACCGGCCGTGGGTAGCGGCGGTCGACGGGAGCGGGTTCGGCCTCGTCCAGTCCTCGACGCCGGAGCTGCGCGGCCGCAAGCTCTTCGTCTGGGGCGGCGGCACGGGTGGACGGCACTGGCAGGAGTGGCTCTCGCCTCTCGGCGGCCGGTACCTCGAGATCCAGGCCGGCCTGCTGCGAACCCAGCTGGAGCACGTCGCGATGCCCGCGCGGGCGGAGTGGTCCTGGGTGGAGACCTACGGTGCGGTACAGACCGACCGGGAGGTCGTGCACGGCGCGGACTGGGAAGCGGCTCGGTCGGCGGTCGAGCGGTCACTGCTCGCGTCGGTGCCCGACTCCTGGCTGGCGGACCGTCGTGGCGAGGCGGCGGAGCTGTCCGGGCAGCCACCGGCCGAGCTGCTCCATGTCGGCTCCGGCTGGGGTGCGCTGGAGCGGCGGCACCGCGGGGACGAACGCGGGTTCGACCGGGCGGCGACCCCGTTCCCGGCGGAGAGCCTCGGACCCGAGCAGGCGGCCTGGGTCGAGCTGCTCGACACCGGGCGGCTTCCGTCGGCCCACCCCCGCACGCCGCCCTCCTCCTACCTGGTGGCGCCGGCGTGGGCCGATCGGCTGGAGGGCTCGCCGGCCGACGACTGGCTGACCTGGCTGCACCGAGGCGTGGCGCGGCATCACGCCGGCGACCTCGACGGAGCGACCGCCGCCTGGCAGCGCTCGGTCGACGCGGCGCCCAACGCGTGGGCGCTGCGGGACCTCGCGGTCGTCGCCGACGACGCAGCCGCGTCGGACCTCCTGCAGCGCGCCGTTGCGCTGGCCCCCGACCAGCCGGCGTTGCTCGTCGAGCTGCTCGAGTCCCTGCTGGGAGACGACCGAGCAGCCGAGGCGCTCGAGGCAGTGACGGCAGCGCCGGCGGAGGTGATGGAGGACCCGCTGGTCCGGTTCCTCGAAGCCCGGGCCGCCGCCGAGACCGGCGCCGTCGAGCGCGCGGAGCACGTCCTTGCCGAGGTGACCATGCCCTGGGTGCGAGAGGGTTCCAGGTCGGTCGACGACCTCTGGTACCGCCTGGAGGCCGCCCGCATCGCTCGCCGACGTGGGGTCGCGGTCGACGATGCCCTGCTGGCAGAGGTGCGCCGAACGGCTGCGCTGCCGTACGCCTACGACTTCCGGATGTCCGCCGGGCCGCCCGCGGAGGCCGGGCCGTAGGGTGGTCGCGCTCGACGGCCGACCTGGCCCTGACGATCCGTCTCGTTCCGAGGAGAACCGATGCCCTTCGTGGCCGACAGCCACCTGAACCGTGAGGTGGCCGGTCAGCCCGACGACTGGGCGGCGGTCGTCACCCGGCTCGACGAGGTGGCGTCGGCCCTGCCGCGACGTGGCGTTCGCCTCGCCGTCGTCGGCTGCGGCACGTCGTACTTCATGGCCCAGTCGTATGCGTGGCTGCGCGAGTTCGGGGGACACGGGGAGACGGATGCGTTCGCGGCCAGCGAGAACCGGCTGGAGCGCGCATACGAGCACGTCCTCGCTCTGACCCGCTCGGGAACCACCACCGAGGTGCTCGAGGTCCTGCGTGCTCTGCGCGAGCGAGGCGTTCCGACGACCGTGGTCACCGCGGTGCCCGGCAGCCCGGCCGCCGAGCTCGCCGACCAGGTCGTGCTGCTGCCCGAGGTGGACGAGCAGTCGGTGGTCCAGACCCGGTTCGCGACGTCGGCGCTGGCGCTGCTGCGCGCGTCGCTCGGGGAGGACCTCGCCGCGGCCGTCGACGACGCCCGCGCGGTGCTGGCCGAACCCGAGGAGGCGGCGCTGGCCGGACTCGTCGACGTCGAGCAGGTCACGTTCGTCGGGACCGGATGGAGCGTGGGACTCGCGGAGGAGGCCGCGCTCAAGCTGCGCGAGTCGGCGCAGTTCTGGACCGAGTCGTACCCCGCCATGGAGTACCGCCACGGGCCGATCGCCATCGCCGCTCCGGGGCGCGCCACCTGGGCCTTCGGCCCGGTCCCGGACGGCCTGCGCGAGCAGGTCGCAGCGACCGGCGCCCACTTCGAGCACCGCGACCTCGACCCGCTGGCCGAGCTGGTCCGGGTGCACCGGCTCTGCCTCGCCAAGGCCCGCCAGGCCGACGTCGACCCGGACCACCCGCGACACCTCACCCGTTCGGTGGTCCTCGAACAGCCATGACCGACACGGTGGAGCACGAGGTGGTCGCGGCGGTCGACCTCGGTGGCACCCGGACCAAGGCGGCCCTCGTCGACCGCGACCTCGGTGTCGTCGCCCGCGTCGTCGAACCGACTCCGTCCGACCTCGCAGCACGCATCGGAGAGACGGTTGCCTCCGTCGTGGGGCGGCTGGTGGCGGCCACGCCGGGTATGCGACTGGCCGGCTGCGGTGTCGTGGTGCCCGGTCTGGTCGACGAGGAGACGGGGATCGGCGTCCTGTCCGTGAACCACGGATGGCGGGACCTCCCGATCCGCTCTCGGGTCGAGGAGGCCGTCGGGGTCCCGGTGGTCGTCGGTCACGACGTGCGCGCGGGGCTGGTGGCCGAGGCCCGGCTCGGGGCGGCGGTGGGGGCTCGGGACGCCCTGTTCCTACCCCTCGGCACCGGCATCGCCGCCGCCCTGATGGTCGACGGCCACGTGCTGAGCGGCGGTGGCTGGGCCGGCGAGCTCGGTCACGTCAGCGTCGATCCGAGCGGTCCGCCGTGTCCCTGCGGGGGCATCGGCTGCCTCGAGGTCATCGCCTCCGCTGCGGCGGTCGGGCGCGAATACTCCTCTCGTACGGGCGAACTCGTCGATGCCCAGACAGTCGCGGAACGCGTCGTCGAGGGCGACCCGGTTGCGGTGGCCGTGTGGCAGCGAGCCGTCTCGGCCCTGGCCCGAGCGGTCCACACGACCCTGACTCTCACGGGTATCGACCTGGTGCTCGTGGGCGGCGGCCTCGCCCAGAGCGGGGACACGCTGCTCGCCCCGTTACGGGCCGAGATCGAGTCGCTGCGCACGTTCCAGCGGCCGGCCCGGATCGTGACGCCTGCCCTGGCCGACTGGGCGGGCTGTCTCGGAGCCGCCTGCCTGGCCTGGGAGGCCACGTGATTCTCACGGTCACGCTGAACCCCGCCCTGGACAAGACCTACACCGTCGACGCCCTGGTCCCGAACGGCAGCCACCGGGTGCGCTCGGTCGTGGAACGCGCCGGCGGCAAGGGCGTCAACGTTGCCTCGGTGCTGCACGACGTGGGGATCCCGTGCGTCGCGCTCGTGCTGGCCGGCGGGGAGAACGGCAAGGTCATCACCGCGGATCTGGAGGCTCGCGGCATCGCGCACGACGTGGTCCTGGGAGCCGGCGAGTCGCGGCGGACGGTGAACGTCGTGTCGAAGGACACCGGCGACGCGACGATCTTCAACGAGCCCGGCCCCTCGGCCTCCGCGGCCGAGGTGGCGGAAGTCGTCGCCCGAGTCCAGCAGCACGTCGTCGCGGGGGCGACGGTGGTTGCCGTGTGCGGCAGCCTCCCCCACAGCGTGAAGTCGGACGCGTACGCGCTGGTCGTCCTGGCCGCTCGCGCCGCGGGCGCCCAGACGATCGTCGATGCGGAGGGGTCCGCGCTGCGGGCGGCGTGCGCCGCCGGAGCGGAGATCGCCATGCCAAACCGTGCGGAGCTGCTCTCGTCGACCCGCACCGACGATGAGCGCGCGGGCGTGAAAGCGTTGCAGGAGCTGGGTGCTCGGAATGTTCTCGTGTCCGCCGGACCGGAAGGTATGCGCGCGATGCTGGGCGACGGGCGCATCCTCGTGGCTCGTCCGGGTCAGCGGCTGCGCGGGAACCCGACCGGGGCCGGCGACGCAGCGACAGCGGCGGTCGCGTCCGGGCTGATGACGAGGCGCGGCTGGCCGGACCTCCTTCGGGACGCGGTGGCCTGGTCCGGGGCTGCGGTGCTCCAGCCGGTGGCCGGTGCGGTGCACTGGGGGGACATCGTGCGGTTGCGCGAGGGCACGACGGTGACCGAGTCATGACCCTCGTCCGGTTGGACGTGGTGCTCGCGGAGGCCGACCGCGAGGGCGGCGCCGTGGGGGCCTTCAACGTCGTGCACCTGGAGAACGCCGAGGCGCTGGTCTCGGCCGCCGAGGTGACCGGACTGCCCGTGGTCCTCCAGATCAGCGAGAACTGCGTGCGGTACCACGGTGCGCTCGCGCCGATCGCGTTGGCCACCAAGGCTGTTGCCGAACGCTCGTCGGCGCTGTGCGTTCTTCACCTGGACCACGCCGAGGACGAGGAGCTGGTCGACGAGGCCGTGTCGTTGGGGTTCACCTCCGTGATGTACGACGGGTCACGGCTCGACGACGCGACCAACCGACGCGTCACGCGAGCCGTCGTCGAGCGCTGTCACGCCGCTGGGGTCAGTGTCGAGGCCGAGCTCGGTGAGGTGGGTGGCAAGGACGGGGTCCACGCGCCCTCGGCACGGACGGAACCGGAGGCGGCAGCGGCGTTCGTGGCGGTGACCGGTGTCGACGCGTTGGCGGTGGCCGTGGGGTCGTCGCACGCGATGACCAGCCGGACCGCGGAGCTCGACCTGTCCCTTGTCGGGCGCCTGCACGGGGCGGTACCGGTTCCGCTGGTCCTGCACGGCTCGTCCGGGGTGCCCGACGACGCCATCGTGGCGGCGGTACGGGCTGGTATGCGGAAGGTCAACATCGCGACGCACCTCAACGCGGTGTTCACCGCGGCGGCGAAGGCGTACCTCGAGTCCCATCCCGACGTGGTGGACACCCGCCGGTACCTGGGCGCCGGTCGCGACGCCGCTGCGCGCGAGGCGGCACGGCTGTTGGAGCTGCTGGCGTTGCGCGACCCGACCGGGTGACGTTGGGCCTGCTGGGACTGGTGGGGCGAAGTGAGCAGGCCATGTGGATAAGTGGTCGCGAATTCGGTTGTGGATGAACGGGTTTCGGCGTTGTGGGGCTGTCGGTGGTCGGTTCTAGGGTCTGACTCATGGACACGGGGATGCGGACCTACGGCGACGAGCTGGTCGCCGTCCTGTCCGCGGCCACCGCGGTCCTGTCCGACCTGCCGGCGCGGGTGCACCGGCTGACCGGACCCGACCTGGCCGCGGTGCTGACGGTGGTGGACCGGCTGGCGGCGGTCGCTGCGGCGGGCCGGTTCACCATCACCGCGGACGCCGTCGACCGGGGTGAGGTCGCCTCGTCGCAGGCCGGGTCCACCCAGCAGTGGGTCGCCGACCGGTGCCCGTCCCTGGACGCCCGCGACGCCGGCCTGGTCGCCAAGGCGGTCGCGAGCTCACCGACTAGACCGCCCCAGGTCGGCTGGCGTCGGCGTGCTGGGGGCCCGGGTGGCGGTGCGGGAGGGTCGGCTGTCGGTGTCGGCCGGCTGTGTGGTCGCCTCCGAGCTGCGGCAGCTGGCCCCGCTGCTGGAGCCGGGCGCGGTCGACGCCGTCGCCGCCGGGCTGGTCGCGATGGGGGAGGTCGACGGTACCGCCGGGGTCCGCCGGGTCCGGCCGGCCATGCTGGCCCGGTACGGCCTCGGCCAACGGTTGCAGGACCTGGAGGACCGGCACCGCGGGCTGACCGTGCTGTCCTGTGGGCACGACATCGGCGGCGGGATCACCGAGTACCGGATGCGGCTCAACCCCGAAGCCCGCGCCGTCGTCGAAGCCGCCATCAACGTCCTGTCCGCGCCAACGACCCGGCACGCCAACAACCACGGCGACGACGACGGGCAACGCGACCCCCGTGACCCGCGGACCATCGACCAACGCCGCGGCGACGCCCTCGTCCAGGTCTGCCGCCGCGCGGTCGCACTGACACCCGCCCTAACCCCGGCGTTGACCGCGACCGACGCCGGCGCGATGCTCACCGCCGCCCGGCCGTCCGGGGTCAAGGCCACCGTGCTGGTCACCATCGGCCTGGATGACGTGAAGCACCGGACCCGGCCCGGTGTCCTGGTCGGCGGCGTCGACGCCGGCACCCTCCTCGGCCCCGAGACCGTCCGACGGCTGGCCTGCGACGGCACCGTCATCCCGGTCGTGCGCGCCGCCGACGGGCACATCCTGCACTGGGGACGAGACCAGCGGTTCTTCACCTCCGCCCAGACCACAGCCCTGTGGCTGCGCGACCGGCACTGCACCTTCCCCCGCTGCACCACTCCCGCCACCTGGTGCGACGCCCACCACCTGTGGCACTGGCTCGACGGCGGACCCACCAACCTCACCAACGGCACACTCCTGTGCGAACGGCACCACACCATCGTCCACCGCGACCGGTTGACCGCCACCCTCACCAACAGCGCCACCGACACCGACCACCGCAGCGACACCGGCAGCGACACCGGCAGGCACGCCGGCGTCCGGGTCGTCTGGGACCGGACACCCGGCAGCTACGACCGCGCCCTCGCCCGCGGACGCTCACCCGGAGACGCCTCATCCTCTCGCCCCTCACCAGGAGGCCTTTCACTCAGAGACCTCTCACCCGGAGGCCCAGAACCGTAGCCCGCGTCCGGGATCCCCAAACCCCGCCACGGGCGCGGGCGACAGGAGCATCATGGACGAACCGCGATCAGTGTTGTCGTCACGCCCCGTCCGTCATGTTCGGCCTGACGCCCAGCCGTCAGGAACCTTTCAGGGGAGGATCTGGAATGGCCTACGAGACTTACACGGCGGTTGCCGGCAAGGCGCGGGCACGCGACCTGGCTGCGACCGAGTCACCGTTCACCATCGAGGTGCGCTTCCTCGGTGGACTGAGCAAGCGCCAGAAGGCGGCTTTCACCGCGGCCGCCGACCGCTGGGTCAAGGCGATCGTCGGTGACCTGCCGCCGGTACGCATCGGCGACGATGTCATCGACGACATCCTCATCGAGGCACAGGGCCGTCCCATCGACGGGCCCGGCAAGATCCTCGGCCAGGCCGGCCCGACGCACGTCCGACCAGAAGGCTCAGGACCGGCGGCGTTGACGCCGGCCAAGGGGATCATGACGTTCGACACCGACGACCTGAAGAAGATGCAGACGGACGGCACTCTGAACGACGTCATCACCCACGAGATGGGCCATGTCCTCGGCATCGGCACGATCTGGCCGCTCAAAAAACTGCTCAAGGGTGAGGGCACCGACAACCCGACGTTCTCCGGGAAGGCCGCGATGGCCGCATACAAGAAGCTGCGCGGGGCGAGCCGCGCGGTCCGGGTCCCCGTCGAGAACACGGGCGGTCCGGGGACGGCCGGCGGGCACTGGCGCGAGACCGTCTTCCGTAACGAGCTGATGTCGGGATTCATTGCCGCGCCGGGCAACCCGATGAGCTCGGTCACCGTGAGCAGCCTTCAGGATCTCGGCTACACCGTCGACCCGAACGCCGCCGAGCCCTTCACGCTGCCCGACCTCCTGTCCCTCGCCGAGGAGGGCCGGCTCGTCACGCCGCGCGGTCCGTTCGCCGACGGTGTCGTGCTCACCAACCTCCCTGTCGTCCTCCCCCCGGAGAGCCTCGTCTAGGCGTCACCCGTGAGCGAGGGGTTCATCCGACCCGAGGCCAAGGTTCTCCCGAAGGAGAGCCTGGTCCCGCCGGAGAGCCTCATCCATCCGCCGCCGAACCGGTTCACCCACGAGACGGTGGGCCGAACACCGTTCTCGTATGCGGGAACTCGCGCCTCCGAGTCGGAGGACGGCTCGCTCGCGGCCGGAGCCAAGGTCGTCCTGCTGCGGTCGGACGACCACGAGCGGGCGAGCGTCGTGGACAGCAAGGGACTCTACGTCGTCGTTCCCCTCTCGATGCTCCGGCCGCTGAGCGAACCGCTGAGCGAACCGCTGACCTGACCGCCCGGCGGCCCAGAACAGGGCCACACGAACCGGAGAGGAGACCGGCCGTCGCGGGTCAGGCGATCCGGCGCTCCGCGTCCTCGTAGGCCGCCTCGATGTCGGGGTCGGGACCGGGCACGTATCCCACGAGCTCCCCGCCGACCCAGAGCTCGACGTCGTACTGGCGCTCGCGCGACAGCCAGACCAGCGGATGGGGCTGGTGGATCCCGTCCAGCCAACTCACCGGGCGCGCCCGAGTGGGCGTCCCGTCGATGTCGAGGGACGCCACGCCGTCCGGCGTCACGTTCAGGTCGATCCTCACCGCACAATCCTGCCGGACCCCGCTGTCCGACCGCTGGCAGTTAACCCAGATTTCACGAAGGGTCGCCATCCGGCCCGACCCGAGCCGTGGACCGGCATGCTGGGCGGATGAGGTTCGGCGTCCACCTACCGTTGATGGGGTTCGGGACGGCGCCCTACACGGTCCGGGACCTCGTGACCTACGTCGAGACCGCGACCAGCCTGGGGTTCGGGGCGGTGTGCGCGAACGACCACGTCGTGTTCGGCTCGCCCTGGTTGGACGGCCCGACGGCGCTTGCCGCGGTGGTGTCCTGTTCCGGCAACGCTCGGCTCGTGACGACGGCCGCGAATCCCGTCGTCCGCGGGCCGGCCGTGCTGGCCAAGGCGTTGGCCACGCTCGACGTGCTCTCCGGTGGCCGAGTCGTTGCCGGCCTGGCGCCCGGTTCCTCGGACCGCGACTACGCCAGTGTCGGGGTGCCGTTCGACGAACGCTGGCCGCGCTTCGACGAGGCGGTCCGTGCCCTCCGGGCGGTGTTGCGCGGCGACTCCTTCGAGGGACCCTTCTACGCCGTCGACGGGCCGCTGACCCCGCTACCGGCGCAGCCGGGCGGCCCACCGCTGTGGGTCGGTAGCTGGGGATCGGACGCCGGTATGCGACGTGTCGCGCGGCTCGGCGACGGCTGGCTCGCGTCCGCCTACAACATCGGGCCAGACGAGTTCGGCCGGGCGTGGGCCGGCCTGCGGGAGCGGTTGGGGACCGCAGGGCGCGACCCGGAGTCGTTCGAGAACGCCGTCGGCACGATGTGGTTCCATATCGACCCCCGCCGGAGCGACGAGGTGCTGTCCGACCGACTGGCCCCGGTGATGCACCGGCCGGTGGAGCAGCTGCGTGAGCGGTTGGCGTTCGGGCCGGGTGCGGCCGTGCTCGAGAAGGTCACCGCGTTCCGCGCCGCCGGGGCGCAGTGGATGTTCGTGTGGCCCGTGGGGGAGGGCCCTGGCGGGGATCTCGAGCAGCTGCACCGGTTCCACGACGAGGTGATGACCCGGATGGACGGCTGAGGCGGCAGCCCGCGGAGAACGCGCCAGCCCACGCAGAACTCGTTGCCCTCCGGGTCGCTACCAAAAGGGTAGAGACTGAGAGGCTGTTCGGGGACATGGGCCAGCCCTTGAGTCACCGGCCCTACGATGAATCCCGTGACGTGGCGACGCGTGTGGTGTTTCGTCGTTGGCCACCGTTGGCAAAAATACCGGGCCCATAGCCTAGTGGGGCTGGTGTGTACCCGCTGCGGTAAGGAAAGGGACGCCCCGGACGCCACAAGATCTCCGGAGGGTCACTTTTTCGGATAGCCCCCAAAAGACAGGTGGCCGGCGTGAAGCCGGCCGGACGGTTAAGAGCGGACCGTCGACGTCAGGATCTCGTGCTAGTCGACGCGAAGGCCCTCGACCACGGAACCCTCGGCCGGGAGGCCCGATGCGCGCAGCGTCGGCTCGCTCGACCCGCGGGTCCACTCCCGAAAGGGCCGGAAGGACATCGGGAGCCCTTGCGCAGCGGTCATGTCCGGTCCGTCGGCGACCTGGACGTGCACGTGTGGCTGGGTCGAGTTGCCCGAGTTGCCGCACTGCGCCAGCACCTGGCCGGCTACGACCTCGTCGCCGACGCCGACCCGAATCGACCCGCGCCGCAGATGGACCAGCGCCACAAACGCCTCGCGGTCGCGCAGGCCGACGACGACGTGGTTGCCGGCGACCGCCTCGACGCCGGCCCGGAGACGCGCGGGCTGACCGAGGGCGTACGGAACCAACGCGAGCTGCGAACGCCGCCCTTCGTGGTCGCGCTCGCCGTCGTGCGCCCGCACGACGACACCGTCCCCTGGCGCGAGGATCGCCCGCCCGTACCCGACGTAGCGCTCGACCGGCTCGGTGGCGAGCAGCGTCCGCCAGTCCCGACGGCCGGCGGTTCGGTGGCGGTCGTCCACGCCGACGAAGTCGATGGCGTAGGTCGAGGCGAGCAGGTGGGTCCCGTGGCTCGGTACGCGCCGAGCCGGGCTGTTCTGGGTCAGCCAGCGGCCGGTGAACGGCAACGACAGGACCACCGGGTCCACCGTCGACCGTTGGCCAGCCGACGCCGTCATCCGAGCACCGCCGCTCGCCATGTCGCGGCCCAGCGGGCGAACGAGTAGTGCTGCTCCACGCCACGCCGGGCCATGGCGCCCAGTCGGGCTCGTACGTCGTCGCCGGCTGCCAACAGGCCGATGATCGCCTCCGTCCAGCCGGACTCGGAGCGCTCGCCGAACCCGGCCAAGGCCTCCAGCGCCGCGACGTTCGCCCCCACCGGGGAGCCGACCATCGGGAGCCCGGCCGCCGCATACTGCACGAGCTGGTAGGCGCACCGGCCCCGCGCGTACGGGGAGTCGACGAGCGGCCCGATGGCCACGTCGGCTGCGGCGAGGGCCCGCCCGACATGTTCCAGGGACCAGGGGACCCGGTCCACCATCGGGTCGAGGAGACCGAGTGAGGCGGACCCCGCGCTGACGACGCCCAGCCGCGCACCGCTCCGGCGGTGGACCTCGATCAGGCTCGGCGCGATGGAGAGCAGGTATGCCTCGGAGGCCGGTGACCCGACCCAGACGATTCTGGGCGGGTCGTTGAGGGCGTACGAGAGCCTTGGGGCATACGCGCGGGGTTCGATGCACGAGGGGATCACGTAGACGGTCCGGGCGGTGCGAGATGCCCGCTCGGCGAGGTACTCGTTGCCGGCGATGACGACATCGGCCGCCGCCACGGCATGGGTCCACGTCGCGGCCTTGCCGAGAGCGCGTCGGACCCCCGTGCCGGTGTCGTGGAACAGCGCGTCGTCGACGTCGTACACGCCATGGCTCGCCGCCTTGAGCAGCCGCGCCTCGAGCTTCCCTCCACTCATCGGGGAGGCCTCCCGGGAGAGCACCAGGCGGCGACCGGTGACGTCCACCGAACGGGTCGCGGACTCGGCTCGTAGCGTCGAGAACGGTTGACGTACCAGGGTTTTCGGTCGGTTCGAGGGGCCTCCACGGTAGTCGTGGACATCAGCGACCAGACCCAGGTGGTCGAGCCAGTCGTAGACACGGACCCGGCTGCTCCCGCCCTCTCGCCCGTACGGCGTCACGACGACGAGCGGGGGCACCGGGCCACTCTAGGTCGCCCGTGCGTGAGGGGTGGACAGGCTCGATCACTACGCCCGATCGGGGGACGCCGTGATCCCCCCGGTGGTGGGCCGCCTGGTGGAGTCCGCCCCACCGGGATCCGCGGCACCGTGGAGGAAGACGAACCGATGGTGCCGGACCGGCCGGCGAGAGGTTCAGGAAGCTCGATACCCATGAAGACAACGACGAAGCTCATCGGCACGATCCTCACCGCGGCAGCCCTGGTCGGGTTCTCCGGCGCGGGGACGGCGATGGCCGCATCCTCGACCGAGCGCCCGACCACCGATGCCGCCGTCGTCACGACGACCTCGAGCACCTTCGAGTTCAAGGTCACGAACTTCGGCGACCGTGACCTGGTGGTGAGCAACGTGTTCGCCACGGACGGGTCCGGGCACAACACCCGGGTCGGCCCGTTCCTCCCGGGCGACGAGTACCCCGCCGTGGGTTCGGTGGTCGAAGGGCACGGCTCGCTGACGTTCAAGGTGAGCCGGACCTTCCTGGGGAACCACGGGCTGTCGGTCGTGCTGTACGACCCGAACAACACCCGGGACAAGGTGCAGGTGTGGATGGTCGCGGGCACGTTCTGGCCGAGCTCCGACGCCACGAGCACCTTCGGGGCCGTGCAGTGCTACGGCGACTACATCGTCATCGACTCGTAGGGTCCGGCCGGCGGGCCGGCACCGCCTGTGATCGCGATCTCGGTCGCGAGGCACCTATGACGGGTGCGACAGCCGAACTCGGTAGGCTCGCGAACTGTGCCCACGACCGCGTTGATCACGGGTGGCGCCGGCTTCATCGGGTGCGCTCTGGCGGGACGACTTCGGGGGCGGTTCGACCGCGTCGTCGCGATGGATTCGCTTCACCCGCAGGTCCATTCCACCACCGGTCGCCCCTCTGCCCTCGACGACGCTGTCGAGCTGGTCGTCGCGGACGTGACCGACCCGGTCTCGTGGGACTCGCTGCTGGACGACGTCCGACCTCAGGCGATCGTCCACCTCGCGGCCGAGACCGGGACGGCCCAGTCGCTCACCGAGGCGTCCCGCCATGCGTCGGTCAACGTGGTTGGCACGACAACGATGCTCGACGCCCTCACCCGGCACGACGCCCTCCCCGACCGCGTCATCCTCGCATCGAGCCGGGCCGTCTACGGGGAGGGCGCCTGGCGGGACGCGACCGGAACGATCGTGCTCCCCGGACAGCGCTCCCACGCGATGCTCGCGGCCGGGATGTGGGACTTCCCGGGACTGACCCCGGTGCCGACCGCGGCGTCGCGGGTCGAACCGCGGCCTAGCAGCGTGTACGCGGCGACGAAACTGGCCCAGGAGCATGTCCTGCGCGCCTGGAGCCTCGCAGTTGGCGTTCGACCGGTGGTCCTGCGGCTGCAGAACGTCTACGGGGCGGGGCAGTCCCCGAACAACCCGTACACGGGGATCCTGCCGCTTTTCGGTCGGCTCGCGGCGGCCGGTGAGGTTATCCCCGTGTACGAGGACGGCCGCATCGTCAGGGACTTCGTCCACGTCGACGACGTCGCGCGTGCGCTCGAGTCAGCCGCCTGTGACCTCGTCTCGGACCCTGGGGTGGCGCTCGACGTGGGGTCGGGCGTGCCGGTCACCATCCTCGAGGTCGCTCGGCTCGTCGCGGACCGGTACGGAGCACCGCCGCCGGAGGTGACCGGCCAGTTCCGCGACGGCGACGTGCGGTATGCCTGTGCCGACGCCTCCGAGGCACACCGGCTGCTCGACTGGCAGTCGAAAGTCGAGCTCACGCCAGGTCTCGAGGCCCTTTGCGCGTGGCTGGACGCGCTCGCCCGCTGACGCAGTAAGGGCTCAGAGCCACTTCCTCCCCGTGTGGCCCGTGTGGCCGCCGGAGTCCCACAAGGCGTTGCCGACGGTGTCGTACTCGACGACGTTCCCGTCGTTCTGCAACACGGTGTAGGCACCGGGATTACGAATGTCGCTGGACCAGACGGGGCGGTTGTCCCGCGTATACATCACGAGGTTGCCGTCGCCCTGCATGCTCAGCCAGGAGCCTGGGATGCCGGTGTTGGATGCCCACAGCACACCGCCAGAGCTGCGGTAGAGGACCAGATTGCCGTCCAGCTGCATGATGAGGAAGAACCGTCCGTCCGTCGACGTCGCCCGCTGGTCGGGACCGAGCTGCGTGACGGCGACCTTCCAGGGCCGCAGGCTGACCGCCTTGTGCCCCGAGTTCCCCTTCGCGTCCCACCGCACCGCGCCTGCTGAGGTGTACAGGACGAGGTTGCCGTCGTCCTGCATGTCGAGGCGAGACCCACCCGGCCCCCATGAGTTGGACGTCCAGAGGGGTGTGCCGTCGAGGGACTCGTAGATGACGAGGTTGCCGTCGCTCTGGACGGCGAGCCAGCTGTACGGGACGAAGGTGTTGGACTGCCACGTCACACCGCCGGTGGAGTTCGTCACCACGAGGTTGCCGTCCACCCGCATCGTCGTTCGCCATTGACCATTCGGTGACACGACCGACGCACCAGGGTTGAGCACCGACGGAACGGTCTTGCGAACGTCGTTCTGCGCGACATAGACCGCGGCGGAGCCTCGGACATTGTTGACCTGCGGGTAGAGCAGGTTCCCAGGGCAGCCCGTGGCGTCCACATCGCGATGCCCGGAGATGTTGCGCAGGTTGACCGGCGTCCCCGCCGTCCACTGCGTGTAGGGGCCACCGGCCGAGATCAGGTAGGTGGAGCCATTCGGGTCCACGCCGTGCATGCCGAGCTTCCACCCCATGACGCGGACGATGGAGTCCATCATCGGCGCGACCGGGTTCGTCGTGTCGAAGGTGCCGATTCCGGCTACCCCGAACGTTCCGATGTTGAACCCGCCGGCATGAGCCCCGATGACGGGTCGGTCGATCCCGCCAGCTCGACCCTCGAACACCTGCCCGTACTTGTCGACGAGGAACTGGTAGCCGACGTCGCACCAGCCGTTGCCCTGCACGTGGTACGCGTAGATACCCCGCACCAGCGCTGCCGAGTCGGATGGGTTGTAGGCGTTGGAGTTGACCGTGTGGTGGACCACCCCCACCTTGATGGAGCTGGAGTACCCCGCATCGCATCCGCGTAGGTTCTCGTCGGCGCCCCACTGCGCTCGGGTGATGATCGTCGGGCGGGCTGGAGTGCCGTGCGCGGACGAGGATGGGGCGCTTGTGGGGTTGGCATCCGCGGGAGAAGTCCCCGCGTCGACGGTGACGAGCGTCAGCTGCCCCGGCGCCGACGAGCTGCTGGTGTCCACGCGGACCTGGATGGCGTCGGCGGAGGCTGAGGCGATCGGCGCCGTTCCGCGCCGCGTGCCGGCGTGAGCGAGGTCGACGCTGCCGCCGTCTGGTCCGTCGTCCGTCCCCAGGGACTGCCAGTCGGACCAGGAACCGCGCTCACGGATCCGAACCTGGACCACGATGTCCGCGGGTGCCCCGACGGCTGACCAGGTCACGCCCGCAGCGGTGAATCGGCCGACGGGAAGCTCACCGGTGAAGGCGGCCGGTCGGCGAGTTCCGGCGACCCGGCCCACAGCGGTCGCCGCGCCCTGGTCGGCTGCCGCGACGCCTTGGGGGTCCAGCGCCGGTGGTGTCGCCGCCAGAGCGCCCGCGTCAACCCCGACCAGCGGCGTGCGATGGACCACGGGCGTGACCGGGGTGGGCTGCGCCCAGACCGGTGGCACGACGGGCAGGACCAGCAGGAGACCGGTACCAGCCGCGACGATGGCGGCTCGGCGCACGAACATGGGCGTTCCCCCGAACGTGGTGGTGGGCGATTCGAGTCACGCTAGACCCCACCAGCCCCACACATCACACGCGACAGGCGCGAAATGTCCGTTTCGTTACGCCGGAACCCCGGTCGTCGGCCATTTCGCCCAGTGGATCAGCCCAGGCTCGCGCGATAGTTCTGGCAGTCCGCGAACGATGGCAACAGCCCCTGGTCGCGGGCCGCAGCGAGGGTCGGCGCAGCGGCGTCCTTGTCCGAGACGATCGGCGAGAAGCCGTTGGGGAACCGCAGCGCCAGCGCTGGGTCGAGCGGCGTGACCGCGTGCTCTCTCGTCAGAGAGAAGACCTCCGAACAGAGGTAGGTCACCGTCCCGTCCTCGAGGCACGCAAGCGCATGGCCGAGCCCCTCGGACAGGTACACCGCGCGGCGGTCGACCGTGTCGAGTCTGACACTGTCCCACTTGCCGAAGGTCGGCGAACCGACGCGGACGTCCACGACGAAGTCGATGAACACGCCGCTGACGGCCGTCACGTACTTGGCCTGAGACGGCGGTACGTCGGCGAAGTGCACGCCGCGCAGCGCACCCGCCGCGGACACCGAGATGTTCGTCTGGCGGACCTGGAGGTCGTGGCCGATCTCCTTGGCGAGATGGTCACGCCGGAACCCCTCGAGAAAGACACCACGGGGGTCGGGATGCAGGCGCGGAGTAACTTCCCAGGCGCCCTCGATCGCCATCGCTCGGAACTCCATCAGACCGAGGTCCTTTCCTTCCACCAACAGCCCGCGGAGGTAGGCCCCGTAACCGCTCTTCATCAAGGGGGCAGCCAGAGCGGCGAACTCGTCGTCCGTCACCCAGCCGTTGCGCCAGGCGATCTCCTCGATGCAGCCGATCTTCTGTCCTTGGCGAGCCTCGATGACATGGACGAACTGACTCGCCTCGAGCAGCCCTTGGAAGGTGCCGGTGTCGAACCACGCGGTGCCACGCGGGAGCACGCTGACCGTCAGCGCACGGCGCGAGAGGTAGGCGTCGTTGACGCCGGTGATCTCCAGCTCTCCGCGGTCGCTCGGCTTGAGGTTCCGGGCGATCTCCACCACGTCGTTGTCGTAGAAGTACAGGCCAGGTACCGCGTAGTTCGACTTGGGCCTCTCCGGCTTCTCCTCGATGGAGATCACCGTCCCGCTCTCGTCGAACTCGACCACTCCGTAGGCCGACGGCTCGGTGACGTGGTACGCGAAGACGTGGCCGCCCTCGAGCTGGTTGAGGTCGCGTAGCGACGTGCCGAGACCCCGGCCGTAGAAGATGTTGTCGCCGAGCACCAGCGCGACGCTGTCGTCGCCGATGAACTCTGCTCCGATGATGAACGCCTGGGCCAACCCGTCGGGGGAGGGCTGCACCGCATAGGTGATCTCCGTCCCCCATGCGCGCCCGTCGCCGAGCAGCCGCTCGAACTGGGCCACGTCGTGCGGGGTCGTGATCACGAGGATCTCGCGGATACCGGCCATCATCAACGTCGACAGCGGGTAGTAGACCATCGGCTTGTCGTAGACGGGCATCAGCTGCTTGCTGATGGCCCGAGTGATCGGATGGAGACGAGTCCCCGATCCGCCGGCCAGCACGATTCCCTTCACGACGGGCCAGCGTAACGGCGTCGGTGGCCAGCCCGCGGACGGTGCCCGCCTGCTGCCGGACCCACCCCATTACCCTGACCGCCATGAAGGTCCTGGTCACCGGCGGCGCCGGCATGCTGGCAACCGCCCTCTCGGCGACGCTCGAGGGACGCGGCCACAGCGTCACCGCGGCGGACCGGCGCACGCTGGACATCACGTCACCGAGCGCCTGCGATGCGGCGGTAGGCGGCCATGACGTCGTGGTGAACGCCGCCGCGTGGACCGCGGTGGACGACGCCGAGTCGCACGAGGCCGAGGCGTTCGCGACCAACGCGACCGGGGCGGCCCATCTGGCTCGAGCGGCTCGAGCTCATGGTGCTCGAATGCTGCACCTGTCCACGGACTACGTGTTCGACGGAACCAGCACGACGCCGTACCTCGAGGACGCCGTTCTGGCGCCACGGTCCGCCTACGGCCGCACCAAGGCCGCGGGCGAGTGGGCGGTACGCGCAGAGGCCGAAGACGCCTACATCGTCCGCACGGCGTGGCTCTACGGTCCAGGCGGCCGCAGCTTCGTCTCGACGATGGCCCGCCTCAGCCAACAGCGCGACACCGTGTCCGTGGTGACCGACCAACAGGGCCAGCCGACGACCACCCGGGACGTTGCCGCATTCGTCGCGCACCTGATCGAGAACAAGGCACCGGCCGGCGTGTACCACGCGACGAGCGAAGGCGTGGCGACCTGGTTCGAGCTGGCGCAAGCCGTCTTCGAGGAGCTCGGCCTGGATCCTGGGCGAGTGCTTCCGACCACGGCCGCCGCCTTTTCACTGGCCGCGCCCCGCCCGGCGTACTCGGTGCTCGGGCACGATCGGACCGTCGCAGCGGGAATCCCGCTGTTACCGCACTGGCGCGCCGGCCTGTCAGCCACGATCCGCGATGTCGTCGAGGGTCGGGTCAGCCCAGCATCTGCCGGTACACCTTGACCGTGTCGGCAGCGCAGCGATGCCAGGTGTAGCGGCGGGCGCGCTCCCGACGGGTCGCGCTGTTCCCGGGGGGTGAGTCGAGGCCGGTGAGCAGCGCGTCGAGGAAGGCTTCGGCGGAGCGGGGGTCGGCGAACACCGCCTGTTCCGACAACGTCTCCCTCGTGACTGGGAGGTCGGCCGCGACGACGGGGACGCCACAGGCCAGTGCCTCGAGTGGCGGGAGCCCGAACCCTTCGTAGGTCGAGGGAAACGCCAGGAGTCGCGCCCCGGCGACGATGCGGCGCAGCTCCGCGATGGGCAAGTGCCCGGTGAGCACCACCAGGCCGTCCGGGAGTCCGCCGAGGTCGAGGCGGTCTCCCCACCCCTGCCCGCCCACCAGGACGAGCGGTGGAAGGTCCTGGCCGGTGTCGCTCGCTATCCGGTATGCCTCGAGCAACGTCGAGAGGTTCTTGCGGGGCTCCAGCGTCCCGACCGCAACGACGTAGTCGCGGGGGATCCCGGACCGGCGCTCGCCCGCCCGGGGGACGGAGTACCACTCCTCGTCCACGCCGAGCGGGGTGACGTGCACGCGCTCGGGGGGGAGGGCATAGGCCTCCAGGATCTCCTCCGCCATCGCGTGCGAGACGGCGCAGACGACGGCACCGCGGGCCAGGGCCCGAGGCACGAGCTGCCGGTACGCGAGGGAGGCGGGGCTCACGGCCTGGGGGTAGCGCAAGTACGCGAGATCATGGATCGTCACGACCGATCCGGCCCGACGGGCCGGCGGCGCCACGAAGTTGGTCCCGTGGAAGACGTCCACCCGCCCGCTGGCCAGCTCTACCGGCGGCCAGTCCATCCGGCTCCAGGCGGCACGCAGAGCACGAGCGGGCAGCCGCCGACCGGACACCTCCACTTCAGGCGGCACCACGGAACGCAGGTCACCTGAACCTCGAGCACTGAATGCGGTCGCCACCAGCTGGAGGTCCGAGGTACCAGCCAGTTCGGCGATGAGGTGGCTCGTGTAGGTACCGATCCCGGTGAGGGGTCCCAACAGTGGAGTCGCGTCGATGCCGACCCTCATTCGGAACCCCACTGAGCGCCGTTCCGAGCGTGAATGACGGTCCTCCCGGGCGGGGCGTGTGTGACAGAGTTCGGGCCGTCGGTCACAGTACCGGCCCCTCGGACAACAGCGGAGGTGAGGAGATGGCGGACCCGGCGGAGTCCCGCGCGGCGGTGCCGACCCGGGTGCTGCTGGTCGCCACCCAGCTGTGCGCCAGGGTTCCCGGGGGTACGGGTCGGTATGTTGAAGAGCTCGGAGCGGCGTTGGTCTCGTCCCTTCCGACCGGCGGTCAGCTGGCCGCGACGGCTCCACGAGGATGTGCTGCCGTCGCCAGCCTGGCGGTGCCGGTGGAGCCGCTGTCCCTGCCACTTCCCGTGCTCGCCCGGTTGTGGGAGCGGAACCTCCCGCCTCGGTTGGCCGGGTCACGGGTGGTTCACGCGCCGACGTTGATGGTTCCGACCGTGGCCCCGGGCACCCCACTCGTCGTGACCGTGCACGACCTTGTCCCCTGGACGCATCCGGAGACACTGACCGCTCGAGGGGTCGAGTTCCATCGCCGGATGGGGGCCCGCGCCGCCCGGGAGGCCCGAGTCATCGTGACCCCGACGGACGCGGTCGCTCGCCAGGTGCGGGAGATCCTCGCTCCGCGCGGTGAGGTCGTCGCGGTGCCGTCCGGAGTGCGGGTGACCGATGCCCCCCACGATGCGGCTGAGCGCCGCGCGAGACTGGGGGCCGATGGCGACTACCTGCTCTTCGTCGGAAC
Organism: uncultured Actinomycetota bacterium; assembly: GCA_963713345.1. Lineage (GTDB taxonomy): Bacteria > Actinomycetota > Actinomycetes > Actinomycetales > Dermatophilaceae > Lapillicoccus. Next base: position 30,740 of record CAVQLI010000013.1, on the reverse strand, counting down.
CGCCGAGCCCCGCAAGGGTCTGGACACGCTGGTAGCGGCCCTGGCGCGATCCGACCTGGCTCGCTCCCGGCTGGTGGTCGTGGGTCCCCCCGGCTGGGGGGACGTGCGGGTCGCCGATCTCGCGGCGAGCGCCGGGGTGTCGGATCGTGTCGTCATCACCGGTCGGCTGACCGAGGTCGACCTGGCCGCGGTCTACGCAGGGGCCACGGCACTGGCGATGCCCAGCCGGGCCGAGGGGTTCGGGTTCCCCGTCCTCGAGGCGATGGCCCACCGCGTCCCGGTGGTGATCAGCGACGATCCGGCCCTCACCGAGGTGTCGGGTGGCGCGGCGTTCGTGACGCCGGTTGGTGACGTCGACGCACTGGCCGCGTCGCTCGCCGGTGCCGGTGCCCCCGGGCAGCGTCGCGACGATGCGGTGCGAGCCGGTTGGCTCCGAGCGCAGGAGTTCGACTGGGCCAGGACCGCGGCCAGCATGTGGTCGATCTACGCCTCGGTGTCCGGCGGCTGACTCTCCGGCGACCGAGTCTCCGCCGCGACGCCGTCGCGCGAACCGTTCTGGATCCGTCGCGCCTGCGACTCGTCACGAGGAGCGTCGATCTGAGTGTCCGTCTGGTCCAAGGCTCGCACGGTGGCGTCTCGCAGTGCGTTGACCTGCCAGTAGATCGGGTCGACCATCCATCCGATGGCCCGCTGCACTGTGCGCTTGGCCAGGGTCGCGCCCGGCCTCCCCGAGATGGGCGGCGGAGGCGACAGCGGTGGCAGGGAGCGGACCGATGTGGACAACGAACGGTGCACGGCAGACGAGGAGCGGTTGGGCGTGGCCGCCGACAGCGGCGCACCGCGTCGGCGAGCCGCCCTGGCCACGACCTCAACCTGGACCCGTTCGCGCAGGTCGTCTCCACGGTTCGGCCAGGCCGCATCTTCGACATCGGGCTCGGCCCCAGCCACCCGACCCAGCATCGCCCTTCGCAGCTCCGAGTCGCTCCCCACGAGGGTCACGTTGCCGCGGTCGCCTACCTGCTCGGCCAGGCCGCCCACGTCGGTGGCGATGACGGGTCGGTCGTAGATCTCGGCGCGTTCGGCCACGCCCGACGACCAGATGTGCCGGTACGGCAGCACCACCACGTCCGAGGCCACGATCCAGCGGTCGAAGAGCTCGTCCGACACGTACCCGGGGAGGACCTCGACCCCCGGTGACTCCGCGGCCAACCGCCGGAGCTCGGCGAGGTGGGCGGCGTACTCACCCTCGTCGAGGCGCAGGGAACCGACGACGTAGAGCCGGGCCCCCCTCGACCCCAGGCCGTGGAACGCCCGAATGGCGCGGTCGAAGCCTTTGTGCGGCTGGATGAACCCGATGGAGAGGAAGACGGTCGCGTCCTCGGGGATGCCCAGGGTCCGGCGGGCGGAGAGCCGGTCGTGCCGCGTCTTCGGGACGAACGACTCGCCGTGCTCCAGCAACCGGACCTTCGAGGGCGGTGTCCCGAAGGCATCGATGAAGTCGCGGCGCTCCGACTCGGTGTGCAGGTAGATGCGATCAGCGCCGCGCCACATCGCACGATAGGCGGCAGCACCCGGGCTGCGCATCCGGCCGATCCGGTAGTCGATCTCGTGGACGACCACCTCGCAGTCCTTGGCCAGTCGGAAGGCCAGGCCGAGCGCCGCTGCGGTCGCTGCGCGCTGGCTGTCGGTGGAGGGGTGCGGGAAGAAGAAGTCCGGGTGGAACTGCACGATCACCTTGTCGAACTGCCGGACGCGCTTCGCCAGGGCGGCCGCTCCCCGAGGGCCGAGCAGGTCGAGGTGCAGATGCGCCGCCGACGGTCCCGGGGACAGCACGGTCACGTCGTCCCCGTCGCGACGCAGCCGCGCAACCACCTGCGCCGCATACGAAGCGATCCCGTCCCGTAGCGGCGGGTACGGGGTGACGAAGAGAATTCTCACCAGGAGGCTCCGACGGGGCTGGGCTGAGGCGCCACCGTCCACTCAGAAACGCGCTCCTCGACCCGGTCGAGGACGGCCGGCCACTGGTAGTGCTCGAGCACATAGGGCCGGCCCCGCGATCCCAGCTCTGCTGCCGCCTCGGGAGCCTCGGCAACGAAAGCGAGGCACTGTTCCAGCTCCTCGACGTCGGCGTAGACGAGACCGGCCCCCGAGCGCTCGCAGTGCCACGCCACCACGTCCGACCCGGCGTTCGCAATGACGGGTGTACCGGCTAGCCAGGCCTCCATGACGGTCCGGGAGAAGGCCTCGTACCGCGACGTCTGGACGAACGCCGACGCGGCCGCGAACGCGTTGTCGCGCTCGGCGCTCGGCAGGAAGCCGAGGTCGTGCACCCGGTCCTCCAAGCCCTTCGGCACCGAGACCTCTCCAACGCCGATGGTCACGAGGTCGAAGGCGACGTCACGCGCGGTCGACAGATCCTCGAACGCCGTGAGGAACTCCTCCCACCCCTTAGCCCCCTCACGCCGCCCGGCGTAGAGGACGAAAGGCCGGGCTAGCTGGTGACGCTCGCGGAACCCGTCGACGTCATAGCTCTCCGGTACCTCCACCCCGCACCCCACCACGGAGTGCGGCGCGGCCCCCCGCTGCACCACTCGGTGCAGCAGGTCATGCTCCGGGTCGGTCTGCAGGAACAGGCCCGCGACCCCCGTGAAGACCGGCTGGAAGAGATCGAGGTAGGCGTAGGGCTCGTCGTGCAGGCAGGTCCACAGCAGAGTCCGCTCGGGGGCGATCTGCGAGCAGGCGTAAGCGGGCCAGAACGGATAGGGCCCGAAGACGATGGCCCGATACTCCTCCGCGTGGTCCACCAGGTAGTGGTAGAGCTCGGGCACCCGGAGGCCGGCGTTCATCCACCGCTGCTGCGCGTCGATCGGCAGCGAGACCCCTGAGAGGATCTGGTTCTCCCAGACTCCTCGTTCCTGGCCCCCGGACTGGTCCACCGGAAAGCGGCGGACAGTCATGCCTTCGCTGCGGGACTCGCCGGCGGGGAAGGCATCCGCCCACGTGTAGTGGTCGAGTGCCGTCGTCGTGAGGATCTCGACGTCCCACCCTCGGTCGGCGAGTCCGGTCGCCAGGCGAGCCAGCACGATCTCGGCGCCGCCCCCGACGTCACCGCCGAACCGTGCGGGCACGAAGGCCAACCGCCCGCTGCGGTTGAGTTCGGTCACGGAAGGTCAGGGCTCCTAGGTGGGTGAATGTCTGCTGTGCGCGCAGAACGTTCATCGTATTCATCCGGCGACGCCCCCACCTCCGGGGGCCAGGCCGACGCGCAGCCACGAAGCCCAGGTCAGTGCGCGACGTCCGCCTTGGTAGCGATCACGGCGTACTCCTGCGGCCCGAACAGCACCTCGTTGAGGCGATCCACCGCGGCGTTGAAGCGAGCACTCGACTCGGCCCCGTCGTCCACCATCTTCTCCAGCTGGTATCCGGTGGCGGGAGAGTAGAAGTGGAGCCGCACGTCGCGGAACCCCGCCGTCTCACACGCAAACGCGAAAAGGGATGGGTGGATGGGTCGCAAGTGGGTGGGATCCAGGATGAACGAGTTGCTGGGGACGATGAGCGACGTCGGGTTCGGTGTCTCCGCCACGAACACTCCGCCCGGTCGCAGCGCCCGAAGGCTGGCGTGCACGACTTCGAGCAGCGCGTCGAAGGGGATGTGCTCCGCGACGTGCGCCGAGAAGACGGCGCCGAGCGACTCCGGTTCACAGGTGTTGAGGTAGGACACGGCGTCCTGCTGGTGGATGGTCAGGCCCCGGGCCCGCGCCTCGGAGACCATGCCGCTGTCGATCTCCACGCCGACGACGGGGACACCTCGTCCGGCCAGGAGCTCGAGCAGCTCTCCGCGGCCGCAGCCCCAGTCGAGGACGGGGGCGTGCGCAGCGAGCAGGTCTCCGTAGCGCTCGGCCTGGATAGCGAGGATCGCCTCGGCGGATCCCCGGAACCGGCTCTCGAACGCCACATAGTTGAAGAGGAGATCCATCGAGGATGCCTCCGATTCCGAGGCCGAGGCAGTCGGCTCGCCGCTCGTGGCAGCGGGAGCCGACCGGTCCCTCTGGCCCTCGGTCAGGCGTCGAACCGCCTGGTCCAGCTGCTGCGCCCGGCGCGACATGGCGTTCACCTGCTCGCGCAGCTCGCCGAAGCGCACGCCGACGCCCGCGATCCCCGTCGCGGGGGCGAGCTGCATACCGAGCTCGAGGACACTGCGTTCCAGCGACCGCACCTCCGCCTTGAGCAGCTCGAGGTTGGTGTCTCGCCGGGCACCCTCCGCGTACCAGCTCGGGGTGTCGCCGAGGCGTTGCATCTGCACGCGCAGGTCGTGGATCTCACCCGCGAGGTTGTCCTGTCGTTCCAGCTGAGGGGCGAGGCTGGCGCGCACGATCGCCTCGGTCCCGCGTCGAGCGACGCGTCCGACCTTGGTGCGGGCGATGGCCTGGGCGATCCGCTTCGCGGACGACTCGTGCACTCGTGGTTCGTGGTGCAGGACCGGTGACGGTCCGATCACGAGGCGAGCGGTGTTCTCCGTACTCAGTGGCCAGGGGAGCGTCATCGGTCCTTGCCCTCCATCGTGGGGCTTCCATCTACGATCCCGGCCACCATCTCACCGAACCGCGCGCCCTGGGCGACACCTCGCCGTGAGTCGAGCAGGGCGAGCTGGGTCTCCATCTCGGACGGGGCCCACCGGCGAGTCAGCCCGAGGGCGGCCATGACCTCGTCGGCGCACGCGCTGATGCTGTGGGCTCGTTCGTAACGGAGGCGACCCTGTCGGCTCAGCCGTGCCGAGCGGGCAAGGTCCCGCGCGAGGTCGGCACACTGCTCGGCCGGGTCGCGCCCGTCGTCGACCGCCGCGACCGCCTCTGCCTCTGCTCCGGTCTCCCGGACGACCCAGGCCGGTGCCACCACCGGGCACCCCCAGGCCAGGGCCCGGACCAACGTCTCGGGACGGACCAGGTATGCCGCGGACGCCGCTGCCAGGGCCGTCGTGACGACCTCGGGGACGACTTCGGCGCCGTCCCAGGACAACCGGCCGAGCGCGTCCTGAACGACGATGCCGTCTCCGAGGTCGCGCGACCGCCGAATGCGGTCGCGTACGAAGGGAGGCACCGGGGTGGACTCGGGTTCGACTTCGGACCCTGGCACGAGTCGGACGTGGAGAGCCTCCTTCCGGGCGAACTCGAGGACGTCTGCGTCGGCCGAGAGCACGATGTCGGGGATCCGCCCGCCGAACAGTCGCGTCGACGCCTCGTCGACCCACCACGCCTCCTTGCGTGGGCCTCGCCGCGCCGGCGGCTCGCCCCACTCGACCCGGGCCAGGATCGGGTCGGTGCTCGCTGCGTCGCCCGCGTCGATGACGGCGACCCGCCGGCCGAGTTCCTGGATCAGGCTCATGAGGTTCGCGGGCGGCGAGACGCCCAGGCTCAGACCGAGGTGCGGCTCTCGGGGGTCAGACACCGGCGGCCTCGACCAGCCGTTCGACCACCGCGGCCCAGTTGAAGCCCTCAACGCGTCGCCGCCCTTCGGCCCCCATCGCGGCGGCGCGCTCGGGGTCGGCGGCGAGACGGTCGGCGGCGGCGGCGAGCTCTCCCGGACTCCCGTCGGTGACGTAGCCGGTCACACCGTCCTCGACGAACTCCAGGACACCACCCGCATCCGTGGCGGTGATCACCGGCTTGCCCGCCAGGAACGCCTGCAGCGTCGCGTACCCGTAGTCCTCGTCGAGTGGCGCATAAACCACGCCGAGCGCCCCCGCGTAGAGGTCGATGAGCGCGTCGTCGTCGACGTAGCCGAGCAGGTCGACCTGACCGGCGGCGCCGGTCTTCGCGAGCCCCTCCAGCTGCCCTGCGAGGGTGCCACGGCCCGCAATGACCGCCCGAACGCCGCTGGTGGAGCCCAGGGCGCCTGGATGACCCTCTCGGGACGCTTGTTGTGCTCCAGGCGCGTGGCGCAGAAGAGGTAGTCGCCGGACGGACCCGGGCGCAGGCGGTCCGCCAGGGGCGGCGGGTGGTAGAGGGCTTCACCCGTCAGGCCGTTGAACCTCGTCAGCCGGTCGGCCACGGTCTGCGACGTCGTGAAGAGCTTCGTCGCCTCGCCGAGCGCCCGCGAGTCCCACTCGGCCAGCCGGCGCTGTACCTCGAACGAGGCGTCGTCCATACCGATGTCCGAGAAGCCCTCGTCGGCCAGCTCGTACGCGCCGCGGTGCTGGTGGAAGAGCCAGACCACCTTGCGAGGGTGCCGGACGAAGTAGCTGGGAAAGTTGGTGGCCACCACCAGGTCGGCGTCGGTGGGCACGAGGCGCCAGGCGAGCGGTGCGTCGAAGAGGCGGTCCTTCTCCCATGCGACCGGCAGGCGCACCAGCTCGGCCTGGTGGCCGGCGGCTCGGAACGCCGTGACGAGGTTCTCCTGGTGCTGCTCGGCGCCGCCGTAGACGAACGGCTTCTGTGCGCCGCATACCAGGACGTCCACTGCAGCTCCTCCCGCCAGGACGGCCCGAACGATGGGTCCGCCGCCAGGGTCGACGGTCCTCAAGTGTCGAGGAGCCTAGGCCATCACCCGACGTCGGGTCCGCGGTATGCGAGGGCGGTCCGCTTGGGGACGGCCCGGCGTCGGCCCCGGCGTCCAGCCCACCTCGGGGATGCAGAGAGGGACGTGCGACTATGCGATACTGGCCGGCGGCCACGTCCGGTCGGCCGACGTCGGCGATCCAACGCGCCGGTCCCGATCCCCGTCCACGAGGCATACCTCATGACTTCATCCGTCGTTCCTGCGAGCCCGCCTCCGACCAGCGACTGGGCGGAGCTGGAGTCGGCGACAGCGCCGAAGGGCCTCGTGGGGCGCGTGCGCGAGCTCTGGTCGTACCGTGACCTGCTGCGCAACCTCATCGTCAAAGAGCTCAAGGTCAAGTACAAGGACTCGGCACTGGGCTTCGTGTGGACGCTGGTCCGCCCGCTCCTCTACCTCCTGGTCTACGCCGTCGCGATCGGCATCTTCCTCGGAGCCGGACGCACCATCCCCGACTTCGGCGTGTACTTGTTCACCGGTCTTCTCGTGTGGACCCTGTTCACCGACATCGTCGGTGGCGCCACCGGGGCGATCGTCTCCAATGCCGGTCTAGTGAAGAAGGTGTACTTCCCCCGGGAGCTGCTGACCTTCTCGGTCGTCGGGGCGGCGCTCGTCAACGCGGTCCTGCAGGTGGTCGTCCTCGTGGGGGCCTACGTCGTCACGCGCCAGTTCCCGCCCCTCTCCGACCTCTATCTGGTGCCCCTCGCCCTCCTCGTCCTCGTGCTCTTCTCTACCGCACTCGGGCTGCTGCTCGGGGCGATGAACGTCTACCTCCGCGACGTCGAGTACCTCGTCGAGGTCGGGTTGCTGCTGTGGTTCTGGATGACGCCGATCGTGTACGACTGGACGAAGGTCCGGCAGCAGCTGGTCATCGACCACGACCTGGAGTGGCTGTTCCAGATCTACATGGCCAACCCCATGACCAACATCGTCCTCGCCTTCCAGCGAGCCCTCTGGCCCGCCGGCCACACGCCCGAGGGCGCAGCCTTCTTCTACGACGGCAACCTCGCCCTGCGCCTGGGTGTCCTGGCCGTCGTGAGCCTCGTCCTCCTCTGGGCCGCCATGAAGGTGTTCGACAAGGCCCAGGGCAACTTTGCGCAGGAGCTCTGAGTGACCGCACACAGCGGGAACGTCGCCATCCGCCTGGAGCACGTCTCCAAGGAGTTCACGATCAGGCGGGACAAGTCCCTCAAGGAACGCCTCGTCAACGCCGGCCGCTCGCGACGGCACGCGGAGCACTTCGTCGCGTTGGACGACGTGAGCTTCGACGTCCCGACCGGCAGCACCGTCGGCCTGATCGGTCACAACGGGTCGGGGAAGTCCACCCTTCTCAAGCTCGTGGGTGGCATCCTCCGGCCGACCTCCGGGTCCGTCCGTCACCGAGGCCGGATCGCGGCCCTCCTCGAGCTCGGAGCGGGGTTCCACGGCGACCTGACCGGCCGGGAGAACGTCTACCTCAACGCGTCGCTCCTAGGCCTGAGCAGGGCGCAGACCGACAAGCACTTCGACGACATCGTCGAGTTCTCGGAGATCCCCGAGAAGATCGACACCCAGGTGAAGTTCTACTCGTCCGGCCAGTACGTCCGCCTCGCGTTCGCCGTGGCCGTCCACGTCGACCCGGAGATCCTTCTCGTCGACGAGGTGCTCGCCGTCGGCGACGAGCCGTTCCAGCGCAAGTGCCTGGACCGAATCCGTACCTTCCAAGCGGAGGGCCGCACCATGTCTACGCGTCCCCAGCGCCGCGAGCAGCGGGCCGATCATCAGCATCGCGCCGAGGTGATGGGCGGTCGGGTTGCCGGCGTAGACGCCCACCGCGTCGCGGCCGTGGGCGCGCTGGATGGCGATCAGCCGCGCGGCGATGTCGTCAAGCGCCTCGTCCCACCCGACGCGCTCCCATCCGCCCGCATTGCGCCTGAGCGGGAGGCGGATTCGCTCGGCATCGGCGTGGACATCTCGCAGCGCGTTGCCCTTCGGGCAGATATGGCCGCGCGAGAACACGTTGTGGTCGTCGCCGCGTATCGAGACCACCTCGCCGTCCACGTGCCGCAGCTCCAGCCCACACATCGCCTGGCACAACGTGCATCCGCGGTAGTGCAGGCCCGGGGCCGCTTGTGCGCCTGGGACGGCGGACGTCATGACTCGAGTTTATCGCACACTGTCGAGAAGCTGCCCACCGGCTCCGCTCACCAGGTGAAGGGCCACGACAGGCGCGGCCCGAGACACCACGCGGAGGGCTCGATGAGCACCGCCAAACCCGACATCGTCACTCCTGAGCAATGGCGCGCCGCGCGCGAGTCACTGCTCAAGCAGGAGAAGGCGCACACCCGCGCGCGTGACGCCCTTGCGGCCGAGCGCCGCCGCATGCCGATGATCCGCGTGGAGAAGGACTATCGCTTCACCGCGCCCGGCGGCGGTGATGCCACGCTGCTCGACCTCTTCGACGGCAGCCGCCAGCTCGTCGTGTACCGGTTCTTCATGGATCCGGACTTGGACGTCTACCCGGAGCGCAGCGCGTGGAGCTTCCTCGACATCACCCCATACGGCCGCCAGGAGGAGTGGGAGGACTCCCCCGAGGACTGGCCGCAGACCCCGCCCTACACGTGGGGCGGCTGGCACGACAGGTACGACCACACGCTCTGAGGTGCTCGCCCACGTCGCAGGCATCCCCGGGAGGAGGCGCTGCTGGCCGCGCCGGCGCTGCTGGCCGGTTTGACCATGATCGTCGGCTACGTCCGGGCGACCGCGGCGCGCCCGCGCCGCTGAATCCGCCCTGCCCGCAATTCCAGTCTTCTACCGTTTCCACCTCTTGTGACGGAAATCGACCGCGACGACCTCGAGACGTGCCTGGCCGTGCTCGCCCGCGTCGAACAACTCCCGGTCGAGCATCCCCAGGCGGTGGCGGTGCGCCGCGCGACCGCGAAGATCTTCAAGACGGTGAAGGAGCTGCGCCGCGCCGAGCGCCGAGCGGCGGTAGCCGCCGCCGACCGCGGCGTCCTCGCCGCCACGGCCACGGCGGCACCCGGGCGGATCGACGACGAGACGCGCGGCATCGAGCTGACGAGCGCGGCGGGCGCGACCGCCGGCACGCTGATCCGCGCGCGACCGTGTTACCAGTGCAAACGCAAGTACACCGAGGTCGACGCCTTCTACCACCAGCTCTGCCCGGACTGCGCGGCGCTCAACCGAGAGCGCCGTGAGGCCCGCGCCGATCTCAGCGGGCGACGCGCGCTGCTCACCGGCGGGCGCGCGAAGATCGGCATGTACATCGCGCTGCGGCTGTTGCGCGACGGCGCGCACACGACGATCACGACCCGCTTCCCGAAGGACGCGGCGCGCCGCTTCGCGTCGATGCCCGACAGCGCCGATTGGATCGATCGCCTGAACATCGTCGGGATCGACCTGCGCCAGCCCGGCCAGGTCCTGGCGCTGGCCGACGCGGTGGCCGCCGACGGTCCGCTCGACATCCTCATCAACAACGCCGCGCAGACCGTGCGCCGCTCGCCCGGCGCGTACGCGCTGCTGATCGCCGGCGAGGCCGAAGCGCTCCCGGCCGCACCCCACGTGCTGGAGCTCGGTGCCGCCCACGATCTGCACCCGGTGACCACGCTCGCCCTCACCGCCCGCTCGACCGCGGTGGACGCCGGCGGCCTGGTGCCCGACGACGTCGACCACAACAGCTGGACCCAGCGCATCGATGAAGTCGACCCCGTCGAGATGCTCGAGGTCCAGCTCTGCAACATGACGGCTCCGTTCGTCCTCATCAGCCGGCTGCGCGCCTCGCTGGCGGCGTCTCCGGCGCGGCGCACCTACATCGTCAACGTGTCGGCGATGGAGGGCAGCTTCGGTCGCGGCTACAAGGGCCCCGGGCACCCGCACACGAACATGGCCAAGGCCGCGCTGAACATGCTCACGCGCACGAGCGCGCGTGAGCTGCTGGAGACCGACGGCATCCTCATGACGAGTGTGGACACCGGCTGGATCACCGACGAACGTCCGCAGACGACCAAGCTGCGACTCGCCGACGAGGGGTTCCACGCGCCGCTTGACCTCGTCGACGGCGCTTCGCGCGTCTACGACCCGATCGTGCGGGGCGAGGCCGGCGAGGACCTCCACGGCGTCTTCCTCAAGGACTACGCCCCCACGCAGTGGTCAGGGCCGCGACTTTCGAGTCAGCGCGCGCCGAGCGCCTGCTCGAGGTCGGCCCAGAGGTCCTCGACGTCCTCGCAGCCGACGCTCATGCGGATCAGTCCGTCCGGGATGTGCTCCTGGCCCGGGTGGACGCTGCGGCGCTCCATCGTCGTCTCGACACCGCCGAGGCTGGTGGCGTGCCAGATGATCTTGATCGCCGCGCATGCCCGGTCGACGGTCTCCGCGTCGGCGAGCTCGAAGCTCACGACCGCCCCGAAGCCCGGGTAGCGCACCCGCTGCACCGCCGGGTGCGCGTCGAGCCGCGCCGCCAGCTCGACGGCGCTCGCGATCGCCGTCTTGAGCCGCACCGGCAGCGTGCGCACGCCGCGCGTGGCCAGGAACGCCTCCAGCGTGCCCGGCGTCGCGCCGTAGAGCTTGCGCGCCGTGATCAGCAGCTCGCGCTGCGCCTCTTCCTTGGCCACCGCGGCGCCCATCAGCAGGTCCGAGTGGCCGCCGAGGAACTTGGTCGCGGCGTGGACGACCACGTCGGCGCCCAGCGACAGCGGCTGCTGCAGCAGCGGCGTCGCGAACGTGTTGTCGACGACCACGCGCACCCCAGCCTTGCGGGGCGCGGCGCAGATCGCGGCCACGTCGGCCACGTCGAGCAGCGGGTTCGTCGGCGACTCGAGCCACACCAGGTCGGCCTCGAGCAGTTTGGCGATCCAGGTCTCCGTGTCCGGCGCAGGGACGCGCTCGACCTGCCAGGCGTGGTCGCGCGCGCCGGCCTCGGCGATTCCGGCGACGCCCTGGTAGCAGTCGTCGGGAATGACGAGGTGCGCCCCGGTCGGCAGCTGACTCAGCACGGCGTTGCACGCCGCCATGCCGGACGAGAACGACACGGCGTGGCCGCCCTCGAGCCCGCCGAGGACCTCCTCGAAGGCCTCCCAGGTCTCGGTCGCCTCCGTGCGGCTGTAGAGGCGCTCGGTGCCCAGCACGAAGTTCGATGCGGGGACGAGCGGGGTGTTCAGGGGTGCGCCGGGCACGCGTTCGGGCCGGCCACCCACGATGGCCCAGGTCTCTGGCTTCATAGGTGCCTAGAAGATTCCCAGTTCGTCCCGCCCGACGAGCAGGAGCTGTCGCTATCGTCGCGTGGCGCGGCGCGGACCTGCATGCGCTGCCCCTGGCTTCCGTGCACGCTGAGGATCTCGACCGGCTCGTCACCGGCCGGGCCGAACCAGTGCGGCAGCCGGGTGTCGAACTCGGCGACCTCGCCGGCTCGCATCATGATGTCGTGCTCGCCGAGGATCAGCCGCATCTCGCCCGAGAGCACGTACAGCCACTCGTAGCCGGCGTGGGTGCGGAGCCGGCGCTCGCGCTCGGGCGGGATGACGACCTTCCACACGGCCATGCCGCTCGACTGCTGCGTCAGCGGGTACACGAGCCGGCCGTTGCGGGTCCGGGGCCTGGTCCGGACGCGCGGGTCGCCGACCGGCGGTGCGCCGACGAGCTCGTCCAGCGGCAGGTGGATAGGTCTCGGCCAACGGCAGCAGCAGTTCGAGGCTCGGCTTGCGCTGCGCCGTTCTCCAGCCGCGACAGCGTGCTCTTGGAGATCCCGGTCTTGGCGGCCAGCGCTGTCAGCGTCAGCTCGCGTCGCTCTCGCAGCCGCCGCAGCCGGGGGCCGACCTCGGCCAGCACGTCCGGGATCGCGACGGCCCCATGGCGCGACGCTACCCGCGGTTCCCGGAAACGGCAACGAACCCTTCGCGATCGCACCGCCGGCGTTGACGCTGTGAGCGCATGGATTCCGACACCTATGACGTGGCGATCATCGGCGGTGGCGCCGCCGGCCTGAGCGCGGCGCTCGTGCTCGGCCGCGCCCGCCGCCGGGTCCTCGTCATCGACGCCGGCACGCCGCGTAACGCCCCCGCCGCGCACATGCAGGGCTTCCTGTCGCGCGACGGGATGCCCCCGGCCGAGCTGCTCGCGGCAGCACGCGCCGAGGTCCGCGCGCTATGGCGTCGAGCTCGTCTACGACCGCGTGTCGACGCGACTGCCGGCTTCGCGTTGCGGCTCGCCGGCGGCCGGAACCTCGAGGCACGCCAGGTGCTGCTCGCGACCGGCGCCGCCGACGAGCTGCCGGAAGTCACGGGCGCCGGGAGCGCTGGGGGCGCGACTCTCCTGCACTGCCCGTACTGCCACGGCTGGGAGGTGCGCGATCGGCCGATCGGCGTGCTCGGGACCGGCCTGGCCGTCGAGCACGCACACCTCCTCCGCCAGTGGACCGACGACGTGATCCTCTTCACGCATACCCTCGCGGTCACCGCCGCGAGCGCGCCACGCTCGACGCGCGCGGCATCGCGGTCGTCGACGGGGCGGTCGAGCGCCTGATCGTGCCGATGACCGCCTGCGAGCCGTCCTGCTCGCCGATGGTCGCACCGTCGCGCGCGACGCGCTCTTCATCCGCCCCGCACTTCGCGGCCACGCCACGGGCCCGCCGCAGCGCTCGGCTGCGAGCTGCTCGCGGGCGGGTTCGTCCGCGCCGACGCCGACGGCCGCACCAGCGTGCCCGGCGTCTGGGCGGCCGGCAACGCCGCCAACCCGCGAGCGCAGGTCATCACCGCCGCGGGCGAAGGCTCCGCGGTCGCGATCGCGATCAACACCGAACTCGTTCGCCAGGAGATTGCCGCCGCCGACCAACCGCTCGCGCGTAGACGCTGATCAGTCGAGATCCTCGACGTAGTGTTCCGCGTAGTAGTTGAGCACCTGCGCGTGGGCGGCGCGGAGGGCGTTCGCGGCGCGGTCTTTGGCCGCCTCGTCGTCGCCGACCCACACGCCGAGGACGTAGTGGCCGGCGCGAAGCTGGTCCGCATACTCGCGCACGTCGGCGGCATCGTCGCTAACACGGCCTGGAGCTTGCGGACGATGGTGCCCGTCAGCCCGTGCGCTTCGCCGGCGACGTCGACCCGCTTGATACCGCTCTCGCCGTGCAGCACCTCATAGCTGTCAGGCTCGAACCCCGCCTGCGCGAGCCGTTCGCGGGCATCCTCGAGCGGAGTGTGGTCCGTGAGGACACCGAGACACTGCCCTCCGGATAGGGGAATCGGTCGCGAGTTTGCGCGTCGTCGGCCATGGCTCGACATGATCCCGGCGCCCACGACGCTGCCATCACCCGGACCGGATGACGCGTGGGCCGTCGAATCAGCTGGCCGTCGACCAGACCACTCCACGCGATCTTCCAAGCGGCGTCCCGTCAATCTCAGGCGGCTTCGGGCGCGCCGGCGGCGCGCATCCGGGCGATGGTGAGTTGCGGGTGCTGCTTGGCCTGCGCGGTGGTCACTCTGAGCACCCGCCAACCCTTGGCTTCCAGCCGGGCTTGACGGTCGGCGTCGTCGCGCTGGGCGAGCGGGTCGGAATGCCATTCGCGGCTGTCGACCTCGACGATCAGTTGCTGCTCGGGCCAGCGCAGGTCGGGGATGGTGAGCCGTCCAGGGACGCGTTGCGGCTGATTGACCTCGGGATGTTCGAGGCCGGCTTGGAGGACGAGGTTGAGCACGAAGTCCTCGGGGTGGCTCGCGGTGGGTGCGGCGCTGAGGTTGAGGATCTTGCCGATCCGCCCGCCCGTGGGGAGTTGCGCGAGTTCGGCCTCGGTGAACTTCGCGGCGCGCAGCGCACGGGTGACGGCCTCTCGTCGGTGACGCGCGCAAGGTCCATGACCGTGCGGAGTTTCGGGGTGACCGGGATCTGTTTGACGATTACGCGCTCGATCGTGTCGCTGCGATGCGTCCGGATCGTCGGGGCTTCGCGCTTGGTCGGCGCGGTGACGTCGATGAAGCGGCCGTCGTAGCGCAGCAGGCAGTGCAGGCAGGCGGCGGCGAAGTGGCTCAGGACCGCGTCGGGGCCGCAGGCCTTCACCGCGGCGAGAAAGCGGCCTTCCGTGGTGACATTGCGGTGGCCCACGGCGTACACACCCCGGTGAAGGGGGTGGAGGTGTCCCTGCCGCACCCTCACCTCGATCTCGCGGCGGGTCAGGCCGCAGGCGAGCAGCTCTGCGGCCGTGAGCACCCCCCACTGGCTCGCCGCGAGTTGGGCGACCAGAACATCGGGGTCAGTGGTGGGTTTACCACCTGTGAGGTGGTCAAGTGACCAACGGTTCAGCATGGCCGCACGATGCCGCGCGGGCCTGCAACGAAACAAGAACCTGTTTCCGTGAATTACGGCACGCGCCGAACTGTTACGCCTTTGCAACTTCTGCCTGCGCGCGGGCTGTGCGTTCGGTCAGTCGCGCGGCTGGTGCGGTGCGCGTAACATCGCGCGATGGAGCTGCTCGACATTCGCCGCACCGAGAGCGGTCGATTGCGCTTCTGCTTGGCGCACGCGGGCGGCTTGCAGGAGCTCGAGGGAACGGCCGAGCAGGTGGACGAACTCGGGCGTGTGCTGGCGGATGCCGCGGCGCTCGCGTCGGTCAGCACCGGCTGGTGCCTGGTCGGCGACGTGCCGGTGGGCGACCGGCTGGTGCGGATCGGGCTGACGGGCGCCGGGCGCGTGACGCTCGTCGTCGGGCCCGCCTAGCCCCGCCTGATCCGTACGCCGACCGACCGCGCGCGAGCCGGCCCGACACGCGTGCGCTGACGCCCGGTCGTGTCCGTGTGACCGGCCCGCTCCACTTTCGCTCCGGAACTCGCTCATGCGCTTGCGCAGCGGATGCAGCGCGTTCCAGGCCGGCGGTGCCGTCCGGCGCGATCGCCAGGCCGGGATACTCGACCGTGCCCGAACGTGTGATGACGGTCCTGCGGGAGGGGCGTCCCGGTGCCGAGACCAGGGCACTGAGGGCGATCTTGCCCGTCGCGCGCACCTGGCCCAGACCACCCAGGGTCGCATCACGGCCAAGGCCGCCCGCCGCTGCCGTGCGCTGCCCGCCAGGCCTACGATTCGGCGGGTGAGTTCCGCGCCGACCATTCGCCCGGCTCGGGTCGAGGACGTCGCGCAGATGGCGCGCGTGAATGTGCGTTCCTGGCAGGAGATATCGGGGACTCATGTCGGACGCGGTGCTCGATGACCCAGGCTTCCTGGCTGCTCGGGAGCGGTTCTGGACCGCCGCGTTGACCGACGAGCGCTATCGCGAGAACCGCGTGGCTGTCGCCGAGCGAGATGGCGAGCTGGTCGGGATCGCCATGTCCGGCCCGCCTTTGGACGCCGCGGCGGCGTGGGCGAGACAGCTGTATGTGCTCTATGTGTACGCGGCCCATCACGGCACGGGTGTGGGGCCGGCGCTGCTGGAGGCGGTCGTCGATCCGGAGGAGTCGGTGGCGCTGTGGGTGGCCGACCCGAACCCCCGCGCACACGCGTTCTACCGCAAGCACGGCTTCGTGGCCGACAGCACGGCCCAGGTCGAGAATGGGGTGCGGGAGGTCCGCATGGTCCGCGGCACCGTATCGAGGATCCCGGCTGGCTCTGGATTTGGGTGTGCTGGCTGGGGCCAACTCCCCCGTTGCGCTCCGGGCACGGCCCTGCGTACGATCGCGCGTCATGACGAGGCCGTCCGATTCCCGGCGGTCGCGGTCTGAGCTACGCCGTCCCAGGCTCTGCCGGCGGCCCCGCCTACTCCAGAGCAGCTGCGGCTGCTGCAGTCCTCGGTCGGCAACGCCGCGCTCGCGCGGATGCTCGCCGGGCGCAACGCGCTGGAGCTGCGCGGGCGCGGCCCTCGGGCCGGTCCTCGCGCGCAGCATGGGCATCGAGCTCAAGTCCAAGAACTTCGGCGTGGCCCCCGTCGAAGGCCGCAAGGAGCTGGAGCCGTTGGCGCGGCTGCCGGAGAAGGGTGAGCCGGTCGCGCACGGGCGCGGCTTCCAGTTGCAGGCGGAATGGCAGGGGGACACGAGCCGCGGGCTGGAATTCGTGACGAACCCGCCCGGCGTCCCGACGCTCGAGGCCTGGCTGCAGCACGGGCAGGCGATGGCGCGGGGGTAACGAGCGCACGAAGAAGACCTTCCCGAAGGCGGCGACGTCGATCATGAGCCGCACGGACTTCGCGCGTGCGTTCTCGCTGGTGCCCTTCCGCGCGCGGGTGGCGATCCAGGGCGCGATGCAGCACTGGATCACCGTCGTCGACCACAAGGCCAACAAGGGCGAGCTGCCCGCTCGCGCCAGGTGTTCGGCCAGACGTTCGCGGACCCGCAGAGCGACACCGACCCGATGCGGCTCGGCACCACGGTCGGCGACTGGCTGGGCGAGATGCCTGTCCGCGACCTGATGAGCTACGAGGGGGCCAAGCATCAGATCGAGCAGGGCACGAGCCCGATGCGGTTCGCCGAGACCGAGAGCTTCAGGGAGTTCGTAGCGGACGAACGCTACAAGGTGCTGGTCGAGTGCGAACCCGCGCTGCTCTGCCGAGTCGCGGACGCTGACCGCGGACACGCTGCTCGACGACATGGACGAGGTCGCGAAGAGCGACGTACCGCAGCAGCACCAGCAGACGTTGCGCCGGGCGATGCAGGGCTATGTCACCGGAGCCCCGCAGCGCCTCGCCAAGCGCGGCGACGACCGGTTCAAGCCCCCGTCGATGAAGACCGAGGAGGGCAAGCGCGACCGGGTCGCCATGCGGGAGGCTACGACGCTCGCCAAGGACATGTACCAAGGGCTGGGTGGCCTCGGCGACAAGACCGACCTGATCGAGTGGCAGGAGGGTGACAAGACGCAGACGCAGGAGGCGGTGATCGTCGAGCTGCGCTCGATCAGCGGGATGAAGGGCGTCGACGGCTGGGTCTCCTGGATGAAGGACGTGTACTCGGTGGCCGACGAGGCGATCAAGGCCAGCAGGCCGAAAGGCTTCGGAAGAAGGCCACCCACACGAGCAAGCTCACGGTCCATCGAGCAGAACCTGGTCCGGGAGGCCGACGAGCTGCGCCAGGCGTTCGAACAGCTCGCCCACCAGCTCAACGAGGACGAGCTGACGCTCGGCGCCGCGCAGGGCATGGCCGGCCGTCTCGCCGGTGACGACGTGGAGGACACGGTCCCGCAGCTGGAGACGATCGGAAACTAGTAGACGCGGCCACAAGTACCACGCATTCCGACGGGCCCCGCCCGCCCCTGCCGGCACCCGGCGGGCGCCCACGTACCACCAGTATGCACGCGCCCACCGGTCACCGGAGGAACGACCGGTCATGTCGTCGGGTTATGCGCGGTACTTATGGCCGCGCCCACTAGGGGCCGCGGCCGGACGGGACTAGGGAAAAGCCCCGGCGCGAAGCCGCGGCCGCCGTGTACAACCTCGTTTGGGGGCTGTTTTGGTCGAGTCGGGATCGTGATGCCGTCGAACTCGATCGCAGCCGAACACAACGTGAGGAGAGTCTGTGAAGGCTTCATCAGCGGCCGCCTGGTTGGCGGCCGGGCTGGCGGGCTGGTCGCGGCGGCGCCGGCGAGCGCCAGGGCCCGGTCGAGCTGTCGAGTTCGCCGATCGCCGAGAACCCGGCTGGAAGAGCTACGTCCTCGGGCACGGGGACGCCGACGGCCAAGCCGGTCCGCATCACGTCGACGTCCGGGCGCGTGACCAACGCGGAGGGTCTGGTCGATCCGTCCAAGGGCCCGGCCACGCTGACCTACTCGGGGGCCGGCCCGGCGCCGGTGATCATCCTCGACTACGGCCGCGAGGTCGGCGGCCTGCCGTTCTTCATCTCGAGCGCGGTCACGCCCGCCGGACCGGCGACGTCGGTCACGCTGCGCGCCGCCTACAGCGAGACGCGCGAGTTCCTGTGGACGCCGGGCAACACGACGCTGGCGCTGCCCGCGCCGGCCGGGGACACCAACGTGAAGGTCCCGAGCGTCACCAACTTCATCGTCGGCGACACGCTCCAGGTCGGCTCCGACGACGGCGAAGATCACGGCGATCGGCACGCAGTCGCGCACGACGACGCTGTTCGCGCCGCGCCGGCCGGGGCGACACCAACGTCAAGGTCGCCGCGACGACCGGCCTCGCCGCCGGTGACGAGCTGCGCATCGACGACGCAGACCGCTCACGATCACCAACGTCGGCACGCAGGGCCGCGAGACGACGCTCTCGGCCGCCGCGGCCGCGGGCGCGACGAACATCAAGGTCGCGAGCGTCACCGGCCTGGTCCCGAACAGCACGATCACCGTCGGCGGCCAGAGCGTGCAGGTCACAGACCGTCGGCACCGCCGGGCGCCAACGGCACCGGCCTCACGCTCGCCGCGCCGCTCACCGACGCGCACGCCGCCAGCGGCGCCGCCGTGCGCTACGACGGCACCGGCATCACGTTCTCGCCGGCGCTGACCGCCGCGCACGCGCAGCGGCGCGCACGCTGCTCGCGCCCGGCACGGGCATCACGCTTCGACACGCCGCTGGGCGCCGCGCAGGCCGCGGGCGCCACCGTGCGCGGCACGCCGGGCACGATGACCGGCGACCGCATCGGCTTCAACGGCGTCGGCGTGTCCGCGCAGCCGCGCGGAGAACTTCACGTTCTCCGCGCCGGGCACGCGTCGGCAACGCCGCCAACATGATCCAGGGCGGCGAGCGCTTCCAGGCGCTCACGCTGACCACGCCGGGCACGCTCCAGCTGAGCGCGGTCGGGATCCACTTCCGCCACCCGAACGCGTCGGCGCGCCGACTACGCGGGCCACTTCCTGTCCAGCGACGACGAAGCTGAACAAGATCTGGTACCAGGGCGCCTACACCAACGACACGAACATGGTGCCGATCGGCGCCGTGCCCGGACCAGACGATCCCGGTGATCCTCGACGGCG
Source organism: uncultured Actinomycetota bacterium (assembly GCA_963713345.1). Lineage (GTDB taxonomy): Bacteria > Actinomycetota > Actinomycetes > Actinomycetales > Dermatophilaceae > Lapillicoccus. The sequence goes on along the minus strand of CAVQLI010000013.1, from coordinate 11,306 downwards.
CCAAGCGCGACCGCCGGCCGTGGAGCGGCGACCTCGACCTGCAGGGCCGGACGATGTTCACGAGCCTCGGCTTCGGCGCCAAGGGCTCGGACTACATCAAGGGCTCGCTGCACGCCTTCGGCGCCACCCAGGCCGCGAACGGCTCGATCTTCGGCCACATCCAGGACTGGACGCGTGACGCCGCCGACCGGGCGGCTTCTACTCGACGAGCTACTCGATGTACCACGTGCTCAGCGTGCGCCGGCTACTACCTGTACTCGGGCGACCTCGACTTCGTGCGCGCGCAGTACGAGATCATCCAGCGCCAGCTCGCCTACAACCGCTCGCTGGTCGATCCCACCATCGGCCTGCTGATCACCAACGCCGGCAGCGACGGCCGCGACTGGGACTTCTACGACGGCGGCAAGCCCGGCGCGGTGACCGCGTACAACGCGATCTACTACAAGGCGCTGACCGACGCCGCCTACCTCGCGCGCGAGCTCGGCAACACCGCCGACGCCGCCACGTGGCTCGGCGCCAGGCCGCGCGACCTCAAGCAGCGCATCAACGCGACGCTGTTCGACGCCACGCGCGGCGTCTACAAGCTCGCCGACCGCGACAACGCCAACCACGCTCGGGCAACGCCGTCCCGCAGGACGCCAACTCCGAGGCGATCATCGTCGGACATCGCGCCCGCGAGCGCGCGCGCCGGCATCCTGAGCTGGCTGCGCAGCAACCTCTGGGGGACGTTCGGCCCGCAGCCGTACTCGCCCGAGGCCAACTACTCGACGGTCATCAGCCCGTTCGTCACGGGCAAGGAGGTCGACGCGCGCTTCCACGCCGGCGACACCAAGGGCGCGCTCGACCTGATCCACCTGATGTGGGACCAGATGGCCAACGAGAGCGGCCCGTACTACACGGGCACGCTGTGGGAGAAGCTCAACCAGGACGGCACCGACGTCGACGCCAACGCGAGCCTCGCGCACGGCTGGGCCAGCGGTCCGGTCTCCGAGCCTGAGCCACTACGTGCTCGGGCGCGCGGCCGGTGACGGCGGGCTACAAGACGTGGATCGTCGACCCGCAGCCGGGCGACCTCGAGTGGGCCCAGGGCACGCTCCCGACGCCGCAGGGCGGCCTCGTCTCGCGCTGGGTCCGCGGCGACGGCAACCGCTCGTTCACGCTGACCGTCGCCGCTCCGGCGGGCACGTCCGGCACGGTCCGCGTGCCGCTGCTCGGCCGCTCGCGCACGATCGCGATGGACGGCGACCGTGGTCTGGCAGGACGGCCGCCCCGGTCGCCGGCTCGACGGCCGTCGAGCGCGACGGCGCCGTCGAGTTCAGCGGCGTCACCGGCACGCACACGTTCGCGTTCGGCACCGCGACCACCGACACGCCGCGGCACCGTCGGCGGCACGCGTCCCGGCGACGCTGAGCCTGACGCTCGGCGCGCCGGCGCAGTTCGGTGCGTTCACGCCGGGCGTGGCGAGGGATACACGGCGTCGACCGCGGCGAACGTGATCTCGACGGCGGGCGACGCGGCGTTGAGCGTCGAGCCGATCCGCCGGCCATCTGGTCAACGGCGCGTTCACCCTGCCGCAGCCGCTGCAGGTGGCGTTCAGCGAACGTCGAGCTGGATCGGCGCCGGTGTCCAACGACGCGGTGACGATCGAGTTCAAGCAGAGCATCGGCGCCAACGACCCGCTGCGCACCGGCACCTACAGCAAGTCGCTGACGTTCACGCTGTCGACGACGACGCCGTGACGTGATGATCGCCGAAGCGCGCCGGGAGCAGATCAAGTCGTTGCTGATGGAGGCCGGTGCGGTCACCGTCAGCGAGTTCCAGGCGCGCTTCGGCATCTCGCCGATGACCGCGCGGCGGGACCTCGACGCGCTCGAGCGGCGCGGAGCGCGCGCCGGACGCACGGCGGCGCGGTGCTGCCGTCGATCGCGGCGCCCGAGGACTCGTTCACCAAGCGCGTCGGCGTCGCCGCCGACGCGAAGCTGCGGCTGGCCGACGCGGCGTTCGAGCTGCTCAAGCCCGGCGAGACGGTGTTCCTGGACTCGTCGTCGACGGCGTACTTCCTCGCCCGCCGGATCGCGCGAGGGCGGCCGTGCGGTGCGGGTGCTGACCAACAGCGGCCCGGTGATGCAGGTGCTGACCGCGGCCGACGACCCGCAGGTCGAGCTCTACGTGATCGGCGGCGTGCACCGCCGGCTGACCGGGTCCTTCGTCGGCCCGTCGGCGGTGCGGATGATCCGCGAGCACTTCGTCGACCGCGTCTTTCTGAGCGCCACCGGGCGTGGCGCGCCACGGCATCGCTGACCGACGCCGACGGGCTGGAGGCCGCGGTCAAGCGCGCGATGATCGAGCAGGCGCGACGAGGCGGTGCTGCTGCTCGACGCCTCGAAGCTCGCCACGCACGGCAAGCATGCCGTCGCGCCGGTCGCGCAGATGTCGCTCGTGATCGCCGACGAGCTCCGCGGCCGGCGATCTCCGCCGGCTATCGCACGGCTGCCGGCGGGATCTCGAGCGGGTCCTCACGTCGCACACACTAGGGATTTTCCCCGGCGCGAAGCGAGGAAGTCGATCCATAGAGTCGGTTTGGTCGGTACTGGTCTTTCGTGTAAGGTGAGGAGAGAAAATGGTCGCATTGCATCGCTCTCGACGAGCGACGGCGGTAGTGGCTGCGGCGGCGGCGGTGCTGTTGGCGTCAGCGGCGCCGGCGCGCGCCGCGCTGGCGCCCGCGGGGCTCAAGACGAACGCGCTGTCGCAGCCGCTGGGCATCGGCGACAGCACGCCGGACTTCAGCTGGAAACTCGACGGCACGGGCCGCGCGGCGCTGCAGTCCGCGTACGAGATCCGCGTCGCGGCGTCCGAGGCGCAGCTCGCGTCGGGCCCGTACCTGTGGCAGTCGGGCAAGGTCGCGTCCGACAAGGCGTCCGACGTCGTCTACGGCGGTGCGTCCGCTGCCCTCGCGCCAGCCGGCCGTCTGGCAGGTCCGCGTGTGGGACGCCGCCGGCGAGGCGTCGGCGTGGAGCGCGCCCGCGGCGTTCGAGACCGGCCTGCTCGCAGCAGTCCGACTGGGGCTCGGCGAAGTGGATCGAGCTCGCCGGGCGCACGAACGCGCAGCCGCTGCCGATCTTCGCGCGCGGCTTCGCGCTGGACAAGCCGGTCGCAGCGCCCGCCTGTACATGAGCGGCCTCGGGCTCTTCGAGCGCGCGGATCAACGGCGCCAAGCTCACCGACGAGGTGCTCGCGCCGGGCTACTCGAACTACCAGCTGTCGGCCGAGTACCGCACCTACGACGTCACGAGCAAGCTGCGCAGCGGCGCGAACACGATCGGCGTCGAGCTCGGCCAGGGCACGGCGCACAACGTCAAGATGGCCAACCCGGCCGCGGGCGTGAACCGCACGAACTCGTTCGCGTGGTGGAGCAGCTCCGCGGTCGGCAACGGCACGCTCGCCGCGCCCGCGGCCGCGGGCGACACGAACGTCAAGGTCTCGAGCGTCGCGAGCTACTACGTCGGCGGCACGATCAACGTCGACACCGGCGATGGCGGCGACCGGCTCGAGTCGCGCACGATCACGTCGATCGGCACCGCGCCGACGAACAACACGGCGCTCGCGCTCCCCGCCGCCGCGGGTGACACCAACGTCAAGGTCAACAGCGTCGCGGGCATGAACCGCCGGCGGCACGCTGCGGATCGGGCAGCAGAGCGCCACGATCACCGTCGGTCGGCACCGCGGCCGTGAACACGACGCTGGCGGCCGCGCACGATCGCGGCGACGCGCCGCCCGCCGCCGCCCGCGCTGACGGGCGCGAGCTGGATCTGGAACGTCGCCGGCCACAACACCGCGACGCCCGCCGGCACGATCTACATCGCGCAAGACGTTCAACGTCGCCGACCCGGCGGCGATCGCGGTCGCGCAGCTGCGCGTCAACGCCGACGATTCGCACGTCACCTACGTCAACGGCCAGCAGGTCGCGCAGTCGGGCACCGGCAACAACGCCTGGCAGACGTCGCAGATCGTCGACCTCAAGCCGCGCTGGTCGCGGGCACGAACGTGATCGCCGATCGCCGGCACCAAGCGCGGCAGCGGCGGCGGCGCGATCGCCGTGCCGCACTCGACGACCAGCGGATCGTGACCGACACGACGTGGAAGGCGCTCGCGGGCACGCCGGCGACGCCGCCCGCGGGCTGGAACACGGTCGCGTTCGACGACTCCGCCTGGCCGGCCGCGTTCTCCGCGGGCGCCTACGGCATCGCGCCGTGGAACCAGAACATCCAGACGCCGGCGACGCCGAACCCGTCGAACCTCAAGGTCGCCAGCGTCACCGGCTTCGCCGTCGGCGACACGATCACGGTCGACACCGGCGCCAACCTCGAGACGCGCACGATCTCGGCCGTCGGCACCGCCGGCGCGACACGGCACCGGCATCACCTCAGCCCGCCGCTCACGTCGTGCACGCGTACGGCGCGGCCGTGCGCAACTCCGGCCGGGCACGGGCGTGACGTTCGAGCCGGCGCTGACCCAGGCGCTACGCCGCGGGCACCGCGGTCACGACGCCCGGCACCGGCATCACGTTCACGCCCGCGCTGGACGCCGCGCACGCCGCCGGGGCGAGCGTGACCGGCTCGGGCAACCCGCTCGCGGCGCTCGACGCGAGCGCCGGGGCGCAGGTCACGCCGCGGCTGATCGGCCGGCTGGAGATCACCTACACCGACGGCTCGAGCGAGACGATCGTCACCAACCGCGACTGGCGCGCGGCGTTCGGCCCGTCGGTCACCGACCACTGGTTCGGCGGCACCGACTACGACGCGCGGCGCGAGCCGGCCGACGCCGGCGCCGACCTGAGCGCCACCGCCAAGCGCCGCGACGGCAGCGCCGTGGACTGGCGCAGCGCCGGCATCGCGCCGGCGCCGAACCTCACCACGAAGCTCGCGGCCCGCACCGCGGAGCCGGTGAAGGTCCAGAAGACGTTCACGCCGGTGCAGGCTCACCAACCCGCAGCCGGGCGTGTGGGTGTTCGACTTCGGCCAGAACTTCGCGGGCTGGCCCGAGCTGCACCTGCCCGCCGGCATCCCCGCCGGCACGGTCGTGAAGATGCTGCCGGCGCGAGACGCTCAACGCCAACGGCACGGTCAACCAGGCCTCGATCGGCGTCGGCGGCCGCGGCTCGGACATCTTCGCCACCTACACGACGCTCGGCGCGCCGGGCGGCGAGACGTGGCACCCGCAGTTCAACTACTTCGCCATGCAGTACCTGCAGGTGACCGGCCTGCCCGCCGGCTTCACGCCGACCACGGACCTGATCCGCGGCCTGCAGCTGTCGGCCGACGTGGCGAAGGCGGGTGACGTCGAGACCTCCAACGCGCGCATCAACCGGCTGCACAGCATGTCCGTGTACTCGACGCAGAGCAACCAGATGTCGACGTTCACGGACTGCCCGGGCCGCGAGAAGCTGCCCTACGGCGCCGATTACGTCCAGCCGATCGGCTCGCTGAACGTCAACTTCGACTACGCCGCCTACCTGCGCAACATGCAGGTCCAGCTCGTCGAGGGCCAGTCCAAGCAGGGCGCCGACGCCGGCAACGTCGCGCTCAAGACGCCGGTCTACGACTGGGGCTACTCCGGCCAGTTCGGCGACGAGATCAACTGGGGCTCCTCGATCGTGCAGGTCCCGTGGCTGCTGCACAAGCTCTACGGCGACACGCAGACGATGCGCGACTACTTCGACGAGATGAAGACCTACATGGACTTCGTCGCGCGCCGCAAGGCCGGCACCGGCGCCGACGCCTACATCGTCACCGCGCTGCTCGCCGACTGGGTCTCCAGCGAGCAGACCTCGCAGCAGATGTTCGGCACCTGGGGCTACTACCTGTCGCGCGAAGTACATGTCCGAGATGGCCACGCTGATCGGCCGCGACCGCCGACGCCGCGACCTACGGCGAGCTCGCGGCGAACATCAAGACCGCGTACAACAACCGCTTCTTCAACACGACGCTGCGCCGCTACACGGCGGCCGGCAACGGCGGCACGACCGGCGCCACGCAGGCGGCCCAGGCGATCGCGCTCGACGCCGGCCTCGCGCCCGAGGCCGATCGCGCCGCGATCCTGCAGGCGCTGGTGGACAACATCTACGCCTACCAGCCGTTCGGCGGCGGCCCGCACTTCAGCGCCGGCCACGTCGGCCTCGGGCCGCTCGTGCGCTCGCTGATGGAAGGCGGCCGCTCGGACGTGCTGTGGGACGTGATGCAGGAGAACACGCGGCCGAGCTACGGCTTCATGCTGCAGCCGACCGCCGCGCATCCGGACGGCATGACGACGATGCCCGAGCGCTGGACGCTCGGCGACTCGCAGAACCACGTGATCCTGCTGCAGATCGAGGAGTGGTTCCACACCGGCGTCGCCGGCATCAAGCAGGCGCCGAACTCGGTCGCCTACCGCGAGCTGATCTATCAAGCCGACCCCGGTCGGCGACCTCACGCACGCCAAGGGCCACTACACGACCCCGCAGGGCACGGCGCGCAGCGAGTGGCGCCGCGACGCGACCGGCATCACGCGGTTCGACGTCACCGTCCCCGCCAACACCAGGGCGACGGTCTACGTCCCCGCCAAGAGCGCGGCGCAGACGTTCGTGGCCACCGGCAGCGGCGACGCCCGCTACCTGCGCTACGAGGCCGGCTACCAGGTCTACGACGTCGCCGCCGGCGACGTGACGTTCCTGCAGGGCACGAGCACCGGGCGGCCGTCGGCGGCACCGTCCCGGCGACGCTGTCGCTGTCGCTCGGCACGCCGGCCGTCGTTCGGCGCGTTCACGCCCGGCGTCGACCGCAACTACGACGCGAGCACGACGCGCCAACGTCATCTCGACGGCCGGCGACGCGACGCTGTCGGTCGCCGACCCGTCGTCGAACGCGACCGGCCGCCTGGTCAACGGCGCGTTCGCGCTCGAGCGAGCCGCTGCAGGCGCGGGCCAACACCGGCGCGTTCGCGCCGCTGCAGCACGACCGCGGGCGCACCGCTCCGCTGCTCACCTACACCGGACCGGTGAGCAACGACGCCGTGAACGCTCGGCTTCCGGCAGCACATCGGCGCCAACCAGGCGCTGCGCACCGGCAGCTACAGCAAGACGCTGACGTTCACGTTGTCGACCACGACACCGTAAGCGATAGGACGGCCGCGGCGGCGATCCACCGCCGCGGCCGTCCTCGAACGAACTGTGCGCGACACCTTGGTCTTCATCAACCGCGAGCACGAACTCGCCGCGCTGCACGCCGCGTTCGCCGACGCGGCGTCCGGCCACTCGCGCCTGCTGCTCGTCGAGGGTGAGGCCGGCATCGGCAAGACGGCGCTGATCGAGCGCTTCCTCGTCGCAGCTCGATCGACGCCCGCGTGCTGCGCGCCGAGCGGCGACGACTCCGAGACCGAGCTGCAGTTCGCGCTCGCCGATCAGCTGCTGCGCTCGGCGCGGCGGCGCCACGGACGCGCTGCTCGGCGGGCCAGCCACGTCGCCGTCGGGCTGGAGCTGCTCGAGCTGATCGAGCCGACGACGTCGCCGACCGTCGTCGTCGTCGACGACGCGCACCTGGCCGACGCGGAGTCGCTGCGCGCGCTGCTGTTCGCGTCGCGCCGGCTGACGAGCAGCCCGGCGCTGCTCCTCGCTGGCGGTGCGCGGCATCGCGCCGCGAGACGCTGCCCGAGGGGTGGCGCGAAGCTGGCCGCGGACGCGTTCTGCCGTGCCCGCCGCTGGACGACCAGCACGTGCGCGCGCTGGCGCGGCGCTCGGCGTCGACGTGACCGGCGACGCCGCGGCCCGGCTGCGCGACGCACACCAACGGCAACCCGCTGCACATCCGGGCGGTGCTCGACGAGCTGCCCGGCAACGACATCTGGCAGCTCGAGACCGGCCGCTGCCGGTCCCGCGTCGTACGCGCAGCTCGTCCGCGCACGCAGCTCGACCGCTGCGCGCCGCGACGTCGATCGACGCTGATCGAGGCCGCCGCCGGTGCTCGGCGTCCAGGCGCCGCTGCACCTCGTGACGGCAGCTGGCCGGCCTCGAGGCCCCGCTCGGACGCCATCGACGCGGCGCTCGAGACCGGGCTCGTCGACTCTCGAGCGACGGCGCGGCCGTCGTCGAGTTCACGCATCCGCTCGCGCGCGCCGCGGTCTACGAAGCGTTGCCGCAGCGCGCCGCTCGCGCGCTGAACGCCGCGCGCGGCGCAGCTCGTGACCGATCCGCGCGCCGCGCTGCGCCACCGCGTGGAGGCCGCGACGCTGCCCGACGCGCGCGCTGCTGGCCGAGCTCGAGGCGCAGCGCCGGCGAGATGGCGCGCGGCCTGGGCGAGCGCGATCGACGAGCCTGCTCGCGGCGAGCCGGCTCAGCCCGGTCCGGCCGAGCGCGAGCGGCTCGCGCTGGAGGCGATCGAGGCGACTGATGTACTCCGGCGACGGCGCCGCGGCCCGACGGCTGGCGGAGCAGACGGCACTTCGCGGACGGCCCGCGGCGCGACAGCGTCCTGGCCTACCTCGCGATCTTCGCCGGCGACCTCGCCGCGGCGCAACGGCTGCTCGACCCGCGCCTGGGAGGGGCGCGAGCTCGCCGGCGACGACCGGCTCGCGGCGACGATCGCCCAGCGCAGCGCGTTCCTGGCCACGCTCGCGGCTGCGTGGCGCGAGGCGATCGAGTGGGCGCGCGGGCGATCGCGCTCGCCCCGGACGACCCCGCGAACGGGCTGCTCTCGCGCCATCGCTCGCGCTCGGCTCGAGCTTCTCGGCCGCCGCGCCGACGCGCACGCCGCGCTCGACCGCTGGCTCGACGATCCCTCCGCCCGCGGGCCGGGCGGCTTCATCCTGCTCGCGATCAAGGGCAACCTGCTGTGGCCGAAGGCGATCTCGCGGCGGCGCGCGCGGCCGTTCAGACGCTCGGCCGCGAGAGCCTGACCGAGGGCCTGCTCGTGGTCGCCGCGCTGTCGCTGGCCGGGCTCACCCGCGTCGAGTACCTGGCGGGCGACTGGGACAACGCCGTCGTCTCGGCCGAGCGCGCCATCGCGCTCGCGGTCGAGTCCGACGATCGCTGGGTCATCGGCGCAGGCGCACTGGTCGGCGACGTTCGTCCCGGCGCGCGCGGGGATGGCCGATCGCGGAGGCGCCATGTGGGCGCGATCCGCGACCAGGCGCCGACCTTCGAACGCCACATGGCGGCCGAGGTGATCGCGAGCGCCGGCCTCGCCGCCGCCCAGGATCGCCCGGCCGAGTGCTGAACGCGCTCGAGCCGCTGGAGGCGACGCGTCGCGACGGCGTCGACGACCCGGCGTTCCTGCCGTGGCAGCACCTCAAGGCGCACGCGCTTGTCGACGCCGGTCGCCGCGACGCCGCGGAGGCGTTCATCGACGCGGCGCTGGCGCTCGCCCGCGCGCCGAGAACCCGCTGCTCGCCGCGCGGCTCACGCACGCCCGCGCGAAGCTCGAGTTCGCGCGCCAGCGGCCCGACGCCGGCCGTCGAGGCGCTTCGAGCGACCCGCGCGCTCGTCGAGCCGCTCGGCGATGCCGTACGAGCTCGCGCTGACCGAGCTCGCCCACGGCCAGGCGCTCCGCCGGACGGCGAGCGCCGCGCCGCCGTCGGCGGTGCTGATGCCGCCCAGGCCGCCTGACCGGCTGCGGGCGCAGCCCGGCGCTGCGGCGCTGCGAGAAGGAGCTCGCCGCCTGCGGGCTCTCACCCGTCGGCGCGCAGCAGCCGCGACTACGCGGCGCTCACGCCGCAGGAGCTCGCGGTCGCACGGCTGGTCGTGTCCGGCATGACCAACCGCGAGGTCTCCGAGAGCTGATGCTCAGCACCAAGACCGTCGAGTTCCACCTCAGCAACATCTACACGAAGCTCGGCGTGCGCTCGCGCTCCGAGCTGCGCGCCCGGGCACGTGCCAACGAGCTCGGTTTGTGATCGCTGTCACTGGGCCGACAAGCGGCCTCGACCACCACGCCGTCAGCCGCCGGCGAACCTCCTGGGCGCCCGTCGTGGTTTCGACGGGCGCTCAGTAGCACTTCCGTCCGGTTTTGACGCCGGATGGTTGACAAAGAGGGGGACCTTTTCTACAAAGAAGCCGGGGTCCCGGGGGAGTTCTTCGAAAATGCAGAGGGTGCTGTTCATGTTCAGGCCATGGAAGGTTGTCGCTGGAGTTGTCGTGGGGGGCCGCGCCGTTGGTGCTGGTGTCCGCCGTCGCTGCTCCGACCATCACGATCCTCAGCCCGGAGAACGGCAAGACCTATGAGAAGGGTCAGGTCGTCAACGCGCTCTACTCGTGCGCCGACGCGCCCGTCGAGTGCAGCGCGACGCAGGACGCCACCGGCACTGCGGTGCCCGCAGCCGGCACAGCGGTGAACACCGCGACGGTCGGGCAGCACTACATCACCGTCACGGCACGGGACGCCACGTCGAGCACCCAGCAGCAGGCGGTCTACTTCGTGGACGAAGGCCCGCCGGCATTCCCGCGACGCTCGACCTGACGCTCGGCAACCTCGGCACGTTCGCACCGTTCGTTCCGGGCATCGCCAGCGCCAACACGACGACCGCGACGGCGACGATCCTGTCGACCGCGGCGGACGCGGTCCTCTCGGTCGCTGACGGCAGCGCCACGCAGACGGGCTATCTGCTCAACGGCGGCGTCGCCCTCGCCTCGCCGCTGCAGATCGCCGGCACGCGCCCGGCGGCCGCGGGCCGGCCGGCCCCGGTCCCGGCCTTCGCGCCCGTCGGCGGCAACGCCAACCCGACGACGCTGCATCACCTACGACGGTCCCATCAACGAGGCCGACACGATCCACTTCAAGCAGCCGATCACGAGCACCGAGTCGCTGCGCACCGGCGCCTACAGCAAGACGCTCACGTTCACGCTGAGCACCACGACGCCGTAGGCCCCGGCCGCCATAAGGCATGAAAAAGGGCCCCGCACTGCGGGGCCCTTTGTTGCTCTGATCTCAGCGGAGGCTCAGGAGCCTTCGGCCAGCTTGGAGAACGCCTCGTAGCGGCGCTTGTCGCGCTCGGCCTGGCGGCGCTCCTCCGTGCCCTCTTCGGATTGCGAGACGCGCTCCTCGGCCTCGCGAGCCGGTCCGCAGCCGTGCCCTGGTCGAGCTGGTCGATCGGGAAGACCTCGTCGACGAGCACGAGCGCATGGGTCCCCGACGTCTGCAGGAAGCCCTCGCCCTGGGCGAAGCGCAGCACCTCGCCGCCCGCCTTGTGGAGCCGCAGCTCCGTCGGGTCGAGCAGCGTCAGCAGCGGCTGGTGGTTGGCGAGCACGCCGATGCTGCCCACGGTGGTGAACGTGGACACCA